>NZ_CADDZT010000101.1:177724-179041 GCF_902812655.1 Candidatus Frankia meridionalis | reverse complement strand
ATCATCCACCGGGATGTTCGGCCCTTTGATCTTCCCGGTGGTCGGGTCGATCGGAGTAAGGCTGTTTCCATCGTTGTTGGTGACGTACAGGGTCGACAGATCCCAGGCCGGGACGACGTGCTGGGGCCTGGCGCCGGTCACGTAGTGGTCGATCACCTTGAAGGTCGTGGGATCGATCACATCGAGGGTGTTGCTGTCGCTGTTCGGAACGTAGACAAGCTGCTTCGCGCCGCGGACGGCGGAGCTGAACTGATTCGCCCCGTCGAACGCATACACGTTGGTCGGCTGCGGCCCACCGGTTTCCGTGGCCGGTACGGGCGATGGCCCCGGCTGTGTGATCGCCGATGTCTGTGCCGGTGCTGGCGTTGAGGCAGGTCCAGACGAACCGGCCCCCTCGCCGCAGGCCGCCACCACGGCGGCCCACAGAGCGAGCAGGATCGTCAGGCGCAACGCTCGCGGCAATCGGGCGTCATCGTTAGTCCACACAGGCATGCTCCGAGTTCCGACGAGTCCGGCGGTAACGAGCGTAGTGGCGTCCGTACAGGCGATACCCGGCGGCCCGTGCACCGTACGCATCCCGGACTCGGGGGAAATCACCATTCGCCAGGTGCCGCACACGGACCGCAATGCGACCCATGACGGTCAGGGGTTCTGGCGGCGTACGAGACTCCGCAGCCGCGGGGCCCGGGCGGGTACCACGAGATGGCGCTCCGGTAAACGGCATTTTTTCTCGGGATCGCGTCCGGCGTATCACTATATCCTGATACGCGACGACGAAGAGGTGTGAATGACCATCCTTGGCCTGCTGGCAGGTGCGTTGACGACGGGCTGCTGGCTCCCGCAGCTGCTCCGGTCATGGCGAACACGGTCGGTCGGTGACATCTCCTGGGTGTACCTTGCGATCCTCGGACTCGGCGTGGCGCTCTGGCTCGGCTACGGACTTCTCACCGGCGACATGGCGATCATCTTCGCGAACGGGGCGACCGCCGCCGCCATCATCGTCCTCTCCTGCTTGAAGGCCTCATTCGATCGCCAGCCCGTGGAGACAGCGGAGCGGTAGGTTCGATCTTTGGTGGGACCGCGTCGGCCGCCACGCCGAACGGGTTTCGCGGCTATGGATGAGCTCATCCCCGACCCCGCAGGGGTTACTGGTGCGATCACCGGCCCATGGCGGCGCAGGTAACACCGATCGTCGCGTTCGGGATCCGGCCTACCAGGCCGGGACACAACCCTGCCCAACGGACACTCGTTCATATTAGTACGGGTTGCGACCGGTCGCTGAACAATCTTTTCTCCAGGTGTTTTCTGGCCAGAATT
>NZ_CADDZT010000101.1:173362-177211 GCF_902812655.1 Candidatus Frankia meridionalis | reverse complement strand
ACACTGGACGTAAAGGAGACTTCATGCGAACGGTCCGATGTCTGACAATGACACTGGTGGGAGCTCTTGCTTTGGCCGTATCCGCCGCGCTGCCCGCATCCGCGATTCCTCGGACCAACCCGGGCGTAACACCGCCGTGGGCGTCGAAGTTCGTGTCGGGGAAAACCTACGGAGAATTGTCCGCGGCCTGGTTCAAATACGCACTGGAACAACCCACCCCTACAAATCCGCCGATTGATCAAACCGGCGTCAACTGTAATTCCGGCCAGTCCGGTCCGGTTTTCTTCCTGGTTGGTCTTCCTGGCGGCGGGTCCGTAACCAGGGACGCGTGTACGGTACCGGCCGGCCGATCCCTGTTCTTTCCGTTGATCAATGCTTTCGAGGCGAACAATCCGGGTGAGAATAGAAATTCCTGGGATGTGTGGCAAAAGCTGGAAAAGGATTTCGGTCCGATCTCCGAGCTACATGCCAGCATCGACGCTGTACCGGTGAGAGACCTCAACCCCGTCCACACCCCGTACAGGGCATGCGCCGGACCGGTCGCCCGCTGCAGCGCGAGTCCGTTCAGCATCACGCTGCCCGCCGACAACATTTTCGGTGCCGACCAGGGCCGCTATGCGCCGACCGTCGCGGACGGCTTCTATCTACTGCTGCGACCACTCAGCCGTGGTAGCCATACCATCACGTTCGGCGGCTCCGGCCTGTATGCCGGAGAAGAGACCTCACAGGAGATCACATATCACCTGACGGTCAGCTGATGGTGCGCACTCCCGTGGGTATGAAGGCCGTCCGGATATAGACGTCCGGATATTCAGGAGATACCTCCGAATATGGGGCCGGTGCCTGGTCCGCCCATGTGGACGGACTGGGCACGGCACCGCGGGTGACCGGATCACCAGGCCCTTTACCAGGTTCTCACCGGGATGCGGCGTAACCGGCATCGCGCGCGATGGAGAGGTGGATCTCCGAGGCGACAAGGCTGCTCGGTACCGTCATGAGCCCATGCTCAGTCAAGAAGCGACACGATCCCTTTGACGAGCATATACACGCCACCAGCTGCGGAAAACAGGATGACGAGATCCCGTCCGTGCCGGTGCATCCACGCGTTGTAGGAGGCGAGAATCGATCCGGTCCGCTCCGGCGCGAGCAGTCGCAGAATAATCGGTATTTCCACCATCTGCAGGACGAGAACAGCACACAGCAGCAGGGCCAGGACGACAGTCGAGGTACTGAGATTCGCATCCGAAAGATTTTTGATCGAGCTCACATAAAGCAGTGACGGCAGATACGTGACCAGTCCGAGCGCAAAGACGCGGCCCAGTCGCAGATGCCCGTGCGCTCCGTCCTTCTCTCCGTTCACCTCCTCGCCCGAGCGCTCGGGCCCGTCCACACCGGCACGATTTCGTCGTCGGACCAGTAGGAACGTCAGATAAAGCAGCGCCACCCCGAGGAAGACCTGTATTCCACCGCTCGGCGCCGGGTGCTGCCGCTCGGTCAGCCCGGAGCCACGTAGAACCAGCAGGATCGCAATGCCGGCCACGAGGGTGACGGTTGCGGTACCGGCAAGGTAGGCAAACGCATGGCGCAGCGACGGAGGCTCACCGAGATAGCGCAGCACAATGGCCAGCCCCAGCGGATAGAGGCCCGCGACGAGGGCGAATAGCAGAGCGCTACTCACCACGACCTGCCTACACGGCTCTTGTTCGCATTGGGGTTATCAGCACTTCCCGGTCGACTGGTCATTTTATGATCAACTCATCGGTTGTATCACCACCATCCTGCGGTCGAGCGCCTCGGTGCGCTTCACCCGAATCGGGTGACGAAGAACCGTCGGGTGAGTCTCACGCACGCTTCGTGAGTGGCTCGGATGTTTGGGTACACGTTGTGAAGTACCGCTGTATCCGCCGGAGGTGAGGGACGCATGGACTATCCACTAATTGCCGATCATGGCCTGATCGGCGACCTGCATACCGCTGCGCTGGTCACGACGGACGGTGAGATCGACTGGTTCTGCTGCCCACGGTTCGACTCTCCCAGCGTGTTCGCGTCATTGCTGGACCGCGAGCGAGGTGGTCATTTCCGTATCGCCCCGGCCGATCCGGGCTATGTGACGAAACAGCTGTACTTCCCCGACACCGCGATTCTGATCACTCGTTTCATGACCGACGCCGGAGTGGGTGAACTCCTCGACTTCATGCCGGTCGCGGACACGACCCATCCCACCGACAACCACCGTCTGGTACGGCTGGTCCGTGTCGTGCGGGGCGAGATGCGGTTCACGTTCGAGTGCATGCCACGGTTCGACTACGGCCGTGCCGCCCACACGTTGGACGTAACCGACAACGGTGCGGTGTTTCGGGCGAACAGTACACAGATCACGCTACACCCGGCCCGTTCGGTGCCCTGGGAAAGCACCGAACGGGTACGGCACCCCCAGGGGGACGGCATCCGCGGCTTCACGACCCTGCACGCCGGCCAGGTCGGCGCGGTGCTGCTGGAGACCGGGGCAGCCGGGCCTCCACACCGTCTCACCGCCGATGAGATCATCTCGATGTTCGACGAGACCGTGACATTCTGGCGTCGCTGGCTGAGCCGATCGACCTACCAGGGACGCTGGCGGGAGCAGGTGTACCGCTCGGCGATGACGCTGAAGTTGATGACCTACGTTCCCACCGGCGGACTGGTTGCCGCGCCTACGGCCGGGTTGCCCGAACAGGTCGGCGGCGAGCGTAACTGGGATTACCGTTTCACGTGGATCCGGGACGCCTCGTTCTCGGTGTACGCGCTGCTCGGTCTGGGCTACGTGGACGAGGCCCGAGCCTTCATCGGCTGGCTGTCGGACCGGGTTGAGGAGCAGGCCGGCGACGGGTCCGGTCCGCTGCGGTTGATGTACCGGGTCGACGGCTCGTCCGACCTAAGCGAGGAGACACTCGACCACTTCGAGGGCTACCGCGGTTCGGCGCCGGTACGCATCGGCAACGGCGCGGCCGACCAGCTCCAACTCGACATCTACGGCGAGGCGATGGACTCCATCTACTTCGCCGACCGCAAGGGCGTGACCATCGGTCACGCGGGATGGACGCGGATGCTCCGGATCCTGGACTGGTTGTGCGATCACTGGGACTCCCCGGAAGAGGGCATCTGGGAGACCCGCGGCGGTCGGGCGAACTTCGTCTACGGTCGGATCAACTCCTGGACCGCTTTCGACCGGGCGGTCCGGCTGGCCGCTGACCACGGGCGCCCCGGCGATCAGCATCGGTGGGCCCGTGAACGCGACAAGATCTACCAGCAGGTCATGGAACGAGGCTGGAACGAAAAGCGTGGGGCATTCGTCCAGCACTACGAAACCGAAGTGCTGGACGCGTCGCTACTGCGGGCGGTCCAGGTTGGTTTCGTCACCCCGGACGATCCGATGTGGCTGTCCACACTGGACGCGATGAACTCCGAGCTGGTCTCCGACAGCCTGGTCTACCGCTACAACCCGGAGGCTTCGCCGGACGGGTTGCGCGGCTCGGAGGGGACGTTCTCGATGTGCACATTCTGGTACGTCGACGCCCTCGCCCGCTCGGGCCGTCTTGAGGAAGCCCAGCTGGTCTTCGAGAAGATGCACACCTACGCCAACCATCTCGGCCTTTATTCCGAGGAGATCGGGCTCACCGGTGAACAGCTCGGCAACTTCCCGCAGGCGTTCACTCACCTGGCAATGATCAATGCGGCCGTTGATCTCAACCGGCGACTGGACCAACCGGAGGCCCGTAGCCGGTTCGGCCGTGAGGTCAGCCTTGCCGGCATGGACAGATCCGCTCACCGCTGATCTCCATTGATCTCCCTGTTGGTGTGGGATCGCCG
>NZ_CADDZT010000101.1:169408-173049 GCF_902812655.1 Candidatus Frankia meridionalis | reverse complement strand
ACGTCCCGCATGCAGATGCACGTGCGGATGGCTGTGCTGTATCCTGCGCTGAAGTAACGTGCATGTGCACCCATCAACGCTCCTGCTCCAGGAGACCCACTTGGACGAGATCCACAACGGCATGTCCGCCGCCGCCCTACCACGGGTCAGATGGCAGAAAAGCCGGCACAGCAATTCGATGGGAAACTGCGTGGAGATGGCCAGGCTGTCATCGGACGCTTTCGCGGTCCGCAACTCCAGGTATCCGAACGGCCCCGCGCTGGTCTACACACACGCCGAGATCGAAGCGCTCATACTCGGTATCAAGGATGGCGACTTCGACGACATCATCAAATAGCCTGCGTCACCGAACACCAGGTTCCCGCAGTATCGCAAGGCGATGGTGCGGGAACCTGGTCCGGCTAAAACTCGCCGATGATCTTATTGAGTGCGCCGACGGTGCCGGCCGGAGACAGGCTGTCAACGCAGAGACGGTTCATCGCCTCCATGTAGCGATCCACGTCCTCCCGCTTGTCCAGGTAGACCGCACTACCGAGCTGCTCGAGGTAGACCACGTCCGGCAGGTCCGCCTCGGGAAACCGCAGAACGGTGAACGCGCCACCTTCGGCGGCATGGCCGCCGAAGTGGAAAGGCATCATCTGGAGGCTGACGTTCGGCTGTTCCGCGAGGGTGATGAGCTGCTCCAGCTGGGCGCGCATCACCTTGGGTCCGCCGATCGGACGTCGTAGCACGGCCTCGTCCACCACCACCCACAGCCGGGGAGGCTCCGGCCGGGCAAGGAGCTTCTGGCGGTTCAGCCGTACGCTGACGCGGCGCTCGATGAGATCAGGTGACACATTTTGGTGACCTTGAGCTATTACGGCGCGGGCGTACTCCTCGGTCTGGAGCAGGCCCGGGATGAACTGAACCTCGTAGGTTCGGATCAGCGTCGCCGCTTCCTCCAGCCCGACGTACGGCTGGAACCAACCAGGCAGGACGTCAGTGTAGTTGTGCCACCAACCCGGTTTGTTGGCCTCCCGGACCAGGGCTAACAGCGGCGCGCGTTCGGTTTCGTCCGTGACGCCGTAGAGGGTCAGCAGGTCGGCCACGTCGCGTTCCTTGAAGCCGACCCGCCCCAACTCAAGGCGGCTGATCTTCGACTCGGAAGCGCGGATGTGGTAACCGGCGTCTTCCCGGCTTATACCCTTGTCCTCGCGAAGCCGACGGAGCTGGGAGCCGAGGAGAATCCGACGCACAGTCGGACCACCACCCGACTCAACTGTGGTCACGCCCCGCCCCCTTGGCATCGGTCAACCCAACAGTATGCCATCCGATCTTCCGGTGCCGGCAACTCCCAAGCCCCGCTGCACGTGCACCCGATCGTTGCATTTGCACGCCACGAACGCCATGATGTGGATGCACGTTCGTTCGCGTCGCACAAGTGAGATTCCGGGAGGCCGTGATGACAGCCCACGGCACATGCCCGCCCGCTGGGGACGACGTCATCCCCAGCGGGGTCCGGCGATGACGATCAACGGCTCCAACCGCGGGACAGGGCTGCCCATCGACGTTCATATACTGATGTGGCGCGCGGACGGATCGGTTCTGATGGTCCGTTCCACCGACCCGGACTCGACATGGCGGCTGCCATGGGGTGAGCTGAACGGTGGTGAACCGTCGATCGAAGCTGTGCTCCGGGTCGCCGACGAGACGGTGTCGGTGATGACTATGCCGGCGCACGTGTGGCTGGCGCATGTGGCACACCATCGGTTCAACGGTACCGACGAACGGCTGGGACTGTTCTTCCGGTTGACGCACTGGCGTGGGATGCCGACGCCCGGCCGAGACCTTCGGGTAAGCCGTGTCCAGTGGCATCACGTGGACGCCCTGCCGGAGTCTCTCACCGATCTCGACCGGGAGGCGCTCGCCAGGTGGCAGGACAATGAGATGTACTCGGAGCTGGGATGGAATCCCCAACGGGTCGGTGCCGTCCCCCGACTGCGCGGCGTCCCTGGAGTGCGTGCGACGTCATGAACCCGATGCCCACGAACGGCTGGCCCGTTCGTGGAAAAGCGTCCGAGATGACCCTGTAGATCACGCAACGCATGTCATGCGGTATGGGTGAGCCCTGACTTGTCGGCAACCGCCATGCTCGACCGGTGTAGAGACAATCCCATCCGGCCGCCCTGTTGGCGGCTGCCAGTTGCGACGGAGCCGGTATGGCCGACCATGTTTCCTCGGACGCCCGACCGTCACCCGCGCGGCGGGCCGCCGCGACTGCGGCGTTGTTGTGCTTCGCTGCCGCCATGGCTGTCGGGATCGCGGGTCTGGTGGACGATCCGGTAGTCCTACTGGTCTGTATCCCCACACTGGTGGTCACCGTACTGGCCACGTGGCTTGCGCTGGTCAATCGGGGCGTGCGCCGCCTGCTGGCAACCGCCGTCGCGGCTGTTGCCCTCATCGCGCTGGTGCTGTTCCTCACCGCTGCCGGAATCACAACGATGATCGTTGTAATCGCCCTGGTCGTCGCCTCCGGTCTCGGGGCGCGTGCCGCCTTCGGGCGGCACCGTCCATCGGGGATCCAGGTCCCGCCGGCCCGGCACGGTGTACTCATCGTCAACCCCCGCTCGGGAGGTGGCGCAGCGGGACGACACCACCTCATCGATGAGGCGCAACGACGTGGCGTGGTCACCATGACACTCACGCCCGGCCATGACCTGCGCACGCTTGCCGAAAACGCGGTCACCGACGGAGCCGACGTGATCGGCATGGCCGGCGGCGACGGGTCGCAGGCCCTCGTCGCCGATGTGGCCCGTCGGCACGACGTCGCCTTCGTCTGCGTCCCGGCCGGCACCCGCAATCACTTCGCTGTCGACCTGGGCCTCGACCGCGGCGACGTCGCCGGCGCTCTGGACGCTTTCGGCGGCGCCGTGGAACGGTGTATAGATCTTGGTCAGATCGGTGACCGGGTGTTCGTCAACAACGCCTCGCTGGGCATCTACGCCGAGATCGTGCGGTCCGACGCATATCGTGACGCCAAACTCGGCACGGTCACCGACATGCTGCCCGGTCTGCTCGGCCCGACCGGCACACCACCAGACCTGCGCTTCATCGGCCCGGACGGCACCCCGGAGCCAACCGCCGACGTGCTGCTCGTGTCGAACAACGCCTACCACCTGCGTAGCCTCAACGCGCTCGGTACCCGACCGAGGCTCGACGCCGGAGAGCTCGGCGTCGTCGCCGTGCGCGTCGACCGCGCCCGCGACGTGCCGGCACTGGTGGCGCTCGAGTCGGTCGGAGCACTGCACCGGTTCCACGGGTTCCGTCAGTGGACCTCGCAGGCCCTGCGGGTGGACTCGTCCGGTCCGGTGAGCGTCGGCGTCGACGGGGAGGCGCTGCAACTGACGCCTCCGCTGGAGTTCCGTTCCCTGCCGGCGGCACTACGGGTACGGATACCGCCGCACGCGCCCGGGGTGACCGCGGCCCGCCCAGGTGTACTGGCAGCACTCCCCGTCCTGGCACGTATCGCCGCCGGACGACCGTCGCGGTCAGTCACGACAGTCGGGGCCGAACCTGCATGACCTGCGCCGGCGCCCTCATCGCCAGCCTCCGGCGATGTCGCGCCGGCTATCAGGAAAGCCCGGCTGATGCCGAGTACACCG
>NZ_CADDZT010000101.1:166471-169290 GCF_902812655.1 Candidatus Frankia meridionalis | reverse complement strand
GCAACACCACGAGTTGGCAGGACAGGTCCAGCATCGTCGGGCCGTGCAACGAGCGGATCGTCCACGGTCGGCGGGGCATGGCCGGCGGGGCACGGCCGGCGGGGCACGGCCGGCGGGGCACGGCCGGGCAGGTACAGCCAGGCGACGGTGTCCAGTTCCTTTTCCCGTACCCGAACGCCGGCGAAGTCAGGGCAGCGCAACCCGTGGCGACCGGGGATCACGGTGCTGCGGTAGATGTCCTGGGTCAAGCGAACTGGTCACCAATGCCATCCGTTACGGCGGTGACCCCATCCAGCTGCGACTGATCCAGGACAACACCCTCATCTGCGAGGTCTCGGATGCCAGCAGCACCGCACCCCACCTGCGCCAGGCCCGCATCTTCGACGAGGGTGGCCGCGGACTGCTCCTCGTCGCCCAGCTCACCCAACGATGGGGCACCCGCCAGACCCTTACCGGCAAGACCATCTGGGCTGAACAACCCCTCCCGCGGGCCGCAATCCCCGCGGTCCCGATCGCCGCAGATAGCCGCAGGTAGCGCATTTTGGCTACATGGTTGGCTACATTCTCCCGGTGGCCACGCTCGGGCATGAGCGTGCGAGTACGATCTTGAACCGCTACACCCATCGGCCGAAGGACTACCACGATCGGCTTCGGGTGGCGCTGACGGACCCCGCTGACGGACCCTGCTGACGATCCGCTGACTGACGATGACCGATGAAGGTCAACGATCGGCCAAAGCGCCTGTGGAGACGAGGGGACTTGAACCCCTAACCCCTGCCTTGCAAAGGCAGTGCTCTGCCAATTGAGCTACGCCCCCGTAGGGAACCCAGACCAAGAGTACGACACGCGGGCGCCCCCGGGCCGGTACCGGCCCGGGGAACGCGGGGACCTGTCAGGTGCTGCAGGTCCCGAAGCCCAGGGAACGCAGCAGAGATCCGAAAAGACCCGAATCATCCCGACAGGAGGGGGTCGGCCCGGGTTGCGGCGAAGCCGGACTGGAGGATGCGGTCGCGTTCGTCAGTTCGGCCGCGCCAGCCGTCGAGGCGGGCTCCGGTGCGACCGAAGGCGATGCGACCGGAGTGGGTACCGCAGCCGGCACCGACGCTCCAGCCTCCATCGAGATCCCGGCGGCCACCGGTGCCCCGGCCCCTACCGATGCCCCTACCTCCACAGACTCGCCGTCCCGCGCAGCGGCACTGGCCGGCTCGGTCGTCGGTACGACCGCCCGGGCCGCAAACGGGGCACCGGCAGCCCTCGACGCCGCGTTTCCTCCCAGGGGGATCATCAACCGTGTCGGAGCTGCGGATGCCGGGTCCGGCTCGTCGAGCTCGGGGGAGGCCACGGCACCCGGCGAGATCGGCACAACCTCCACCGGACCATCACCTTGCGTGATCGGACGGACCGATGTAGCCTCATGCCGCCCGCTTCCAGGAACGACCACCGAGACAACCAGCAGCACTACGGCCGCGAATCCGCCCAGTCCGGCGCTGACTGCGACCTCGCGAGGCCGGGGAGCTCCGTCGTCGGGCTCGACAGAGCCGACAAAACTTCGTGATCTTCCGGTGCGCGCGCCGCTGTCACCTGTCATCCGTTCCCGTCACTCCCGGAGCCAGCTTCCAAACGCACGGGCGGATCCCGTACGTCCCCGTCCGACAGCCAAAGTCGCGAGACACTTCGTCCACAAAGCAGACACAAACGGTAACGCAACCCAAGGGATGTCAAAGAGAACTCAACCACAACACCACCAGTGACGGACTTGCCCCTCAGAACCAGGGGCGCAGATCCGGCCAGGACTCCTCGCCACCACGGCCGGTAAGCCACTGCAGGATGCGGCCCACCGGCGCCTCAATCACGATCCGTTCATCCCCGGCACCGGTTTCAGCGCCGGCGCCGAAGGCGCGTGACGGACGGTCCCCGGGCGCGAGCACCACGGTGGTCCTCTCAGGCAGCCGAGGCCCGAGGTCGCGCAGGGTCAACTCCCATTCGGCGTCCACATAGTCCGCGGCCAGCCCGTCCCAGGCGGGACCGCCGAGGTCGACCAACCCCAGGTCAACCAGGTGGACCTCGACCTCACGCCAGCGGTGGACGACCAGGTCCGCCAGGGTCAGCACACGTCCGTGCCGCAGCCCCACGCCGGTGACCCAGGTTGCTTTGTCAGCCGTTGACCAGGCGGCCTCAAGCCGCGCGACCGCGGACCGTAGATCCTCGCCCAGAGCCGCGGCGGACCGCCCCGAACCTGCCTCTATGTCACCGTCCCGCTGGGTGGCCCCGCCGAGGTACATTGGCCGGATCCCGCCCTGGCACGCCGCGGTGACCATCCCGGTGTTGGCGTCCGCATTGCGTGCGAGGTGCGTGAGTAGGTGCCCCACCGTCCAGCCGGGCAGTAGCGACGGGAGGTGCGCCCGGGCGTCGGTGACTGCCGCGGTCACCTCCGCCATACCACGGTGGGACGCACGGCAGCCCGCGATCCAGGCGTGCGGAACCGGACCCGCGGCCATCCCTGTCATCAGGAACCCGGATCCGGTCGAGTCACCGACATCGGACTGACGCCAACGGTCAGGTCAGGTCAGGTTGATGGCGGTGGTGGCCTCGTGCCAGAGGTCGACTTCGTCCTTGCCCCGGCGGCGACGCACAACGGTCGCCACCGCACCGGCACCCGCGACAACCCCGAGAACTACGAGCTTGCGAAGCATGTCCGTCAACCTACCCGCGTCCGGCGATCCCTGCCCACCGGTACGTGTCAGCGCTGATAGGTGGTCCGCAGGACACCCCGGGCAAGGGTGTGAAATGCCAGGTTGAATCCCACGACGGCCGGCGTG
>NZ_CADDZT010000101.1:138785-166249 GCF_902812655.1 Candidatus Frankia meridionalis | reverse complement strand
ACCGCATGGACCGCGAACACGTAACGGTGTGGTCGGTCGCCTGCCGGCGGTGCGGCGCCGCCGAAATCGGCCGTCCCGTAGTCGTTGCGGACATGGAACGAGCCGGCCGGCAGCCCCGAAAGATCGCCGCTTGCCACCCCGTGGGGCAGTTCCGTCACCGAAGCCGGGATGTCGACCAACGTCCAGTGCCAGAAACCGCTACCTGTCGGGGCATCCGGGTCGAAGCAGGTGACGGCGAAACTCGCCGTCACCTGGGGGAAACCCGTCCAGCGCAGATGCGGTGAGGTGTTCCTACCCCCGGCGCTGGTGTGCACGAACTCCGTGGCGAGCGCCTCCCCGTCGGTGATGTCATCGCTTGTGACAGTGAACGGCGGTGCGCCGGGGAGAACATCGAACGGGTCCGGAGGAGTCCCGCGGTCGAGCAGAGACATCAGTCATCCTCTTTCTGTTGTCATATGGCCGTTACAGCGGTGCCGCCATCCTGCCGCCATCCTGCCGCCGCACTGCCCGACGACACAGCCCGACCACACAGCCGGGAACGGCGAGGCGGACTCCGGATGTACCTCGGTCAGACCAGCCACGACGAGTCCAGTCCGGGTGTTTGTGTGAAGGTCGGCCGCGTGAAGGTCGGGGTGGCCGACCCGGGCACGACATCTGTCCTGCTGCACCGCGTCCAACGCTGCCCGACCCGGCTCCAGCTACGAAAAGATCCCAAAAACGGCCTTATGAACGCCAGGACAATCCGTCCGGTCACTCAAAGGGAGAACCCGGTTTCGTTACGGGGTTTTGGGTGCCAAGTGGGACGTGCGGCCCTCCGGCCAGCTAGGGTGAGAACGTCCCGGTGGGGCGACTACCGACTCCCCCCGTGTTGGCGGTCCCCCGCCGGGACGCTGCTTTTCCCCGGGGCGCCGTCCTTCCTCGATTCGGCTGCCCGGCGCCGGGCGCGAAGCAGCTCGAACCCGATCGGGATGACCGACAACAGCACGATCCCGATGAAGATGGCCTCGACGTTGTTCGCGACAAAGTCCACCTTTCCGAGGAAGTAGCCGATCACTGTCACCCCGCTACCCCACAGCAGCCCACCGATGATGTTGAACATGAGGAACAGCCGGTAGTTCATCCCGCTGACACCGGCGATGATCGGGGTGAACGTCCGCACGATCGGAACGAACCGGGCAAGGATCACCGAGCGGGGGCCGTACTTCTCGAAGAAGTCGCGGGCCTTCTCGACGTTCTCCTGTTTGAACAACCTTGAGTCCGGACGCCGGAAGAGCGTCGGCCCGACCTTCCGTCCGAACAGGAAGCCTGTCTGGTCACCGAGGATCGCGGCGATCGAGATCAGCACGCAGGCCACCCACAACGGAGTGGACAGCGTGCGGTTCGAGATAAGCAGCCCGACCGTGAACAGCAGCGAGTCACCCGGTAGGAAAAAGCCGACCAGCAGGCCGGACTCGGCGAAGGCGATCAGCATCACGACGATCAGACCCGCCTTGGCGAGGTGCTGCGCGTCCAGGAAGCTCGGGCCGAGCGCGAGGGTGGTCGAGGCAAGCGTGGACACTGTGGCGGATCCTCCGGAGCTGCTCAGGACGCACGGCTCGCGGCCGATTCGGTTCCGCCTCGGCCGGGCCGCAGTTCAAGAAGGCAGCTGGCGCCTGCCCGCCGGACAGCATATCCAGCGACGCCGATAGGGATATCGGCAGCCCGGTGTTGTCCGACACATCTGTCAAAAATTGACACTTCTGCCTGAAAGGATACCGAAGTGTCCGCATTGGTGGTATTGATCGTCGGCCTGGTCGCGGGCGTTGTCGTCCGGCGGCGCGAGCGGGTACCGGACAATGCCCATCAGGTGATCAATGTCTGGGTTCTCGACATCGCCCTGCCCGCCCTGGCGTTACGGGTGTTACACAGCGTGAAGTTCCCCGCCAATCTGTTACTTGTCGTCGCCGGGCCCTACCTGCTGTTCGCTTTCAGTATCGCCATGTTCCTGGGAATCGGCCGAGTCCTGCACCTGCGCAGGGACGTCGTCGGCGCGCTGATCGCCACGGCCGCCGTGGCCAACACGTCCTTCGTCGGGATCCCGATGGTGACGGTGTTCTTCGGCGCCGGCTCGGTTCCTGTCGCACTGCTCGTCGACCAGCTCGGCTCGTTCGTCATCGTGGGGACAGTGGTCATCGCCGTGGCTGCGACGGCCTCCGGTGCCGGCGTCACGCCGTGGGATGTCGTCCGACGCCTGCTCTCGGCCCCCGCACTGATCGCTCTGCTGTCCGGCCTCGCGCTGCGTCCGGTGGACTTCCCCGACTGGCTCACCCAGGCTCTGACGACCCTGGGTTCGACGCTCACCCCGCTGGCTCTGTTCTCGATCGGTCTGCAGTTGCGCATCGACGCGGCACGTGTCTGGCGACGGGAGATCGCGATCGGCCTGATGGTCAAACTCGTGGTCGGCCCCGCACTGGTGTTCGGCGTCTATGCCCTGGCAGGCGCCCTCGGCGACCACAGTGTGCAGGTGGCGCTTTTCGAGACGGCGATGCCACCGATGGTCGCCGGAGCAATGATCGCGGCCCGTTACAAACTGGCAACCCCGTTGCCCAGCATGATGGTCGGCGTGGGTGTTCCGGTGTCCCTGCTGACGTTGCCCGTCTGGTCCTGGATCCTGCAACGCTGACCACCTGGTGATCATCGGCGTGCCGGCCACTGCCCACGGTGAACGCACCGGCTCCACCTGAACCCGAGACCAACCGACGAGAGGAAGATCCGTTTACATAATCCCCCAGGACCCCAAGCGGTGGCTTGGATAATCCCTGAAACCCAACAAAGGCCAATAATTTATCCAAACAATAACAACAACAACCAATATATGACCAAGAATCAGATTCTAATTGACCAATAGTCATCATTAAGTGATAAATCTTACTTTATGGTAAGTTGCCTTGCGATCAAGAATTGCAAGGGAGAGATCATTGCCATATCCGACATACCCCTTCCCCAAGACGGGGTTACGTCCTCGCCGCATGGGTGCGCTCTTATCCGTGTTCGCGCTCGCCCTGGCGGCCGGATGCGCCACCGCCGGCTCGCAGGGAGCGGGTGGTAGCCCGGCGTGTACGTCACCCGGCGTGAGCGCGAACGAAGTCCGCCTCGGGCTACTCAGCCCCAACACCGGACCAACCGCAAAGCAGTTCGTCGACCTGCGGTCCGGGGTGAACGCCCGACTGGACCTCGAGAACGCCCGCGGCGGGGTGAACGGGCGCAAGCTCGTCTACGACAGAGCGGACGACACAGGCAGCGCCGAGGGCAATCTGACCGGCGCACGCCAACTCATCGAGAATTCACACGACTTCGCCGTCCTCGAGGGAAGCGTCGCCGAGCAGGCGTCCGCCGACTATCTGAACAAGTCGGGTGTACCGGTTACAGGTGTAGGTGGAGACCCCGTCTGGACCAGATTACCCAATATGTTCACCTTCGGTATGTTTTTCAGCGAAACCGAGCCGCCTCCCAGCTGGGGTCAGTTCGTCAAGCAGCACGGGGGCACCAAGGCCGCGGTTCTGTCACTTCAGTTCGTGCCGGTAACGGCTAATTTTGCAAAAAAAGAGTCGCAAAGCCTGACCGCGGCGGGTATCCAGATCGCCTACAACGAGCCCGTGTCGGTGACCGGTTCGGACCTGAGGGCTGTCGCACTCGCCATGAAGGCCAAGGGGGTTGACGTACTGACCGGGGGGCTCAGCGTCGACCTTTTTGCCAAGATTGTCACTGCCGCCCGCGAGGTCGGCGTGCCGTTGAAGGTCATCCTCTCGGTAACCGGGTACGAGCCGGCTCTTCTACAGAGCTATGGCCCCCAGCTCGCGGGCAGCTACCTCGCGATGATCACAGCGCCCTTCGAACAGAACCTCCCGGTCCATCAGGCATTCCTCCGGGCAATGGCCGATTACGCCCCTGAGGAGCAACCCGCCAACTCCCAGCTTTCCCTCGACGGGTGGTTGATCGCGGACATGGCCATCCGAGGGCTGCAGCTGGCCGGCTCCTGCCCGAGCCGCGAGTCGTTCATCACCAACCTCCGCAACGTCCACAACTACGACGGCGGTGGGTTGATCAGCCCGGCACTCGACCTTGGTCGCTTCCGGGAGCCGGTCCGATGCAACCACTTCGTGCAGGTGAACGCGAACGGTACAGGCTTCCAGGTGCAGCAGCCGGATCCGTTCTGCCCAGCGTCCTGATCCAGCTCCGATCAAAGGGATCAACCTCGCGGCCTGGTACACCGCCGCCAGGAGGCCTGGTACACCGCCGCCAGGAGGCCTGGTACACCGCCGTCAGGAGGCCTGGTGCCTGCCTTCGGCAGATCCTGACCTCCTGACGCGGTGCGCTGAACCGCCTTTACCATCGAGGGCCCGGTCTGCCTCATACAGGGGTATGCCGGGCCCTCGCCGCGAGTTTCTATACAGGCGAACTGGCACTGTTTGATCTGGAACTCCGAGTACCAGCATCAGCTCGTTCTGTCTTTGTCCTCGCCCGTGAGCGACCCTCGTAATGAACGTCAATACGGACAGCCACAGGAGAGCGAGCGAGATGACAAGAGCAAGAGGCAGGGCCGAGCCCCTGCCACGCCCTATGCCGACTCCTCCCACAAGGAGAAGGCGTTGAACCCCGGGACCGGGACGACGGCCTTCGTGGCCGGGCTGGTCGTCCTTGCCGCGACCGGCCGCAGCCTGCTCCAGACAGTCGTCGCGTCCCACGGCCGCCCATCCCGGCTCGTGTCCAGGACGGTACTGCGACTGACTCTGGTTGCACGGCGGATCGGCTGGCACCTGCCTGGCGAGAAGGGGCGCATGCTGCTGTTCAGGATGGTCGGCCCGATCGCCCTGATCATTCCTCCACTGATATGGGGGGCAGGCACGGTAATCGGCATGGCACTACTGGCCGTGTCGGTGGGGGCCGCACCCACGGACGTTCGGGCTGTCACGTATGTACTGGGGCAGGTCGACGGTATGCGTTGGGACCCCAACGGCTTCACCGTGGCGGTCTGGACCTGCCTGTTTCTGATCTCCGGGGTATCGCTGGCTCGGATCATGACTGTCGCGTCCGCCTACCAGCGGCGCGAAAGGCTCGTATGGGTACTTTCCAATGAAGCACGGTCATGCCTCGACGCCGAGAAAATCATCGTCAGCTACGTGCGTGACGGAACGCACGATTCACTGGACCGGTTGCTGAGCACCTGGCAGCTCTGGATTACGGACCTGCGTTTCAGCCACCAAAGCTACCCCGAGTTACTCACATTGCCGTCATTGCCCGATCTGTCGTGGCTGGACGCAACCCTGATCGTCCTGGATGTGGCGGCACTGATAGATTCCCTGACGCCAGGGATCGAGCCGCCGCCAACGCGTCCGCTGCTCGCGGCAGGCTGCGCGTTTGTCCAGGAAATGGCCAAGGATCTACAGGTCACGACGGTTCGGACGACGCTGAGCCTGCACGGACGGGAGGAACGCTCCTTCTGGACGACCATCGCCAGACTGGCCGACTCCGGGATATCTTCCGAACGGGACTATCTGGCGGCGAAGACGACCTTTCACCGCTGGCGATCACGCTATGCGCCATATGTGACAGCGCTGGCCGGCATCCTGTCCGAAAACGGCCCACAGCCGGTCAGCGAGCTGATGCCCGACAGCCCTTTCGGGTCCTTCCGCAATGCGCTGGAGCTACCTGCCGAAGGAGTTCCGCAAGCTTTCTCACTGCTGTGAAGATGTCCGAATCTCCCGCCATGAAAGGAGCGATTTCTTCTCCCCCTGCGCCGGATGCGGATCTCTCGCAGGACACTCGATCCGACATGTGGCACGGCAGTCCGTGCCCATGAGCGGCTCACTTCCTCGCCCCGGAGGCGAGCCGCTCACATGTCCGATCTCATTACTGTGAGCAACAGAAGACCGGTTCCAGGAACTGGCAGTACCTGCATCGGAGCGGCCACCGGTACCAGGCAGCCGATGCCAGTACCACAACGGGCGGCCGATACCAGGTAGTCGCGATGCCAGCGTAAACTACAGTCTGGTTAACTTGTTACGTTCGTCACACCATGGGCTTGCGCAGGCCAACGTGACGAACAACAGAGCCCCTATACGGGCCTTCCAAACGCCACCGCGGTCAGCAACCACCGACGGCCACGATAGGAAGGTACCGAGCGATGACCCGGAAGCCAGCACTGACCGGACAGCGGCACGGCGCAGGACGCCCAGCTTCGGCAGTCCCCGAGCCGGTAGCCATCGTCGGTATCGGTTGCCGACTTCCAGGAGCTCATGGCTCGGACGAGTTCTGGCACGTCCTGCGGACCGGCTCCGACACCGTGACCCAGATCCCCGACGAACGTTCATTCGGTGCGCTCTACGACCCTCGCCCAGGTACCCCGGGACGGATCGCGAGCCGCGCGGGCGGGTTTCTTGAGGACATCGACGCCTTCGACGCGGACTTCTTCGACATCTCGCCCCGGGAAGCCGCGCGGATGGACCCTCAGCAACGCCTCTTACTGGAGACGTCGTGGGAGGCGTTCGAGGACGCGGGGCAGACGCGGGACTCCCTGGCCGGCAGCCGTACCTCGGTCTTCCTGGCCTACCTGTCCACCCAGTATTCCGAGCTGCTGCGCGAGGCCGGGATCTGCGACATGCACAGTGCCATCGGAGCGGAGGGCCGCGGCACCGCCGCGGGACGTCTCTCCTACGCATTCGACCTTCGTGGACCGAGCATGGCGCTGGACGCGACCTGCGCCTCATCCCTGCTCGCCATCCACATGGCATGCCAGAGCATCCGTTCCGGTGAGAGCACGCTCGCGCTGGCCGGCGGCGTCAACATCATGTTGACGCCGGACCTGTCGATCGCGTTATCCCAGGCCGGGGTGCTCTCTCGGTACGGCCGGTCCCGGTTCGGGGACGCAGCCGCGGACGGCTACGTCCGTAGTGAGGGCATAGCGGTGGTGATCCTGAAGTCGCTGCAGGACGCCCTCGCCGACGGCGACCGGGTCTACGCCGTCATCCGCGGCAGCGGTATCACCAACGACGGCCGCAGCGGAGGCTCCGTGACGGCGCCAAGCGTCGAGAGCCAGGTCGAGATGCTGCGCACCGCGTACCACAACGCGGGCGTCGAGCCTCACGACATCGACTACATCGAGGCCCACGGCACCGGGACGGTCATGGGTGATCAGATCGAACTCACCGCCATCGCGGAAGTCCTGAGCGAAGGGCGGCCCAGCGACCAGCCCTGCATACTCGGATCGGCAAAGTCCAACATCGGTCACACCGAGGGTGCCGCCGGGATGGTAGGGATCATCAAGGTGGCGTTGAGCCTGCACCACCGCACCATCCCCGCCAGCCTGCACATCGCCGAGCCCAACCCGGCCGTGCCCTGGGACGACCTTCCGATCGTTCTCGCCACGACCGTCCGTCGCTGGCCGGACCGTGGACGGCCACGTCTGGGCGGCGTCAGTGCGTTCGGGCTGTCCGGGACCAACGTGCACGTCGTCCTCGCCGAAGCACCGCACGACCAGACTGCCGCGAACAGTGTTCGCAACCCGAGCGAGGACGATGACGACCGGCCGGTGCTGCTACCCCTGTCGGCGCGCACGCCCGCGGCCCTGCCCGACCTGGTACGGGCGTACCTCCGTCATCTTGACGGGGACGCCACCGGCCAGCAGCCGTCCCTGGCGGACATCTGCTGGAACGCCGGCATGCACCGCACCCACCACGAGCACCGGATGGCGGTTGTCGGCCGGACCCGTGCCGAGATGGCCGAGCGTCTTCGTGCGGTCCTGGACGGGCGAAACGTCGACGGGGTGTCCATCGGCCCCGACACGGACGGCGACCATCTGAAGATCGCATTTGTCTTCCCCGGCCAGGGATCACAGTGGGTGGGCATGGGCCGCGAGCTGCTGGAGTCATCGCCGACCTTCCGTGCGGCGGTCGAAGAATGCGATGCGGCCGTGCGAAACGAGACCGGCTGGTCAGTGATCGAATGCCTCATGGCGGATGAGTCGCTTTCCGGGATCGACGTGGTCCAGCCGGTTCTGTGGTCTGTCGAGGTCGGGCTTGCGGCCATGTGGCGGGAGCTGGGCTTCGAACCCGACGTCGTGATCGGCCACAGCATGGGTGAAGTCGCCGCTGCCTGCGTCGCAGGCGCCCTCACCCTGGCGGACGCGGCAGCGGTCATCTGCCGACGGAGCAAGATCCTGCGCACGGTCAGCGGGCAGGGCGCCATGGTCTCGGTGCAGCTGAGCATGCAGGAGGCGCAGCGCATGCTCGTGGGCTTTGATGGCGAGGTGTCCGTGGCGGTCACCAACAGCGACTCCTCGGTGGTCCTCTCCGGTTCTCCCGATGCGCTGGAACGACTTACCAGGCCGCTGCGGGAACGCGGGGTCTTCTGCAGGCCCGTTCAGGTGGACGTCGCCTCGCACAGCCCCCAGATGGACCCACTGCGCGATGAGCTGATGCGGACGTTGGCGGATGTACGGCCCCAAGCGGGCGACATCCCCATCCAGTCGACGGTCACGGGCGAGCGGACGGACGGGATCGGGTTCGACTCCGACTACTGGTTCCGCAACCTCCGGGAGCCGGTGCGGTTCTCCTCTGCCGTGCACGCCGTTCTGGACGACGCGGAGACGGTGTTCATCGAGATGGGCCCCCATCCGATGCTGGTCAACCCGATCGCGGAGATCATCGATGTGGCCGGGGCGGCCGGTACCGCGCTCTGCCCGCTGAACAGGAACGACTCAGAGCGGATGACGGTACTCGAAGCGGTCGGGACCCTCTTCACCCTCGGATACGAGCCCGACTGGACGGCACTGCGAGGCGGTACAGGTACGTTCGTGTCGCTGCCCACCTATCCCTGGCAGCGCCGGCGCTACTGGATCGGCGACGCGACCGGGACCTCGTCCAGCGGTGGCGGCTTTCGCGACACGACGGTCCACCCGGTCAGCGCAGTCCCGTCAGTCCCGTCAGTCCCGTCAGTCCGGCCGGTACCGGTCGTTTCCGTGCCGGAGCAACGACAGCCCTCGGACGAGCTCGGCGCGGCAGTGAATCCAGAAACCTCGCAAGGACCGACCCAGTCCTTTGAAGGGGTCAGTCGGTACCTCGTCGAGCAGGTCGCCGTAGTACTGGGTCTGTCAGCAGACAGTGCGAACACGAAGCGACCGCTCACGAAGATCGGGCTCGATTCACTGCTGGCTGCCGAGCTGCATACGCGAATCGAACAGGATCTCGGGATCAAGGTACCTGTCGTGGGCCTGCTGCGGGGCGCCAACCTCGAACAGTTCGCGGCCGATGTGTGGGCTCACGCCTGCCAGGCTCGCCCGGCAACGAACCGAATGGTAGGTCGGGTAACCTACATCCCGACGGAATCGTCACTGTGGAACCGAGCAGGAGTCAGCTCGTCACAAGCGCTACTGGTTCCAACGGAACTCGGGAAATCGCAGATAAAAGTATTGACCGCGTAACCCCACGTAACGGCGGTTCCCCCTGACCGACCTCCGACACACGACAGCCGGCCCTCCCTTGAGAGTTCAAGGTCTCTCGGGAGAGGGCCGG
Source organism: Candidatus Frankia meridionalis (assembly GCF_902812655.1). GTDB lineage: Bacteria > Actinomycetota > Actinomycetes > Frankiales > Frankiaceae > Protofrankia > Protofrankia meridionalis. Next base: position 156,701 of record NZ_CADDZT010000101.1, on the reverse strand, counting down.
CAGCTATGCGGCATAGGCATCCACAAGCGGCCTGCCTGCACGAACATCCTGCCGTTGCAACAAGGAACGTTCATCGTCGCCTCACGACAACATGAAGCCAACCCGGAAGGGGTTTGCCTACTATACTGAGCCGTCAGCCCTTACGACGTAAGTATCAGCTGGCGGACAGTGAGGTGTAGCGTGGCGGACGACGATCATCGCCGTCGCGAGCTGGGCGCGTTTCTGCGCAGCCGTCGAGAACGTATCGAGCCCGAGAGCGTCGGCCTCCCCGCAGGGAGGCGGCGGCGGACGACCGGCCTGAGACGCGAGGAGGTCGCTGTTCTCGCCGGGCTGAGCCCGACCTGGTACACCTACCTCGAGCAGGGGCGTGACATTCACCCTTCGCACGAGGTGCTCGACAGCCTCGCCCGGATGCTGCAGCTGGACGAGGAAGAACGTAGCTACATTTACATGCTCGCCTACGGACAACGACCGCTCAAAGACAGCCTGTTACGCGAACCTGCTGCAGAGGCGCTGCTCTGGCAGATCGCTCAAGGCTACAACGCCAACCCCGTCTTCGTGGCCAACCAGATCGCCGATGTGCTGGCCTGGAACGATGCCGCTACTGAATGGTACACGGACTTTGCCAAGTTATCAGACGAGCATCGCAACACCGTCTGGTGGACACTCATGGAGCCTGAGGCACGCGAGCGCCTGGTGATGTGGGAGGAAGAAGCGCGAGACGTGGTGGGCCGCCTCCGCACGGTATCGGCAGCCAGACCGGGAGACCGACGGCTGGCCCAACTGATCGCCGAATTGAAGAGCGCCTGTCCCGAGATGAGAAAGTGGTGGTCCGACCACGAGATCCGTAGCCAGGCACCCCGCGTCCGCTGGTTACGCCATCCGCAGCTCGGGGTTCAGGCGATGAACCTCGTCGTCGCCTACCCGGCCGGGCTGGACGGTATCGGAATCGCTTTCCATCTTCCCATCCCGGACGACGAGGAGGATGTGCCGGCCGCGGCCGATGGGCCCGGTCACAGCGTCAGCCAGGGACTTATCCACTGATCACGCATGGTACCCGCCCGGGACGACGGGCCGGACCCGTACCGCGCACCCGTCGGATAGCCGACCCGCTCGCCGAGAACAATGTGGTGGCCACGTTCTGCGTGATCGGCACTTATGTTACCGAGAATCCTTCACTCATCCGACGAATGATATCGGACGGCCATGATGTGGCCAACCACACGATGACGCATCCCGACCTGTCACAATGCGATCCGTGCCAGATTCAATGGGAATTCGCGGAGACCAGCCGCAGGATAGCAACTGCCGCTCCTGGAGCACATGTCGGACGCCTACGCCCACCATACGGTATCTGGACCGAGGCCGCACAGCGCATCAGCCGTGAATACGGGCTGCAACCGCTCGGATGGACGGTCGATCCGCGTGACTGGTCCAGGCCGGGCATAGAATCGATCATGAGGACGGTGCGGGATCAACTTTGGCCGGGAGGAATCATCCTCCTGCATGACGGGTGCCCGCCCGCCGAGATGCCGGAAACCGGGGTGATCGGGATTCGCGACCAGACAGTGACAGCGCTGCGGTTTCTTATTCCGGAGTTACGTAGCCAGGGTTTCGCCTTCGACCTGCCGTTCCCGCCGACCACACCCGGATCAACCCCGGACCCGACATAGAAAACGGTTTGCATCATGGGTGTACAGGTGTATTCCGCGAAGACGTCGGTTCTTCAGGGCAGCAGTCTCGATCTCCATCTCAATGAGGACTCGGGCGGTGGAACCGATGCGACCCTGGTGGTCACCGAGTTCGTCACCGGCAACGAGATGGCCCGGGTCACCGTGCATGTCGACGCACATCCAACCCCTGACGATCCCGCGGCCGACCGGGGCTGGCCGGTCGGATTCACCCTCGATGTTCCGCGGTCCTGGCCGAGCAGCCTGTACGTCGCCGATCTGGACCCGGGAGCGCCGGGCCAGAGCCGGGTCTTCTTCGTGGTGCGTTCGGCCGAACCTGGTACCCATGCCCGCGTACTGGTGTCGATTCCGTTCCCCACCTTTCACGCATATGCCTGGGGTGGCATCGCGGGCGCCTCTCCGTACTGGAGCGAGCAACCCGACCGTGGTCGGCGGGTAAGCCTGCACAGGCCGAGTCCGAGCGGCCCGGGTTGGGAGGATTCGATCCTGCGGTGGCTCGCCACCAGCGGGTTCGCCGTGGATTACTGCTCCGGATTCGACCTGCATGATGACCTTCACGACGGTCTGCACCTGCTGCGCGCCTACCAGCTACTCGTCTGTGTCGGCCACGACGAATACTGGACGGCCGAGATGCGCGACGCCGCCGAGCAGTTCCTGGCCTCCGGCGGCAACATAGCGTTTCTCACGGGCAACACCTGCTGGTGGCAGTTCCGGCTTGAGGACGACGGCCGCACCTTCGTCTGCCACCGTGATGCCGCTGAAGACCCGCTCACCGGCGTCGACAACGCCCGTGTCACTGTCGAGTGGTCCAGCGCGCCGGTCAATCGCCCGGAGAACGCCCTCACCGGTACCAGCTTCCGCCGCGGCGCGGGTTGCTGGGGCGACATGGGAGTGATGGCCAGCGCTGCCTGGACGGTGAGGTTCGCCGATCACTGGGTCTTTGAGGGAACCGGACTGGCTGACGGTGACACCTTCGGGACCGGGACGCTCGGTTACGAAACCGACGCCGCCGACATGGTCGAGGAGAACGGCATCCCCCGGGTCACCGGCCGAGATGGTGCCCCCACGACCTTCGTCGTCCTCGCCACGGCCGACCTGTCCGACTGGCGCCGTCTGGGGCAGGGTGGTGCCGCAACCATGGGCGTGTTCCGGGCACCCGGCGGCGGCACAGTGCTCAACGTCGCCACGACCGGATGGGGCGGCGGGCTCGGTAGCTCCCCGGATCCAACGGTCGACCGGATCACCCGTAATGTCCTCACCCGGCTGAGTGACCCGTGGCCGGCCGCGAACTGGGAGCGGATCGGTCGCGCCAGCACGGTGACCGCGCTCGTCGCCTGCGAGAACACCTTGTTCGCCACCGCCGGGAACATCCTGTATGCCCGGGACCCGGTCGGCCAGAACCTCGCCTGGACCCGGATCGGGCACGCGGGCCGTGTCCGCGCCATGGCCAGTCCACGCGAGGCCACCGGCGGCCAACCGGTCTGCCTGTACGCCGTGACCACGGACGACCAGTTGTGGCAGCGCGAGCCCGTCCACCACGACGTCAACTGGGTCAAGATCGGGACAGCGCCGGGGGTGGCCGCGCTTGCGGCGTGCTTCGAGGGGCTGTTCGGTGCGACCACCAAAAACGATCTTGTCTACCTCCGCTTCGACCGGATCGGCCAGAAGCAGGTCTGGACGCGGGTGGGGCACGCCGACAACGTCATCGCCATGACCAGTACCAGCGGCCGGCTCTACTGCGTCACCCGGGATCAAACCCTCTGGATGCGGCCTCCGGTGCTGCATGATGTCGCCTGGACCGCGATCGGAGGCATCCCGGCGCCCGCCACCGGGCTGGCCGGCCACGCCGGAAAATTGATCATCAGTACGGCATCCGACCAACTCTGGTGGCGCGACGCCGTCCGCTGAAGATCTGACGATAACGATCAGATCCGAGGTAATGCGCTTCGATCCCGGTGACTGACCCGGGACATGCGCCGACGTGATCCTGGCACTGCCAATACCAGGATAATCATGCTCAGCATCGCTGATACCGGTATCAAATACCCACAGTATGTGCATACCATCATACATACGGTCTGTTTCGGTCGAAGTCCGGCGGCGAAACTATTACCAGGAACACAGAGGACATGCCGGGGCGGCGCCCCGGCCGGCAACCGGGAGCGTCCTCCCGATATCCACGATCAGCGACTTCGGGCTGAAGAACCACCTCGCGCCGGAAACAGAACGGGAGAAAGACATGAGCACGACCACCGTTGCCGCCCGCTCAACCATGACCACAACTGCGGCGAGTATTCCGACACAGCATCGCGAAGGCGCTGTTTCATCGCCTTTCACACGTGTTCTGCTCGCGCCCGAAAGCGGCCTGCTACGGCGACCGGCCTCGCTGATGAGGGTCGGAATCCTGATGACCGCCGGCGCTTTACCGGTGCTGTCCATCCCACTCTACATCTTCGGCCTTCTCCCGATCAGCGCCTCGGCGCGCTTTCTGGTGCTGCCTCTCGTCATAATCGTGCTCGCGATGACGTTGCACCGTTCGGAGGAATCAAGATGGGCAGTCTGGGGCCTTGTGGCCGGACTGATCGCTGTCACCGCCTATGATGCGCTGCGGATGCCCATGGTATTCACCGGAATCTGGCCGGACTTCATCCCACGGCTCGGTGGATGGATCATCGGGGATGTGCCCACGAATATTCCGGTCGGCTATGCCTGGCGCTACGTGGGTGACGGCGGTGGCATCGGAATGGCCTTCTTCGTGATGTGCGGCGTCATCGGCGTCTGGCGGTTCCCGGCTCTTGCCCGGCGTCCGATCCAGTTGGGCATCGGCTATGGCATCTTCATCTGGTCAGGCCTGGTGGGCACCATCGCCCTGTCTGCCCGCGGCGCGGAGCTGCTCTTCCCCCTCAGCCCGCAGTCCCTCGGGCTTTCCTTTGCTGGGCATCTGATCTACGGATCCGTTCTCGGCCTCTACCTGCAGCGGGTTCTGGCAAAGGAGCACCGCTGGGAGCTGGCTGCCTGACCACCATGACGGTGTGCCGCAGCCCGAACTGACAAAACCCGGGGCGGTACCGTCAGATCCATCCCTCTTTAGCTATCCGATGCGAGAGCTCCGTCCTCGGCATCCGTTATCACCAACCCTGTGCCTTCCCGGCCCCACGAGCGGCCCGACGCTTGCGACGGAGGACTCCATGCACACGACAATCGTGGTCCTACGCGGCGCTTTCACCGGCGTACTGTTGACCTACGTCATCCTCACCATCGGCCATCTCGCAACGCAGGTTCGCTTTGCCCACCAGACACACCGGCGGCAGCGAGCCACACCGAAAAACGTCGGACCCACCGCCTTATCGCTCACAGTCGATGTGATCATACCTTGCTTCAACGAACAACCGGAGGTGCTCGCATCCTGCCTGCGCTCCGTCGCAAACCAGGATTACGAAGGCACTCTCACGGTGTACGTCGTCGACGACGGATCCCGGAACCGCCAGCAGCTCCAGCCCGTTTACGATGAATTCGGCCGCGACCGACGATTCGTGATCATGCAGTTGGCGAACAACGTGGGAAAACGGAAGGCCCAGGTAGCCGCCATCCGCCAGTCGGTCGGTGACCTTGTCGTGGCGATCGACTCCGACACGACCATCGAGCCCGACGTCGTACGCAAACTGGCGGTGGCGATGGCCGACCCCGGAGTGGGTGCGGCCATGGGCCAGATGGTTGCGAGTAACAGGCGGGCAACCTGGCTCACCCGACTGGTTGACATGGAGTACTGGATCGCCTGCAACCAGGAACGGGCCGCCCAGTCCGTCTTCGGCGCGGTGATGTGCTGCTGTGGACCGTGCGCGATCTACCGGCGCTCCGCACTCATCACCGTCCTCGACGACTACGAGACCCAGATATTTCGTGGGCGACCGAGCGACTTCGGGGAGGATCGCCACCTGACGATCCTCATACTGCGATCGGGCCTGCGCACCATCTATGTCCCGGACGCGACGGCCGCGACGGTCGTCCCCGAACGGATCCGCCCCTACCTGCGCCAACAGCTCCGGTGGGCCCGAAGTACTTATCGGGACACGCTCCTGGCCATCAAACTCCTTCCCCGGCTTCACCGCTACCTGACGCTTGATGTCGTCGGGCAGAACCTGGCACCGTTGCTACTCAGCCTGTCAATGATCACCGGTCTGAGCCTCGTCGCCCTGTCCGCGACGCCACCGCCGTGGTGGTCGGTCGCCGCGATAGCAGGACTCTCGTTACTGCACTGCCCGTACGGAGCCTGGCGCACCAGGAAAATGGCGTTCTTCGCGTTTGCCTTCCACGAATTCATCAATGTCAGCCTGCTTCTTCCCCTGAAGATCTACGCACTCTGCACCCTGAGCAACACAAACTGGGGTTCACGCACGATTCCGGCGGAACAGCAGCAGTGCCCGCCGCAACAAGCCATGACGACAACCGGGTTGTCGACCTTTTCCGACACCCGAGGGACACACGAGGAGGTTGTTTCACTATGAAACCAGCTATCATTGTCGAAGATCTGATCAAGCGTTATGGCGACGCTTACGCGCTGAACGGCCTGAATCTGGAGGTCCAGCCAGGGACCGTCCTCGGCCTTCTCGGTCCGAACGGAGCAGGCAAGACCACGACCGTCCGGGTGCTGACCACGCTGCTGAAACCAGACGGTGGACGCGCGTGGGTGGGCGGTTTCGACGTGGTCCGGCAACCGCATAACGTGCGGCGTTGCATCGGAGTTTCCGGTCAGGAGACAGCGGTGGAACCCCTGCTGACCGGATGGGAGAACCTGGAACTTTTCGGCCGGCTGCACCGGCTGGGCCGGCAGGGAGCGCGTCGGCGCGCCCAGGAGCTGATTGAGCAGTTCGACCTCACCGCGGCGGCCAGCCGACTGGCAAGTACCTACTCGGGCGGCATGCGGCGCAGACTGGACCTCGCCGTCAGCCTGATCACGCGGCCGGCCGTCCTGTTCCTGGACGAACCGACGACCGGGCTGGACCCTCGTAGCCGCAGCACCACCTGGGCAATGATCTCCGAACTCGTGAGCGCGGGCACAACGCTCCTGCTCACCACCCAGTACCTGGAAGAAGCCGATCAGCTCGCCGACCTGATAGCCGTGGTCGACCACGGCCGTGTCATAGCCAGAGGCACCGCGGAGGAGCTGAAGACACAGATCAACAGCGACCGCATCGAGGTTGTCCTGCGTGACAGTGAACTGCTGCCTCTTGCCGCGGCCATTCTCGACCATGTCGGTACCAACCAGGCGGTCGTCATCCCATCGGAACGACGGGTCATCGTGATGACACCGCACGAACCGGGCCTGCTCGCCCGGGTTCTGCGTGAGATGGATGCCGCCGCTGTAGAACTCGAGGATGTCGCGCTGTGCCGACCGACTCTTGATGACGTCTTCTTGAGCCTCACGGGTCGGCCCGCGGTCTCCGAAGCAGTACACGACGCGACGGCAATGGCGGTGGCGGCGTGAGTGAGAACATTTTTTCCCTGTCGGACAGTGCAAGGTTACCCGCTGCCGATACCAGGCTGCGCCGTGGACACGGCGAAATTACCGGCCGTCACCGGAACACGAACCTGAGGATCGTATCCGGGTCCCCCATCAGGCCACGTTCGTCCGGTCAAACTGCCGGAGCCGCACTCACTGACACATACCTGATGACGAGACGCATTCTGATGCGGCTGCCGAGACAACCCGACATCATTGCCTACAGCATTATTCAACCAGCCCTTTTTACCCTGGCGATGGTATACCTTTTCGCCAATGCAATAAAGCTGCCGGGCGGCGGTAGCTACACTGAATTCGTGATCGGCGGCCTGTTGGCGCAGACCGTTGCGTTCGCCGCCGCGTCGACCTCCGGCGCGGTCGCCGAGGAACTCAAACACAAGACGATCGATCGCCTCCGTACGCTACCAGTGGCACCCTCCACCGTCCTCGCCGGATTCACTAATGCCGGCCTGCTGAAGACCTTGATAACCATACTGGTGACGATTTCATGTGGGTTCGCGGTCGGCTGGCGCGCCCACAACGGTATCGGCGGTGCACTGCTTTCCATCGGCATACTTCTGGTTTTCGGTCTCGCGATGAGCTGGCTGGGTGCACTTATCGGGGTGTGTACGAAAAGTCCGGAGGCGGCCGCCGGGGCCGGTACCATCTGGCTGTTCCCGGTAATCTATCTGTCCAATGCGCTCGCACCCGTACAGAGCATGCCGGTGTGGGTGCAGTACGTCGCCGAGTGGAACCCTGTTTCCGCGGTCGGAACTGCCAGCAGGCAGCTTTTCGGAAACCCGGCGACTCCGGTGGTCCACCACACCTGGATGACCGACTATCCGATTGCGATGTCACTCGTCTGGTCATTCATGGTCATGCTTATCACCGTCCCGCTGTGCGTTAGGAAGTTCATGCGGGCGACCAGTCGCTGAGGTCGACGACCTCAGATCTTCGATTTCATCTCGTCGACCCGGACCACTGCGAACGCCAATATCGAGACAAGGGTAGGCCCCATGCGAATTCTGAGCATGAATCCGGGACATGACGGCGCCATCGCCTTCGTGGAAGACGGCCGGCTCATCTACTCCCTCGAAGGCGAAAAGGACTCCTTCAACCGTTACGGTGGGGTCTCGGCATCTCTTGTGCTCCAGGCCATGGACATGGCAACCGGACAACCGGACGTGCTGGCCATCGGTGGCTGGCACAAGCCCTTACCAAGCTACTTGTCACAACATGGGGCAGGCTATTTCGGCGTGGACCCGGGCGTGACGTCGGAGGGGAAATTCTTCGGGAAGCCGGTGACCGTCTTCACGTCCAGTCACGAGCGCTCACACCTTTTCATGGTCGCGGCAATGGCTCCAGCCGCTCCACTGCGTGAGTGCGTCATTCTGGTGTGGGAGGGCGAGATCGGCGCCTTCTACCACTGGCAGAACTACGGAGAAAAGATCACTCCTTTTCATGTTCTGACGGAACCGGGCGCACGTTACGCGGCACTCTTCGGCCTTGCCGACCCCACCTTCTGGGAATCCGGAGACGTACCCCGACTACAGGACGCGGGAAAGCTCATGGCCCTTACCGCGTATGCGGACGGCTCCGAGCCCCGGGCCAAGGAAAAGGAAGTGGTCGATGCACTTCTGAAATCAGAGAATACATTCTACCCTTTCGAGAAAATCTCATATCGGGAATCCTCCCTGCACAACTGTGGTCTCGACAATCCGCTGTTGCACACTGCCGCAAGGTATCTGACGACCCGGCTCTTCGACACCTTCCGCGCAGCCGCCGAAGCCAGGCTTCCCCGCGGTCTGCCGCTGTTGATATCCGGCGGATGCGGCCTGAACTGCGAATGGAACAGACGCTGGCGCGAGTCAGGCCTGTTCAGTGACGTCTTCGTCCCGCCCTGCGCCAATGACTCCGGTTCGGCCATCGGCACCGCGATGGACGCGGCAACCTATTTTGGCGAGCCGTGCCGTCTTGAGTGGAACGTCTATGCCGGGGCCGCGTTCAACCATGACGGAGAGCCCGACCCCAGCCGATGGTCAGCCCAGCCGCTGCAATCCGAGCGACTTGCCAGGAGGCTGCTTGACGGCGGCGTCGCCGCCTGGGTCCAGGGACGCTACGAGATCGGACCTCGCGCGCTCGGGCATCGATCGTTGCTCGCGTCACCGCTGACCGCCGGGGCGAAGGACACCCTTAATAGGATCAAACAGCGTGAAGGGTACCGGCCGATCGCACCCTGTTGCATCGCCGAGGACCTGGGTCTCTGGTTCGACGACCCGTTCGAGGACCCCTACATGCTGCACTTCAACCGGGTCCGGACCGATGCACTACCGGCTGTCACCCACGTTGACGGAACGGCGAGAGTCCAGTCGGTACGATCCCATGAGGAGCCCACTCTGTACCGGCTTCTGGAATCGTTCCGGGCTGTTTCTGGATATGGCATTCTGTGTAACACTTCGTTGAACTTCTCCGGATATGGGTTCATCAACCGCATGTCCGAACTCATGGGCTACTGCGAGTCGAAAAACATCTCGGATGTGATCGTCGAGAAAACCTGGTACCAGTACAGGTAGCGCACCACAACCTTGTCCGCACAGGCGACCAGAAGGCCCAGGTGTCCTCGTCACCGCCGTGTCCGGCTTCGAGCGAGGACCGCGGCGGTGACTATGGCACCAGCACCAGCACCAGCACCAGCACCAGCACCAGCACCAGCACCATTCCGTGCCGCCGCGCGCGGTCACCCCACCGTCGACATGCCCGAGGATCGGCCGAATCAGGCCGTACTCGGGGCGCGACGCGCACCCGATGCCGATCTCGACCTCGACCTCGACCTCGGTGCACCGAATCCAGCGGACAAGCAGGTGAGGGACGTCCCTACCGAACCTGTGCCCGGTGTTTCCCGGTCCGACGCACAACCCCGTCGGTCAGCGTTACGCTGCCCATCTGGGTGGTGAACGTCGTCTCCAGCACGAGGATGCGGTCCAGGTAGCAGCGGTCTACCTCGTACGACGCGGTCGGCACTGCGTGCCGTCGTTCCCCACGGTCAGCGAGGTCTGACTACACCTTCTCGAGCAGTACGGGCTGTAGCGACTGGCCGCTGACCAGCAGCCGCCGTACCCTCATTCATGATCTACGCTGGAAACGGGATCATGCCAGGCAGCCATCTGCAATCCCAAGGCGTTGGTTGCGGGGGTGATGGTGACGAGAGGTAACGCGCGGATCCACACGCGGATCCTGCAGGTCGCGGCCACGTCGGACCCTGGACATTGGCGCCGCTCGGCTCCCCGGCACACCCGCCGGCTGCCGGTTCTCGGCAGGCTGCGTCCGCTGGAGCGCAGCCGCGTGCCAGGCGATGTCCTCGCCGGCGTCACACTGGCCGCGCTCGGTATCCCCGAAGTGCTCGGCTACGCCACGATCGCCCGGATGCCGGTGGTCACCGGCCTTTACACGATCCTGGCGCCGATGGCCGTCTTCGCGGTCCTCGGCTCCTCGCGGCACCTGGTTGTAGGCGCCGACTCCGCGACCGCGGCGATCCTCGCAGCCGGTGTCACCGGCCTGGCCGCACCCGGCTCGCACCGCTACGTGCAGCTGGCCGGGCTCGCGGCGCTGCTGACCGGTGTGCTGCTGGTACTGGCCCGGCTGCTGCGGCTCGGCTTCCTCGCGAACTTCCTGTCCCGCACCGTGCTCATCGGTTTCCTGACCGGCGTCGGCATCTCGGTGGCGGTCGGGCAACTACCCGGTCTGCTCGGGATCGATGTCAGCGGCCGGTCGAGCATCCCGAAGTTGGTCGGTGCAGTTGAAGCGCTGCCATCCACCTCGCTGACCACACTTGCGGTCAGCGTGACGGCGCTCATCATGGTGGTCGGCGTGCGCCGGCTGACTCGTCGGGTACCAGGCGCGTTGGTCGTGGTGGTCGGATCGATCGTCGCGAGCGTCCTGCTGAACCTGCCCGCACACGGCGTCCGCACACTCGGCCCCGTGCCGAGCGGGATTCCGTCGCTGACGGTCCCGGCGCTGTCGGTGGCAGACAGCAGAGCGGTGCTGGCAACCGCGGTGTCGATGTTCGTCGTGATCCTCGCGCAGAGCTCGGCGACCTCCCGTGCGTATGCGGCGCGCTACGACGAGCAGCTCGACGAGGACACCGACCTCGTCGGCCTCGGTGCCGCCAACGCCGCCGCCGCGTTCACCGGCACCTTCGTCGTCAACGGCAGCCCAACCAAGACGCAGATGGTCGACAGCGCGGGTGGCCGCTCCCAGCTGTCCCAGTTGACCTGCTGCACGGTCGTGCTGCTGGTGCTGCTGTTCCTGACAGGTCCGCTCGCGCACCTACCGATCGCGGTGCTCGCCGCCGTGGTGTTCCTGATCGGCGTGGAGCTGATCGACGTCGCGGGCATGCGGCGGATCCTGCGGCTACGCCGAGCCGAGTTCATGGTGGCGCTGCTGACGGTAGCTGCGGTGGTGGTCCTGGGGGTCGAGCAGGGCATCGTGCTGGCCGTCGTCGCCTCGCTTGTCGACCACCTGCGGCACAGCTACGACCCGACCACGCTCGTACTTGTGCGCGGCGCGGACGGCCACTGGCGCACCGAGCCCGCCCGCCCCAACGCCCGCACCACCGGCGGGCTCGTCGTCTACCGCTTCATGTCAAGCCTCTACTACGCCAATGCCCACCGGTTCGCCGGCGACATCACGGCGTTCCTGGCCTCGACCGACATCTCGACCGGCCCCTCAGTCGACTCATCGGCCATACCGCCCGCGCCTCCCCTGCACGTGCTGTGCCTGGACGCCTCCGCCATCGCCGACATCGACTTCACCGCCGCCCAGACGCTACGGCACGTCGCCGCGCAGCTGGCCGACCATTCGGTGCGCCTCGAGTTCTCCTCGGTGACCGACGTCGTACGCGCCGAGCTGCAGCGGTACGGAGTGCTCGGCGGCAAGGAGAGCCCGGTGGTGCACCCCACGTCCGGAGCAGCCCTCGACGCCTACCGCGCTGCCTACGAGGACATCGACCACTGATCACCGGGACGCCCGTGAACGGGATACAGACGTCGGCCGCATGGTCGGGGAACATGGTCGGGGAACATGGTCGGGGAACATGGACGGGTGAATGCGTTCCCGGCCGCAGGCGGCGGCCGCTGGGTTGTCATCGACCCGGAGCGGCTTGATGGCTGGCTGACCCGGTTCAGTGATCGTCATGGTGCCGTGGCCTGTGTGGTCGGAGAGACGGCGGTCGTGTTCACGGCGGCGGACGGCGCGGTCGCCGAGTGCCGGGTCCCGTTCCCGCCGCTGCGCATCGATCCGGGGGCGTTGTACGGCGGCCTGACCATCCACGCGGTCACCGACCGGCGGGTCGGCGTGCTCCTCGTCCGTCTCGGCGGGTACGCCGCCGGCGTTTTTCACGGGACGCGTCTGATCACCTCGAAAGTCGGATCACGCCAGGTCCACGGCCGCAGCGCTGCGGGTGGATGGTCGCAGCAGCGGTTCGCCCGGCGCCGACAAGGCCAGATCCGCGATGCGCTGTCCGCGGCTGCCGACGTCGCCGCGGCCACGCTGGTACCGGCGGTCGCCGATCTCGACGCCGTCGTGATCGGTGGCGACCGCCGCGCGGTGGACACCGTGCTTGAGGATCCGCGGCTGGCGGTACTGCGTCCGCTGCTGGTCGAACCCCTCCTGGATACTCCGGATCCGCGGTTGCGGGTGCTCCAGCAGGTGCCTCGGCAGTTCCGCGCGACACGGGTGCGGATCGTTGAACCGACAGGTCCGACAACAGGCCCTCACCGCGGAAAATAGGCCGGGATCCGGCCGCTGGTCCACTTCGTCTTCGACTTCGGTGGAAGGCCACCGGCTGGTGGGCGCCAGGTGCCCGGGCCGATATCCGGGAAGCCGATGCCCGGGAAAATGCACGATTTCCGGGCGCAGGCGGTGGGTCCGACATCCCCATGAGGATGTCGGACCCGACCCGATGGCAGGTCCGCACAGCGCGGCAGCCATGATGGTCACCGAATAAGCACGGTCGGTTATATTGATCGTAGCTGCAGTAGTTGTTGAGGTCGCACCAGATGGCCCGCCAGTAGTGGGTGCTGCCGACGTTCCAGCTCAAAGCCCCCAGATGGCGCCGCTGCTGTTCTGGTTCGAGCACCAGCCCCTGTTACCGGGTGGGACCGCGACCATCACCCACGCCGTCATCGTGATCATGATGGTTGAGTGCGCGGACGCCGCCGGTTCGATGGCCGATTCGACGAGGGTGCGGTGACGGCGTCGAACGGCCCAGACGACGTCTGTCCGTCTGTCCGGACAGACGGCACCGCCGATGCTCCCCTTGCCTGTTCGCCGGTGGCCATCTCCTGGTGGCCATCTCCTGGTGGCCATCTCCTGGTGGCCATCTCCTGGTGGCCATCTCCTGGTGGCCCCAGCGGACGGACGGAGCGGATCGAACATGTACACGCTGGTCATAGATGGTCAGCGTGAACCTGCTCCTGCCACACCATGTCGATCTCGACGCCGGCCGCGCCAGCCGCCGCCCCACCTGCCACCCGCTGGAAAAAGTAGGGAAAGTCGGCACGGGGGCCTTGGCCGTTGACACCTTGGTGCGGACCGACGTCCCGCGCAGGGCACTCCACCTGGGGCCACCGCGGCTGGGAGCGCGCCAAGGCCCATTCGATCCAGTTGGCCACCTGCCGCAATTGTTGGGTAAGCAGTGATCGTCCAGTGTTGTAAGGGTGAGCGCGAAGAGCTCACGCCGCGACCCAGGTCAACAGCTTGGAATCGAACAGAAGTTCGACTAGAATTCGGGCTGTCCCGGATCTTCCGACGGGCACCCCGTTACGCAATGCTTGCGCCGGCCGGTACGGTGGCAAGGTCACGAGGAGGGAGGGCCGCGCCATGGACGCGCACGAGCGCAGTGTCAGGGACAGCCTCCAACGCGACGACCTCGACGTACAGCCGAACGAGGCCAAGTTCGCCGAGCTGCTACTACTGGTCGCCGAAGAGCTGGCGGACGACCCCTACGGGGGCGCCACCAAGGCCAACAAGGTCCTGTACTTCGCCGAGTTCGCGCACGTCCGCGAGACGGGCCGTCCGATCACGGGAGTCCGCTACCGCAAGCTTGAGCGAGGCCCGGCGCCGCAGCGCCTCAAGGCGATCCGAGACCATCTGATCGACACCGGTGACGCGGTGCTGATTAAGGAGCGGGTCCTGGGCCATGAGCAGCACCGCCTTCGCCCGACCCGGCCCGCCCGCCGTGAGCTGTTCAGCGCTACCGAACTGAAGGCCGTTCAGGATGCGATCAACCTGCTTCGCGGCCACACCAACACGGATGCCAGCGAACGGTCCCACCGCGAGCCCGGATGGCAGCTCGTGGACGAGGGCGAGGACATCCCTTACGTGGCAGCTCTTCTGCCGCAGAGTCAGCCACAGCCGTCAGCTCGGATGATGGACAAGCTGCGGCAGATCGGCGAGGACTACTCCCGTCAGGGACACCTTGCCCGGTGACCAGGTACGCGGTCACCTACGGGGCCGACTTCCTCGCCGCTGCCAGGGCCACGTACCCCGACAGCCGAGGCATGCAGTACTCGGGGCCGACGTTCCACGAGTTCATGGCGCTGCCCGTGCGGTCAGCGAAGTTCGCCTTCGCTAACAACTGGGACAACCTGCCCTCGGAGATGGGCGGAGCGGCCCGCCTGGTGATTCTTGAGCCCGCCGGGGCGTTCGGGCCGATCGTCTTCTACGCGGTGCTTGTCGATCGGCCGACCGGGTCAGTAGTCGAGATCGCGGGTTTCGAGGAGGATCGAGACTACTGGGCTACCTTCGTCGACCCGGACGATCCGGACGGATGACTCGTCAGGATCCGGGCTCGTTTGTCCGGGCGGTGTCCAGGCGGTGCCGTCCGCGGTACCTGCCGGTACCTGCCGGTCCCTCCGGCCGGCGAACGGGACCGGTGGACAACCGACATGGCCAGCGAGGGCCGGCAGGGTGAAGTCGTCCCGGTCGACGGTGGCCACGGTGCACCGCATCGCGCACGCGGTGACACGGGACTACCTGCCACGCAACGTTGCCGAGGACGCACGAACGCCATCTTCGACAAACAGCCCCCTGCCGCACAGGACTGTGGGGGGTTCGGGGGGCTCGGCCCCCTGGCAGACATAGTGGTCAGCAGCGAAGCTGACCGTCAGATCGGCGAGCACGCTGAGCCAGCGCGTGGACCTGGGTGGACTTGAACCACCGGCCTCTTCCTTATCAGGGAAGCGCTCTAACCGACTGAGCTACAGGTCCTTGCTGGGCTCCACAGTACCGGATGACGACGGGTGCCTGACGTGGTGCCCGCCTCGAAATCCTCAGCCTGTGTCATCCGCCCCTACTGGTCGCCGAGGATGACCTCGATCCCGCCGACCATCTCGGTGCACAGGTTGTACAGCAGCGCACCCAGGGTTGCCAGCGCCGTCATCAGGATCACATTGATCGCACCGATGAGCATTCCGAATTCCATGGCCCGCGTGAACGACAGCCAGCTGCGCACCCCACCGTTGCTGCCGTCGGTCAGCGTGTCCGCCGCGCTGACCACGCTGTCGAACACCCCGATCGAGTTCAGCACGAACCACAGCACGGCCACCGCGACCATGAGCACGACGAACACGCACAAGGAGAAGGCGAACGTCAGCCGTGCCACCGACAGCGGATTGACCCGCGCGACACGCAGCCGGGCCCGGCGTCCCTGCCCGGGTGTGCGCACCACGGACGGTCCGGTCGGAGCACCGACCATCGGTCCGGTGGCCGAATCCGTCATGCCACGTTCCCGGACCGCAATCCGCGGCCCACCGACCTCCGCCGAGCGCTCGGTCGGCCCGCTCCCCGATGCGGGGATCTTTTCCTGCTCTGAGCCCCTTGTGGTCCGGCCACCGTGCGCCGCCCACGCTGCCTGATTCTCACGGTCGGCATGCTCGTCCAGCCGTCCGAAGGCCCCCGTTTCCGGGACCTGTGCCGCAGCGGCCGTCTGCCCACGTTCCGACCTTCCCACACGGCCTGTCTCTCCACCTGCCACGGCACGCCCAGTCACGCCTCCGGCGGGGGCGCCGGGCTTCTTCGTGGGTCGCCGCAGCGAGATCGTGTCCGGATCCGACCGGGGTGTCCCGTCGAACGGCGCGGGCCTGGATGCGGACGCTTCGGTTCCAGACGTCGCGGGGGCGGGGGCGTGCCCGGTCTTGGCCGCAGGCCCGGTCTTCGCGGTGGGCCCGGTCTTGGCGGCGGCTCGCGCGCCAGGCCGCCCGGAACCGGCGTCCGCTGGTCCTCTGCGAGCCGGCACGTACGTTGGCCCAGCCGGCGGCACCGCGGTCGGCGTCGATGGTCCTGAAGCAACGGCCGGTCCTGCGCCGGTACCGGCCGCCGGAGCAGTCAGGGGGGTCGGCACAAAGGGCCTGGCCGGGCTCTGTCGCTCCGGTGGGAGATCCGGGGAACCAGAGGAAGCCGGCGAGCCGGGATCACGCTCCGGATCGGTGGCCCGCCCGCCTGGCCGGGCGGACGGGCCTGAAACGATCCGCTGGGGCCCCCGAGTCTGGGGCCCCCGAGTCTCCCGGGCCTCGCGTGGCATTCGCAGGTCCCGGATCGCGGACGGGGCCTTCTGCACCCGGGTCCCGTCATCTTCGGCGTCGGACCCCGACGTCGGGTCCGGTCGTGTCGGGCCCGCGGAGGCCTGCCTGTCATTTCGGGCATCCTGGCCCCGCTCCGGCGGCTGCTCCGACCGCAACGGGGAAGATCCACGGAAGACCGACGACCGACTGGTTCGGTCGTCATCGCTGTCGTTCACGGTCTTTCTCCCGCCTTGCCCGGCCCGTTATCCGTCCTCAGGCTGAGTCTGCTCCGCCGGGGCTGCTTGTCGAACCGTTGCCGCCGTTGTCGTCAGCATCAGCATTACGTGCCACTCCCACGACCTGTACTCCGGGTTCCAGATCGATGAGTCGGACCCCCATGGTCTGCCGCTGAGCCCGCCGGACGTCACGGGCGATCGTCCGCAGCACGCCGCCGTTGGACGTGATCGCGTAAAGCTGATCGTCAGGACCGACCACCAGCGCGCCTACCAGGCCACCACGGGTGGAAACAATCTTCGCGGTGAGAACACCCTTACCGCCGCGCCCCTGCACCGGATACTCGCCCAGGGAGGTCCGCTTGGCGTATCCCCCGCTGGTGGCCACCAGCAGGTTCGCCTCCGAGTCCTGTGGCACCACCTCCATGGCGAGCAGCTCGTCGTCGGTGTCGAACCGCATCCCGATGACGCCGGAGGTGGCCCGGCCCATCGGGCGCAACTGCTCATCGTCGGCGTGGAACCGGATGGACTGGGCCTGCCGGCTGACCAGCAGCAGGTCGTCGTCGGCCGACACAAGCCGGGCGGCGATCAGTTCGTCGTCGTCACGCAGGTTGATCGCGACAAGCCCGCCGGACCGGTTCGAGTCGAACTCGGAGAGCGCGGTCTTCTTGCACAGCCCACGCCGGGTCGCGAGCACCAGGTACGGCGCGGCCTGGTAGTCGTTGATCGCCATGACTTCGGCGATGCGCTCGTCCTGACCGAACGCGAGGATGTTCGCCACATGCTGGCCCTTGGCGGTACGAGCCTGTTCAGGCAGTTCGTGCGCCTTGGCCCGGTACACCCGGCCCTTGTTGGTGAAGAACAACAGCCAGTGGTGGGTGGTGGTCACGAAGAAGTGCTCGACGATGTCGTCCTCGCGCAGCGCCGCGCCC
>NZ_CADDZT010000101.1:134105-138301 GCF_902812655.1 Candidatus Frankia meridionalis | reverse complement strand
AGCGGTACAGGTCGGTCTTGGTCCGCTTGGCGTAACCGCCACGGGTGACGGTGACGACGACGTCCTCACGCGCGATCAGGTCCTCGACGGACATGTCGCCCTCGAACGGAATCAGCCGGGTCCGCCGCTCGTCGCCGAACCGGTCGACGATCTCGGTGAGCTCCTCACCGATGATCTCCCGTTGCCGGGTCGGTGAGGCGAGGATCGCCTCCAGCTCGGCAATCCGCGCCCGCAGCTCGGCGGCCTCATCAATGATCTTCTGGCGCTCGAGGGCGGCGAGCCGGCGCAGCTGCATGTCCAGGATCGCGACCGCCTGGATCTCCGACAGGGAGAACCGCTCCATCAACTGCCCGCGCGCGGCGTCCGCCGACTCGGCGTTACGAATGAGGTTGATCACCTCGTCCAGGTGGTCGAGAGCGATCAGCAGACCCTCGAGGACGTGCAGGCGCTCGCGTGCCTTACGTAGCTGGTAGCGGGTCCGGCGGACGATCACGTCGACCTGGTGGTCGACGTAGTACCGCACCATCTGGTCCAGCCGCAGGGTGCGCGGTACCCCGTCGACGATCGCCAGCATGTTGACGCCGAAGGTGTCCTGTAGCTGGGTGTGCTTGTACAGGTTGTTCAGGACGACCTTCGCGACCGCGTCCCGCTTCAGGTCAATGATCAACCGCTGGCCGGTACGCGCCGAGGTCTCGTCCCGGATGTCGGAGATCCCGCTGACGCGGTTGTCCCGGACGAGCTCGGCGATCTTCTCGGCAAGGTTGTCGGGGTTGACCTGGTACGGCAGCTCGGTGACAACGAGCTGGGTCCGGCCCTTGTTCTCCTCGACCTGGACGACGGCCCGCATCCGGATGCTGCCGCGACCCGTGCGGTAGGCGTCCTCGATGCCCTGCCGGCCGACGATGAGACCGGCGGTGGGGAAGTCCGGTCCCTTGACCAGCCCGAGCAGCGCTTCCAGCAGTTCGGAATCGGCGGCGTCCGGGTGCGCGAGGAACCACTTCACGCCCTCGGCAACCTCCCGCAGGTTGTGCGGGGGAATGTTGGTCGCCATCCCGACCGCGATGCCCCCGGCACCGTTGACCAGCAGGTTCGGGAACCTGCTGGGCAGGATCGTCGGCTCCTGGGAGCGGCCGTCGTAGTTGGCTGCGAAGTCGACCGTGTCCTGGTCGATATCGCGCAGCATCTCCATCGCCAACGACGCCAGCCGTGACTCGGTGTAACGCATAGCGGCCGGCGGGTCGTTGCCCGGCGAGCCGAAGTTCCCGTTACCGTCGACCAGTGGGTAGCGCAGCGACCAGGGCTGAGCCAGTCGTACCAGGGTGTCGTAGATCGCCGAGTCGCCGTGCGGGTGATAGTTACCCATGACGTCACCGACAACGCGCGAACACTTGAAGTACCCGCGGTCCGGACGGTAACCACCGTCGTACATCGCGTAGAGGACGCGGCGATGCACCGGCTTCAGGCCGTCACGGACCTCCGGCAGCGCACGGCCGACGATGACCGACATCGCGTAGTCGAGGTACGACCGCTGCATCTCGACTTCGATACCGATTGGCTCGACCCGGTCGCCGGGCGGCGGGGGTAGTACGTCGGTCACGCGGGTCCTTCCAGACAGGGATGGTGAGGACGGTCCTGGATTTCCTAGATATCGAGGAAGCGGACGTCCTTGGCATTGCGCTGGATGAAGGAGCGCCGGGCTTCGACGTCCTCACCCATCAGGACGGAGAACAGCTCGTCCGCGACGGCGGCGTCGTCCAGGGTGACCTGCAGCAGGATGCGGCGGTCCGGGTCCATGGTCGTGTCCCACAGCTCGGTCGCATTCATCTCGCCGAGACCCTTGAAGCGCTGGATCGCATCCTTGGGCAGCTTGCGGCCGGTCTCGACGCCGTGCTCGATCAGGCCGTCACGCTCCCGGTCGGAGTAGGCGTACTGCCAGTCCTCGCGCCCCCATTTGATCTTGTAAAGCGGGGGCTGGGCCAGGAAGACATAGCCGGCCTCGACCAGTGGGCGCATGAACCGGAACAGCAGCGTCAGTAGCAGCGTCCGGATGTGCTGGCCGTCGACGTCCGCGTCCGCCATCAGGACAATCTTGTGATACCGCAGTTTGCTGGCGTCGAAATCGTCGTGGATGCCGCAGCCGAGCGCCTGGATCAGTGCCTGGACCTCGGTGTTCTTCAGTACCCGGTCGATCCGGGCCTTCTCCACATTCAAGATCTTGCCGCGCAGTGGCAGGATCGCCTGGAACTTCGAGTCCCGGCCGCCCTTGGCCGAGCCGCCCGCCGAGTCACCCTCGACGATGTAGAGCTCGCAGCGCTCCGGGTCGGTGTACTGACAGTCGGCGAGCTTGCCCGGCAGCCCCGTCCCCCCGAGCAGGCCCTTGCGGCGGGTCAGGTCGCGGGCGGCGCGGGCGGCGATACGCGCCCGCTGGGCGTCCAGCGCCTTGCTGACGATCGCCCGGGCCTCGACACGGTTGGCCTCGAGCCAGTCCTTCAGCGCCGAGTAGCACATCTCCTGGACGAACCGCTTGGCCTCGCTGTTGCCGAGCTTGGTCTTGGTCTGGCCCTCGAACTGCGGCTGTGCCAGCTTCACCGAGATGATCGCGGTCAGGCCCTCGCGGATGTCGTCACCGGCGAGGCGCTCGTCGGGGTTCTTGCCGTTGGCCTTCGGCGGCTTGAGCAGGTTCTGGTCCTTGGCGTAGGCGTTCACCGCGCTGGTCAGAGCCGCGCGGAAGCCCTCCTCGTGGGTACCGCCCTCGTGGGTGTTGATGGTGTTGGCAAAGGTGTAGACCGACTCGTTGTAGCCGGCGTTCCACTGCATCGCGAGTTCGGCCTCGATGCCCGTGCCCTTGGAGTCCAGCGAGATGACGGTCTTGTGGATCGGGTCCTTGCTCGCGTTCAGGTGCTCGACGAAGTCCACGAGCCCGCCCGCGTAACAGTAAGTGACCTCGAGGGGTTCCTCGGGACGCTCGTCGCGCAGGCTGATCGTCAGTCCCTTGTTCAGGAACGCCATCTCCTGCAGCCGGCGGGTGAGGGTCTCGTACTTGTAGTCGGTCGTTTCGAAGATCGTGTCGTCCGCCCAGAACGTGACGATCGTGCCGGTCTTCCTCGTCGGCGCGCCCTTGGCCAGCGGCGCGGCCGGACGGGTGTTCGCGTACGGCTGGAACCAGGTGAAACCCTCGCGCCGGATCTCAACCTCGAGGCGGGTGGACAGCGCGTTCACCACACTCACGCCGACCCCGTGCAGGCCACCGGACACCGCGTAGGACTTGCCGTCGAACTTCCCGCCGGCGTGCAGTGTGGTCAGCACGACCTCGACCGCCGGACGCTTCTCGGTCGGATGCTCACCCACCGGGATGCCACGGCCGTTGTCCGAGACCCGCACCCCGCCATCGGCGAGCAGCGTCACACCGATCGTGTCGCAGTAGCCGGCGAGCGCCTCGTCCACAGCGTTGTCCACAACCTCGTAGACAAGGTGGTGAAGACCACGTTCCCCGGTGGAGCCGATGTACATACCCGGACGCTTGCGAACCGCATCGAGACCCTCAAGAACCTTGATCGAACTTGCATCGTAGGTCACGCGGTATGTCCCCTCGTCCTCAACTCCGAACAACGCGAGAAGCGTCTCCTAAGTCTACCTGGCACCTGAGCCAGGAGGACTCTGGGTGCCCCCTGGTATCGGCGCAGCGCCCCGAACTACTTTCCATCGAACCCCCGTACGCGGACCCTCCGCCCACGGTCCGCTGCGTCCGGCTCAGCGCCTTCCTCCGCGTCCTCAAGCGGCCACCACAGGAATAGGCACGTCAGCCGTAGGTGTCGCGGGGACCGCGCCCGCCGGATGCATGCAGGGGACCGTGCCTCCAGCTCGGCGCGGTCGGGCCCCGGACCACGATCCGGCGCACCACATCCGGCCCGAGTTCCCTGCGCAGCGTGGTCAGCAGCTGCCCGGAAAGTAGCCGCAACTGCGTTGCCCAGGCGGTCGACTCGGCTGCAAGTTCCAGCTCACCGTCACGCAATGAAACCGGATGGCAACGTGAAGAGATTTCCGGGCCGGCCAGTGTGTCCCACCGGGCCAGTACCGAGGCGTCGGTCGCCCTGTCCTCCCAGCCTCGGGCGGCGAGCATCCGCCGCACCGCCGCACCGAACGCGACCGGCTCGGCCCACTCCCGGCCGGGCGCGGCCATCCCGGGCATCCGCGGG
>NZ_CADDZT010000101.1:132843-133632 GCF_902812655.1 Candidatus Frankia meridionalis | reverse complement strand
CCGGGGCGACCAGCTCCGCCAGCCGGACCCGGCGGCCCGCGTCGAGCTCGGCGAACACATCGTCCAGCAGCAGCACCGGCTCACGTTGATCATCCCGCAGAAGCTCGAAGGACGCCAGTTTGAGCGCAAGTGCGAGCGACCATGACTCGCCGTGACTCGCATACCCTCGGGCCGGTCGCCCGTTGATCGACAATAGCAACTCGTCGCGGTGCGGGCCGGCCAGGGTGACCCCGCGGTCGATCTCCTGCGGGCGGACGCGGGCGAGCTCGGCGAGCATCGCCTCCTCGAGAACTACCCGGTCGGCGGCCCCCCCGTCACCGACCGGGCCCCGATCCTCGATTCCCGCGACAACGGTGGAGCGGTACGCAAGGCCCGTCAGCGCCGTCTCCTCGGCGGTCCCTGTCCCTCGAGCCGGCGTCCCTCGAGCCGGCGACGGTGGCGACGCCGCCACCGCGGAATAGGCGGTCTCCACCCGGGACCGCAACGCCTCGACCAACGTGAGGCGAGCGGCCAGTAGCTCGGAGCCGTACCGGGCGAGCTGGGAGTCCCACACGTCCAGGGTGCGCAGATCGCCCACCCGGCCGGCCCGCCGGGCCGCCCCGGCCGTCCGCAGCAGCGTCGACCGTTGACGCAGCACCCGCTCATAATCGGCCAGCACCCCGGCCAGCCGAGGCGTCCGAGCCACCAGCAGGTCGTCGAGGAACCGCCGACGCTCGGCCGGGTCGCCCTTGACCAGCGCCAGGTCCTCCGGCGCGAAAAGGACCATCACCAGTAACCCGAGGACGTCGC
>NZ_CADDZT010000101.1:126869-132515 GCF_902812655.1 Candidatus Frankia meridionalis | reverse complement strand
CCGGGCGCGCAACGCCGCGCTCATGGCACCCTCGCGGACGAGCGGAGCATCCGAAGCGACACGGTGACTACCGAGAGTCGCAAGGTAGCCAACGGCTTCCAGCAGATTGGTCTTACCCTGCCCGTTGGAGCCGACGAACGTGTTCACCCCGGGAGCGAGCAGCAGATCCAGCGAGGGGTAGGACCGGAAGTCCGTCAGCGACAGATGCGTGAGATGCACGTCACCCGGAGAGTCGGATCGGCATCAACAAGTACCGGTAGTCGGGGACCTCGCCGTCGTCCGGTGCCTTGCCCGTGAGGATCGCGGGCTTCTTGGCCGCCTCGTCCGCATCGTCCGCACTGGCGAAACCGATGTGGACGACGTCGGACTCGAGCGCGCCCAGCCCGTCGAGCAGGTAGGCCGGGTTGAACGCGATCGACAGATCCGGCCCCTCGTAGCCGATCGGCAACGTCTCCTGGGCCTGGGCCTCGCCACCGACACCGGCCTCAAGGACCAGGTGATCGGCGGAGAAGCCCAGCTGGACCGGTGCGGTGCGGGCGGCGACCAGGGCGACGCGCTTCACGGCCTCGGCGAACGGCGAGATCTCGATCTGCGCGGTCAGCGGCGAACTGTCGGGCAGCAACCTCTGATAGGGCGGGAACGAGCCGTCCACCAGGCGGGTGGTGGTCTGCCTGCCACCACCGGCGAAACCGGCCAGCGCCTCCCCGGACGGTCCTGACCCGAGTGCGATCGCGACCTCCACCCCGGACCCTGACAGCGACTTTGCCGTATCGCTGAGAGTACGCGCCGGTACCATGGCGACGCCTTCGACCATTTCGGCTGTCGGACGCCACTTCAACTTACGGACCGCCAACCGGTAACGATCGGTAGCGGCAAGGGTGAGCGTCTCACCGTCGATCTCGATGCGGACGCCGGTGAGCACCGGCAGCGTGTCGTCCTTGCCCGCGGCGATGGCGACCTGGGAGACCGCGCCGGCGAACGCCGCTCCCTCGATGTGGCCGGTCACCGCAGGCATCGGCGGCAAGGTCGGGTAGTCATCCACCGACATGGTCGGCAGCGTGAAACGCGCGTTACCACAGGTGAGCACCACCCGGGTGCCATCGGTCTGCAGATCGACCGGGGCCGACGGCAGTGCTCTGGTGATCTCGGCGAGGAGCTTGCCGGAGACCAGCGCCCGTCCTTCCTCTGTGATCGTCGCATCGACCCCGCACTGGGCGGCAACCTCGTAGTCGAAAGCGGCGATCTTCAGCGCGGGGCCGGTTGCATCCAGCATGAGGCCGGCCAGGACCTGAAGCTGGGAGGTCGCACGGGTCGGGAGCGTGCGGGCCGTCCATGCCACGGCGTCGGTGAAGTCATCCCGTTCAACCCGGAACTTCATGATTCGCCCTTCTGACTGTTCGCCCCTGTCGCTTCGAGCTCTTCGGATCCTGTGAGGCGTTCCAGCATCGCAGGCGTCCGTGAGAGGCGCGCCGCGGGGCACTGGATCCCCGGTGAGTGCCCGGTCGGGACACGAAACTTCAGGACGACCCGATCAAGATCAAGTCTTGGTTGTCCCCAGGCCTTACCGGCTTTGGATGTTTTCTCTTTAAGAAGGATCTAGTTCGTCGTATCAGTAGGGGCGGTGGATACTGGGGACAACTCGCGTTCTCCCAGGTCAACAGCATGATCGGATGGTGCAGATCCTGTGGGAAGAGCTGTGTTCAGTCCCCGTGGATTTCCACCGCCGGTCTGGTTGTCCCCCGGTCGTCCCCTCGCTCTACACAGGCTGTCCCAAGCAGTTGGCAGAATTCCACAGGGTTTTCCACAAGCTGTGCACGACTCTCCACAGGCACACTTGGGTCCGGGAGGTGCTCTCAGCCGCCTCTTACCCCCGGCTTCCCCGCTTATGCCTGTCGTGTCTGCGCCCGGATCCGGTTCGTCAGTTCGGTGACCTGGTTGTAGATCGCGCGGCGTTCGGCCATCAGCCCCCGGATCTTCCGGTCCGCGTGCATGACGGTGGTGTGGTCCCGTCCACCGAAGTGCTGGCCGATCTTCGGTAGGGAAAGGTCGGTCAGTTCGCGGCACAGGTACATCGCGATCTGCCGGGCAGTGACCAGGACCCGGCTACGGGACGTGCCGCAGAGGTCCTCCATGGACACGCCGAAGTACGCTGCCGTCGCATTCATGATCCCGGCGGCGGTGATCTCCGGGTCGGCGGCGTCCGGGATCAGGTCACGCAGGACGATCTCGGCGAGCGTCCGGTCGACGTGGGACTTGTTCAGGCTCGCGAAGGCCGCCACCCGGATCAGCGCGCCCTCGAGCTCGCGGATGTTGCGCTCGATGTGCGTGGCGATGTACTCCAGCACATCCCCCGGGACCGGCAGCCGCTCGGTCGCCGCCTTCTTCGACAGGATCGCGATCCTGGTCTCCAGGTCGGGTGGGGTGACGTCGGTGATCAGACCCCACTCGAACCGGCTGCGCAGCCGGTCCTCCAGCGCGGACAGCTGTTTGGGGGACCGGTCGGAGGTGATGACGATCTGTTTCTCGGTGTCGTGCAGGACGTTGAAGGTATGGAAGAACTCCTCTTGCGTCCGCTCCTTGTTCTCCAGGAACTGGATGTCGTCGACGAGTAGCACGTCGACGTCGCGGTAGCGGCGTTGGAATGCCTGCTGCCGGTCGTCCCGGATGGAGTTGATGAAGTCGTTGGTGAATTCCTCCGAACTCACGTACTTCACCCGCGTCTCGGGGTACAGCTTCAGCGCGTAGTGACCGATCGCGTGGAGCAGGTGGGTCTTGCCGAGACCCGAGTCGCCGTAGATGAACAGCGGGTTGTACGCCTTTGCCGGCGCCTCGGCGACGGCCACCGCCGCCGCGTGGGGAAACCGGTTGCTGTCACCGATGACGAACGTCTCGAAGACGTAGCGGGGGTTCAGCCGGGCCGGCTCGTACGACCTGGGCGCCGGGTCCCGGCCGAGACCCGGCGTGAGCCGGGCTGCGGGCGGGACGGCAGTCGCCGGCTCGGACAGGCTGATCGGCCCGGTCATCGGTTCCGGGTCCGGCAGGTGCTCGACGGTGACGGCCACGCGGATTTCTCGTCCATAAGCTGTGGACAAGGCTGTGGACAGAAACGGTCGGAGGCGTGAGTCCAGCAGGTCCTTGGTGAACTCGTTCGGCGCGGCGAGCAGCGCCGTGTCCTGGACGAGTCCGAGTGGACGGGTCAGTCGCAGCCACGCCCGCTGCTGTGCCGACAGGGTGCCGTCCGCCACTCCGGCAACGGCCTGTCCCCACACGGCGGACAGATCCGGTTCGTCGGCAGGCGCCCGGCGTGACATGGCGGCGAAGGAGTCGGCGCTAAGGTCGGTCACGGTGCGGGCTCCTCCGGACGGTCGGACAAGGTCGGACGACTATCGGTGTGCCCCTGCGCGGGTCACTTCTCCACATGGTCGTCCACAAGCTGTGTACGACCATGACACCGCACCGGTCACCTCGCCTGTCCGCCGGCCCGGCTGGCGGACATCGCAGGCCCGCCCGGCTGCCCCGGGCCGTCAGGCCGGCCCGGGGCTTGATAGTCTGAGCGGCGAGTTGCGGCGACAGCACGCTGTCTGGTGTGTTTCCACTGCGCCCTACACCGCCGCTGCCACCATCGTTGTCCTTTGCTCGCCTGGCGTCCGGAGTCTTCTGTGAGTAAGCGCACCTTCCAGCCGAACAACCGCCGGCGTGCCAAGACGCACGGCTTCCGGCTCCGGATGCGGACCCGTGCCGGTCGCGCCGTGCTGTCGGCGCGTCGTCGCAAGGGTCGTAGCGAGCTGTCCGCCTGAGATCCACCACGTATCCGGTCCCTCCGCGTCATGCTGCCTGTTCGGAACCGTGTCCGGACCAGGGTCGAGCATGCCCAGATCGGTCGCAGCGGGGGGCGGATCCGCAGTGGTCCACTAGTTATCCACAACCTGCTTGTGGATAACTTTGCCGAGTCGGCCGCTCTCCCGCCCCCGCGGGTGGGTTTCGTCGTGGGCCGCAAGGTAGGTAACGCGGTTGTCCGCAACCGTGTCCGCCGGCGGTTGCGGGAGCAGATGCGTGCCCGGCTCGACCACATCCCATCCGGGACGTTGATACTCGTACGAGCCTTACCGGACAGCGCCACGGCATCCTCGGACGAGTTGGGCCGAGCCCTGGACCGGGCGTTGCGCGGCCGGGGCGGACCGGCCAGGCCCGCCAAGACCGTCGGCCGGCGTCCGCGATGAGTGCGGGCGGCTACGTACTGCTGGCGGTCGGTCTGCTTGCGATGGTGGACCTGCTCGCCGCCACCCGGATCGCCGCAAGGGCTGTGCCGCGGGCCAGTCGAACCTCCGCCGGCGCCGTTCGTGGCCCTCTTGCATGGGCGTTGCGGACCATGATCGGGCTCTATCGGGCAACCTGGTCCGTTCGCACTATGGGTGTCTGCAGGTTCGAACCGTCCTGTAGCGCCTATGGGCTCGAAGCGGTGTGCTGTTACGGCGGGGTTCGGGGCAGTCTGCTGATCGCTCGCCGGTTGTTGCGCTGCCAGCCGTTGTCGGCCGGGGGCTACGACCCGGTACCGGTACGTGCCGATGCGCCGAACCCGCACAAACCGACCGCGTCCCGCCGTGGCACGAGGGTCTGAAGGAGACAAACCAGTGTTGGATCCCCTCTACCATCTTGCGGCGAATGCGATCGTCTTCTTCCACAAGGGCTTCGGACCCATCTTCGGGTACGACAGCTTCTTCGCGTGGGCGTTCTCCGTCGTCCTGTTGGTGATCTGCGTCCGTATTCTGATCTTCCCGCTGTTCGTCAAGCAGGTGAAGTCCCAGCGGACGATGCAGATGATGCAACCCAAGATCAAGGAGATCCGGGAGAAGCACGGGCACGACAAGCAGAAGATGAACGCCGAGATCATGGCGTTGCAGAGGGAGCATGGCAACCCGCTGCTCGGATGTCTGCCGATCGTGCTGCAGATCCCGCTGTTCATCGCGCTGTTCCACGTCTTCAGCCATCTCCAGCCGGTCCTGCGGCCGAACGGCGTGCTGGAGTGGGCGCCGCGGGTGGGGCTCTCCGCCGACCAGGTGGAGCAGATCGCGAGAGCCAAACTGCTCGGTGTCTCGCTGTCGACGTCGTTCACCTCGTCGTCCAGCCTCCTCGACTTCGTCCATGCCAACGGGACAAACGTCAAGATCTTCGCGGTTGTCCTGATCCTCCTCATGGGCGCGACGACGTTCCTCACGCAGAAGCAGATCATGTCGCGGACCGGGCCGACCGACCCGCAACAGGCCATGGTGCAGAAGGTCCTGCTCTACGGCTCCCCGGTCATGCTGGCGGTCTTCGGCTTCCGGTTCCCGATCGCGGTTCTCCTCTACTGGCTCACCACCAACCTGTGGAGCATGGGCCAGCAGTTCTTCGTGATCAAAAAGATGCCGCCGGTGCTTCCGGCCGGAGCCAACGGGCGGGTCCCGGGAGCGCGGTCGGAGGCCGGTGCGGCGGCGAAGGCCAAGAGCCTGCAGCAGCAGTCGCCGGCCCGTCCCGCGCCAGGTGCGCGTCCCACCGTCAAGGCGAAGAACCGACCCAGACCCGCTGCTGACACACCGACCCCGGGTTCGTCCGTGCCGTCGCCGAACCGGATACCGAACAACACGGTGAGCAAGGCGCCCCCTGGGA
>NZ_CADDZT010000101.1:117127-126567 GCF_902812655.1 Candidatus Frankia meridionalis | reverse complement strand
TGGAGGCCGGCGGTGACTCGCCGCCGCGATCAGGCATCCGTATGCCGAGCACCCGCATGTCAGACCTCCGACCGCAGATGTCCACCCTCGAAGGAGTTGTCCTGATGACCGGTTCGGCACCCGACCTGGCCGCCGACATCGTTGACACCACCGATGCCGAACAGGCTGGTGCCGCCTCCGGACCCGTCGTGTCCGAGCCGGCAACTGGAACGCCGGCAGGTGCCCGGCGCCGCATCGCAGACCTGGAGCAGGAAGGCGAGATCGCGGCCGACTACCTCGAGGCTCTGTTGGACATCGTGGACATGGACGGTGACCTCGACCTGGATGTGGAGGGGGAGCGAGCCGTTGTCGCGGTCGTCGGGGACGGGCTCGACCTGCTCGTGGGGACCAGCGGGGAGACGCTGGAGGCGTTGCAGGAGCTCACCCGGCTCGCGGTGCTACAGAAGACCGGGGTGCGCAGCCGGCTCATGCTGGACGTCGGCGGCCACCGAGCCCGGCGCCGGGCCGAGCTCCGCGAGCTTGCCGCGGCGGTTGCCGAGCGGGTGAAGGCAGCCGGAGGGCCGGAGAAGCTGAAGCCGATGACACCGTTCGAACGCAAGGTGGTCCACGACCTGATCGCGACGATCGACGGCGTGGTCAGCGAGTCCGAGGGTGAGGATCCCCAGCGCCGGGTGGTCGTGCTACCGGCTGGCTGACCTACGTGGAGACGGTCCGGTCGAGGAGCAGGATCTCTCCAGGGTGTAGCCGAGGCCGATGATAGGTACATCCCGTCGGGCTCGCTGGTCCTGCCGGTTCGTGGGTGGGGCGTCGGGCTGTCATCACCAGGCCGTGGGGCCGGACTCGGTTGGAGGTGCCGCGGGCCGGCGCCGTTGCGCATCTCGGACCTCCGTCAGTCTGGGTTGACGTCCTCCGCTTTGTCAATCTAGTCTGACAGGCGTGGAAGCGGGAGATCTGTCAGAACGCCTCAGGTCGCACGACCCTGCCGTCGGGCTACGGGCGGTGGGTGCCCTGCACCGGCTGGCCGAGCAGGTCGAGACGGCATCGGTCGCGCTCGCCCGACAGCAGGGATGGTCCTGGGAGCAGATCGGGGACGCCCTGGGCGTGTCGCGGCAATCCGTGCACGCGAAGTACGGGAAGTGAGGTTGCAATGTCCACACGATTCGCGACGGGCGTCCGTGAGGTGGTCACGGCGGCTCTTGAGGAAGCCCGGCGGCGCGGTGACCGGCGCATCGGCACCGAGCACCTGTTCCTCGGCCTGCTCCACGACCCTGGCCCGGTTCCGCTGCGAGCCCTCGGCGTCGATCTGGATGCCGCACGCGCGGCCCTCGACGCCCTCGACCAGGTCGCTCTGGCCTCGATCGGCATCGACATCCAGGGCGTTGAGCGGGCAGGCATCCCCGCCTCGCGCAAACGCACCCCGTTGACCTCCGGCGCCCGTTCAGTACTCGAACGCGCCGTCAAGGAAGTAGCGTACGAGAGGAGTCGGCGGATCACGCCGGAGCACATGTTGCTCGCGCTGCTGGCCTGCGAGCGGCCGGATCCCGCGGCAGAGCTGATGGCACAGCTGGGCGTCGACCGTGCTGCTGTACGCGACCGCATCCACCGGTCCGACACCTGATCTCCGAGATACCCGGACCAGCAGCCGCTCGGAAAGCCGGTTGATCTGTGCTGCCGTGTGAGCTCGCGAAGCAGGCTGGCGACCGGGTCTTTTCTGGGACTGCGGGTTGTCGCCATGACGACGCTGCGTCGTCGGGAGCAGGCGTGTCAGATCCTCTCAGCTTCCCTGACCCCTCCGAGCGCTGCGAGAGCATGGGTTGTTGGTGAACCGTCTGCCCGGACTTCGGCGCGGAGTACTTCACCAGGCGCAGCCCTGAACGCGCCACCCACCGGATGCGGCGCGAAGCCAACGCCCTGGACTCACAATCCGCTTCGCTCCCATCAGGGGACAGACCGAGCTCCGCCCAGTCATCGGCGTGGAACTCATCCCGGGATTGTTTTCGTGTCAGATCGTCGTCTGGGCGGGGTTCCTGCCGGATCGGTGTGAACGATCATCGTTGGGCGCGACTTCGCCTGGAACAGACCTTCTCAGGTCAGGTCGGCGTTGGCGCACGTTTTTCCAGGATCTGATCCAGTACGGCGGCCGCGGCCCAGCTGCTCACTGATTTCCTGAACGTCGTACGTCGCTCTGACGAGCACGGAATGGGGCTTCTCGTTCAGAATCGGAGCCAGGGCTGATGGCACCGCCACCATCCGGTTGGACTTGATCTGCGGGTCGAGCGCTACCGAGATCACCCCGGAGGCGGCGGTTCTGACCATAAGGATCATGATCTGGGGCCTGCGCGCCAACCCAGGCGCCGGATTATAGCAGCACCGGCCGGCTTGAGTCGGTCGGCCGCGCAGCGCGAGGGCCCCTGCCAGCTTTACGGACGAGTGGCCTCTCCTGCGGCTTCGTGATTCGGGTAGCGAGGATGCTGGTCGCATGCTGCCTGCGTCCGGTCCCCCAGCCGTTGCCCGTGGAGTGTTCGGAGACGGCTTTGACCTTGCCCGTGTGTATGCGGATCTCCTTGCCACGGTCGGTGTCGAACGTGGATTGATAGGTCCACGTGAGACCGACCGGCTCTGGGACCGTCACCTGTTGAACAGTGCCGTGATCGAAGAGGCCGTCGGGTCCGCCGCGACCGTCGTCGACGTGGGGAGCGGAGCCGGTCTACCCGGCATTCCGCTCGCTCTCGTCCGCCCGGACCTGAAGGTGACCCTCCTCGAACCGATGCAGCGGCGGTGTGTGTTTCTCCACGAGACGGTGGCAAGGCTCGGACTTGAGGGACGGGTCACGGTCGTTCGGGGACGAGCGCCGGATATGGCCACTACCGTGGAGAGCCACAGGTTTGATGTTGCCGTTGCACGGGCCTTGGCGCCTTTGGAGCGGTTGGGCGCGATGCTCCTTCCGATGGTGAAGCCTGGCGGTGTCATGCTTGCACTGCGCGGTTCGAGCGTTGTCGAGGAGTTGTCGGTCGCGCGAGGCGAGCTGGATGCCCAGGGCTGGCGCGAGGTGGACGTCGTGAAGTGCGGGGTCGGACGGCTGGCGGAGCCGACCACCGTGTTGCGCGCCGTTCACGCCGTACCACCGCCTGGGCATCGGCAGGGAAGTGAGATTGCGCGTGGAGTACGGCGAGGACGGGAGGCGCAGCGTGCACGTGGACACTCACGTTCCACGTGAAACAGCGTCGGGGGAAAGCGACAGGTCCATGAGCGCGGGACGGACCGAGCATCGGCCCGCCGGCCCGTCACTGGACCCTCATGATCCATCCACCCCTATCGGAGCGGCGGCAGCGGCGGCAGTGGAAGCCTTGACGATGGAACGACGACGGCCGTTTCCCCGGCCAACACGACGGCGCATCATCACCGTGGCGAACCAGAAAGGTGGGGTAGGGAAGACCACCACGACGGTCAACCTTGCCGCGGCACTTGCCATGCACGGATGCCGGGTCCTGTGCATCGACCTGGACCCGCAGGGCAACGCGTCCACAGCTCTCGGGGTTGACCACCGATCCGGTGTTCCATCCATCTACGAGGTGCTACTCGGGGACCGGCCGCTTGACGAGGTCATAGTCCGGTCCTCCGAAGCCGAGGGGCTGTACTGCGCGCCGGCCACCATCGACCTTGCCGGCGCCGAGATCGAGCTGGTCTCTGTCGTGGCGCGGGAGACCCGGCTGCGGCGGGCCATCGCCGGGTTGCAGCAGGAGGTCGACTACATCCTCGTGGACTGCCCGCCGAGCCTCGGGCTCCTCACGGTCAACGCGCTGGTGGCCGCCAAGGAACTGCTGATTCCCATCCAGTGTGAGTACTACGCGCTCGAGGGACTGGGGCAACTGCTCCGCAACGTCGAGCTCGTGCAGTCCCACCTCAACCCGGATCTGCGTCTTTCAACCATCATCCTGACGATGTACGACTCCCGGACGCGGCTCGCGGACCAGGTTGTCCATGAGGTCAAGGAGCACTTCGGACCCCGTGTACTGGCCACGACCATCCCGCGTAATGTGCGGATCGCCGAGGCGCCGAGCTACGGCCGGTCGGTGCTGACCTACGATCCTGCTTCACGCGGGTCGCTGTCCTACCTGGCCGCCGCGCGCGAGCTTGCCGAGCGAGGCTTCGAGTCGAATGGGGTGGGACAGTGACAGCGCGCCGGGGTGGACTGGGGCGGGGGTTGGGAGCGTTGATCCCGACCTCGATGGATGGCGATGACTTCGACAACGGGTTCGGACTGAGGCCAGGGCCAGCACCGGTTCAGGGCGCGACGTTCCGCGAGATCCCCGTCGACTCGGTCACGCCGAATCCACGCCAGCCGCGGATGCACTTCGATGAGGACGCGCTGGAGGAACTGGCGGCAAGCCTTCGCGAAGTGGGCCTGCTCCAGCCGATCGTCGTCCGCGAGATCATGCCTGGACGCTACGAACTGGTCATGGGCGAACGGCGCTGGCGAGCATCCCGACTGGCGGGCCTGAGTCTGCTTCCCGCCATCGTGCGCGACACCACCGACGATGCGATGCTCCGGGACGCGCTGCTGGAAAATCTCCACCGCCAGCAGCTCAACCCCCTTGAGGAGGCTGCCGCGTACGAGCAGCTTCTGCGCGACTTCGGGGCCACCCATGAGGAACTCGCCGGGAAGCTCGGCCGGTCCCGATCCCACGTCACCAACATGATTCGGCTGCTGGGTCTGCCGCCCGTCGTGCAGCGCCGGGTGGCGGCAGGGGTGTTGTCCGCGGGCCATGCCCGGGCTCTGCTGTCATTGGAGGATCCCGACGCGCAGGACCGGCTCGCGACCCGAATCGTTGCCGAGGGTCTGTCCGTGCGTGCCGTCGAGGAGATTGTGGCCATGGGCGAGGAAGGGCCACGCAAGACGGCTCCCCGCGCTCCCCGGGTTACGTCCCCGGCTCTCCACAAGCTTGCGGCCCGTCTGTCCGACCAGTTAGACACCCGCGTGAAGGTCGACATGGGTCGCAGTAAAGGAAAGATCACCGTTGAGTTCGCGAGCATCGAGGACCTCGAGCGGATCGTCGCGGTGATGACAACTTCAGAAGCCGCCGCGGAATGACCTCCGGGGTCCGCCTGCCCGGCCCTCGATGGCCGGGAGCCTGGCCCCGGATGTTCCTACCCCGGCCTCTGGCTCCGGCCTCTGGCTCCGGCCTCTGGCTCCAGCCTCTGGCTCCAGCCTCTGGCTCCAGCCGGTTTCACGTGGAACACCATGAGCCCCGGTCTCTGACCCCGGATGTTCCTACCCCGACATCTGGCTCCGGCCGGTTTCACGTGGAACACCACGAGCCGGTTCGTTCGAGACCTCGCCCGTTCGATGGCTCGGAGGTTCAACTGGCACCTGATGGCCTCGGAGAGCCATGTAAGGGGTGCTCGAGGACAGGGCGTTCACTCAGGGAGTCGGGGTCCCTGACGGGTCGGCGGAGCCGATCCGTCAGGTCCGGATCCGGGTGGATGGACCGTGAGGCGCTGGAGGTGTCGGGCGTCAACCGACGGGCCGGGGTGCCTGCGTATCGCGAAGCCCGGGGCACTGGGCGACCACGAAGCGGGCGGCTGGGGTACGGCGGGAGCGAGGACGCGAGGCTTCGTCCGGGCGTCGCGAGCCGGACAGTCCCGTCCACAGGCATTCTAAAGATCTACATCGCATGGCTTAGTGGTCGGCGCCGGAAGTTCGTCCAGGGTCTGCCGGCGCCAGGCGGCGCCTCGCGTCGTTGTCGTTGGCCCAGGTAGAACGCCGCCACCTGGGCCTCCTCCGCCTCGCGACGCATCCACCTGGCATCCGACACCCCCCGAACAACTTACGAGCGAGACCACTTAGGCTGGCTGTGTGAGGGATGTCGGCTGTGACGTTGATGCTGGTGCCGGGACTGCGTGGAACGGTTCGATATGAGCCGCCGTATCGCCAACATCACTCTCGACAATATTGATGATCTGCCGCGGCGATGCCGCCGATGTGTCTTCTGGGAACTGGATCCTGTTGCCCGTAGCCGGGCGGAGGAGGCCGGAGGCACCGAGCTGGAGAAGGAAGCCTGGGTTTCCTCGGCTCTCCTCGAGTGGGGTAGCTGCGGGAAGCTCATCTACGTTGACGGGGTGCCAGCCGGGTACGCGATGTACGCGCCGCCGGCGTATGTGCCCCGCTCGGTCGCCTTTCCAACAAGCCCCGTCAGCCCGGACGCTGTGCTTCTCATGGTTGCGAAGGTCGTGGAGGACTTCGCCGGTCAGGGACTTGGACGCATCCTCGTCCAGGCCGTCGCCAAGGAAGTGGTCCGTCGTGGTTTCCGTGCGATCGAGGCGTTCGGTGACCTGCGCGGAGAAGGCACCCGGTGTGTCGTCCCTGCCGACTACCTGCTCGCAGTCGGTTTCAAGACGGTACGGCCGCACCACCGCTGGCCTCGGCTGCGGCTTGAGGTCAAGAATGCGGTCAGCTGGCGGGAGGACGTCGAGGTCGCCCTGGAGAGACTGCTGGGGTCAATGGCACCCGAGGGGATGCTCCGCCAGATCGGCAGCACCTCCTAGGAGACCCTGGGAGACCCTGGCCCTCCGGCGGCGCCGAGAACAATGATCGCGCCGCTTTTGACCGACGTTGCCCGACCCGCTTCCAGCTTCGCGTCTGGAGACGCCCGTCGTGGGGCTCAGCGTCCCGTACGGGAGGCGAGAGTCGGTACCCGGAGTTGTCCCGTGGGCGGGTCGAGATCCGGCGGCAGGAACAGCCGTTGTACCGCGGCAAGAACCGCCTCGGCGACCGTGGCCCGGAACTCGGGTGACCCGAGTGCGGCGGCGTCGTGCGGGTTCGTGAGATAACCCAGGTCCGTGCGCACGGCCGGCATCTTCGTCCGCCGTAGCAGTTCCCAGGTCTTGGCATGCATGCGGCAGTCCACGAGATCCGTGCGGGAAACGAGTTCCTTCTGGACCAGTCCGGCCAGACGCTCGCCCACGGCGGACGATCCACGCGCATTGCCGAAGTAGTAGGACGACACTCCCTGAGCCTGAGGAGAGTTGCTCGCGTCCAGGTGGAACGACACGAGCAGATCCGCGCCGATCTCGTTGGCCCGGTGTGCGCGTTCGGAGTCGTCGGGTGACTCGTGCGGGCCGTGCAGCAGGTATGCCTCCAGACCGGAGGCCAACAAGCGGGCTTCGAGCCTTGAGGCGAGATCGCCGATGAGATCACGTTCGCACAGGTCTCCGACGGTGATCCCCGGATCGGGCCCGCCGTGACCCGGGTCGATCGCGACCACGACCCCGAGCAGGGACGAGCCCCGCTGGAGCAGCCGCACCGATTCCCGAAGGACGTCCGGACGCCCACCGACGACGGTCCGTTCCAGCTTCTTGAGCTCGCGCAGTGTGAGTGGCCCACAGGTGCCGTCCGGCTCCAGCCCACGGTTGTACTGGAAGTCCTTGAGCGCGGCTTCTGTCTGCGGGCCGAAGATACCGTCCGCCCGTCCCACGTCGAACCCCATGTTCGACAGCCGTTCCTGCAGGGCTGCCACGTCGTCTCCGACGAAGGGATGATTGATGCTGTGGTACAGCAGGCGGTCGCCCAGCTTGCGGCGGGCTTCGTCAAGTGCGCGGACGGTGTCAGGGCCGATGATGCCGTCCACGGACAGGCCCCGGCTCTGCTGGAAGGCCCGGACTGCCTGGTCCAGGGCCTCGTCGAAGAGCGTCGAGACAGCCGGAGGCGACAGGTCCGGGTCAACAGGAAGCAACAGACCCGCCGCGGACGTCTCCGCCTGGCGTGGCGCGGTCGGTAGGAAGGACAGGCAGATCAACGCGGTACGTACCTCGGCGATGGATGGGTCACTGTCGCCGAGACGCAGCAGCGTTCCCCTGCGGTTGCCACTCGAACCAACTGACGGACGGGTCACGGGGACACAGGCTAGCTGCTGATCATGCCTCCGGCGGCGCGGGAAGAACTATGGTCGCGCCGCCTTTGGCAGGGGCTAGCTGCTGATCATGCCTCCGGCGGCGCGGGAAGAACTATGGTCGCGCCACCGGAGGGTGGGGCGGGTCTGGCACCGGTGTCGTAGCGGCCGGAAGATCAGATGTAGGAGGAGAGGTCCCGCAGGAGTGCAGCCTTCGGCTTTGCCCCGACGATGCTCTTGTCCACTTCGCCGTTCACGAACACGGCCATGGTGGGTATCGACATGATCTGGTACTGCCGAGCGGTCTCCGGGTTCTCGTCGATGTTCAGTTTGACGACGCGTATCTTGTCGCCGTGCTCGGCGGCGATCTCCTCGAGGACCGGTGCGACCATCCGGCAGGGTCCGCACCACTCTGCCCAGAAGTCGACGAGGACGGGCACCTTGCTGCCCAGCACCTCGTCGGCGAAGGTGCTGTCGGTGACGGGCTTGGTGATCCCTGCCATGGTGATCTCCTTCTGGTCGTTGCTGATCCGGTAGCTGGCGGCTGGTGGTCGGGTGCTGGAAGAACGATCAGGCGGGCGACGGGTCAGGATGCGGTGGCGACCGCCTCGACAGGCGTCCGCGGTGCCTGTCCGGTGTCATCCTCGCGTGCGGCCAGCCAACGCTCCGCGTCCAGCGCTGCGGCGCATCCGGTGCCCGCCGCCGTGACGGCCTGCCGGTAGATGTGGTCGACGACATCGCCACAGGCGAACACGCCGGGCAGATCGGTACGGGTGAACGGGTGGTCCACCTTGACGTAGCCGGCTTCGTCGAGGTCCAGCTGCCCGCGCACGAGCTCGGTGCGTGGTTCGTGGCCGATCGCGACGAACAGACCGCCTGCGGCGATCTCATCCGCCTCACCGGTCACGGTGTCGCGTACCTGGACGCCGGTGACGCGGTCGGTACCGAGGATCGCGACCACTTCTGCGTTCCACCGAAAACGGATCTTTGGATTGGCCATGGCGCGTTCCTGCATGATCGCACTCGCCCGGAGTCGGTCACGACGATGGACGATCGTGACGGACCGGCCGAACCGGGTCAGGAAGGTGGCCTCCTCCAAAGCGGAGTCACCGCCACCGACGACGATGATGTCCTGGTCCCGGAAGAAGAATCCGTCACAGGTCGCGCACGCGGACACACCCCGCCCGAGCAGGCGTTCCTCGTCCACCAGGCCGAGCATGCGGTACGCCGAACCGGTAGCGATGATCACCGTGTGGGCGAGGTAGGTCTTGTCGTCGACGGTGATGACCTTCGGGTCGGAGCGCAGGTCGACCTCGGTGACGTCGTCGGGGACCAGCTCCGCGCCGAAGCGTTCGGCCTGCCTGCGCATGCCCTCCATGAGTTCGGGGCCCTGGATGCCCTCGGGGAACCCGGGGAAGTTCTCCACCTCGGTAGTGGTCATCAACGCGCCGCCCGCCGAGACGGCACCTTCGAAGACCAGCGGGCGCAGGTTCGCCCGCGCGGTGTAGACGGCCGCGGTGTAGCCGGCCGGGCCGGACCCGATGATGACGA
>NZ_CADDZT010000101.1:112370-117086 GCF_902812655.1 Candidatus Frankia meridionalis | reverse complement strand
CCCCCGCTGCTGTGCGCGGTCAAGTTCCACCTGTCCCTTCAGATCGCCGGCTGCTGCCGGTAAGGTCGTGCGCCTCCAACAACCGTCCCACCGGGCACCCGATTCCCTCGAACCGGTCACGGAAAGGCTTTCGATCATTATCGGGATGTGGTCGTGCTGTACCACAGCGCCGCGGCCATGTTGGCCACACCACACCCCTCGTCGAGTACGACCACCTGCAACTCGTCGGGATCATTGTGGATGGACAGGACGACCAGCACCGCCGACTGCCCGTTGAAGACGACCAGATCGAGAGCAACAACACCGCCACCGGTCTGTGCGGCCAGACTGAGGTAGCACATGAGCAGGTCGGGTCGGGTCAGTTCGGCGACGGTGGCCGTTGCCACGGGGAACGTGCCGGTGGTGCCACCGGATTGGCCGAGAGGCGCTCGAACCGTCCCTGTTATCCGTCCGGACAGCAGGTCGTGGACGTGCCCGGGAAGGCCCGCCATGTCCAGGACGTGCCCGGTGTGCGCGAGGACCGGCAGTGCGGCAGCGTCGCTCATCGGATCCGGGGCCGGCGCGATGTCGGCGCCGGCCCCGGCCATCCGCCCGGCGGACGACCCCACGGTGTTTGCCGCCGGCGGCGCCAACCGGCTGGCGGCCTGCCTGCCACCGGTCCGGCCGGGATGCAGCAGCGCCAGTACGCCGACGAGTCCGACCACCCCCACAATGACGAGCAGGCAGGCCGCCGCCGAGAACCAGATCGGGACCCGCGTCGGTCGAGGCGACCTCGCGTTGCCGGGGCGCCGACCCCGGATCCGTCTCGGTGACCGTGGGTCCGACCGCTGCCTCGGCCCTTGCCAGGACTGTTGCCGTGACCAGGACTGTTGCCGTGACCAGGGCTGCTGCTGTGCGGCCGGGCCGTGGCTGTCCCGCTCGGAGACGAGAGCGGCGTGCAGGCGTGCCGCGACATCGTCCGGCATGGTCACCGAGGCCAGCGCGGCGAGATCATTACGTACCCGCCGCAGCGCCGTCACGGTTTCCCGGCACTGCGGGCAGGTCCGGATGTGAAGCCCCACCCCAGCCGCCGAGGGGTCACCGTCCGCATAGGCATCGAGGTGCTCAACATCCGGATGTTGAGCAGTCGTCATCGCCGATCACCTCCTCCGGCCGCCTCGGACGCGTTGACGTGCCTGCTCTCACTGACGGAATCGAAGGCCGCAGGGTTCCCGGGACGCAGATAGTCGAGCATTACGGCCAGCTTCGCGCGGGCTCAGGCGCACCTGCTTTTCACTGTGCCGAGGGGTAGGCCGACAGCATTGCCTCCTGGACGGCGTCAGCGGCGTCCTCCCGGCCGAGCAGCATGCTGACCGCCACCGCCCACAGACGGTGGCGGTGGACGCGCACAACCTCGGTGAAGGCGTCCGGGTCGTCGTCGAGGTGTCGGCGCGGCAGATCCCGGTCCGGTACCGGGTCAGGCAACGTCGACCGGCACCTCGACGATTACGACTCAGGAGTGGAACGACATGTCGACGATCGAACCTTTGAACCGCCCGTCCTGGGCGGTTGGCAGCTTGGTCAGCCACACTACCCAGTACTGATGAGCGCCCGCCGTGGATGGGACCGACACGGTGGTGGCGGTGGCGGTGGCGGCGGTGGTCTCGGGGACGACGACTTTGTAGGCGTTCACGTCGTTGACCTCGGTATCACCGGCCCGCAGCTCGAAGGAGGTGCCGGAGCCACCAAAGGTGATATTGATTTGGCGGACGGTAACCGGCTTGCTGAAGTCCACCCGCAACCCGACTCCGCTCTTGAGCCCGCCGAACTGCCTGCCGTCGGTGTTGTTGTAACCCTGTGTCGTCCAGGCCGTGGACGGATCGCCGTCGACCGCTTTTGCGGTGTCACCGTTGTTCTCGTCGCCGTCTCCGGGCGGCGGATCGAAGGCGGTGACCGTCTGCGGTTTCATGGTTGTGCCCACCGGCGTCGTCGCTGACGTGGACGGCGGCGATGGGGCGGCGGACTTCGCATCCCCTCGGGTCAGGACGACCACCGCGACCGCGATCAGGGCTGTCGCGACGAGGACCGCGACTGCAATCAGCCACCTACGGCGCGTTATCGGGGAGGGACCCTGACCGTAGGGCGCATGCTGTGCGCGGTTCGGACGCTGCGGGCGGTGCTGCTGCGTGGGCGGGCGTGGCGAACCGTTGTCCGGGTAGCCACCGCCGGGTGGGTAGGCGCCGCTGTTGGGGTAGGCGCCGCTCCCGCCCATGTCGTACGCGGCCGTGCCGGGTCGGAACCCGTCCGCCGCGTACCCGGCGGTGCTGGTTCCCGCGGCCATGGCTCGCGTCATCGGTGGTTCGTCGTCGATGCGTACCCGGCCGAGGTCCAGGGTGCCGTCTGGAGGAGCGAGCTCCTCCAGAGCATTGGCGAGTTCCGCGGCGGTGGTAATCGGTGGACGGTTCACCCGGTCGTCCCCCAGCGTGGCCAGGGTGACCGCGTCGAGGTCCCGAGGCACGCCGGCGCGGACCTGGCGGGGCGAGCAGGGCCGTCCGTCGCTGGTCGTCGGCGCCGGAGGGAGCCCGCACTCGCGCTCCAACGGCCACCGCCCGGTCAGCGCGGCGTAGAGCAGGCCGCCCATGGCTCGGACGTCGTCGGCGTCGAGGTCGGCGGAGTCGGCCCACGGCTCCGCCTGGCTGTGCGCACCCTTCTCCAGGGCGGCGACAACCGAACCGGTGCCGAGGTCGACCACCTTGACCATGCCGTGGCCCGAGATGATGACATCGCTGGCCCGAAGATCGCCGTGATGGATATCTCTCTGGTGGGCCGCGGTGAGCACCCGCGCGACGGCGAGCAGGACGGTCGCGGCCTGGTCCGGTCGCAGGGGGCCCTGCTCGGACAGCGTCTGCAGGGAGGTGCCGTCCACCCATTCGCTGACCACGTATGAGACGCGTCCGGCGTCGGTGGTGGTGGATGTGGCGTCGTAGGTCGACGCCGCGCCCGGGTGCACCAGCCGGCCGGAGCCGATGGCCGCTGACAGCAGCATCTGGGCGGCGCGTTCGCGGCCTGCTGCCGCGGGGTCGTCCGCACCTGCGTGCTGCACCACACGGACAGCGACGGGCCGGGCGAGAATGCGGTCATCGCCACGCCACAGGGTGACGGGACCACGAGCACGGATGACCGACAGCAGCTGATACCGACCGTCCAGCATCGTCCTGGTCGGCAGGGCTTCGAGGACCGGCGGGGTCCCCGGCGGAGGCAGGCAGCTGGTCGCGTCGGCGGACGGGTGCGCCGCCACGGTCCTGGGGTTGCGGGCCGCGACGCTCGTCACGTCCTCATCGACGTCGGCCAGCGGCGGTCGGTTGTGCCCGTCGACCACAGTGCCTCCGTCATCACCGACGCACCCGGCTGTCGTAGCCGGACGCAGCTTGTCCAGTGTACGAGTCCAGGGGCCGGCGATCGGTGATTGTGCAAGTTGCGGTCAGAGTCGAGGTGCGGAGCGTGAACCAAATCGGTCACGGACGGTCGTTGCCAGCGCGACCACCTCCGGCAGCTGCATCCGGATGATGACCGCGAGATAGGCCAACAGACCGAGCGTACAGGCGACGACCACGGCTACCCCCGAACCGATCCAGCCATCACCGAGAAGCAGCTGCACGAGCCAGGCGACCACCGCGGCCACGACCGCGCCCAGCCCGCCGGCGATGGTCACCTGGGTGAGCAGCCGCGCGATCCGGCCGGCGTCGATGCCCCCGAGGCGGGCACGCAGCAGCATCGATGACGCGGCCACACCGACCAGGTAGGACACGGCGAAAGCGAGCGCGAGCGCGACCGAACGGTTCTTCTCCGGCAGCAGCGAGCTCAGCGCGACGGCGCTGGCGATGTTGGTGGCGACGACACCGATGTTGACCAGCGCGGGCGTCCGGCTGTCCTGATGGGCGTAGAACGCCCGTAGCTGTACCTGGAACAGTGAGAACGGAACCAGGGCGATCGCGAAGGCGGCGAGGGTGTCGCCGATCTGACTGGCGCCCGCGTGGCTGACGGCACCGTGGTTGAACACCGTGATCGCGATCGGGCGGCCCAGTGCCAGCAACGCGAGCGCCGCCGGCACTATGACCACCGACGCCAACCGCATCCCGGTGGACAGGTCCTGGCGGACGAGGTCGTTGCGATCGTCCGCGGCATGCGCGCTCATCCGCGGCAGCAGTGCCGTGATCACCGATACGGCGATGATCGCGTACGGTAGCTGGAAGATCTGGTAGCCGTACGTGTAGACCGTGTATGCCGTCGCCGAGCTGGCGAGCCGCACGATGACCAGGTAACCGACCTGGCTGACCGCCACATAGAGCAGCGTCCAGCCGGCGAGGCGCATCGCGCGGCGCAGGCCGGGATGGGACAGGTCCAGGCGTGGCCGGTAGCGGAATCCGACCGCCCGCAGTGACGGCAGCAGGGCGAAGGTCATGACCACGACGCCGAGCGTCGTCCCGCCGGCCAGAACGGTGATCTGGCCGGCGCTGATGCCGGTGGCCGTGGGCGGTCGTGGGCCGGGCACGAAGATGAACACCATGCAGGTCGTGATCACGATCAGGTTGTTGAGTACCGGCGCGAACATCGGCGCGGCGAACGACTGCCGGACGTTGAGGATCGCCCCGATCGTCGCACCCAGCCCATAGAAGATCACCTGGGGTAGGAACCACCGCAGGAACGTCACGGCGAGATCCCGTTCCGCGCCGCCGG
>NZ_CADDZT010000101.1:107352-112087 GCF_902812655.1 Candidatus Frankia meridionalis | reverse complement strand
CGGCGGCGCCGAGCCCGAGCACCACCAGCGTGAGCAGCGAGGACGCGAACGCCTCCCCGTCGTCCGGGTCCTCCTTGGCGGCCCGGACCAGTACCGGCACGATGACGCTGGACAGCACCCCACCGAGCAGCAGGTCATAGAGGATGTTCGGGGTGGTGTTCGCGACGTTGTAGGCGTCGCCGACCGCGCCGGTCCCGATCGCCGCCGCGATCGCCACCGTCCGCAGGAATCCCGACGCCCGGGACGCAACCGTGCCGATCGCCATGGTGCCGCTGGCCCGACCGAGCGTCATGGCCTTGCGATCCGGCGCCTTGTTCGGTTGGTTCCTGCTGCGTCCGGTCCGGTCCGGTCCGGCTCGCTGCGTCGCCTGTCGGGGGGCGGCCGGTGGCATGCCGAACGGTCCGGACAGAGGCGTGGTCGGACCGTTCGGGTCGAAGCCCGCCCGTCTGCGGTGGCGGGCGGGCGGTCGCCTGGTTCCGTCACCGGGGCCGGCGGTCACCTTCTTGCTCCGTCGATCGCGGCCGGGTCGCCGGCGCGCAGAAACCGGTGGGGATCGCCGCCGGGACGTTGCCCGGGCTGGTTGTCCGGAGCCGAGGGGGTGGCCGGGTCCTGGGCCGCGCAGACCCCGGCCGGTTGGAGAGGGGGGGCGCCCGTCGGCCTGCTGGGGGTTCCGCCTCGCATCGCCCGCAGTCGGCGGATCAGCCGGAACACCACGGCGAACGCGAGAACCGCCAGTGCCCCTCC
This sequence comes from Candidatus Frankia meridionalis, assembly GCF_902812655.1. Taxonomy (GTDB): domain Bacteria; phylum Actinomycetota; class Actinomycetes; order Frankiales; family Frankiaceae; genus Protofrankia; species Protofrankia meridionalis. The sequence continues at coordinate 111,343 of NZ_CADDZT010000101.1, read as the reverse complement.
GGTTATCGCCACGGCGATGACGCCGAAGACCGTGGACTTCACCAGGATCCGCAGTGGCGGGTCGGCCGACAGCGGCCGACCGGCGGGGGTGAGGATCTGGATGTCGACGGGGAACGTACCGGCAGCTTCGGCATCGACCTCGACTTCCACCTGCACCTTCTGCAGAGGCGACACTATGAGTTTGACTCCGGTCGCCGATCGTAGTCGGGTGTGGTCCGTGGACGCCAGCGACAGGGTCACATTGATGGTGAAGGCGGTGTTGTTCTCCAGGGTGACGGGGACCTTGCCATGTTTGCTGGTCAGCGACACGCTGTGGGACGCGACCACCCGGATGCCATCCCGGATTCCCCGAACCGCGCCGGCGACACCCGTGCTCAGCATGTCGGCGCCGCCCGGGCCGGCGGCGTCCGCGCGCCATACGACCGACTCGGACGAGGTGAGCGTGTTCTCCATCCCGTCGATGCCGGCCTGCTGGCAGTTCTGGGTACCAGCCGTTGCGGAGTTGCCCGGACACAGGACGGACTTCAGGGCCTGAACCTGATCCCGCAGATCCTCCGTGGCCCGGATGCGGGCCACGGTCAGCTCGGTCGCGTGTGCCCACTCGGGGTACACGAGGGAGCCGCGTTCGCTGCCCGCGACGGTGGGGCCTACCGGCGGCGTCCACGTCACCGGTACCAGTCGGGAGAAGGGGGTGGTCAGGTTGTCGAGGACCATGTGCGCCCAGCCTGCCGGCGGATCCCAGTAACGGGGTAGCGCGAGGGTCTGGACCCGGGCAAGCCCAGGCCGCTCCGCAGTGATCGACGCGACGGTGGCGATGAGGTTCTGGAACGACTCGCTCTGGGTCGGCGAACCGGAATCGTCACTGGTCGTGGTCGCGAGCTGAGTCAGTTCCTGTTCGGTGGCCAGCGCCCGCACGGTACCGCCGGAGGTCGGGATCTCGGCGACGGCCGACGCCGTGTAGGTCTTCTCCGGATCCCTGGGGGGTAGCAGCCGGGAGTCCGTGACCACGGTCGTGATTCCCATGCGGCGTAGCAGATCGAGCGTGGTCGGGTCGATGAGACCGCCATCCGGGTAGGCGATCGAGGTGTCCGGGCTACGGCCGATCGCGTTCGCGATGACCGTCCGGCCGGTCAGGAGCGCCAGCAGGATGTTGTGGAACTTGTCGGCACGGGTAAGCGCGACCACGTCGACGTCGCCGTAGGGCAGGGCGAAGACGGTGCCGCCTGCGTCCGCGAACGCTTTCAGGTTGGCCAGGAAGGTCGCGGCGTTGCGGTTGGGCCGTCTGGGACTCGGACCAGACGGTGTCGCCACCTCGTACGGTCCGCCTGCCATGATCTTCAGTGTCTGTATGAGGATCGGGTCGACCGCGAGCGCCACGGTGGGTGCCTGCTGGCCCGCGGCGGGGATGACGGAGCCCAGTAACCGGTCCAGCCGACCGCCGGGCGCGACGAGGTCGGCCAGGCCGTCGTCGGTGAGCCGGCCGTCCGAGCGCAGCCGCGGGACGTCCGAGAGGGGCAGCACGACCGAGACCGGGGTTGGCGCGGTCACGTCGACGGGCGCCCAGACGAGGAAGGTGTAGGTCGTCCCGACAACCTTGCGCTGGCCGTTGACGATGCCGGTCGCGGTGATCCGCAACGGGTACACCCGCAGGGCGGCCGGCAGGTTGAGGCCGTTCGGGTTGGTGCTGGTGGCGAATACCTCTGGAAGCGCCCCGGGCACGAGCGGGCTTGTCATCGTCTGGGACGCGACCATCGTCGGATAGCTCAGCCCGGCCGCGGCGCCCGGCTTGTCGCGCAGGTTCGCGAGGTCGCTACGGCTGTACACCGAACGACCGAGTTCGATCCGTATCTCAGGATTCGAAATCCGGTCGGGCCCGAGGAGCACCAGGCGTCCCGACACCTTCAGTGGCAACTGCGGCCTGGCGGTACGGGTGACCTCGTCGAGCGCGATGTGTACCGGTTGCATAGGATTTGTTGCGATGGTTGTGGCGGAAGAAGGTGAAGTGTCCAGGTTCCGGCGGCTCGAAAGTTCCGACGGGGTTGTGGATGAACCTGTGGATACATGGGCAGAGCCTGTGGATGACGGGTGTGGTTGTCCCCGGGCCGCGGTACTACCCAGCATCAGGACGGCGACGGGGACAAGGATCATAATGATCAACATGGCGCGCCGCAGCCTCGGAAGTTCACGACTGTCCGTCACGTGTTCTCCGTGAGGACGGCGCGTACCTTCCGCAGGAGCTTGCGTTCGTCGGAGTAGGCGAGCAGGCCCGGAACTCTCGCCAACGGCACCCACGCCACCTCGGCCACCTCGACGTCAGCGTCCGACAGCTCCCCGGCCGTCCGCAGCAGAAGATAGTGGTGGACCGTCTTGTGCACGCGTACCCGCCCGGCCACGAACCAGAAGTCGATCGTGCCGAGCCGGCCAAGGACCCGTCCGGTCACGCCAGTCTCCTCCGCCACCTCCCGTACCGCTGCCTGCTCCGCGGTCTCACCGTCTTCGACGTGGCCTTTCGGCAGCGACCACAACAGTCGGCCCCGACGGTCACGGCGTGCGATCAGCGCGGCATTGGCCATTTCTGAATGGTCGTCGAGAACGAGCCCGCCCGCCGAAGTCTCCTCCACCCGGCGCAGTTGCCTGCGAGGGGAGGTCGGGAGCCGCGACATGGGCTGATCGTACGAGTCTCCCCGATGGCCCCTCCCGGCATGCGACGGTGCCCACCGGCAGCCCACGGCAGCTGCTCGGATGTACCAGGAAGGCCCTCCCCACGGCCCTCCCCATGGCGCCGCCGACCGCTGCCGACCGCTGCCGGGAGGTAATTGTCTGCGATGCCTGGAGCCTGCCCGATACGCTGAGGAAGTGTCGGTGATCTGCCTGGACAACCCACGTGACTCCGCGGAGCGAGCTGTCAGCGCCCTGCTCAAGGTGCCCACACCCGCCGATGGTCTCGGACGGGTCTTCGCCGCGGCGGGCCACAGCCTGCACCTCGTCGGCGGATCCGTCCGGGATGCGTTGCTGGGCCGGCTGGACGCCGCGGGGAACACCGGCGCCGACCTCGACTTCGCCACCGACGCCCACCCCGAACGTGTGCTTGAGATCACCCGTGGGTGGGCGGACGCCGTCTGGGAGGCGGGGATCGCCTTCGGCACGGTCGGACTGATCCGCGCCGGGGTCCGGTTCGAGGTGACGACATACCGCACCGAGGCATATGACCGGACGTCGCGAAATCCGACGGTTGCCTACGGTGACACCCTGGAAGGGGATCTCGTCCGCCGGGACTTCACCGTCAACGCCATGGCGGTGTCCGTACCCGGCCACGAGTTCGTCGATCTGTTCGGCGGCATGGCGGACCTCGCACGCAAGGTGCTGCGCACTCCCGGATCCCCGGAGGCGTCCTTCGACGACGACCCGCTGCGCATCCTGCGGGCTGCCCGCTTCGAGGCCCAGCTGGGGCTGGAGCCCGTACCCGAACTGATCGCGGCGATGCGTTCCAGGACTCCCCGACTGAAGATCGTATCGGTTGAGCGCATCCGGGACGAGCTGCGCAAACTCATGGTCTCGCCGGATCCCTCGGCCGGGCTCGCGCGGCTCGTCGACGTCGGCGTCACCGACATCGTCCTGCCCGAGCTGCCCGCGCTGCGGATGGAGATCGACGAGCACCACCAGCACAAGGACGTCTACACCCATACCCTCACCGTGCTGCAACAGGCCATCGCGCTGGAGGATCCGCCACCCGACGGCGGCCCGGACGAGGTACTGCGCTGGGCGGCCCTGCTGCACGACGTCGGCAAGCCGCGGACCCGCCGACACATCCCCGGCGGGGGCGTCTCCTTTCACCACCATGAGGTGGTCGGGCGCGATATGACCCGCAAGCGCCTTGCCGCGCTGCGGTTCCCCAAGGATGTTGCGGACGCCATCACCCTGCTGGTGTTCCTGCACCTGCGCTTTCACGGCTACGGCCGCGGCGAGTGGACGGACGCGGCGGTGCGCCGGT
>NZ_CADDZT010000101.1:104757-106771 GCF_902812655.1 Candidatus Frankia meridionalis | reverse complement strand
GCACCGGGATCCGGAATCCAGGGTTCGGCGGGTGGTGTCGACCCAGCACCAGCACCAGCCCCGGTCGGAGCGGGGACGGGCGACACAGGTGATTTCACCGGGCTCCGCAACCGCATGTCCGTGGTAGGCATGTGTAACCCTGGGTGTCGGCTTGAGTGTACGTCGGGTTGTTGTGGGGCGAGAATTCGGTTTCCCGTTCCTGTCCGGAGATCTGGGGGAGTCGAATCCACCGAGGATGACGGATGGGCGATTGTGAAGCACGAGTGGTCCGTACCCCGGCGGAGACCCCGGCGGAGGAAGCTTACTGTAAGTAGTCATATATATTTATCAAAAGAACGTAATTCCGTGCTCGGGGGGGCCTCGTGACCACGTCCCAGGAGCAGGTCGCGCGCCGGGAACCGTCCCGATGGCCGGCCGCCGAGCCCGATACGACCCCGGTTCCCGGACCCGTCGACCGGCGGCTTGCATGGCGACCCGGCTTCGTCTCGTTTCTCCTCGTCTTTGCGGTCTTCGGCGTCTTCGCGTGGTGGGCGTGGGCCCGTGACCACAGCTTCGGCTTCCTCGGCTGGATCGCCACCGTGGTCTGGACGCTGCCGGTCGCAAACACGCTCCTGGGCCTGTCCGGGGGTCTGCTCACGACTGCCCGCCTGCGACGTCACCGCGGATTGCCCCCGACCGCGGCGATCGTTCACGACCTGCTGGTGGTGGTCGTACCCACCATCGGACGACGAGACATCTACCCCGCTCTGGAACGGGTGGTCGGGTCGTTCTGTGATTACCTGCCGGATTACTTCCCGTATCTGCGGGTGGACGTGGTCATCGAGGAGGGCTGCGAGGCCTACGAACAGATCGTCTCGTTGGCGCAAACGAGTCAGCTGATCCGCGTCGTCATAGTGCCTCGCAGTTACCGCACCCCCAACGGCACCCGTTTCAAGGCCCGGGCGAACCACTACGTCCACGAGTTACGCCACGCCGAGGGTGAGGCGAGGGACGACGTATGGGTGTTGCACATGGACGACGACACCGGCGTCGGCCCCGATACCTCCGATGCCCTGGCCCGGTTCATCAATGCGCAGTGGTTGGCTGGTGAGCAGGCCTGCCATCTCGCCCAGGGCGTGTTGAGCTACCCGCGGGAACATGCCGTGAACCGGCTGATCTGGCTGGCCGACGCGGTCCGTCCGGGTTGTGACATCAGCCTGTTCGCCGCCACGACCGGACGCGGCATGCCACGTGCCGGGCTTCACGGGGAGCTGTTACTCATCCGTGCGTCCGTGGAGGCCACGATCGGCTGGGACTTCGGCCCTCAGGCCATTGTCGAGGACGCCGAGTTCGCGCTGCTCTTCTGCGATCGTTATTCACGCCGCAGCGACTGGTTCCCCGGATGTTCCTACGGCGCATCACCGGCGACCGTCGGCGACTTCGTCCGGCAGCGGGAACGCTGGGCCTGGGGCCTGTTCCTGCTCGCGACCAAACGCTCCGTCCCACTGCGCCGCCGGCTGCTCCTCCTGCACAACGTGGTGATCTGGGCGTGTGGGCCGATCCAGCACCTGGGGGTGATTCTCCTGGCCGGCGTCCTGCTCGGCGACACCGACACCTCCCCGGTCAGCGCTGTGCTTCTGCCGGTGTGGGCGCTCAACATGGCGTACAGCGTCTGGCTGTACTGGGAAGGCATGAAGATCAACGTGCGGGCGTCGACCCAGTCCCGGCGCCGGTGGTGGGAACTGGTCTGCCTGGTGAGCCTGATACCGCTGTTCTCCCTGGTGGAGGCCGTCGCGGTGTTCCGGGGGCTGGTGCGTTTCGTGCGTAACGGCGAATCGACCTTCACTGTGATCGCGAAGCCGATGTGATCATTTTCGGCAGGCTTCCGGTACTGGGAGCCCTTCTTGTCACGCTGGCCGGGGTCGCCTCGGCCAGCGGTTGCGCCACTGCGCCCGCCGATCGCGTTCCCGCGTTCCGGCCGGCCCCGCAGGAGTCGGCGTCGGTGGGGGTGGTGCCCGCGGGCGGCGGTGTCGCA
>NZ_CADDZT010000101.1:98176-104656 GCF_902812655.1 Candidatus Frankia meridionalis | reverse complement strand
CGCACTCTGTGTCTCCTTCCCCTTCTTCATGGACACGGTCAGGTCCAGCGCTGTTCACGCCGGTCCGGGTACCCCCACACCGGACCGGCTCGCCATCCTTCTGGACGAGGCGGCACGCGTCGGACTGCGGATCACTTTTCGTCCGACCCTCGACGAGAAGAACCTCGTCGAGGCCAACCCGCTGGACTGGCGCGGCACGATCAGACCGGCCAGCAGGGATGCCTGGTTCGCCTCCTACCGCGACTTCATCGAGCCCTACCTGACCCTCGCCCAGCGCCAGGACGTCGCCACGGTGGTACTCGGTACGGAACTCGGTTCGCTGGAGAGCGATCCGCGCTGGAAGGGGCTGGCCGCTCATACCCGGACGGTGTTCACCGGCGAGACCGGGTACGCGTTCAACTGGGACGTGTTCGTGCACACCAATGTCGTCATGCCGGTGGACCGTGTCGGAGTGGACGCCTACCCGGAGCTGGCTCTGGGGGACGACGCCTCGGTGGACGAGCTGGCCGCCGCCTGGAATACGTGGCTGGACAAGAAGGCACCGGGCGCCATGCCGAACCTGTTGCTGTACGAGGTGGGGGCCCCCGCGCAGTCCGGCATCTACCGGCACCCGGCGAATCCGTACAACAACGGCACGCCGCTGAACGAGGTTGTGCAGCAACGGTGGTTCGCCGCCGCCTGTCAGATGGCCCGAGGACGGACCCTGGCCGGTCTCTACTGGTGGCGGGTGGACTTCCACACCGATCCAGGCATCGCGGACCCGCTGCGGGACCGGCACGAGTCGTTCATCGGCCGTGCGGCCGAGCAGGTCATCCGGGACTGCTTCGGGGTCTGGGGGGCGGTTCGCTGACCGTCTCCCCGTCCCGCGCGGTGACCGGCGTGTGCGGTCTCGCGGTATTTGCCGTGATGCTGCAGAGCACCGGAGGATTCCGCGCGGAGCTGCTCGGCGCTGACATGGTGCTGGCCGTCGGCGGCTACCTGACCACCCGCACCCTTCTGGACGCCGCCTGGTCGCATCCAGACGTCCGGATGCCGCTGGGTGCCTGGTACCGGGACCATTTCAAGCAGCGGGTTCCCCTGCTGCTGTTCACCCTCGCCGTGACACTGGGTCTGGCCGTGGCGCTGAGCCCACCGGCACAGGCCGGCCACCTCGGGATGGCTGCGATCGCCGGTCTGGCGCATCTTGGGAACTGGTTCGACCTCGCGTTGCGGACAGGGTTCGTCGGCTCGGACGGCGACTGGTACGCGGACCGTCCCGGTCAGATCGACCCGTTGGGCCTGCTGTGGTTACTGGGACTTTTCGAGCAGTTCGCCCTGGTATGGCCAGTGCTACTGGTGGGTATTTGGTGGGTGGCCGGACGCTTCGGTGGCCGGTCCGGGGGGACGTCGGATGCCGGGCCGTCGGCGACGGAGCGGATGGCGTGGCTGACCGTGACGCTGTGCCTGCTACTCGCCGGCGTCGCCTGCCTGGTGGGTCCGATGCGGGCCATGGCCGGCGCGGATCTCACGGAACTGGCGTTGGGTACCCATGTCCGGGCAGCGGAATGGCTGCTGGGCGCCTGCGCCGCCGCCCTGGTGGTGGCCGTGCGGGCGCGGGGCGGAGACGAGCTGCCCGCAGACTCCCGGGGAACCCGAGGGTCCTGGTGGCCCACGGTCGCCGGGGTGATCGTGCTGGCCGCGCTGGTCATCAACGCGATGTTCGCCACCGCGCGCCCCGCCGACTGGCTGCGTGCCGCGGGGCCGACCCTGGCTGCCGGCTGCGTCGCGCTACTGCTGGTGATCGTCGACCGCCCCGCCCAGCCTCGTCCCGGTTCGCTCCAGTGGCTGCTCGGCCAGGGCGGACCCGTGGAACTGGGCCGGATGGCCTATCCGCTGCTTGTCCTGCACCTGCCGGTGTTCTGGCTGCTGGGTCACGCCGTTGCGCAGGCGCGGTCGTATGCGCTGCTGGTGGTCGGCGGAGCGCTTGCCTGGCTGGTCGGATTGCTGCTGCAGGACGGGGTGGTCGGGCGGTTGCGGGCGCGCCGCTGGTGGGTGGGACGGACGGCATCGACGCTCGTGGCGGCTTACGCGGCCATCGCCGCCGGTGGTTTCTGGCTGCCGGCCGTGGTCGACGGACAGCTACGCACCGGGAAAGCGCCGGTCGCTCTGGTGCTGGGCGGGTCGTTCGCGGGTGACCTGGCCTCGGCGCTCGGTGGACACGGCTCCGGCCGCTATTCGGTGGTGGACGGTTCGCTGCCCGGATGTGGGCTGTTCTCGGTGCCGTCTCCGGCAGCGCCGCACGCCCGCGTCACCGCGGACGCGCAGTTGCCGGTGTCGGCACCGGCGCGTTCGGCGGGGTGCGTGGACTGGGAGCGGCAATGGCGCTCGATGATTGACAAAAGTCGCCCGGACATCCTGGTTGTGGACCTCAGCGGGGATGCGGCGGCGCGTCCTGATCATGCCACAGTCGTTTCTCCGTGCGATGTGGCCTATCGGCACGACTACCGCGAGCGCCTGGCCGCGGCCGCCCGGATATGGGCACAGGCGGCCCCGGGCCGACCGGTGCTGCTGGCCGACACCCGCAGTGTCACGGGGGATACCGATCCGCAGTCGAGCCGTTGCTACAATGCGCTCATTGTTGAAGCTGTTGCCAGATATCCGCAGGTGCTGCTCCTGGATGTGGACGCGGCGCTGTGCACGGCGGGCCAGTGCTGGACCCGGACGGCATCCGGTCATCCGTTCTATTTCGACGCGGTTCACCTCACCCCTTCCGGGATGCACGATCTCGCCCCCTGGCTGGAGTCGGCGGTCAACCGGGCGCTGGGGTCCGACCAGGCGGTCATCGGATGAGTGGGACGAACGGTTCCCTGGAGAACATCTGCGATCCCCTGTTGGACGAGGACCCGCGGACCATCGGTCCCTACCGGATTCTTGGACGGTTGGGAGCCGGCGGGATGGGCCGGGTCTATCTCGGGCAGTCCCGGTCAGGGCTGCTGGTTGCCGTGAAGACGGTGCGGACGGACAGGGTGGAGGAGTCGGGTTTCCGGACGCGTTTCGCGCGTGAGGCGGCTGCGGCCCGGCAGGTCAGCGGCGTGTACACGGCCGCCGTGGTCGACGCCGACGCTGCCGCCGAGATCCCGTGGCTGGCCACCGCGTACGTGCCCGCACCGTCCCTGCAGCTGCTGGTGCGTCGGGTGGGCCCACTGCCGGTCGGCTCGGTGATGTGGCTTGCGGCCGGGATCGCCGAGGCGTTGGACTCCATCCACCGGGTGGGGCTGATCCACCGGGATCTGAAGCCGTCCAACGTGCTGGTGACCAGGGACAACCCCAAGGTCATCGATTTCGGGCTGGTCCGGTCGGCGGACGGCGGCGTGCAGATCACCCAGGCGGTGATCGGAACGCCCCAGTACATGTCACCGGAGCAGGCGCTGGACACCGCGTCGGTAACCCCGGCCACCGACGTCTACTCGTTGGGCGCCACCTTGTTGTACGCGGCGACCGGCCGTCTTCCCTATCAGGGAGACACTCCGGTGAACGTGCTGGCCCGGCTCCTTTCCCAACCCCCGGACCTGTCCGGGGTACCGCAGGAGCTGACCGGCGTGATCCGCCATTGCATGCAACGCGATCCGACGCTGCGGCCCACCCCGAACCAGCTGCTGGAGTCCATCGGGGGGACCTGGCTGCAGGCACCGGGTGGTTTCGGGGCGGAGCACTGGCTTCCGCAGGAAGGCCACGACCTGGTGGACTCCTTCGAGCGGCGGCGGCGGCCGGACAGCCGCGGCGGTCCGTCCGGAAGCGGTCCGTCCGGAAGCGGTCCGTCCGGAAGCGGTCCGTCCGGAAGCGGTCCGTCCGGAAGCGGTCCGTCCGGACGCGGTGCTGACATCTCCGGGGCGAACACGTCCATCACCCGTCAGGCCAGGACCCCGTCAGGACCGTCAGGACCGTCAGTCCGGTTCCAACCGTCCCGTGACCTTCAGCCGTCCCGCCACCTTCAGGGGAAGGCCTCAACCCCGTCGCCACCGTCGTCCCCCCTGGCCCCACCGACACCGCCGCTGTCACCGGAGGAGCTTTTCCCCGACGCCCTCACCGACCGGGCCGGTACGGGTGGCGCAGAACCCGTGCGGGTGGGCCGCCGGACGCTGCTGCGGCTCACCGGCGGCGTGGCGGTGGGTGCCGCGGTCGGGGCGGGCGTCTGGGGTGCGGGCCGGCTGCTCGGCTCCACCGGCACGCAGAGCGGTCCGCGTCCGTGGGTGTTCACCACCGGGGCCGAGGTGTACTCCTCCCCGGCGGTCGCCGGGGGAGTGGTCTACATCGGCAGCAATGACGCTCACCTGTACGCCGTCGATGCCGTCACCGGCAGGGAACGCTGGCGCTACCGGACCGGTGGGGCGGTGACGTCCTCCCCGGCGGTTGCCGGTGGGCAGGTGTATGTCGGCTGCAACGACTCCCACGTCCATGCGGTGGACGCGGGGACCGGACAGGCCCGCTGGACGTTCCGCACGGGTGCGGTGATGCATTCCTCCCCGGCGGTTGCCGGCGGTGTGGTCTACATCGGTTGCCGGGACCGCAACCTGTATGCGATCGACGCTGTCACGGGTACCGAACGCTGGCGGTTCACCGGAGGCGACTGGTTCAACTCCTCCCCGACCGTCGCCGACGGCGGGGTGTACGTCGGCTGCCGGGACCACAACATCTACGGCCTGGACGCCGTTACCGGCAAGAAACGCTGGCAGTACACCACCGGCAGCACGGTCGACTCCTCACCCGCGGTGTCGGGTGACATGCTCTGGATAGGTGGTGACGACCACGACGTGTACGCCCTGAACGCGAGGAGTGGGGCGTGGGTGTGGCAGTTCACCGCGGGCAACGGTGTGGTTTCGACGCCGCTGGTGGTCGACGGGGTGGTGTACGTGGGAAGCGACGACGCCAACCTGTACGCGTTGGACGCCAGCACCGGCCGGGATCGCTGGCGGTTCGCCACCGGTAACGGCATCCGATCGTCACCTACCGTGGCGAACGGTCTGGTCTATGTGGGCAGCCGAGACCGGAACGTGTACGCGGTGGACGTCATCACCGGGGAGGTGCGCTGGCGGTTCGCCACCCAGGGCCCGGTGGACGATTCCTCGCCGGTCGTGGTGGACGGCCTGGTGTACGTCGGCAGTCTGGATCACCAGGTCTATGCGCTGAACGCGGCGACCGGCGCCGGCCCGTAGAACCTGTCTGGTGGATCTTCGATCGGGTGGATCGGCGCCCGGACGACGTCCTACCGGACATTCGGCGGAGACATCCGCCCGGCGTGTGCGGCGAGAAGGAGCGCGGTACTCGACGGGTGGACCACTCGGAGGCCGTCGTAGTCGGCATAATGGGTGCCGTCTTCATTGCGGCTGGTGAGGATCCAGAAATGGTCACCGTCGCCGTCGAATCGTTCGACCGCGTCCGTCCAGGCCGCATAGACCTTGTCGCGGGTTGCCGCATCAGCCTGCCAGCCGAACTCCTCGAGTACAGCCGGTTTGTTCGCCGCGTGGGCGTCGCGGATGTGGTCGCGTATCCACCGGGTGCCCCAGGCAGGATTTTCCTCACCCCAGTGCTGCTGGTAGAGGTGAAATGTGCCGTAGTCGATCGTGGGCAACGAGATGAGCCGATTCCATGCCACGCCCTCGTTGTCGGAGTACGGGTATTGCGTGTCGCCTGAGCGGCCGTAGAAACCTTCGTCGCCCACCGCCACCAGCTGGCGGGGTGCGAGCCGTTTGACATGGCGGCTCATCTCGTCGACCCAGGTGACCAACGTGTTACCGGATCTGTCGGACGGGCAGCGTGGCTCGTTGGCCAACTCCCAGGTCATGACGGTCGGCTCGGAGTCGTACCGCACGCCCGTGTACCGGTTCCGCCGGTTGATCACATGCTTCACCCAGGCCTTGTAGCAGTCCTTGATGTCGCGGCGGCGGAAGAAGTCATCGTGCTCGGCGGAGAACCAGTTTGCATACTGGGGGATCCCGCCGAAGTCGCCCCAGTTGTTCGTCAGCACGATCACGAGCCGCAGTCCGAGCTGGCCGGCCTTGAAGACGGTGTAGTCCAGATACTCGAACCCGTCCTCGTCATAGGTGAACGGCTCCGGCTGCAGCACCACGCCGTCCGCCGGAGTACCGTCGAGGAAGCCCCAGCAGCGGATTACCCGCAGGCCGATGGCGGCGGCGTCGTGGAGCACGCAGTCGGCCATGTACCGGCCCTTGTAATGCAGGTAGTAGTTGTTGGTGCCGCCGAATCGGAATCGCCGGCCGTGCAGGGCGAAGTCACTCCCGCGGACGGTGACGAATCCGCGGGGCACGTTGCCGACCGAGGGTCCGGCGTCCGCCGGCACTCCCGGTCGGCCGGAGTCTGTCGCCACGGGATGATTATGCTACGTACCCAGTCTGATCCGGCGTATCCGGTTGTTGCTGTTGTCGGAGATATAGAGGTTGCCGGCCATGTCGAGGCCAAGGCCGTTCGGGGTCGCGAGGTCCG
>NZ_CADDZT010000101.1:93660-97693 GCF_902812655.1 Candidatus Frankia meridionalis | reverse complement strand
AGCATCACATCGGTCGGAGTCGCGAAGTGGGCCTGGGTGGCTGGTCCGCCATCGCCGGAGAAATCGTACTTGCCGGTGCCGGCGATGGTGGTGATGGTGCCGTCGGCGGTGATCCGGCGTATGCGGTTGTTGCCGGTGTCGGGGATGTAGAGGTTGCCGGCCGCGTCCGGTACCGGGTCGTCCGGCTTGGTGAGCCCGGCCTGGGTCGCAGGTCCGCCGTCGCCGGAAAACCCCGAGGTTGCGGTGCCGGCGATCGTCCCGATCGTTGCAGGCTCGGGTGATCTGTTGGTGACGAGCATGGCTGTGACCAGCGCGGAAACCGTCAGAACGCCCAGTGCGACGATGATGATCCGACGGCGCCGTTTCCGGCGGCGCTCGACGTTGTTCGACGGTCTGTCCGCGATCGGCCGAGGCTGGTGGGGGATCTCCCCGGTTTTGTCCATCGATCGGTCGATGGCCGGGTTCGGGACCGGAGGAACGGGTCGCGAGTGTGTGGGCGGCCGGTTCGCTGGCCGGTTCACCGGGTGGGTGCTGGCCGGGTCACCGGCATGGTGGTTCGTGCCTGCTCTACTCGTGCCTGCTCTACTCGTGCCGGTTCTGCTGGCGGGGTATCTGGCCGCGTCGCGGAGCTCGTCGGCGATATGCAGCGTGATTCCGCAGCGGTTGGTCCAGCGGGGTCCGTAGGCGCGGGCGGCGGCGCTGGCGAGGTCCAGGGCGAAGGCGTAGGCCGAGGGGTGGCGGGCCGACGGGTCGTTGGCGAGGGTGCGCATGAGGACTGCAGCCACGGAGTCGGGGACCCCGGCGGGTGGTGGCGGAGTCACCTCAAGTTTGTGGCGGAACAGCGACATCAGGGGCAGCGTCGGATCGAACGGCGGGGTTCCGGAGAGCAGTTCGTAGAGGACGACCGCGAGAGCGTAGAGATCCGTGGCCGGGCTGAGGCGGCCGCTGTCGATCTGTTCGGGCGCCATGTATTTCGGAGTACCGATAATCTTACTGGCGGTGACTGTTGTGGTGTCGAAAATCTTCGCAATGCCGAAGTCGGTGACTTTCAACTGCCCGGTTTCGGTGAACAGGACATTGTCGGGCTTGATGTCGCGGTGCAGTATCCCCCTGGTGTGGGCGCAGTTCAGTGCTTCGGCGACGGCGAGCCCTGCAGCGCAGGCAGCTTCGGCGGAAAGTGTCCGGTGTCGCTGACCGAGGGTTCCTCCGGACAGCAGCTCCATGATGAGCAGGCAGAGGTTGCCGCTCTCCACGTAGTCGTAGATCCGGATGACGTGGGGGTGGTCGAGTCCGGCAAGTAGCCGGGCTTCGGTCTTGAAGTCGGTCAGGACTGCACCGTCCGACGCGGTGGAAAGAACTTTGATCGCCACGGCCCGGTCGAGGTCGCGGTGATGTCCGGCGAGGACCAGTCCGTATGCACCGGTTCCGAGTTCTTCACCCACCGTGTAGTTCGGCAGCGCCGCAACCACCCGCGCAAGATCGATTATTGGCACGAATTCACCCCGCCCCCCTGCGCAGACAGCAGAAGTTTAGCGGAGCTGATCACGTCGATCCCAGCCGATGCCGGGGTCGGGGTCGGGGTGTATCCGCTCCGGTATCGGGTGACCGCCGGATGACCTGGATGGCATGAGCCGCCAATCCGGCCCCGGCACCCAGAAAGGGGAGCGCGGGCAGCACATAACGGTGGTCGAAGCCGGCTGTCAGTGGCGGAACGGCCAGCAGTGTCAGGCTTGCAGCAGTGATCAGGACAAGCGCCCCGCGGAGTTGGTGCCGATGTCGGGCCGTCACCGCGACGCCGACCAGTGAGGCGAGCAGCAGCAGGCCCAGCACCGGTCCGGGTACGGCGACGTGGCGCTGGTAGCTCACCAGCCAGTCCGCGAACGGCTGTCGCAGATGGTGGACGGCGCTACCGCGCTCGTAGGTGTCGACGTCGTCGAGAGCACTCCCACCCGCCACGTACGTCCGGTTCGGGACCGGGTCCGGTGGATCATGAAACAGGAAGGGACGTGTCATGAGCGCGTTGGGATAGTCCGTTCCGCGCGGTCCGAACGTCCGGGCGAAGTCCCGAACCGCCACCGAAACGTAGTCCAGTGGCTGCGCTGTGATGGCCCGCAGGGCGAATCTCCTGGCCAGCGAGTCCTTCGAGCTGCTGAAGATGGGACCGGGAATGGCATGCAACGGTGTGTCGGTGTTCCAGATGTAGTTCAACGGCGGCTGGCGTTCGCCGGGTGGTTCCGCCGGGCAGAGCAGCGCCAGATCCGCCGGCGGACGTATCCGGGAGCAATCCACGAATGACGTCGTCCGAGAGTAGAGGAAAACTCCTTCGCTGCCGGTGATACCGGCCTTGCCGTGAACCGACTGGAACCATGCGGAGTATCCGGCCAATGGAATGACCAGCGCGAGGGAGAAGGCGACCAGCGGACGCCGACCTGGACGCCGGGCAAGCAGCCAGAGTACGGCCGTCATGGCGAGCGGGAGACCGACTGTGCGGGTCAGGGCTGCTGCCGCCAGAAGCACACCGGCTGCCAGGGCTGCACCAGTAGGGACTTGACGCCACCACAGCAGGGTCACGATGGCTGCTACCGAGAGGAAGGTGAACAGCGTCTCGGCCATCACCACGTGTTCGACCTGAATCTGATATCCGTCGAGGAGCTGGGGTGCCGTGGCAACGGCGGCGAGCCAGCCCGCCGCTCCGTACCTGCGAAGCAGGGCGTATAACATGACGGCGATGGCCAGCCCCGACAGATGCTGCACGATTACCACGAGCCGGAAGCTGTGAAATGGTTGTGACACCATCAGGAAGAAACTGTAGCCGAATGGTCGGACCACGTATGGCTGTGGTCGTAGTGCCACGCCCAGGTACTCGAAGCTGTCATTGAACCACAGCGCGGGTGAATAACCGACAATCGCACCGAGACGCACTGCGGTGGCTGCAATCAGCATTGCCGTGAGGGCGCGATGGCGGGACGGGACACGGGTCCATCGGATACGCCCGATTTTGCCGGTCGGGGTACCGGGGCGGAGGAAGGCGGTAAGGACCGACTGCGGCCCTTTGATCATTTTTTCATTATATCAACATCAAATTTTGTATTGATCGGAGGTGGTAGCGGTGAGACGGGGCCCGTGGCGGCACCGCCGGGCCACCGGACACTCGCGGACCCGGGAGGCTGCGGACCTTCTCCCGGGTGGGTCCGTAGGCTCGGGCGTGTGGCGCGGGCCGGAGATCTGCGACAACTCCTCAAGCGGACGGGGTTTCGGCGGCTTTTTGCCGCCCGACTGACCTCACAGGCCGCCGACGGAGTGTTTCAGGCGAGCCTGGTCAGCTACGTGCTGTTCTCCCCGGAGCGGGCTACGTCCGCCGGGGCGATCGCGGCATCGCTCGCGATCGTGGTGCTGCCGTTCAGCGTCATCGGCCCGTTCGCCGGGATCGTGCTCGACCGGGTCTCGCGGCAGCGGGTGCTGGTGGTCTGCGCGCTGACCCGTGCGGTCCTGCTCTCCCTGCTTGTCATGCTGATCGCCGCCGGGCACACCGGGGCCGACTTCTATGCGGCCGCGCTGGCGGTGGTCAGCGTCAACCGTTTCGTGCTCGCCGCGCTGTCCGCGGGTCTCCCGATGGTCGTCCCCACCGGAAGGCTGGTCACGGCGAACGCCCTGTCGACCACGTCCGGAACACTCGCGACCCTGCTCGGCGCCGGTATCGGTAGCGGACTGCGTGGGCTGATCGGCGGGGACGACGCGGCCGTCGCCACGGTGGCAGCCCTCGCGGGCCTCGTCTACCTGGCCGCGGCGGGCACCGCCACGCGCGCCGGTCGGTACGAGTTCGGCCCGCTGACTCCAACACCCGGCCAGGGCCTTGTCCGCGAGGCCGGACAGGTGGCCGTGGAACTGGCAGCGGGCGCGGCCCACCTGTGGCAGCGGCGTCCAGCCCGGTATGCGCTTGCCACCCTGACCGGCTCGAGGGCGTCCTACGGGCTGACGTCGGTGATGGCGGTCCTGCTCTACCGCAACTACTTCACCGGCGTCGACGGCGGCC
>NZ_CADDZT010000101.1:84329-93456 GCF_902812655.1 Candidatus Frankia meridionalis | reverse complement strand
CCTGCGCGCCCGACCGTCCCATGAGTCCGATCTCGATCTGACGACGTCTCGTCCGGTGGCTCCTCCGGTGGCAACGGCCGGCACCCGGCCGCAGGCACGCCTGGACTGACAGCGCAACCGGGGGATGGCGGAGCCACCGCCGGGGAGAAGGAAAGGGCCCGGCCACCCCCTCCGAGCGGCCGGGCCCTTTTCGTTCATGCCCGCTTCGATGACATGCCTTCGTGAAGCGGTACGGGACGTTTCTACTCGCCGAGGATGAAGGCTTCCACCTTGTCCCGGGCGATGTTGTCGCGGTACTGCTCCGGCGGCGACTTCATGAAGTACGAGGATGCGGCGAGCAGCGGGCCGCCGACACCCCGGTCAAGGGCGATCTTCGCGCAGCGGACCGCGTCGATGACCACACCTGCGC
Source organism: Candidatus Frankia meridionalis (assembly GCF_902812655.1). Taxonomy (GTDB): domain Bacteria; phylum Actinomycetota; class Actinomycetes; order Frankiales; family Frankiaceae; genus Protofrankia; species Protofrankia meridionalis. Next base: position 93,047 of record NZ_CADDZT010000101.1, on the reverse strand, counting down.
TGTTCGGGGAGTCCCACACCTCGAGCTTGTACTCCAGGTTCAACGGGACGTCACCGAACGCGCGGCCCTCAAGGCGGACATACGCCCACTTGCGGTCGTCGAGCCAGGCGACGTAGTCGGACGGACCGATGTGGACGTTGTCCTTGCCGAGGTCGTGGGAGAGCTGTGAGGTGACCGCCTGCGTTTTGGAGATCTTCTTGGACTCGAGTCGTTCCCGCTCGAGCATGTTCTTGAAGTCCATGTTGCCGCCGACGTTGAGCTGCATGGTGCGGTCCAGGACGACGCCTCTGTCCTCGAACAGCTTCGCGAGTACGCGGTGGGTGATGGTGGCCCCGACCTGCGACTTGATGTCGTCGCCGATGATCGGTACACCGGCGGCGCGGAACTTCTCGGCCCATTCGCTGCGACCGGCGATGAATACAGGCAGGCAGTTGACGAAGGCGACGCCGGCGTCGATCGCGGCCTGGGCGTAGAACTTCGCCGCGTCCTCGGAACCCACCGGCAGGTAGCAGACGAGGACGTCGGCCCGGGCCTCGCGCAGGGCTGCGACGACGTCCACCGGCTCCTCGTCGGACTCTGCGATCGTCTCGCGGTAGTAGTGGCCGAGACCATCCAGGGTGTGCCCGCGGGCGACGGTGATACCCAGCGGTGGCACATCCGCGATCTTGATGGTGTTGTTCTCACTGGCGACGATCGCCTCGGACAGGTCGCGGCCGACCTTCTTCGCGTCCACGTCGAACGCGGCGACGAACTCCAGATCCCGGATGTGGTAATCGCCAAGCTGGCTGTGCATCAAGCCCGGTACCTGGGCCGACGGGTCGGCGTCGCGGTAGTACTCGACCCCCTGCACGAGGGATGCGGCGCAGTTGCCCACGCCGACGATGGCGACACGTACCGAACCCATGACGATCTGCTCCTTTTTACGGTTGTGGGACACACGGGTGGGCGGGATGCGGGACCGAAGTGACGCCGTGCTAGCGCGCGGGCGGGACCTCGTCACCGTTCTCCCCCGGACCCGACGGCGTCGGTGACGTCGAATCTGTGGACAACTCTGTGGACAACTTGGTGGGCGGGGACTGCGCCCGCTCGGTCTCGATCAGCTCGGTCAGCCAGCGAACCTCGCGTTCCACCGACTCGAGGCCATGGCGCTGCAGCTCGAGGGTGTAGGTGTCGAAGCGCTCGAGGGTTCTTGTCAGCGCGGCCCGGACCTTCTCGCGCCGTTCCTCCAAGCGTCCACGCCGACCTTCGAGGATGCGAAGCCGCACGTCGGCATCGGTCTTGCCGAAGAAGGCGAACCGGACACCGAACATCTCGTCCTCCCAGGAGGACGGGCCGCCCTCGCCAAGGAGTTCGGCGAGGCGCTCCTTGCCCTCGGCTGTGAGGGTGTAAACGACGCGACTTCGACCACCGAGGCGACCGGCGGCGGTGGAGTCATCGGCTGTGACGTAGCTCTCGGCCTGCAGCTTGCGCAGGCACGGATACAGGGACCCGTAACTGAAACGGTGGAAGGTGCCGAGCACGGTGTTGAGTCGTTTGCGCAGTTCGTAGCCGTGCATCGGGCATTCTGACAGCAGTGCGAGGACAGCCAACTCCAGCATCCCCGCTCCCTTCCGCCAGATCCAGCCCGGATGGCCTGGATGCCCGACCCGCCCATCTGACCCGACATACCCGCAGGCGGGCCGATCTAGCGGTCAGACATATCGCTCCGATACATCGAGCATGCCACTTCGGGGCAACCAAGGCAACCACGGATGTCCGGTATGGAAAGCCGAGATGGCCGGATCGGGTCCGGGCACTCGGGGATGCGGCCTTCGGGAACCTTCGACGGTGTCGGAGCATCCGCCCGGACCGTCTGCCCAGAGCATCCGCCCGGACCGTCTGCCCGGACCGTCTGCCGGGATGTCGCATCCGGCGTACCGTCTTATGGCATGCGTCCACGGTCGGTTATCGACTACGCACTCGCCCGGCGGGCGACACTCGCCGACCTGCATGCGGGCAGGGTGTCGACGGCGGACGTGTGTGACGCGCACCCATATCTGCTGCGCGCGGCCAGGTATCACGGTGAGCCGACCACGCGGCGCTGTCCGGTCTGCCGATGTCATGATCCGCTGACCGGCGTCACATACATCTACGGTGACGAGCTCGGTGTGAGCTCCGGCCGGGTACGCGCCACCAGGGAGTTGCCTTCCCTCGCGCAACGGTTCGGCGAGCTACGCGTCTATGTTGTCGAGGTCTGCACCTCCTGCGGTTGGAACCATCTGACCACTTCGTTCGTGATCGGGACCGGGCAGTCGAGGGGCCGGCGGAACACCCGCAGGAGGGCGGCCGAGGAATAGCCGGATATCGCATGTGGTGCCATCACCTGCGATACATGCGCGGCCGTTGACGGAGGCGGTGTGTATGGGCTTCCCGGGAGCGGCGTAGCGTCTGCCGGCAGCCACCGACCACGCGGGGTCCGGACCCCCGCCGCCACGGACGGGACTGTCAGTGAGGTCAACCTACGATCGGGACGGGTACCCGCCCGACGACGAAAACGGTCGCACCCACGTTCGCCGTGCCCCGGCTGGCCGGGACTACACCGATGCCCGCCCCGTGGACGGGCACCCAAGGCGCGCCGCATACGACGGTCAGGCCGCAGACCGGACGTCGGTACCTCATGACGAGCAGGGTCGGGCTGTCAACAACCTGTACGACACGACCGACCGGGCGACGATGGACCGCATCGGTGTCCGTGAGCGGACCGCCAACTCCACCACCTACGTGCGCCGGCCGCATCCGGACGACTCCCCCGCGGGGTCGACCGGCGGCGCTCCGAAACAGGCGGGGGACGGGCCGCCCGGCCGCGCGGGTCGCCGGTCGGCTCAGGTGGCACGGCCCGGTCAGGGCACGCGGGGTCCGAGGTGGTGGCGGAACCGTCCACGGTGGTTTCGCCGACTCCTCCTGGTCGGGATGCTGATGAGCACGCTGGTGTTCGTGGCTCTGGTCGCCGTCCTGTTCGCCGCGACAAAGGTGCCGCTGCCGGCGAGCGTGAACACCGCACAGACGTCGATCATCACCTACGGTGACGGTAAAACCGAGATCGCAAAAATCGGAACGGTCAACCGGACGGACGTCCCGCTGTCCCAGGTGTCGGTGGACGCCCAGCATGCCGTACTCGCCGCCGAGAACAAGAATTTCTACAGTGAACCCGGTATCTCACCCAAGGGAATCGCCCGAGCGCTTTGGGTGGATATTCGTGGTGGAGAGATCGCCCAGGGTGGGTCGACCATCACCCAGCAGTACGCCAAGAACGCCTACCTGACCCAGGAGCGCACGTTCTCCCGCAAGCTGACGGAGATCGTCATGGCGGTCAAACTCGGTCAGAAGTACTCCAAGGACGATATTCTGGACTTCTACCTCAACACGATCTACTTCGGTCGTGGGGCGTACGGAATCGAGGCCGCGTCCAAGACCTACTTCGGCAAACCGGCCTCGGACCTGACCGCGGAGGAAGGCGCGGTGATCGCCGGGCTGATCCGCTCCCCGAACGCGCTGGACCCGCGGGTGACCCCGATTGCCGCCGAGCGCCGCTGGCATGACGTAGTGGACACGATGGTGTCCAAGGGCTGGCTGGACGCATCCCGTGCGACTCCGGACAAGAAACCGCCGGTGACCAGGGAACGGGACAAGTCCAACGGATTGGCGGTGTCCTCGCCGCAGGCCGCCTACATCCGAGATCAGGTCAAGGAGGAACTGATTGCCGCGGGTATCAGCGAACAGCAGATCAACCTGAACGGTCTGCGCATCCAGACCAGCCTGGACCAGGGCCGCCAGACCTCTGCCTATCTGGCCGTGACGAACGTTCTCCAGAAGGCGTATGCCGCCGTTCCCGATCTGAAAACCGGGCTGGTCGCGGTCGAACCGGGCACCGGCCGGGTACTTGCCTGGTACGGCGGCTCGGTCTACGGAACGGGCCAGAACGGCCAGACCTCGTACGTCGACAACGTCTCGGACGCGAAGGTGCCTCCCGGGTCGACCTTCAAACCGATCACGCTGGCAGCCGCGTTGACACACGGTGCCAGCCTGAACTCGACCTATGAGGCCCCGGACGTGCTGAAGATTCCCGGAAACGCCTCCGACGGCAGCGGAACATATGTCGTGCACAACGACGAGGAACACGGCAACTTCGGTTATCCCAATCTGATCAAGTCGACCGCGGAGTCCATCAACACCGTGTTCGTGCCGCTGGGCATCACCGCCGGCATCGACAACGTGATCGCCACCGCGCACGCCCTCGGTGTGTCCAAGGACGTCCAGCTCACCGACGACGCCGGTGTCACCCTCGGGCGCGACGGCATCACCGCCAAGAACATGGTCGCCGTCTACAGCACCTTTGCCAGCGGCGGGAAGGCCGCCACGCCGCATATCGTCGACAAGGTCGTCGACGGCAAGGGCAAAGTCATCTACGAGGGTCCGACGGACTCGAAGACCGTTCTGTCGGCGGGTGTGGCCGCGGACGTGACCTACGCCCTGCAGGATGTCATCAAGGAAGGCACCGGAAAGGCCGCCGCGCTTGCCGACGGACGCCCCGCGGCAGGCAAGACCGGCACCACGGACAACTTCCGCACCGCCTGGTTCTGCGGTTACGTTCCGCAGATTGCCGCCTGCGTGAACATGTTCCGTGGGGATGGCGGCGTGAGTAAGGCAACCGCTCTCACCGGTATCCCGGGCGCTACCGGTGGCGTCTACGGCGGCGGCTATCCCGCAAAGGTCTGGAAGGCCTTCATGGAAGGTGCCCTGACCGGAATGGCGCCCCAGAACTTCCCCGCGCCGAAATACGTCGGGACGGTCACGAACGCCTCACCCTCACCGACCCCTGGACCGACCACCCAGCCTCAGACGGATCCGCTGCCCCAGGCGACGGATTCCAACGGCCTGCCGGTGCTGCCGACTCCGGAGGGTTCGCCGACCCCGAGGGCGACCCTCACCCCGGCCGATCAGGGTGGGACGACGACCTCGCCGAAGGCGAAGCAGTCCACAGGCTCCGGGTTCCCCGTGACCCTGCCATGAGTCCGGTGGGTTTGACGAGTGTGTCGTCACAAGGCATGCGTTGCACGGAAACGCAAGTCGGCCGGGTGACAATGACGCATGGCTAGGACAGGCCCTGAAGCACGCTTCGACGCAGGGACCAGCGACCCCAGGCTGCACGATCACAGCCTTTCCGGTGTCGCCGGAGGCCCTGACGGGCCGGGGAGCGGCTCCGAGCCACCTCGGTCGACCGCGGCCGCGCAGCGCGTCTGCCCGTCGGACGAGGATCCGGTGGTTGCCGGAGCCAGCGTGCTCGTCGGTGGTCCGCCCGGACGTCACGCCCGCATTGGCGCAGGCCGGAGCTGGTGGACGCCGCTACGGGTTCTCATGGCGTTCACCGTGCTGGCGTGCGTGCTCGGCTATGCGCAGAAGGCTCCATGCCGGGACACCCGCAACTGGTCGCACGAGTACCAGTACACGCGGATGTGCTACTCCGATGTGGTCGCCCTGTTCGGTCAGGAGGGACTGGCCACCGGCAAACGGCCCTTCCTCGACTACCCGACCGAGTACCCGCCGCTGATCGGCGCAGCCATGCAGTTCGCGTCATCCGTCGCGGGGTTCGCCGCACGCTCCGGACCGGTGTATCACGATGACGACGGCAGGCAGGTGCTGGTTGGCTACACTCTTGATCATCGAACGGCGGTCTTCTACGATATCACCGCCCTGCTGTTCCTGGTCGCCGCCTGCGTCACCGTCCTCTGTACGGCACTGACCGCGGGCAGCGCGCGGATATGGGATGCCGCACTGGTTGCGCTCGCACCCGTCCTCGTCCTCCATCTCCTGACGAACTGGGACATCCTGGCGGTGGCATTCGCCGCAGGTGGGCTGCTGGCCTGGTCACGCCGTGCCCCCACCCTCGCCGGCGTCCTGCTCGGGCTCGGCGCGGCCACGAAGTTCTACCCGCTGCTGTTCCTGCTGCCGATCGGCCTGCTGACGCTGCGCGCGGGACGGGGCCGGGCCTTCGGCCGGACCCTGGCGGCGACCGTGGTGACCGCCGCCGCGGTGTGGCTGCCACTGTGGCTGGTAGCCGGCTACTTCACCGGCGATCAGCGGACCGGTGACAGCATCTGGACGACGTTTCGGGCCGGCGGTGACTGGTACGGGATGCTGGGCGGCCACCGGAGCGGTGCGACCAACGGGATGCTGCGTTTTGTCGACCTCAACTCGCAGCGAGGTCCCGACTGGGACTCTCTGGCATTCGCCACCACATGGCTGTCGAACTCGTTCTCGACCGCCATGTTCGGTCCCGTTCATCTGATCACTCTGGGGGTCGCCGGGATCGGCCTGGCCTGCGCCGGTCATGCGGCGGCCAGGCGTTGGCCGGTGTGGCGGGCACCGATAGTGCTGGTGGCGATAACCGGCTGGTTGCTGGTCGTGGTCGCGGTCCCTGCGGCGCTGACCGACGTGCGGGAGCACGGGCTTCCCACCGGTAAGACCAACATCATTCTAACGGTCATGCTGAGTACACTGCTGCTCGGCATTGCGGCGCTGGGCTGGTTCGCTCCCCGGCGTCCGCGCTTGGGGCAACTGGTGTTCCTCACCGTCGTCGCGTTCCTGGTGACCAACAAGGTCTTCTCGCCGCAGTACACGCTGTGGCTGGTGCCACTCGCGGCGCTGGCCCGACCACGCTGGCCGGCTTTCCTGGCCTGGCAGGCGAGTGAGGCGTACGTGCTGCTCACCCGGTTCCTGCACTTCGTCTACAACGACACGGACGGTGCGAGCGGCATCGACCGGGGCTGGTTCGTCGGCGCGATCGCCATCCGCGACCTCATGTTGTGCGTGTTCGCCGCGTTGGTCATCCGGGAGATCCTGCATCCGGAGCTGGACGTGGTCCGTGTCCACGGTGCCGACGACCCGGCCGGAGGGGTACTCGACGGGGCGCCGGACCGCCGGCGCTCCAGGGCGGCGGGCGTCGAGGTGGCCTCGGACCCGGGCGTGGCGCATGCCAACCCGGGCGGATGGGCGGCCATGGTCGGGGCCGGATCGTGACCCCACGAGACCCATGACACCGTGAAACCATGACGGTGACGTCCGAGAACCCGGGACATGGTCATGACGGCGGGGCCGGAGCACCTCTCGGGACCGATCCAGACCGGGCCGACCGGGGGCTTTCAGAGCCCCACGCCGGTCGCTCCGGTAACCATGGCACCGACACCGACACCGACACCGACACCGACACCGACACCGACACCGACCGGCCGTTCCGGTCAGTCCGGTCATGGCTGGCCCGGGTGCCGGAGGCGGTCAGAGCGACCCTGCCGATCTGGATCGCCAGCCGGGTCGCCGTCATCCTGCTGTCGCTCGCCGCGTCCCGCGCGCTGTCGGGGCGTCCGATCGCGGACCAGCCCGGCCTGCGGACACTGTGGGACCGCTGGGACGTCGGACTGTTCACCAAGGTTGCCCGTTTCGGCTACCACTCGCCGAAGTACACCGACCAGACCGACGTGGATTTTCCCGGCTTCCCGATCGCGATACGGGTCACGCACCTGATCGTCGGTGACTGGACCATCGCGGGGATGGCGGTCTCGTTCATCGCCGGGGCCGCGGCGGTGGCGGCCATCTGGCAGCTGTACATCGACGACACGTCGGCCGCAGACGCGTCCACGGCCGGTCAGGACCGTCGCAACGCGGGTTTCGCCGTCCTGGCGCTCCTGCTGTTTCCCTACGCGGTGTTCCTGTGCGCGGGGTACTCCGAGGCCATCTTCCTCGGGTTCGCCACCACGTCCTGGCTCGCCGCCAGCCGGCAGCGCTGGTGGCTTGCCGGTCTGCTCGGCGCGGGTGCCGCGTCCACCAGAGTCACCGGGATCCCGTTCTGTCTGGCGCTCGCGGTCCAGTACGTGGTCGGTCGGCGGCGTGCGGGGCTGCCGGTGTTCGCGAGACCAGGGCCGGCGCTCGCGCTACCGCCGCTGCCCATCCTTGGCTTCGTCACCTACCTGCGGGTCCGGACAGGCCGGTGGGACGCCTACGCGGAGGCGATGCGGGCAGGGTGGCACCGGGGGATCGACTGGCCGTGGGTGGGGTGGCGGACGACCTGGCACTCGGCCTTCGAGACGTCGCAGTCGTCGGCGTTCGCGTGGTTCTGGCGCGGCGAGGTGGCCGCCGTCGTCCTCGGCGTCGTGCTGACCGTGCTGCTTGCCCGGTCGGCACGCTGGGGTGAGGCTGCCTTCGTCGGCGGCGCGACGCTGCTGATGAGCTCTTCGACCTACTACGCCTCGGGGATCCGGACGATGCTGGTGGCGTTTCCGATGTACCTGCTGCTCGCGCGTGTCGCGGCGCGCCGACCGTGGGTGCGGCCCGCCTACATCTGGCTGTGCGCGCCGGTGATGGCGGTCTTCGTCGTCGCCTTCACCCAGGGCCAGTGGGTGGATTAGCGCTTTCCCCGAATTTCCGCTCCGCGAAAATTCGGGGAGCTCTGCGTCGTGGGTTGGTGTTTGTCGGTGGGTTCCCGATCATCATTGGTGATCGGGAACGGGTTTCGGCTGTTTCCTGCCGGGCGTGGCCGGGTCCGGTGTGCCGGTACAGCTGGCAGGATGCGGACGTGTGACAGGTGTCGGGTCGGACAACAGTGCCATGGCCGGCCGCAGGGCCATGGCGGTCATCACCTCCGTCGGGCTTGCCGCGGCTGTGGTCGTACTCGTCGTCGCGGCGATC
>NZ_CADDZT010000101.1:80171-83759 GCF_902812655.1 Candidatus Frankia meridionalis | reverse complement strand
CCGCGGGTGGACGGCAGGTAGCCAGGTGGTGGTGCCTGCTGGTGGTACGGGGTGGTCGGGCGACGTTGGGCCGAGCCGCATCGAGTAGTGTTTGCCAGGCCGCCGCTCGTTGGTCTGCGCGGATTCGCTCCACGTCCGACCCGAACTGCGGCTTGTCCCTCCTGCCACGGAACTCTCCGTGGCCGCCCGAGTCCACAGGAGGTGGGTTCACCCTTGTCACGGCATTACGAACTGATGGTCATCCTTGAGCCGGATCTCGAGGAGCGCACGGTCGCGCCATCCCTTGACCAGTATCTGACCGTCGTCCGCTCCGGTGGCGGCGTTGTGGAGAAGGTCGACGTCTGGGGCCGCCGCCGGCTTGCCTATGAGATCCGCAAGAGTTTCGAGGGCATCTACGCCGTCATCGACCTGTTTGCCGAGCCGGACGTCGTCGCCGAGCTCGACCGCCAGCTCGTCCTCAACGAATCGGTGATCCGGACCAAGGTGATCCGGCTTCCCGAGAAGAAGCCCCGGCGTAAGGTCGCGGCCTGAAGGGAGCGGCTTCATGGCCGGCGAGACAGTCATCACGGTGGTCGGGAACCTGACCAACGACCCTGAACTTCGGTTCACACCCAATGGCGCGGCCGTTGCCAGCTTCACCATCGCCTCGACGCCGCGAACCCTTGACCGTGCCACCAATGAGTGGAAGGACGGGGACGCGCTCTTCCTGCGCTGTTCCATCTGGCGACAGGCTGCCGAGCATGTCGCGGAGTCTTTGCAGAAGGGCGCCCGGGTCATCGTCCAGGGTCGGCTCAAGCAGCGGTCGTTCGAGACGCGTGAGGGTGAGAAGCGGACCGTCGTCGAGTTGGATGTGGACGAGATCGGTCCCTCGTTGAAGTACGCCACTGCCAAGGTCGTCAAGGCCGGCCGCGGTGGCGGTGGCGGTGGCGGCTACGGCGGGCCGGCGGGCGGGCCGTCCGGTGGCTATGGTGCGCCGCCCGCCCCCGGAGGTCCTCCCGCGGGTGGCGGCTATGGCGCCCCCGCCGGCGGCGGCTCCGGGTATGGCAGCGCACCCGTCGAGGACCCGTGGTCGGCACCCGCCGGCGCCTATTCGGAAGAGCCCCCGTTCTAGTGCTCCCGGCACTAGATCCCTGCCTCTCGGGCCACAGACAAATATAGGAGTGCACGATGGCCAAGGCGGCCGTGCGCAAGCCGAAGAAGAAGGTTTGCGCGTTCTGCAAGGACAAGAGCGACTACATCGACTACAAAGACACCTCGTTGCTGCGGAAGTTCATCTCCGACCGCGGCAAGATCCGTGCTCGGCGGGTCACCGGGAACTGCAGCCAGCACCAGCGTGACGTGGCAATCGCGGTGAAGAACAGCCGCGAGATGGCGCTGTTGCCCTACACCTCGACAGCGCGCTGAGGGGAGTGGCAATGAAGCTCATCCTCACCCAGGAGGTACCTGGCCTCGGTAGCCCCGGCGACACGGTCGACGTCGCCGCCGGTTACGGGCGCAACTACCTCATCCCCCGCCGGTACGCGATCGTCGCGACGCGGGGTGCCGAGAAGCAGATTGCCCAGATCCGTCGTGCCCGGTCGGCTCGGCAGGTCCGCGACCTCGGGCACGCAAAGGAGATTGCCGGCCAGCTTGCGACCCTGTCCGTCCAACTGGTGAGCCGGGCGGGCAAGGAAGGCCGGCTCTTCGGCTCGGTGACGGCAACCGATGTCGTCGAGGCGGTCGCCGCCGCCGGCGGTCCCGACCTGGACCGCCGACGCGTGGAGCTGCCGAAGCCGATCAAGTCGCTGGGCGCTCACACGGTCTCGGTGCATCTGCACTCGGACGTGGTGGCGACCGTCAACCTGGACGTGGTCTCCGCCTGATCGGCCTCCTCCGAGGCACAGCCACACCACAGTTTGTTGAGCACGGCGGTTGGGGTGACCGCGGTGTTGCCTGATGGCCGACGGATCGGCCGATGCGACATCGCGGTCACCCCTTGTGCTCTTCGGGGCAGGTCAAGGTCTTCATCTCGGGGTCGAGCCCAACTCGATGCCAGGTTTCTTTTGTCCACAGGCAGTGGACGGGGATGACTGTGGCCCAGCCCCGACATCTACTTGGATGATCTTTGTGTGCGCTGGTTGTCCACAGCTCCGGCTGGCTTGTCCCAACGATTTCCCCAGGACATGCGGCTTGTCCACAGCAGTTATCCACAGATGTTGTGGATAACTGCTTGGGTGTTCGGGGTGGATGCCCGTACAGTCGGCGCCGCCTACAGTTGACAAAGCCACGAAGATAGTCGAACATATGTTCGATGTTAGCCGACGTGCGGGAAGGCCGGTCATGCCAAGGGGGTGGCGATGACACTGACCGATGTTGACCGCGCCCGGGGTGGCTCAGGTGGGTCGGTCGAGTTCGACCGCACTCCACCACATGATCTTGCGGCCGAACAGAGCGTGCTGGGCGGCATGCTGTTGTCCAAGGACGCGATCGCCGACGTCGTCGAGGTGCTTGCCGCGGGCGACTTCTACCGGCCCGCCCATGGCACGGTCTACGGGGTCATCGGTGACCTGTACGGCCGTGGCGAGCCCGCGGACGTGATCAGTGTCGCCGCTGAGCTGGGCCGTCGCGAGCTGCTCGAACGGGTTGGCGGGCCGGCATACCTGCACACCCTCATCTCCAGCGTGCCGACGGCGGCGAACGCCGGCTACTACGCCCGCATCGTCGCTGAGAAGGCCGTCCTGCGTCGTCTCGTCGAGGCCGGTACACGCATCGTCCAGCTTGCGTTCGGTCCCGCGCAGGACGTGGACGAGGTCGTCGACCGAGCCCAGGCCGCCGTCTACGAGGTCACCGAACGCCGCTCGAGTGAGGACTACGCCCCCCTTGGTGATCTACTCAACCCCGCGTTGGAGGAGATCGAGGCGATCCAGGGGCATGACGGGTCGTTGACCGGCGTTCCCACCGGCTTCAACGACCTGGACGAGCTGACCAACGGGTTGCACGGCGGCCAGTTGTGGATCATCGCGGCCAGGCCCGCCGTCGGAAAAAGTACACTCGGATTGGATCTTGCTCGGGCTGCGTCCATCCGTAGCGGTATGACATCGGTGATCTTCTCGCTGGAGATGAGCCGAATGGAGATCACTATGCGGCTACTGTCGGCGGAGGCGAGGGTCTCCCTGCAGAGCATCCGTACCGGCCGGCTCACCGACGACGACTGGGCCCGCCTTGCCCGACGGATGGGCGAGGTCGCGGACGCGCCCTTGTTCATCGACGACAGCCCCCATCTGACCATGATGGAGATCCGGGCCAAGGCCCGGCGGCTCAAACAGCGCAACAACCTCCGAATGATTATTCTTGACTACCTGCAGCTCATGTCGTCGCCGAAGCGGACGGAAAGCCGTCAGCAGGAGGTCAGCGAGATATCCCGTTCGCTGAAACTGCTCGCCAAGGAACTGGACGTTCCGGTGGTGGCCATCTCCCAGCTCAACCGTGCCTCCGAGCAACGCGCGGACAAGCGCCCGCAGATCTCCGACCTCCGTGAAAGTGGATCACTCGAACAGGATGCTGACGCAGTGATTCTGCTGTACCGGGAGGACACGGTGGAAAAGGAGT
>NZ_CADDZT010000101.1:77993-80134 GCF_902812655.1 Candidatus Frankia meridionalis | reverse complement strand
CGGCCCGGGCCGGCGAGGCCGACCTGATTGTCGCCAAGCATCGTAACGGTCCGACCGGCACGGTGACCGTCGCCTTCCAGGGTCATTACTCCCGCTTCGTCGACATGGCCAGCTGACCTGCCTATGCCCTGCTGGCCTGTGCTCGGGTGGAGTCCGAGAGCGCCACGGGTAATATGGGTGTTGATCGTCGCTATGCCCTGGAGGATGTCCTTGAGGCGCTGCTCGTCACATCCACTACTTATAGTGGTAGAGCCTCGCGGTCAGCCTGCTCGTGGAGGCTTGGATGAAGATCGGCGGCAGGCACGACGTCGACCTTGACGCCGAGCAAATCTTCGAGGTTCTGTCGTAGTCCGATCAGATCGAACAGGCCTCGGTCGTCAGCAAGGTCGATCAGCAGATCGATGTCGCTGCCCGGTCCGCGGGTACGGTAGCCGGGGCTACGCGGATGGTCTCGTCGGCGCCAGCGAGCCGGAACTGCACATCGTTACCAGTGGCCCTGATCAGCCGCAGCAACATTGGTACTGTGGGCTGGCGTCGCCCAGCCTCGTAGGCGCTCACAACGCTCTGTTGGACGCCTGCGCGGTGCGCAAGTTCGGTTTGGGTGAGACCAACCTGCTGGCGGGCAAGGCTCAGCAACCCAGCAGCGAGGCATGCAGGCTCTGCGATGTCCACGGGATCAAGAATATAGCGTATCGTTACTAAAATCTTGTCGTCCTGAAACGCTGCGTCGAGAAGCGGCCGTCTTCCCGCGAACTCCCGGAACCGAGCGGGTGGCTGCCTGGTCCGGGACTCCCGCCGCACGTGCGTCGACCGGCTGGGACGGTCGAGAACCTGTACCTCCTGTAGTGCTGGGCATCGTGCTCTTCGTGATCGCGCTCTTCGTGATCGCGCTCTTCGTGATCGCGCTCTTCGTGATCGCGCTCTTCGTGATCGCGCTCTTCGTGATCGTGCTCTTCGTGATCGCGCTCCTCAGCGGCAGGCTGTTGGTTGCGGGTCTCCTCACGGCCGCGACCGTTGGTTTCGCGGGCCTGGCGTCCATCGCCGTCGCGCTGGCCGGTTCGGGCGACATCACGCAGGGCGTCGCCGCGAGCATGACCGTTGTCGCGGGCCTGCGGCTGCGCACGGGTCCTGACTGGGAGATCATCCGAGGTGGCGGGGACGGTGGAAAACCCGACGGCGTGCGTCGGGCTGGCGCTGGTCGGGCTGGTTCCGGTAGCAGGTCCTGAACAAAGGTCCGGATCGTCCGGGGTCCTGCGCCGCGGCCCCGGACGATCCGGCGTGCCTGGACCTGGCACGCGCGTGCCAGACTTGTGGTCATGACCGCCGCCGATGACCACAGGCATACCTCCCCGGCCCTGGAAGTCGCGGTCCTGGAAGTCGCGCGTTTCGACATCACGCCCGGCGAGGAGGAGAAGTTCGCCGATGCCTACCATGGCGTTGTCGGGGAGCTTGTGACCTGTCCGGGCTGTCTGTCGGTGCGGATGACCCGCGGCGTGGAGACGCCGTCCCGGTTCATCCTGCTGGTCGAGTGGGAGAATCTTGACGCGCATCTGGTGAACTTCCGGGAATCCGACCGGTTCACCCGTTGGCGCGCGGCTCTCGGCTCGTTCTTCGCCCAGCCGCCCACAGTGGAGCACGCGACAGCTGTGGAGCACGTGACCCGGCTGCCATGAGGACCTTCTTCCTGTACCTCCTCTACGCGCCCCTGTGGTCGATCTTCTTTGGCTTCCTGGCCTGGCTGATCCTGGCCATGCTGTTCCGCGGTACCGAGCTGTTCCGCGGTACCGCCGCTCGTCGACGGATCAGCCCGTATGGCTTCCTCAGGGCCGGCTACGCCATCCTCGCCATCGCGGGCCTGTTCCTGTTCACGGTCGGGACGCGGACGAGCAGCAGGGTCGAAGGGCCGGACGGCGTCCACTTCGTGACGGGCAGCCGTGACCATCAGGTGGCCCCGCTGCTGGGCACCGCCGTGTCCTTCGCGATCGTGTGGCTGGTCCGGCGGGAGTGGCTGCGCCGGCGTGGCGGCCCGCGCGGCTTCGACGAGGACTGATCCCCGGACGGTTCTGGTGGGCGGGATACGCTTGGCGCAGACGGGTAGGTCCTTGCGAGCATGCCCGACCTGGCCCGGCGCGGTCCACGTA
>NZ_CADDZT010000101.1:76803-77517 GCF_902812655.1 Candidatus Frankia meridionalis | reverse complement strand
CGCGCCGATCGATCGCTACGAGGTTTGCCCACATGCCTGTTCTGCGTTCCCGAACCACCACCCATGGCCGCAACATGGCCGGTGCCCGCGCTCTGTGGCGTGCCACCGGCATGACCGACAGCGACTTCGGCAAGCCGATCGTGGCGATCGCGAACAGCTTCACCGAGTTCGTCCCCGGGCATGTGCACCTGCGGGACCTGGGCCGCATCGTGGCGGACGCGGTCGGGGAAGCCGGTGGTGTGGCACGGGAGTTCCACACGATCGCGGTCGACGACGGCATTGCCATGGGCCACGGCGGCATGCTGTATTCGCTCCCGTCCCGGGAGATCATTGCGGACAGCGTCGAGTACATGGTGAATGCGCACTGCGCGGACGCACTCGTCTGCATTTCGAACTGCGACAAGATCACTCCAGGGATGCTGCTGGCCGCTCTGCGGCTGAACATCCCCACCGTGTTCGTGTCCGGTGGCGCGATGGAGTCCGGTCGGGCTGTCGTCTCCGGCGATGTCGTCCGTTCCGGTCTGGACCTCATCTCCGCCATTGCCGCGTCCGTCGACACCACCGTCGGTGACGCGGAACTGGACGCGGTGGAACGCTCCGCCTGCCCGACCTGCGGGTCGTGTTCCGGCATGTTCACCGCGAACTCGATGAACTGCCTGACCGAGGCGCTCGGACTGGCGCTGCCCGGCAACGGCTCGACACTCGCGACCTCCG
>NZ_CADDZT010000101.1:72555-76778 GCF_902812655.1 Candidatus Frankia meridionalis | reverse complement strand
TCATGGACATCGCCAAGCGCTGGTACGACAAGGACGACGACGCGGTGCTGCCACGGTCGGTCGCGAACCGGTCGGCCTTTCTCAACGCGTTCGCCGTGGACGTGGCCATGGGCGGTTCAACGAACACCGTGCTGCACCTGCTGGCCGCGGCCGTGGAGGCCGAGGTGGACGTCACCCTCGACGACATCGATGAGATCTCCCGGGCGGTGCCGTGCCTGTGCAAGGTGGCGCCGAGCTCCGAGTACCACATGGAGGACGTCCACCGGGCCGGCGGGATCCCGGCCATCCTCGGTGAGCTCGACCGGGCTGGACTGCTGCGCCACGACGTCCACATGGTGCACTGCGCGAGCCTCGCGGAGTTCCTCACCCACTGGGACGTCCGCCGGCCCGACCCGGCGCCGGAGGCGGTGGAACTCTTCCATGCCGCGCCCGGTGGGGTCCGCACGATCGAGCCGTTCTCGTCCATCAACCGGTGGGAGTCACTGGACACCGACGCGACATCGGGCTGCATCCGCGACGCCGCGCACGCCTACTCCGCGGACGGGGGTCTCGCGGTGCTGCGCGGGACGCTCGCGTCGGACGGCGCCGTCCTCAAGACCGCCGGAGTGGAGGCCGGACGGCTGACGTTTCGCGGCCCGGCACTCGTTCTGGAAAGCCAGGAAGAGGCGGTGGACGCGATCCTGTCGAAGCGGGTCTCACCCGGTGACGTGCTGGTCATCCGCTACGAAGGCCCGCGGGGCGGCCCCGGTATGCAGGAGATGCTGTACCCAACCACCTTCCTGAAGGCCCGCGGTCTCGGCCCGCAGTGCGCGCTGGTCACCGACGGCCGGTTCTCCGGCGGGTCGGCGGGTCTGTCCATCGGCCATGTCTCGCCCGAGGCGGCGCACGGTGGTGTGATCGCGCTGGTCACCGACGGCGACATCATCGAGATCGACATTCCGTCCCGGAGGCTGGACCTGCTGGTGGACGCCGCGGAACTCGCCGTCCGGCGGGCCGAGCTGGAGGCGTCCGGTGGGTACCGGCCGAAGGACCGGCAGCGGCCGGTGTCGCCCGCGCTGCGCGCGTACGCGGCGATGGCAACCTCGGCATCCACCGGCGCTGCCCGCGACGTTTCCCTGGTCGAGCGGGGCTGAGCCGAGCGGGGCTGAGCCGAGCGGGGCTGAGCGGCAGTCCACGGTTTCCGCCCCGGGCCGGAGGACACAGGGTCAGGCGGGGACGGACAGTGAGAGCGCGAAGTCGCCTGCCGGGTCCGTCCACCACCGGACCATGGTGAGGCCCGCGGCCGCGAACTCGTCGGCCAGTCCGTCCCTGGTGAACTTGGTGCTGATCTCCGTGCGCATCTGTTCGTCCTTGGCGAAGGACACCGACAGGTCGAGCGCGCCGATCCGTACGCGCTGTTCGTGTACGGATCGCAGCCGCATCTCGATCCAGGAGTTGTCGGCGTCCCAGTGGGCCACATGCGCGAACCCACGTGGGTTGAAGTCGGCGTCGAGCTCGTGGTTGATGACCGACAGGACGTTGCGGTTGAACGCGGCTGTGACGCCGGCACTGTCGTTGTAGGCGGCAACAAGCCGGACCGGGTCCTTCACGAGGTCGGTGCCGATCAGCAGCGTGTCACCGTCGTTCAGCTGGGTGCGCAGGCCGGTCAGGAACTCGTGGCGTGGCCGGGGCCCGAGGTTGCCGATCGTCCCACCGAGAAAGGCGATCAGTCGCCGGTCGGCGGTGGGTAGCAGGTCGAGATGACGTTCGAAGTCACCGACGACGGCACGGACGGTCACCCTCGGGTAGTCGTCCCGGATCGCGGTGGCGGCACGGGAGAGCATGGTCTCGTCCACGTCGAACGGGACGAATCCGCGTAGGTGCCCGTCATCGCGCAGTGCGTCGAGCAGCAGGCGGGTCTTTGTCGAGGTCCCGGAGCCGAGCTCCACCAGGGTGTCGGCCCGGGACATCGCGGCGATCTCGTGGGCGTATTCGGCCAGCACCGCCCGTTCGGTGCGTGTCGGGTAGTACTCGGGCAACCGAGTGATGGCGTCGAAGAGCATGCTGCCGGTGGCGTCGTAGAACCATTTGGGTGGTAGTTCCTTGGGCGTCGACGTCAGGCCTGTGCGGACGTCCGTGGCGAGCGCGGTGGACCGGTCGGAGACGGTGAGATGCCGATCGAGCACGATTGCGGGTTCAGGATCGTCGTTGGCGGAACCGATATCGGCGAGACCGGCACTGGACGCTGTCATGGCTGCAACCTCCGGGAGCGCTTATGCAACCGAGAGTAACTGAATCCTAGATCAAACTACTAATGGTTACATTGCGTGTGTCGGCCACAAGTAGCCGATGATCGTCCAGATCGACCCATCCGTCACCATCGTCACTGGGCTCGCTGGCCACGTGCATCCCGGCGTCCTCACCGTCGGGAGATACCCGGTACGACAGGGTTTCACCCCAGGTTGTCGCCACGATCTGTATGCCATCGGTTACGAGCAGGTTGAGTCGGGCGGCGCCGTCCTTGCCGCCCGCGGCGATGACCACGTCCGCGACCGCGTCGGCGAGGCATGCGCCGGTGCCCAACCGTTGCCAGACCAGGGCGGCCAGCAGCGCCGAGTCGCATCGTGAGTCGGGGACGGGCGCGTCGCGGGCCGCCGCAAGCATGTGCATCGGCACGTCGACGTCCACCCGCCCGTTGTGGCTGAGCAGATGCTGGCCGTCGGTGAAGGGCGCGGTCGAGGTCTCCTCGACCGGCATGCCCACAGTGGCGTTACGAACCGCGGCCAGCACACACTCCGACCGGGTCACACCCGCGAACGAGGCGAACGAGGCGTCGGTCCAGATGGGCACCGCGCGCCGGTACCGGGCCGGCTCCATGCGCATCTCGGGGATGTACCAGCCGACGCCGAAGCCGTCAGCGTTGATGCTGCCGTGCAGCATCCGCCGGGGCGTCCATGCCTGGCGCAGCAGACCGTGCGGAGGATCACGCAGCAGCGCTGTCAGCGTCCGTGGTGTTCCGAGCCAGGCCACATGGCGGCACACGGGAGATCAGTCTCCCTTCTCGGCGTCGCGTGCGAGCCGGAAACCGGCGAAGATCTGACGGCGGATCGGGTGGTCCCAGTTGCGGAAGGCCGAACGGATGGCGCTGTGATGCGTCGCCCAGGAGCCTCCACGCAGCACCTTGTACCCGGTTGGTGACGTTTGGTCGGGCTCAGATGGGAAGAACACCTCGCTGTACTCACGGTAGGGGAAGGATCGGAAACCGGGGTATCCCGTGAATTCGCTGGCAGTCCACTCCCACACGTCACCGATCATCTGCTCGACGCCGTACGCGCTGGCTCCGGCCGGGTACGCCCCGAGCGGCGCCGGCCGGCACGCGACATGGTCCAGGTTGGCCCGTTCGGGCGTCGGATCGTCGTCCCCCCAGGGAAAACGCCGCGAATACCCGGTAACGGGATCGTGCGCGCAGGCCTTCTCCCACTCGGCTTCCGTCGGCAGTCGCCGACCCGCCCAGCGGGCGTGGGCCTGCGCCTCGTACCAGCAGACGTGCTGCACGGGTTCGTCCATGGGGACAGGTTCGTCGCGGCCGAAACGACGTCGGACCCAGGTCCCGTCCTCATGACGCCAGAACTGTGGCGCGCTAAGCCCGGCCTCGCACCGCCATGCCCAGCCGGACGCCGACCACAGGCGTTCATCGTGGTAACCGCCGGCCTCGACGAACGCCGCGTGTGCCGCGTTCGACACCGGCAGCGTGTCGATGAAGAACGCCGGGACGTGCACCCGACGTGCGGGTCGTTCGTTGTCGTACGCCCACTGCGTACCAGGCGTGTTACCGTCCGTACCCATGGTGAACTCGCCGGCCGGCACCAGCACCTCCGCCGGATGCACGGGTCGGCCGGCGGGCAGCGCGCGGATTCTGCCGGGATCGAAGGCGTCACCGATGACCGGTGGGCCTTCGCGGAGCTGGTGGGTGGCCAGCATCGTTTCGGCGTGCTGGTGCTCGTGCTGGATGACCAGGCCGTAGACGAACCCGTCCGCGAGCAGTGCCGCTGACCGCATGCCATCGCCGAAGGGCTCGACCGGCGGGCGAAACGCGTCCGGGTCGAGCCGGTCCAGGGCGTCGAGGACGTGGCCCCGGACTTCTCCGATATAGGACCGGGCCTGCGCCGGGCCGAGCAACGGCAGGGCGGGCCGGGTCGCCCGGGGATGACGGAAGGCGTCGTACAGCTCGTCGATGCCATCGC
>NZ_CADDZT010000101.1:69069-72012 GCF_902812655.1 Candidatus Frankia meridionalis | reverse complement strand
ACAGCTCCTCGTAGTTGCCGATATGGGCGAGGTCCCACACCAACGGTGACATCAGCGGCGAGTGCTGCCGCCGGAGATCGGCGTCGTCGATGTCGGTGTAGGCGAGGCTGCGCGCACGGCTGGCCGCGAGGGCCCGGGCGATGTCCGCAGCCCGGATGTCCGCAGCCCGGATGTCCGCAGCCCGGATGTCCGCAGCCCGCACCGTGTCGTCCCGCCTTCTCGCAGCCCCGTCCTGCCCTCGTACGGTGCGATTCTGCGTCCTCACAGCGCCACCACGTCCCTGACCTCCTGGGTGTCCGGTGCGGACTCGACGCTCGCGAGCCATGACACCGCCGCGCTGGGATGTTCGCGGCTTCCGTCGAGTTCGGCCTGTAGCAGGCCCTGGGGACCCTCGTCGGCCAACCGGTCGGCGAGATCGTCGGCTGGACAGCGTCCCGGCTCGACGTACCTGTCGATGAAGGCGTCAACAGCGGTGAGCAGGGACGCGTCCGCTCCCATCCGTTCGAGGCCGTCGCGCGCTGCCGCCGCGCATGCCCAGGCAGCCTGGTGCAACGCGGTGTCACCCAGCCCCGACCTGGCCGCAGCCCCCCACCGTCGGGCAACGGGCGCGCACGCGTCCGCGGCCGTGTCCGCGGCGTGCGGATCGTCCAGCAGCACGGTTGTCAGCGCGACGGCCACCGGCCAGTTCCCGGCCGGCTGGGCGTCGAGGTAGCGCAGCTCCAGCCAGCCACGCGGGCGCACCGGGGGGAACACGGTGGTCGCGTGGTACTTGAGATCGGTGACGCTCGGCGGTCGCACGACAGGGCCGTCACCAGCCACCCACTGGGCAAAGGTCGACGCCCTGCGGGCGAGCCGGGAGTCACCATCGGGGCCGCGCACCAGCATGACCCGGGCCGCCAGCAGATAGTCCGCCCACGCTGTTGGCGGATCCGGCTGGTGCGAGGATGCGACCGGCCCGGTCCGGGTCGGGTCGATCTCGGCCCACACAGCCTGCCGGGTGGAGGCCCAGCCGGTGGCCGCCCCCGCCAGCACCGGCGACGCGGCGAACATCGCCAGCAGGACCGGGCCCAGGGCATGCGCCAGCTCGAAGCGCCGCGTCCACTGCGCCGGGGTACCGGCGTCCAGATTGACCTGAACGGACGCGGTAGAGCACATCATCGTCAGACCCGCGGTCCAGCCGCCGGCCCGGAAGTACCGCTCCATGGCCGCATAGCGGGATGCCCTCAGTGCCCGGCGCGCAGGCCGCAGCGGGTCGGTTCCCATCCCGACGAGGGCAAGTCCGGCGTCGGCGAGCCGGGAGCGGACACCCGCGAGATCGGCGGCGGTCCGTGCCAGTGCATCCGGCAGTGGCAGCGGCGGCGCGGAAAGCTCCAGTTGGCCGCCGGGTTCGAAGGTGACCCGGGTTCCGCCGGGCAGGGTCAGCTCTTCGGGCGTGCCGTCGGCGAGCACCGCCAACGTGCGGGCCGGCGGCACCGGGCGGGACAGGGACGCGACGTCGACGACCAGCCACTCGGTCTCGATCCCGACAGAGCCGGTCGGCTGGTTGGTCAGGCAGGTGCGCTGGGCATAGCGGTACACATCGGCTTCTGAACGGATCTCGTCGGTACAGTCGGTACAACAGGGGTCGGGTGCCGACTTGCCTGACTGCGCTCGTGTCATGAACCCTCCAGGTCCGGACCGGCCAGTGCTGCTGGCCGCGGGTCGGTGCGGGTCGGTGCGGTGTCGTCGCCCCTACATCCTTGCTCTGACCTACGGTGACTGCGTGGTCGGCAAACCGGCTGCTGAGAACCGACCACCGAGGACGGGCTGTCGTGGAGTTGTGCCCGTCAGCAGGCCCTCGTTACACGGCTGGTTCAGTTCTCCCCACTCTTGCGGGGTGACGTGCGGCCAGTGTGGGAAAAGGGTGGAGGTATACCTCATGATGGAGATGCATTGTGATTTCCGTGGAATGGTGGTCGTCGTGTAGCTGATTTGCCGTGGCGCCCGGTGACGGCATCGCGGCACACTCGGTGATGGTCGGTGTGCGACGCGCATGGACGTTGTCCCGCGTCGGCTGGTTCATCGACAGCGGAGGCGACGGATCACGCGCCACACAGGACAGGTCGGCCGGAAGGTGGTGACGACCGGGGTGTCGCAGGGTCAGTGGCCTGGACGGTCGGCCATGGCGGAGTACCTGCGCCGCCGGCAGCTCTACGTTGCCGAACGTAAGGACCGAGTGGCCAGGGCTGCGGTGTCCGCCGGTTCGGTCGTCGCTGTCGTCGCGGTCGCCGTCAGCATGTTCGGGATTGCGCTGGGCCTGTCCGCGGTGGCCGTCACGCAGCTGGTCCTCGGCTTCGTCCTGGTGGTGCTCGTCGTCGCAGCCGTGCGCTTCTTCCGCTCCCCACCGGAGATCGAGTCATGGCGGGAGGACGCCGAGGCCGAACGCCGGACGGCCCGCGCCCTCGACCGGCTGGCCCGCGCCGGCTACACCGTTCTGCACGACCGTGCCCTGGCGGATTCCGCCGGCAATGTCGACCATCTGGTGATCGGACCGTCCGGGGCGTGGGTTGTCGAGACCGACGCGCACCGTGGTCCGCTGCGGCAGAACCGTGCCGGGCTCTGGGCGGGCAAGGTGCCGTTACGGGCCATGCTCGGCCTGGTCACCTGGATGGGTGAGGAGGTCACCAACCAGCTTCTTGCAGAGCTCCCGGACGGCTGGCAGCTGCAGGTCCAGCCAGTCGTGGCCTTCTCCCGGGCCGAACTGCCGCACGGGCTCGCCCTGCTGGACGGCGTGGTGCTGCTGCCCGCGGGTGGGGTCGCCGACTACATCCTCACGGCTGGCGTTGTCCTCAAGCCGCTTGACGTGGCCATGCTGGTCGACGTCGCCGAACGGGTGTTCCCCTCCTATCCGGTGGACGATCCGGCGCCGACCTGGCCGGCCATGTCCCGGCTCCGGGGAATACT
>NZ_CADDZT010000101.1:63212-69025 GCF_902812655.1 Candidatus Frankia meridionalis | reverse complement strand
GACCGTCCCGCGCTACGTCGACCTTGGTCACCGAAACGTCCAGTGATTTTTCGGGTGCCGCGCGCCGTCCCGAAGGCACGGTGATGCCCTGGTATCGTCGGCGACCATCGCCCGATGACGGTCATGTCTGCTCGCGGCGGGATACCGGCGGGCGTGTTGTGCCCGGGGCGGGATACCGGCGTTCGGATCAGGGACAGAGCGGGTGTCCGCCCGGACCAATCCGTCACGGGCTGGTGAGCGGTACGTCGAACTAAACCTGAAATGCTTCGGGACCAAGGTCACAAGGATCGCTTCCCGGTGTCGCCGAAATACCTTTCCAGGAATCACGAAAAACTGGGAATAGACGCCTACGCGTGACCGTCGTAAGCTTCCTGCAGGCCAGTCACCCCGCATTTGTGAAAGCGCAGTCGGAGGGTGTTGAAATGGGTAAGAGAATACTCGTTCTGGACGCCGACGGAGAGCTTCTCGGCAAGTTTGCCGATACTTACACGGCTCACCTCTGGAGCCACTACAGGATTCTTGCACCCGGCTTCGACGGGCATGTCGAGGTGTTCGATCCCCACACTCGGACTTCTCTTGTGGTGGGCGCAGAAGAATGCAGAAGTATTATTTGGGGAAGGGTCCAGAACACCTCGGTGTCCTGTGATGAGAGAGCTGAGCCCGAGGTGCCGCCATCGCCGGAGGTCTCGCTACGGCACCTGTCACGCCGATCTGTGACACGGGCCTGGCTCACCGCAGGTACGTGAACACCGCAGGTCTCCCGAACACCATAAGCCATCTTCTCAGCTCCCCGGCCGCCGGCTGACGGTGTCCCGGCCGCTGGGTGAACCGATACTGACGCGGCCCGTTCCCCATTGAGGAGGGCTTCCGGTGTCGGGGCTGATGCGGGAGCGGCGGCGCAGGTAGCGGTGGTACACGGCCACCGTCATCCCTCGCCCGCGCCGCCGCTCCCGTCCTTTCTTCTTCACCTGCGCCCGGTTCGGCCGCGCAGCAGTCGTCGGGATCGCGGCGGCTCCGGTGAATACCCCGGCTTGATGACGGCCTACCGGTGACTTGATGTCACCTTACGTCACGCCGGGTGGCCTGTGCTGTACCGGCGCGGTCGCATCCGTCCTTCACCCGACGCCCCCCGGTAACCGGTGGTGTTCGATGATAGATTGACTACTATCGTGGCCTTGAGAATACAAGGTCCGTAACCATACGAGGCCGTAACCATACGAGGTCCGCAGGAAAATTGCGATCGTAAGAACATTGTGATCGCAACAGTCGGAGGGCGGGACTGTAGTCCATGAAGCAAGATGTCCGGTTCTGAACTCGCCCGACGGCTGTTCGTCCCAGCGGAACGGTGGGGCTGGGAGTATGTAGACCCCGCCGCGAGCCCGCATCCTGACCGTGACAGGCCACCGGTATGGAATGAGCCGTCTCCGCCGGATATCAAAGCTTTCCAGGACGACCTCGCGAATCGCATGCGCAGGCTGCCCAGAGTTCTGATCATCTCTACGCTTATGTTTCTGTTTGGTCTATCTTATTTCTTTGACGGAGGTATTTCTTTCGTCGCGGTTGCCGTAGCGTGGGCCGGATTCCGGGTTGCCCAGATCGTCCGAATCAAGGGAAAGATCGGCAAGGAAAAAGCTGAGTGGCAGGCCCGTCGTGACACCGAGTGGGAAAGGTACCAGTCCGCTACCGTTGGTTGGCGGACGGCGGTGGAAAGCCATGAGGCGCTCGACCGGGCCCGGCGTGAGGCCGCGCTGCTGTTCCACCCGCTCGCACCTCGGCCGACCGCGAGTCGGATCGATGTCTTCGGTGGCACTCGTGACGGCTGGGCAAGCCTGCTGGCGACCGTCGGTTCTTCGGCTCTCGCGTCCGGCGGTGGCATTCTCCTACTCGATTTCAGCGAGCGTGGGATCGGCGGCGGCATCGCCCAGCTCGCCGCCGCATCCGGGTTTCCGGTAACAGGGAACGAGCTTCCCACCGATATCGGCCGGCTCGGGCTTCTGCACGATATCGACCCCGAAGACGTTGCCGAGCTCCTCGCGGACGCCGTTGACACGCTCCGGCGAGGTGGGGACGATTCGACGCTTCGGGCGCTCGACGCCGAGATACTAGAGACCGTCGCCACCCGGCTGGACCCGCCGCTTACTTTCACCCGACTCGCTGCGGGCCTGCGAGTACTACAGGGTCGTGACCCCGAGGACGGCCTTGATGTCCTTTCGCCCGGCGAAAGAAGCGCCATTGTGAACCGGATGGACGCGCTGGGCGGAAGCGAGCGGATTCAGGACGAAATCCATTACCTGCGGGCGTCCCTGGAACGGCTTGCCGGTCGGGAGGAGAAGGCTACGGTTGCCACGCCACAGCAGTGGTGGCCGGTACACGGGCTCCGGGTCATGGCCACGTCGAGCCGTGACACCTCCACCTCCCGTAAGGAACTCACCGACCGGGTGTTGTTCCAGATCGTCCTGCACCAGCTCCGGCGCTGCCGTGGCGAGGCATCCCGGGACATCCTGGTAGTCGCCGGCGGGGATCGGATGGGACTGCCCGCGTTGGAAAGCATGGCCAGACATGCGGACAACGCCGGCATTCGCCTCGTCAACCTTTTCGAACATCTGGCGGAGGGCACCGAACGCCTGATCGGTACCGGTGACAGCGCCACCCTCATCATGCAGCTCGGGAACGCGAAGGAAGCCGAGGCCGCGGCCGAGTTCGTCGGTCGCGGGCACAAGTTCGTTTTCTCTCAGATCACTCGACAGGTCGGTAACAGTCTCACCGCGGGGACGTCCACCAGCGCGGGGGGGAGCACGACTGTTTCCGAAACCGAGGGCCGAAGCGGTTCGCGAGGGAAGAGCGGAAAATCGAGCGGCTGGAACCATTCGGTTTCGGTATCCCAGTCGGATTTCTGGCAGGACACCGAGAGTCTGTCGGTCACCGATTCTCGCCTGGATGGCGCGACCTTGCAGCGTGTCTACGAGTTCAGTGTCGAGCCCATGCAGATCCAGCGGCTCCCACCGACAGCCTTTGTTCTGGTCGATTCGGCCCTGGGTGACCGCCGTGCCGCACTTGGCGACTGCAACCCCGGAATCATCCTGCTTCCTCGGGTTGCGTCCACCGCGCACCGGGCCGTTGCGTCAGAAAAACAGGAGCTCGAGGCGCCGCTGATGCTCGAACCGCGGCCTGTTCCGTCAGGCGGGAGCACACACGATGCCGGCTACGCGCACGATGCCGGCGGCCATGAGGTCGAGCCGGTTGATCCGTTGCAGCCGTGGGACCCGCGGAACGGGTAGCAAGAGGACGGTTGTCAGGTTTCCCGGGAAAGCGGACCGTAGGGGAACGTGTCCATCACCCCGCCTTGGCCGGTCTCACTCTGGCCGAAGCCGCCGGTGTCGACGGTGAACCCGTCCGGTCCGTAGCGGGAGGGAGCACCGAAACCGCCCGCGCTGTGGCCCCCGTCATATTCGACGTTGTGCCCCGCGTACTCGTCCGCATCCGGATCGGTATCAGGGTCATGTTCCCCGTCGTGGTCCTTGTAACCGCCGAGAGCGTCAGCGTCGAACTCGTCCAGCAGGTCGGGGTCGAGATCCTCCGGAACGAGGTTGACGTTGTCGATCTCGCCGTGCATCTTCGAGCCGTTGAGAACGACCGGGATCTCCAGATCGCCGACGATGTGCTCGACGTAGAACGCGCGGTTTCCGATAAGCCACAGCGCGAACCCCGGATCGAGCCTCGGCAGCATGTCGGCGGCGACATCGGTGAGGTCCAACGCCCGCTGCGTGTCCGGGATCTGGTCGGATGCCTGCTTGTACAGGATGCGGATGGCCGTTTCGGCGAGCAGGCCTTTGGCCACCTCGACCGAGTCGGGGGATGCCGAGAGCAGGTCGGAGATCCGGTGCGCGACGATCGCGTTCGCGCATCCCCACTGGCGGGCCAGTTTCTGCTGGGCGGACAAACGCCGGACAAGGCCCGCGAAGCGCATCAGCCGCCAGCACTCGTCGTAGACGACATAGCGCTGGACGCCGTCCTGACGCATGAGCGCGGCTTCCATCCACGCCTGCGCGCAGGTCATGATCAGAGCGATCATCTCGTCGGAACCCTGGACCCGCTCCAGGTTCAGCACGGCGATCGGCCGGTCGAAGTCCAGCGGGGACGTGGTCGGGCCGTCGAAGAGCCCGCCGAGAGCGCCGTGGGTGAGCCGGCGCAAGGTCAGGGTCGCGTCCCGGGAGGAGTCCCGCAGCTCCGTGGCGGTCACCGGGAGTGCCGCGCAGTCGGCATCCGTCGGGTTCGTCATCGCGTCCAGGACGTGCGGCAGCAGCGGAATCGCCTGTCGGTCGGTGGACGCCCCGGTGATCTGCCGGGTGACGACGTCTAGGGCGAGGTCGACGGCGGTGTGTTCGGACGGGGTGAGCGCCATCCCCTTCGCGGTCTCGATCAGCGAGGACAGCAACGCCGAACGGGCCCGTTTGACCTCCCGGGCCCAGTCCGCGTCGGCCATTCCGGGTGGTCGGGGTGGGGCGTCCAGCGGGTTGAGCCGGGTGGACAGACCCGGGCCGATGTACGTCGGTTCGCAGCCCAGTCGGCGCGCCAGCCGGGTGTACTCCCCCTTGGGGTCGCAGGGCACGGCGGCCTGGTACCCGAACGCCGCGCCCCGGGAGATCAACGTCTTGAGCAGGGAGGACTTGCGTGAGCCGACCGAACCGAAAACCGCGAAGTTCGGGTTCTCGATGATCTGCTGGCGGTAGAGCTCGAACACGTCGAAGACAAAGGAGTCGCCCGACCAGACATGGCGTCCGATGTACATGCCGGGCGCGCCGAGGCCGGCGTCCACGACAAAGGGGTAGATGCCGGCGATCTGCGCGGTCGTCTCCATATGCGATGGCAGCCGCAGCTTGTGGAAGATCCGGCCGGCATGCGACCCGGTGAGACGGGGTGGTTGCTCACCGCGGCGCAGTGCGGCCCGGGCCCGCCGCATCGCCGCCCGTTCGGCTCCGGCCGCGGCCCGTTCGGCGCGTTCCGCCTCGCGTTCCGCCCGGTGCAGGTCCTTGAGTTCGCGGCGGGTCTCCCGGTCGGTCCTGGCACCGTCCCATCGGTCGACCGTCATGACACCCCCACAGCGAGTGGCAGCGCGGCGACGCTGAAGCCCTGGTCCTGCTCGCCGACGAGCCGGACCATCTCCAGGCGGCTGCGGGACGCCAGGGTCTCTGCCTCACCGCATGCTTCGGCCAGGCCGTCGAGGTCGTCCGCGGAGACCGTCACGAACCCGTGGAAACGGAACGCGCCGAACCCGGCGATGAGCTCCTGCTCGCGGCGCTCCACCTCGGAGGCTTCAGCAACGTCACGCTGGGTGGTGACCTTGCCGACCTTGTCCCGCATCTGCTGTTCGCCGAGATGCGCCATGCGGCGGCGGTTGACCGCCTTCTCGGCCTTGCGTCCGGGCATCGGTTCGACGACGAGGGACACCGTTCGCCGGCAGGTCGTCTCCATCAGCAGCGGCGCGAGGAAGGCGGCCGGGGACGGCACACGCGGCCAGCCGTTGATCCAGTAGGTGGTGTGGAAGCCGGAGTCGGTGCGATAGTGGTCCCAAGCGGTGACGGTACGCACCGGACCTGCAACCGCGGGATCGATGCCGGACGGAAGCCCGGTGAGGCCTCCGGCCCGGTCGGAAGCGGCGCCGCCGCGCGCGTCGATCATCTCGATCGAGTACGGATCGTAGGTGGTCCGGATCACCGCGGCCAGGGCCCGCGGTGGCAACCAGCCCACCGTGTTGATGGACGCCCGGGCCAGTGCCGCCTCCATGGTGCGCAACTCACCGAGTAGCACCGTGC
>NZ_CADDZT010000101.1:58162-62923 GCF_902812655.1 Candidatus Frankia meridionalis | reverse complement strand
GGACGTCACGCGTCCGCAGTTGGAACGACAGGAACGTCTCGTGGCGCTGCGCGACCGGGCCGGCGGCGTCGATGACCTCCTGGTAGGCCTGGGCCGCCCACGAGCCGTCGTGGTGCCCGCGCACCCGCCAGTGCCTCTGTAGCTGGTCACCGGAGTCGGGCAGCGTGCGTTCCAGCCACTGGATGCGGGACAGGCGCCCGCCGCCGATCGTCAGCCCGGCGAGCAGCTCGCCCCACGCGTCGACCCTGGCCTGCTGGTCCCCGGACTCCAGCAACGCGAACTGGCTGCCCTGCACCTGCAGGACAGCGGTGAACGTCCCTCGCCTGGCGTCCTTCACGACTGCCACGTACCGGCCGTTACCCACCGGAACCGACAGCATCACCAGGGATGACAGTGGGCCGGGCAGCGCAGTCTTCGACAGGTGATCGGAGCTATCGCCGGTCCGGAACAACGCCCCACGGAACACCGTCTCGCCCATCACCTTCTGCATCGTGAAACCGAAAAGGATCGGCACCCACTGATCGAGGTTACGGTCCTCGATGCGGACGAACGCGATGAACCCCAACGCACCCGCCAGCACGATCCATCCGGGAGCGAGTATGACCGGTGACCGCAGCGCCCCGAGGATGCACAGCATCACACCGACCAGCAGCCCAAGCTGTGGCCAGCGCATGCCGAGCAGGATCCCGCCGCGTTCCAACGGGCCGAACCGGTAGTTGCGCTCGGCAACCACGCCCTGCTCAGCCTCCCCCGGTGCGCGTGGGATGGACCGGCGGCGTCGGGGTGGCTACCCGCGCCGGCGTGGTGGACGGCGCAGCCGACGGCGGCACGGCCCGGGGAACCGCGGAGCGTGGGACACGGGCGGATCCGCCCCCGGTGCTCGGCGCCGCAACCCGGTTACCGCCGCTCGCGGTGGAGCGGGTCCGGGGCGCGGGTGAGCCCGCACCGGCACCTGCGGAGACACCGCCCGCGCGGGGCGAGGCCTTGGCCGGGCTGCCCGCCCGCCGAACCTGGGCAACCGGGCTACCGACCCGCGTTGCCGGGCCGACCCCGGATCCACGGCGGTTGCTCGTACCGGCCGGGGCACTGGCGCGGACCGGTGCCAGATCACCGGTGACCGGCCGGCCCGCGTCCACCCCGGACCCGCCGCGCTGCCTGCTCTGCAACCGACCGCCGATCCCCCGGAAGGTCTCCCGTGATGACGAACCGAGCAGCGCCCCGGCGCCCTGGCCGAAACTCGCCGCGCCACGTTTACCCGCCGAGCCGATCGCCTGCATGAGCTGGACGTCGGCCATGCCGATCACGTAAAGCAGGGCCAGCGGAGTGAACACGGCAGCGGCCATGACGACGACGCCACCGAGAATGGTCAGCGTCTGGTCCACCGCCGACCCGGTCGAGTCGCTGGCCATGTTCGTGCCCAGAGTGAAGATCGCATAAATGACCGGCTTGGTGAAGATGAGCGCGGCGAGAATCTCGACAGCTCGTTTCATCCAGTTGCGTGATGACATGGCAGGCTGTCCGGCCAGGTAAAGTGGAACGAAAACCGCCACCGCGATAATAGCGATCTTGCGAATGTAGAGGACCAGGAAGAGCGCGAACGAGAACAGTGCCACCAGCAGGGACAGCACCATGTCAAGGGCGAAATTGCCCTGCGCGGGAAGCGCCCGCAGCTGGGCGACCAGGCTTGCGCCGAGCGGCGCGCCGTCTCCGAAAGCATCAGCGATACCATCGGCGGCGGTCAGCACCATCTGCAGCAGGGCCAGCGCGACGAACGAACCAAAGATCGCCGTGCCGGTGGACGCGACCGCGCGATTAAGGATGTGCGGGTCCCCGCGGACGGCGCCGATGATGCAGGCACACATAAACAGGCCGATCGCTACCAGGACGGCCACACCGAAGACAGTGTTGTAGTTGTTGACAATGTAGTCCTGGTTCAGGTCGATCGCGGTCTTCTGTGCTGCGAAGTTGAACACCGACGCGGACAGGTCCGCCGCCATGTTCGCGAAGGCCGATCCCACGGAGTCAAGAAAAGATTTACTTGAGTCGGAAACAGCATCCTTGACCCCATTGAGAGGGTTAAATCCGATTGCGAGGAGCTGTCCGCCTTCCGCGGTTATGGCACTCACGTCGTCGGCCCTCCTACGTACGCAAACCGCTGGATTGCTTCTGATTCTCTGCTTGTAATGGCGGGAGCGTCAGGTCCGTCGTTTGCGTCGGCAAGTTTCCAGTCGTTTCCTTGCCATGAAACTTTGCAAATGTCCGTACCCCACTTTTCTTGTGGAGAAGGTCTTGAGGTGTCGTTTCCGTATACTCCGATTGAAGATGTGGACCAGACTGAGATAGTTGCATCATCGTCTTTATTGGCTAGAGTTCTGTATCCAACCACACGGAGATTAAAGCCAAATTTTGGATCGTTAATCGATGGGATACCAAATTGTTTGGCTGTTGAACTGTCGGCATCTAGTATTTTTTTGGACAGCGGATCGACGGTATCAGGAAGTGCAATTGATTGAAATACGGATATTATTTTTGATTTGCTTCGGTTTCCGGGGTTTTGTATGGCGGAAATGTAGTTGCCGCAGGCACTGATGGCGCCGGCTTCGCTGTGGGGGTATCCGACGGGGATCCCGAACTCGTTGACGCGGGTGGGCGTACCCGGCAACAGGCCCGCGGCCTGGGCCGGTGGCGTGGTGGCCTTGCTCTCACCTGGTCGGGGCACCACGACGGGTGTGGCGGCGTCGGACGCCCCGGTGGTCGGGTGGGCGCCGACGGATGGCTGGGCGCCCGCACGTGGCACCGGCCGCTCCCGCGTACCCGTCGATCCAGAGGCTGGGACCACATAGCGTCCGAAGAGGACGCCAGCGGTCATGATCACCGCTCCGGTTGCCACGAGGATGCCGACGAAACGGCGCGTGGGCCAGACCGTCTGGTTGACCAACATCCCCTCCCTCGTTGCGACAACTTCGGACGTACCCGCTCCAGAGACGACAGCGCAACCATCATCCCAATATCGGACCCTTGGTATCTCAAGAACCCGTCAGATGGGCCATGACGAGGGCAGCTGGGTCGGGTCGGCGGGATCGAGGGTCTGGACCACCGCCGGCCTGTCGAACGCCTTCGGCTGGTCCGGGGTACCGGACGACGCGGTCGCTCCGGTCGCGAGAAAGAAGTTGACGACGGCGGCTGCGGCGCCGACGAGGAAGGCCAGCCCGAAGCCGGCGAGCACACCGCTCTTGCCGATGGAGGACGCGCGATCGAGGCCCATCCGTTCACCGAGGGCCCAGGCGATACCGCCGAGTAGCACCGCGGCGACAGCCGCGATCACGGCGTAGGCGGCGAGCCCGTTGACGAGGTCCTTCAGCGCGTTGATCCCGGGGGCCTTGGAGTCGTCGGGCTTCACCTCCACCGCGGTCAGAACGACGGCCGCCTGAGCGGCCGCGGCTTGGAGGATCATCGCTGTTCCCTTCCCGGGGCTCCAGGGGCCAGATCGGCGCGGAGATCGTCGGATAATACGCCCGGAGTTGAGACGCGATCATGACTGGTGGGGGCTTTGGCTACGGATGTGCCGTTGCTCTCACCGTTACCAGGATCGGTCCCTCCGAGATCGACGCACCCGTCGACAATGATTGCGGCCAGCCGGAGAAACGCCCGGCGGGTGCGCCACTTCAGCCGGGAGAACGGGATCCGCGTGTGGTCATCGTGCTCGCGGTCGACGTTGCCGCCCCGCCCGGCGCCGTGTGTTCGCCCGGCGCCGTGTATTCGTCCGGCGCCGTGTGTTCGCCCGGTGACGGGGCCCTGATCGGGACGGGCCCGGTCCATGAGCGTGTCATCGAGTCGTGCGTCGTATGGGATGCGCACCATGGCATCCACCCGTCGGGCCAGTTTGGCCGCGGCCGAGCGCGTCTGGGGTGACCATCGTCCGCGTCGGACAGACATGACAGCGACGATCACCATCGGTGACAGGTCCGCGCGCCGGCCGGGGAAACCGCCTGAACCGCGCATCGTGGCCGATGCCTCCGCGAGATCACCGGGAAGCGCGGGGACGACCAGGACGATGACATCCGCGTCCTTGACTGCGACGGAAGCCATGGGCGCTTCCCAGTCGAGCGGGGCGTCGACGAGCACCAGCGGATAGGCCTGCTCCACGACGCCGAAAGCGGCAGCGAGTACCTGTGGGGTCAAAGGGCCGGCCATTGCGGCAGGTACCAGAGCGAGCGTGTCGATCCCGGAGCGGGTGGGCCCGACTGCGGTGGGAGCCGCCCCGGGCAGGCGGGGCAGGCGGTGGGCCGGTAGGACGTCCAGGCCTGCGGCGGCCCCACCGCCCGTCGAATCGTTGCCGGAACCACTGTTGATCAGTCGCCGGATTTCGCTGACCGACCGTGATTTTCCGCCGCGGCGGGCACGGTAGGAGACCGCGTCCGCAACGAGTTCACTGACCGTGGTGGACGGGTTCGCGCCGACCCGGTCCGCAAGTAGCGCGCCGAACTCGGTTTCCGGGCCGGTGTCGTCGGCGGCCTGTTCGCGTTCCAGATCGCCGGCCATGTCAAGGGCGACCACTGGTTCGTCACGGACGCCGGCAAGGGTCAGTCCGATCATGGCCGTGACGGTCGTGCGGCCCGAACCGCCGATCAGTGAGGTGACCGCGACCCGCCAGGACCCTTCCAACGGTGCCGCGGCCCGGTCCGTGAGGGACTCCCGAATGGGGATCTCCTCCCACGGCTCCAGATCGGCGATGTCCTGCCACGGCTCCTGCCATGGCCA
>NZ_CADDZT010000101.1:46546-57892 GCF_902812655.1 Candidatus Frankia meridionalis | reverse complement strand
CTGGTCGGGAGCTGACACGGCCGGCGGCTTCGCGGATCCGTCCGCCGCCGGGTCGGGTGGTCCGGCCGGTTGCTCGGCCGGTGAGGTGCCCGCCGTGGCGCGCCGGGTGGCTGCCGGACGGGGAGCGTGCGCGGACGGTCGACCTGACCGGGTCCCCCCCGATGTGGGACGGTCGGCCGATCCGGCAACAAATGGTCGCACGGATCGTGCATGGTCGCCGGCCGGCCGGGACGAGCCCGCGCCGCAACCAGCTGCGTCATCCGGTCGAATGCCAGCTACCCGGACGTCGTCCGGCGCTGCCCGCGGGACGCTGGTCGGTGGTGGCAGCGGCCCGGTGTCGGCGGCATCCTCGCCGGATGGCGTCGCCGGGGACTCGGTCGATGCCGGAGTCCTGCTGGCGGGCTGTTCGGGGATGCCGGACTGCTGGGGGACGGCGAGCTGGCCGGCCTCGGCCCCGCCGTCCTCGGCCCTGGTGAGGTCGGCCCTGGTGAGGTCGGCCTCGCCGTCCTCGGCCCCGGTGAGGTCGGCGGCATCCTGCAGCATGAACGCCTCGGCCTCACGTGGGTCGTTGCTGTGCGCGAGGTTTTCCTCGCTCGAACCTCCGCGGGCGCGGCGGCGACGCCAACCGGCGGCGCGGCCCGTCGGCACGTCCTCACCTGCACCGGTGGTGGAGGCGGTTCTGGGTGTCGCCAACGGTCCGGTGGAGTCGGTGCCGCGGGTCGTCGAGCCCGGGTGTGGCGTCGACGCGGGGATGCGGGCACCGATCAGCGAGACCGGACGTGCGTCACCGTCCTCGCCATACGGCTCCTGCGACACATCGGGCACGCGCGGTCGACCTCCGTGGTACTCTCCGGCTGATTAGTGCCTGTTACGGTTGTTTATGGTTATTTAGCTTAAGCTTTGGACGGATCGATGTAACACGAGCAGTTCCAGTATGACAAGGCTCCATCGGGGCTCGTCACGGTAGCTTGCGTGGGTGTAATTTCCGGCGCCGGCGATGATGTGCTCGGAAAGGGGGCCGT
This sequence comes from Candidatus Frankia meridionalis, assembly GCF_902812655.1. Lineage (GTDB taxonomy): Bacteria > Actinomycetota > Actinomycetes > Frankiales > Frankiaceae > Protofrankia > Protofrankia meridionalis. The sequence continues at coordinate 56,870 of NZ_CADDZT010000101.1, read as the reverse complement.
CGCGTGACACAGGACGGCGTCTCGACGGCGGCGTTCGCGGCTGGCAGGGATCCCGCGGACGACGACGTGCTGACGGTCGACGAGCTTGTCGCATGGTTGAGACTCTCGGAGAGCACGGTGCTCAAGCTGCTGTCCGAACGGGAGATCCCGGCTCGCAAGGTCGGTCATCAGTGGCGCGTCCGTCGGGGTCGGGTCAGGGACTGGCTGGACGGCAGGGAGTGACCTCTGTCGAGGCCACCGTTTCCGGGGCCATCCCATCCGGAACCATCCCATCACGGACCACAACGCACTCGACGCCTCCACGACGGACGCCCGGGAAGCTTGTGATCCTGACGGTTGCGCTGGCGTTGATGGGGTACACCACGTCGGCCTGCTCCGCGGTCCGTGATGCCGCGTCACGGGCGACAACCGCCGCGGTCACGACCGGACCGCCGCCGGCCGCGAGCCAACCACCCGGCCCGCCGCTTGCCACTGCCGCACCACCGGCCTCCGCCCCACTCGACACTCATGATCCTCGTAGCGTCGCGGCGGACTGTTTCACTCGGTGGCAGTCCTACGACGCACGGACCGACAGCAGGCCGGACGCGGGTGTCCAGCGGGCCCGTGGCTGTATGACCCCGGATTTCTTCTCCCAGCTCGGCGGGGGCCAGGCGGGCGCGACCGCCACTGAGGAACCGACACGGGCGTGGCTCGAACTGCGCGCGGCGGGAAGTCGGTCCACCGTCGAGGTGCTGGCGACATCCCCGTTGGGTGGCACCGACACGACGGCGACCGGTCGGGTGGTCCTGCTGCTGAACGTCCGTCGCCGGACCGTGAGCGACCGGGCCGGCGACCGGGTGGAGACGGTGTCGAACCCGACGCTCACGCTGCTCCGCCAGAATGACGGGACCTGGCTGGTGGCCGGCGCGGACCTCGCGAACTCCTACGGCGACGCCCCGGGGCGGTAGGCAGTGGTCTCGGGCATGGCTCGCGGGCGAAGTCGTCAGCAATGGATGATCTGGGCGGGCCTGGGCGCGGTCGGCACGATCGCACTTTTCGTCTTCGTGGTCGTGGCCGTCGTCGTGCTCATCGCGGGCCCCTTCATCGGCAGGAACGACTCGGGCCGGAACCGGACGATCAACAATGCGGACGGAATCCCGCCCGAATATCTGGCGCTGATCAAGGATGCGGCGAACAACGCCGGCTGTGCCGAGGTCACCCCGGCGATGCTGGCCGCACAGCTCCATCAGGAGTCCGGTTTCAACCCGAATGCCCGCTCGGGTGTCGGCGCGATGGGGATCGCCCAGTTCATGCCCGGGACCTGGGCCGTCCATGGCCAGGGTGATGTCTGGAACCCGGCCGACGCCATCCCGGCAGCGGCCCGTTACGACTGCGCTGTGGCCGCGTCCGTGACATCCGTTCCCGGTGACCCGCAGGAGAAGATGCTCGCGGCCTACAACGCCGGGCCGGGCGCGGTGCTGGCCTATGCAGGCGTCCCGCCGTTCACGGAGACCCGCAACTACGTTCGGACCATCCTCGCGCAGGCGCAGGTATACGGCGACGCCCTTGATGCCGGCGCCGCGGTTTCGGCATCCGACATCGCCCCGGTGCTGGCCTTCATGAGGTCCCAGATCGGCAAGTCGTACGTGTGGGGTGCGACCGGGCCGGACGCCTGGGACTGCTCCTCGCTGGTGCAGGCCGCCTACGGGCAGATCGGGGTGTCGATTCCCCGGGTCACCGTTGATCAGATGCGGGCCGGTCCGCTGGTGTCCGGGGTGGATCCGCAGCCCGGTGACCTGCTGTTCATCCCCGGTGCGGACGGCACACCCGCGGCACCGGGCCATGTCGGGATGTACGTCGGGAACGGCCGGGTGATCGCGGCGAAGGGCGCCCGGTGGGGTGTGGTCGAGTCCGATCTTTCGGACTGGACGACGATCGTCGCGGTGACACGCCCGCTGGCCGGGACCTGAACGCACCGATGTGAACCGGCCGCCCGTCACGTCGGGCAGCCGGGCGGCCGGGGAAGGACTGTCGGCATGTCACGACTCATGTGACGTCGTTGACAAAGTATGAGAAGCCGTGGGCGACGTTGCCGAGCAGACCCACTGTCGCGTGGACGAGGCTGGCCGCGTCGGCGGGCGTGTTCGCCACATAGAAGATCACAAATGCGAGTGCGCACACGGGTGCAAGCTTTTTCATGCCGGACCTCGCGGGGAAGACGGGGTGGACAGGCGCCGTCCACGATGACCGGAGCCTGCCGGTACCAGCGGTGGTCCGACACGTCGACAACTCGTTTGCGTAACCGGAAGGCTACATCAGGGGCCTTCTGTCCCGGTGTCCCGGCGGCACGGCGGCACGCGAGCCAGTGTCCCGGCGGCACGGCGGCACGCGAGCCGGGGTGTGTCCCCGCAACTACCTGTCAGGCCCCGGTCAGCCGGACTTCAGAACGGTCATGATGATCCCGTCGGATCCGATGCGGCGGACGACGCCGCCGTACTGGGTGACGTAGACCGCACCGGTGCCGTCAACGGCGACCCCGGTCGGCGCGTAGACGCGGGCCTCGCGGGCATCGCCCCCGTCACCGGGGTCCGTGGCGGACCGGGCTCCGGCGAACGTGGTGATCCGCCCGTTGGATGCTTTCACCACGCGGATCACGCTGCTGCCGTAGTCGGCGATATAGAGGTCACCGTTCGGTGCCAGCGCGATCCCGGTCGGATCGTCGAGCGCGACATCGGTTGCCGGTGAACCATCCCCGACGCTGCCGATCGCCGGTGGTGAGGCTGAGGCGGTCGGCAGCATCGGGGATGGGGTGGATGAGGTGGTGCCGGTTGCCGGGGCTTTTCCCGCTACCCGCGAGATGGTCCCGTTCGGGGCGATCTTTCTTACTGTTCTCGCGGTTCTGTCAAGGATGTAGATCGCGCCGTTCCTCGCGACCGCGATGCCCGTGGGTTTGGCCAGCCGGGCGGCGGTGGCCGGGCCGCCGTCGCCCGAGGTTCCCGCACCCCCGGTGCCGCTCGTGCCCGCGATCGTGTCGATCATGCCGTCGGTGGGTGTGACCCGCAGCAGCCGGGTGCCGTCGGCGATGAGGACGTCGCCGTTCTTGTCGATCGCGACGCCGGTAAGGGATGGCAGTTCCGCGAAGGTCGCGGTCCCCCTGTTTCCCGTGAATCCTTCCTGCTTCGGCCCGGCACCGGCGACCAGAGCGATGGCGCCATCTTGTGTGATCTTGAAAATCTGCCCGTCGTAGCCGGCCGCGACGTAGACCGTGCCGTTTCTGTCGACCGCGACGGCGCCAGGCTGGTTCAACGCTGCTTTCTGGGCCGCGGTAGTGGCTGTCGGCACCGGTATCGTGCTCGCCGCCGTCGATGACGACGGTTTCCTGGTACCGGCCAGCCAGTTGACATGTCCGGCCGAGTCGATGGTCGTCACCCGGCCGAGGGTCGAGTCCGAGACGACGATGGTCCCGTCGGCGCCGATGGCCAGGCCGCTCACCTGGGACAGGCCCGCGTCCAGGGTTCGGCCGGAATATGCGGCCCTACCGGGTTTCGGGCCGGAGCCGGAAAGCGTGAATGCAAGCCCGATGCCGGCGGCTACCAGCACGACGGCCAGGACGGCAGCCATGATCCGGTTACGCCGACCACCGAGCAGCCTGCGCACGCCGGACCCGAGCAGCCCGCGCACGCTGGACCGCGGTCGCCTCCGTTCAGGCGCGGGATGCGTCGGGTGTCCACCGGTGCCGTGGGGTATCGAATACTCCGGCCCGGCCGGCGGCGGCGCGGCCAGCGAGACCGGGACGCGCGCGGTCGTGTCCGTCCTGCCACCGGCCGCGACCGCGCCGGCCGCGACCGCGCCGGCCGCGACCGCGCCGGCCACGGTGGTGCCGGAGCCTGTGGTGCCGGAGCCCGTGGTGCCAGAGCCCGTGGTACCCGGCGTCGGCCACCAGGGTGAGCCCGACGTCTGCGGGAACTCGCGCGGTTTCGTCAGAGACCGGGTCGGGGCCGACGCGCCGCCTCGGGCCGCCGCGATGATCGCGTCCGGCAGGGTCGTCGGCACCTCGCTGGCGGTGAGCCAGCTCGGGCCGAAGGCGCCGGCCGCGGCCACGGCGAGATCGACGGCGAACGCCTCGGCGGATGGGTGCCGAGACGGCGGGTTCTTCTCCAACACCCGCCCGATAACCTCGGCAACCGGGTCCGGCGCCTCCACCAGCGGTGCGGGCGCAACGTTGAGATGGTGGTACAGCATCGCCGGAACCGTCAGGTTCTTCTCGAACGGCGGGCGTCCGGCCAGCAGTTCGTAGATGACGAGACCGAGCGCGTAAAGGTCTGTAGCCGGGCTGAGGCGGTCCCCGGCGATCTGCTCGGGAGCCATGTAGCGAGGCGTCCCGATCAGCCCGGTAGTGGTGGTCGCCGTGGTCTCGAGAATCTTGGCGATGCCGAAGTCGGTCATCTTGGGCAGGCCGGCGTCGGTGAACAGCAGGTTGTCCGGTTTGACGTCGCGGTGCAGGACGCCCTGTGCGTGTGCCGCGGCGAGTGCGGTGGCGGCGGACAGCCCGATCGCGCAGGCTGCCGGTTGGCTCAGCCCCTGGGCGAAGCGTCGGCGCAGACTTCCCCCGGTCAGCTTCTCCATCACCAGCAGGCACAGGCCGTCACGTTCCACGTAGTCGTAGATGCGGACGACGTGGGGATGGTCGAGTCCCGCGAGGACCCGCGCCTCCGCCAGGAACCGCTCGCGGATGTCCTCGACGCCGCTCGCGTCCTCGAGAAGGACCTTGATCGCAACATCGCGGTGGATCAGTTTGTGGCGACCGGCCAGCACCGCACCGAAGCCCCCGCGGCCAAGCTCGGCACCGACGTCGTAGTCCGGTAAGGCGGTCGCTATTCGTGCCTGGTCGACTGCCATGTCGTGATCCGCTGGTCCCTACTTGATTCCTCGGGGCCTCCGTCGGCGCAGGGAGAGCTGTCCGCGCCGCCTTCGGCCAGTAACTGAGCTGTGACCTGTTGAGCTGTGACCTACCGAGCTGTGACCTACCGGGCCTTGGCGATGGTCGTGATGACGCCGCCGGGGGTGACCCGCCGAACGCGGTCGTTCTTGTCGTCGGCTATGTAGAGGTTGCCGGCACCGTCGACGGCGGTACAGGTCGGGCTCGACAGCTGCGCTCGGGTCGCGGCCCCGCCGTCCCCGGTGGAGCCCTCGGTCCCGTTGCCGACCACGGTTGTGATCACTCCGTCGGCGCCGACCCGCCGGATGCGCTGGTTGCCGTAGTCGGCGATGTAGAGCGAGCCGTCGGGGCCGACTGCGACGTTCGGGATGCGGAGTCCGGCGTCGGTGGCCGGCCCGCCGTCCCCGCTGAAGCCGTACGTCCCGTTCCCGGCGACGGTCGTGATGGTCCCGTCCGTAGTGATCTTCCGGATGCGTTTGTTGCCGAGATCGGACACGTAGAGGGTGCCGTCCGCGGCGATGGCCAGCCCGTTCGGATTGTTGAACTCGGCAGCGGTGGCCGGGCCGTCGTCCCCGCTGAACCCCTTGTTCCCGGTGCCGGCCACCGTCGTGATCACCCCATCTGGGGTGATCTTCCTGACGCGCTGGTTGGCGTAGTCGGCGATGTAGAGCGAGCCGTCCGCGGCGATGGCCAGCCCGTTCGGTTCGTTGAGCTCGGCCGAGGTCGCGAGACCGCCGTCCCCGGAGAAGCCGCCGGTGCCGGTACCGGCGATCGTGGTGATGGTCCCGTCCAGGCCGATCTTCCGGATGCGCTGGTTGCCCGAGTCGCTGATGTAGATGTTTCCGTCCGAGTCGGTGATCGTCGTGGCGGGGCTGTCGAGCTGTGCCTGGTTCGCCGGCCCGCCGTCCGGGGTGAAGCCGCTCGTCCCGGTGCCGGCCACGGTCACCACGGTGCCATCCGGATTGATCTTTCGTACCTGGTGACTGGTCCAGTCGGTGACCAGGAGTGCGCCGGCCTTGTCGATACTGATGTCGTACGCGTCCAGACCGGGCAGGGTCAGCGCCGCCCCGGCGTAGGCGACACCGGGTTCGAACATCGCCGACTTCGGGTCCTTGCCGGAGTTGCGACCCTTGGCGGCCACCAACGAGATGCTCAGAATCAGCGCGAGTACCGCGATGAGCACGACCCCGGCGATGAGCCACGGCTGGCCCGACGGCCGGCGTGAGGGTCGTGCAGGGCCGTCGGGCCACGCCGGCACCTGCACCCGCGTAGGTCCGGGCCTGGCAGGTCCAGAGAACCCGCCAGGCCCGGGACCCTGGCCCGCTCCGGGGATGAACGGATTCGCCTGCCACCAGCCCGCACCGGGCTGAGCCTGCCCGGGTGGAGACGCGGGCGGTGGAGTCTGGTTGTGCGGTGGAGTCTGGTTGTGCGGTGGAGTCTGGTTGTGCGGCGGAGACGCGGGCGGCGGAAACTGCGGCGGTGTGTGCGCCCTCGGTGGCACCCACGGGTCGGTCTTCGGCCGTGGGCCGGCCGGTCCGCCGGACTGGGGCCGGGGCTGGAACGGTTGGGGCTGGAACGGTTGGGGCTGGAACGGTTGGGGCTGGAACGGTTGGGGCTGGGGTACCTGCGGCCCTGACCATCCCGGCGCCGGTGGACCCGGGATGCGCTGGTCCGGGCTGGACGTCCGGGCCTGCGCGGCGCGGCGCACCTCGTCGTCCAGCTGCACCTTCATTCCGGACCGGACCAGCCAGTCCGGGCCGAACGTACTCGCCGCGGCCCGGGCCAACTCAAGAGCGAACTGGGTGGCGTCCGGGAAACGGGCGGTGGGTTCCTTGGCCAGCGTCCGCATGATCGTGACGCTGATGGCGTCGGGTATGCCTTCCAACGGCACCGGTGTCACGTTGAGGTGGTGGTTGACGAGCGCGCCGATGGACATGGACCTGCCGAAGAGCGGACGTCGGGCGAGCAGCTCGTAGAGGACCCCGCCGAGCGCGTAGAGATCGGTGGAGGCGTAGAGGCGACCACCGGTGATCTGTTCCGGAGCCATGTAGCGAGGTGTTCCAAGGACGCCGCTCGCGGTTGTCTCGGTACCTTCGAAAATCTTGGCGACGCCGAAGTCGGTGACCTTGAGCAGCCCGTCCGACGCAAACATCATGTTGTCGGGCTTGATGTCGCGGTGCAGGACGTTGTGGGCATGAGCGGCCTTCAGCGCGGCGGCGGCTGCGAGGCCGAGCGCGCAGGTGGCTTCCGGCGACATCGGGCCTGCGGCCAGTCGTTGGCGCAGCGTCCCCCCGGGAAGTAGTTCCATGACCAGCAGGCAGGTGCCCTGATGTTCGACGTAGTCGTGGATACGCACGACATGTGGATGGTCGAGTTCGGCGAGGACCCGCGCCTCGGCGAGGAAACGGGCCCGCAGGCCCACGTCGTTGGTGGTGTCAAGCAGCACTTTGATCGCGACATTACGGCCGATCAACCGGTGCTGGCCGCCGAGGACGAGCCCATAGCCGCCGCGGCCGAGCTCACCGTCGACCTGGTATCCCGGGAGAGCGGTCTCCACCAGTGAGCGATCGATCAACAAAGGTCAGTTTCCGTCCGCCACCGTGTGGACAGCATGCGCCATTAGCCGCATCCGCATGTCCCTTATCGCAAAGCAGTCGTGAGTGTACGACCCTCGCCACATCCTTCTCTCGCCGCAGGTGGCGGCTGGTGCTGACAGATGGGTGACACAGGTCATAGGGTTCCCCGGTTAGTCACGTTCCGGGTTTCTCCATAACCGCTGCGTCATAACAGTGGACGGCGGCGGCGACGGTCGTTCGCGCCGCGTTCCCATGCGCCCGTGATGCCTCCCTTGGTGACGCGCGCGGTGACCTGCCCGGTGATGCTGTGCCGTGGACCTGGCGTGGGCCATGCAGCATCGTGAGCGTGTTGCCGACGCGCCCGCGGCCATCCGATCGGGAGGTCCCACAAGATCATGTCGTCCATCGAGTCGTCCCTCGATGCTGTCCTGCACGCTTCCCCCATAACGGGAACGCCGGAATGGGCAGCGCTTGACAAGCACCATGCCGAGCTCGCCGACGTCCATCTGCGGAGCCTGTTCGCGCAGGACCCGAGCCGGGGCGAGACACTCACGGTCGAGACCGACGGCCTTTATCTGGACTACTCCAAGAACAGGGTCACCGCTCGGACGGTCGAGCTGCTGGTCGCCCTTGCCGAACGGGTGCGGCTGCGGGAACAGGTCGAGGCCATGTTCACCGGCGAAAAGATCAACACAACCGAGGGCAGGGCAGTGCTCCATGCCGCGCTGCGGGCCCCGGCGGACACCGTCATCGAAGTGGACGGGGTGAACGTGGTACCCGCCGTGCACGAGGTGCTCGCGCGGATGTCGGTGTTCGCGGACAAGGTGCGTTCCGGAGTATGGACAGGAAGCACCGGAAAACACATCCGAACCGTGGTCAACATTGGTATCGGAGGTTCGGACCTCGGCCCGGCCATGGCGTACGAGGCGTTGTTGGACTACTCCGACCGTTCGATACAGATGCGTTTCGTGTCGAACGTCGACGGTACCGACATCTGGGAGGCGACACACGATCTCGATCCGGCCGAGACGTTGTTCGTCGTGTCGTCCAAGACATTCACCACCCTGGAGACGCTGGCGAACGCCCGCACCGCCCGAGCCTGGTTGATCGACGCGCTCGGCCCGGACGCGGTCCCGTTCCACTTCGTGGCGGTGTCCACGAATACGGAGAAAGTGATCGAGTTCGGTATGGACAGCGCCAACATGTTCGAGTTCTGGGACTGGGTGGGCGGGCGCTACTCGCTGGACTCGGCGATCGGCCTTTCGCTGATGCTGGCGGTCGGACCCGAGAACTTCCGGGAAATGCTGGCTGGTTTCCACGCGATGGACGTCCACTTCCGTACGGCACCGTTCGACCGGAACCTGCCGGTGCTCCTCGCTCTCCTCGGCCTGTGGTACCGGGACTTCTTCGGCGCACAGACCCATGCCGTGCTGCCTTACAGCCACTATCTGGGCCGGTTCCCGGCGTATCTGCAACAGCTTGACATGGAGAGTAACGGCAAGTCGGTGGACCGTGCCGGCCGACCGGTGTCCGTTCCCACCGGACCGGTCGTGTGGGGAACTCCCGGGACCAACGGCCAGCACGCCTACTTCCAGCTCATCCACCAGGGCACGACGCTGATCCCGTGTGATTTCATCGGATTCGTCGCCGCGGACCACGAGGTGCGCGACGGCGGCACGGACCATCATGTGCTGCTGATGGCGAACTTCTTCGCCCAGACCGAGGCGCTGGCGTTCGGCAGGACCGCCGAACAGGTCGTCGCCGAAGGGGTGGCGCCGGAGCTGGTCCCACATCGGACGTTCGCGGGAAACCACCCGACGAACACGATCATGGCGGACCGTCTGACCCCGTTCGTACTTGGCCAGCTGGTCGCACTGTACGAGCACAAGGTTTTCACCCAGGGTGCGATCTGGAATGTCAACAGCTTCGACCAGTGGGGTGTGGAGCTCGGCAAGGTGCTGGCTCAGCGGATCATCCCGGAACTGTCGGCGGACACCGTCGACGGCGGGTCCGGCAAGCTGGCTCACGACAGTTCCACCAATACCCTGATTCGTCGCTTCCGCGAGGCTGGACACCTGTCAGGGTAATCATCCGGTAGGCCTGGATCAATCAGATTGATCGGATATTTCCGATTTACGGTCACCCCTTGAAATCTCCGTAGCTCTCCGTATACAGAAGTCGGAACCTTCGCTACCCTCGGTAGTATCGCTGTATCGGGTGTAGGTATCCCGTGACTCGGGGAGGGACCACGCTGTCGGCGATTCCAGTCAAGGGGACCCGCCGTGGCGCGACGCTGGGGAAGGGTCGTTCGGCGAGGTGAACCGGCCGAGGGATCTCGTACCGGCCGCGGGGCGCGGTTGCGGGGCGGGGGAGCCGGCAGGCAGGGAGCCGACGGGAGCACCGGGGGGCGGAAACATGCAGGTGGAGGTCGGGTGTCTGCGGATGTCGGTGACGCAGTCCGGGTGCGATGTGGTGATCGTGCTCGACGGTGAACTCGACACCCGCGGTCGGCTGCGGTTCCGCCAGCAGATCCATGAACTGCTCGGCCGGGGCGGCGTCGACGTGACGGTGGACGTCGGTGGTCTGTGTGCCATCGACATCGCCGGGATGGCGGCGCTGCTGCGAGCCGATCTGCTGCTGCGAGGCGTCCACTCGACATTGCGGATCCGTGGGGCGTCCCCGGCGTTCATGGCGTTGCTGCGTTCCACCGGTCTGACCGGTCGTCTGCAGGTTGACGGCGCGTCGCGGCGGTCGGGCGAGGCGGTGTCCGCCGCGACGACCGGCTCTGTGCGCTGACGTGTCCGCCGTCGTTGTTCGCTGACGCGTCAGC
>NZ_CADDZT010000101.1:45403-46183 GCF_902812655.1 Candidatus Frankia meridionalis | reverse complement strand
AGCGGCGGCCGGCGTACCTTTTCGATCAGCTTCTCCACTCGGTGCATGGCCAACATGCCGATCATGAGGAGGAGTGGAAATACCAGCACAACCGCTATGGATCCGGCCATCGCGCTCCCTGGCCCTCGCTCGACAACACGGAAAGATTTGAGGCAAGCACTTTCCGTTACCCGTTATCGTGTTACCCAGGGTTGTTGGGAATTCACTTCCTCGGGACGAAATCGTGAAGAGGTCGGGCGGCCCGCGTGTGAATACGACGGATTGCGGATCAACGCGGATGCGAATCAACGCGGATGCGGATCAACGGGGATGAAGCCACCCGAGACGGACATGAACATACCGGCGACCATGGGGTGGTGGAAGGACGGAGCTGCCGACACGTGGCAGGGCGAACACCTGCCCCGTTTCATCGGAACGTACCCTCCTGTCACCATGTCTGCCATGCCGAGGTCCGCTGTGACGGAGCCGGTTGGCCCGGGCGGGGGCCGTCCGGGCGGCCCCCCGCTGCGCGGGCCCTACAACGGGTACTGGCCGGGCAGACGCGCCCAGCCGACCGAGTCGGAACTGAAGGCCCGGATGCGGATGCTCCTCGAGCAGCTCGAGGTGACGCAGGGCGAAATAGTCCTGTACCGGGCGGCATCTGAGCGGGTCGGCGAGGAGGAAACGGCGGACCGGCCGTGGCTGCGGGGCCCGCTGGAGCGCCTTGCGATCCCGCGCGTCGCTCGCGCGTTGTCGGCCCAGCTCGACGCCATCGAACGTTTCCGCCTCTGGGCCGAGGAG
>NZ_CADDZT010000101.1:23705-44872 GCF_902812655.1 Candidatus Frankia meridionalis | reverse complement strand
CTCCTCGGCCCGCCACCGTGAGCACGGGCTTCTTGAGCACGTCCTAGAACAGGCGGCGGGCCTGTGAGGCTCCGGTGATGTTGCCTTTCTTCTCATAGCACGAGACCGCGGCATCGACCTTCGGCCGGACCTCGTCGAGTCGCCCGATCTGCGCCAGAACCTCGGCATAGGCCAGCCATGCCTGTGCCTGCCCGTCCCAGTCGTCGGTCTGCCCCGCGAGATCGCACGCGGCCTCGGCGAACCGGATGGCATGGACCTCCCGCTCCGGGCCCCGTCTCGCGAGCAGCTTGGCGTGCACCGCGCACCAGCCGGCCTGGGCGGGAGCCTGGTCGCCGGCCGCGGCATCCCTGGCACGCGATGCGTAGGTGGCCGCCTCCTCCAGACGTCCGAGTTTGACCAGGACGTCGGCAAGGGCCGCGGCCCGTGTCGCCAGGTGCGCGCGCTCGCCCATCCGGGCCAGCCGCCGGCAGCTGCGCCGCAGCTCATGCTCGGCCGTGTCCAGATCGTCGGTGAGCAGGGCGACACGGGCAACGACGAAGCCCCCGTAGAGAGGGTCTCCGCGGGGGCTCCGGACGTCCCAGACGATCTCTTCAGCCCGGGCAAGGTGGTCCATGGCGGCGTCGATGTTCCCCGCCATCGTGTAAAGAACCGCCAGTTGCGCGAGCAGCGAGCGGCGCAGGCCGCGGTCGTCCCCGACTCCGGCCAACGCCCGCTCGGCTCGGTCGAGCGACTCGCCGACCGGGCGTGGGGCGAAGCTCAGCAGATGGACGAGGTCGCGTCGCATGGTCTGGGCGTCGCGCAGCACTCCGGACTCCTCGGAGTGCCGGACGGCCGCCTGCATCGCCCGTTCGGCCAGGGCGTAGCGGCCGGCCGCCAGGTAGGCGGTGGCCTGGCTTCGGCAGGCGAGCGCGGCACCGACCTCGTCCCCGTTCTCAATGAAGATCGGTAGCGCGCGGGTCGCCTCGCTGAGGGTTTCGGCGACCAGTCCCTCGGGGCTGGTCGCGAACATGAGGCGCAGGTGGGCGAGGCGGGCATGCGCCCGCAGCCCGGCGTCGCCGATCCTGGTGGCCCGGTCGGTGGCCTGACGCAACATGCGTTCGGCGTCACCGCGCTGGCCGAAGGAGTGCAACGCCCAGCCGAGGTCGATCTCGGCGCGGATGCGCAGCGGATCGGTTACCGGTAGGAGTTTGATCGCCCGCTTGAGCAGCGCGGCCGCTCCCGTCTCATCTCCCTGCCGGACCCGGTCGGCAGCCTCGATCAGGCAGGTCGCGGCCTGCCGTCCGAGCTCCGCGGTTTCGGTGTTGCGTAGCCCGAGCTCCACCCGGTACCGGTATGCCTGTTCCAGGTGGTAGCCGACGAGTTCGTCGTGTTCGCCGGGACGCCCGACCATTCGTGCCTGTAACCATCCGGCGAACCCTCGGTGCAGGTCGGCTCGCTGCCGTTTCGACGTTGCCTGGTAGGCACAGTCGCGCAGCAGGACGTGCAGGAAGCGGAACGCGTCCACGCCCGGGAGGTCCGAGCGGTCGGGATGGACCAGTTCCTTGCGGACCAGCGACAGGCAGTGCGCGGCGACAGCGTCCCGGTCCGCCGGGGCGGACAGCTCCACGACCGCATCCAGGTAGAAGCGCTGACCGACCACGGCGGCGCGTTCGAGGACCCGCCGCTCATGCAGGTTGAGCCGGTCGAGGCGGGCGGCCAGCAGCGCGGAGATCGTCGGTGGGACCTGGACCGAGCCCAGGTTGCCGGTCGCGATCCAGCGATCGCCCTCGCGGCGCAGCAGCCCGTCGTCGACAAGGGCCGCGAGGGTCTGCTCGACGAACAGGGGGTTCCCCGAGGCCGATTCGGTGATTCTCGAAACCAGCGCGGGATCGAGGTCGTTCGATCCCATCAGCGTCCGGATCAGGCGCTGGCAACGGTCGTCGGTCAGCGGCCGCAGCAGCATGGACGTGGCGTTGAGCTTGCCGCCGCCCCACGTCCGACGTTCCTCCAGTAGTTCCGGCCTGGCCAGGCAGAGCAGCAGGATCGGTGCTTCCCTGGACCAGTCGGCGACATGCTCGATCAGGTCCAGCAGGGTCGGTTCGGCCCAGTGCACGTCGTCGAAGCAGACGATCAGCGGGCGTTTCTCGGCGAGCGCGGCCAGAAACGTCCGGACCGCCCAGAAGCTCTCCTGCGCCCCGACCTCCGCGCCACCGAGCCCGATCAGCGGCGCGAGCCCGTCCACCACGGCGGCGGCGTCGCCGATGACGTTGCCGACCTCGTCCAGCAGCTTGCGCAGGCGGAGTCGGCCCTCTGGCGCGCTCTCGTCGGCGGACATGCCGGTCGCCTGGCGGACCATCTCCATCAGCGGCCAGTAGGTGATGCCTTCGCCATAGGACAGGCAGCGTCCGGTGAGCACCGTCGCACGCGGGGCCATGGCCTCGCAGAACTCCCCGACCATCCGGGACTTTCCGATGCCGGCGGGGCCCAGCAGGGTGAACAGGTGACAGGTGCGTTCCTCGATCACCTGATCGAGGGCGTCGTGCAGGCGGCGGCGTTCGCGGTCGCGGCCGATCACCGGTGCGGCAAAGCCGTCCGGGGCAAGGCGTGAGCCCGGGCCGACGTCGGGGTGGGTCAGACCGATCAGGCGGTGGGCCCGCAGGGGAGCTTTCTTGCCCTGGACGACGAGTGGCCCGACAGCTTCGGTATGCACGTGCGGCCGGATCATCCGCAGGGTGGCATCGGCGATGAGGATCTCGTCGGGGTCGGCGGACTCCTCCAGCCGCGACGCGACGTTGACGGCGTCCCCGGTCACCCCGCCGCCCGTCCCCGGCCCGCCGACCGTGACCTCGCCGGTGTTGATCCCGATCCGGATGCGGAGTCGGAACCCCCAGTCCCGTTGCAGGTCGGCGTTGATGGCATCCATGCTGGCGCGGATGTCGCACGCGGCGCGGGCGGCCCGAAGCGCGTCGTCCTCATGCAGGACGGGGATGCCGAAGACGGCGAACACGGCGTCCCCGATGAACTTCTCGACGCTGCCGCCATGCGCCGAGATCACTTCCCGGACGGCGGAGAAGAACCGCCACATGACCTGCTGCAGCGGTTCGGAGTCGAGTTGCTCCCCGATGGCCGTGTAGCCGGTGACATCACAGAACATGATCGTGACGGTCTTGCGGGCGCCGATGGCGAATGTGGGCAGGGGAGTACCGCAGGAGAAGCAGAAACGCGCCTCTTCCGGGTTGGCCTTTCCACATGTCGGGCAGGCGACCATGTGCCGGATCGTAGGCCGGACGGGTGCCGGACGGGACCCGATATCGATGTCAGTCGTTTCCGATGATCGTGATCTGTCCCACAGGGCGGGTCGGGACGTTCGTGAGAACCCGTCCTACACCGGGTTCTGACGATCCGGTCGGTTCGGCCCGCCCGATGGCGTCGAGGACGGATCGCAGCAGCCGGAGCAACTCCTCCCGATCGCGGGCGCAAAGGTGGCCGAGTAGTTGCGGATCCGACACCCGCACTCGATCGAACTGGTCGTGATCGGTCTGTACCGTCAGGTTCCGCCCTGATGCGGCACTGGCTTCCTGATTCGGTTAAGGCGGCCGGTCGCGGACGTGACTGCTTCCTCTTTCGGCCGTCCTACCTAAGCTGGTCAGTGTGGCGGCTGGACATGGAAGACGCGGTGCTGCTAACCGTACGGATCATGATCGTGTCGTGACCGGCATGGTTGCGGCCTTCGGGATGGCTGCGGTCCTGCTGGCCGGGTGTGCCTCGACCACGTCGAACGCGCGGGCGTCGCAACCGCAGCGGCAACCGCAACCGCAGCCGCAGTCCTCGATGCCGAGCGCCACGGCTGGTCCCCGAAGCGGCGAGCCCGAGCCGGCACAGACCCCAAGCGGGGGAACGGGTGGTTCGGCGGGTCCGGCGAATCCGCCGAGGACAGGGCCCAGCGCTGACCCGCGAGCGTCTTCGGACGCGGCGGGGGGCGGGGCGGGTGGGGACAACTCCGCCGGCGCGGGTTCCGGCTCCGCTGATCCGCGGGCAACCGGTTCGCAATCCCCGACGTCGGTGTTCGTCGGGGAACCGTGCGCGCCGGAACTTGATTCCGCTCCCCGGCAGGCCATCAACGGGCTGGTCCTGTACTGCGCGGGGACAACCTCGGACGAGGCCCGGTGGAGCCTGCCCAGCCAGCCGTCGACGCCGTCGGCTCCTGCTCCGGGTACCGAGTGCGACACTACGGACACCGGCCAGGTTGTGCAGGGTGCGAACGGACGCCCCATCAGCTGTCTGCGTGATCCCGACGGTGCCTTCCGGTGGAGCGACGTTTCGTAGTCGGATGCCGGTGGATGTGAGATATCGGGGCCTTTTGCTCATCCATTTACCTACTCAGGGTAGTTGTTGTCATCCGGAGTGGCGGATTTGGTGCCCATCTGAACGGTTGGTCGGGCATTGGCCTGTCTGTACCCGGCATGGTTACCGGCGGGTAGCATGGGTAGGAGTTACTGGCCAGTAGGAGTACGTCGGACCTCTCGGCGATCACCGAAGCCGGCTCTTCCTCGGGGAGGCACCATGGGGCACTACAGGAGCAACCTCCGCGACATCGAGTTCAACCTGTTCGAGGTACTGGGCGTTGACCAGACGCTCGGGCACGGACCGTTCGCGGAGATGGATCGCGAGACCACCCATGACGTCCTGGTCGAGGTGGACAGGCTCGCGACCGGCCCGATCGCCGAGTCGTTCGCGGACTCCGACCGCAACCCACCGGTCTTCGACCCGGCAACGGGAAACGTCACGTTGCCGGAGGCGTTCAAGAAGTCCTTCGCCGACCTCATCGACGGCGAGTGGTGGCGGTTGTTCGTGCCGTCGCATCTCGGTGGCATGGGCGCACCTCCGTCGGTGATCTGGGCTGCCTCGGAGCTGATCCTCGGCTCCAACCCCGCGGTGTTCATGTACATGAGTGGACCGACCTTCGCCGGGATCCTCGACCGGCTCGGCAACACCGCGCAGAAGAGGTTCGCCCGCCAGGCGATCGAGCGGCAGTGGGGCGCGACCATGGTGCTCACCGAGCCCGACGCCGGTTCGGACGTCGGGGCCGGCCGCACCCGGGCCGTGGCACAGGCCGACGGCAGCTGGCACATCGAGGGCGTGAAGCGTTTCATCACCGGTGGTGACTGGGACGTTCCGGAGAACATCTTTCACCTCACCCTTGCCCGCCCCGAGGGTTATGGTCCCGGTACCAAGGGACTGTCCATGTTCCTGGTGCCGAAGTTCCTGGTGGACCCTGAGACCGGTGAGCCGCGCGAACGCAACGGCGTGTATGTCACGAACGTCGAGAAGAAGATGGGCCTGAAGGTCTCGACCACCTGTGAGGTGCGGTTCGGCGAGAGGCACCCGGCGGTCGGCTGGCTCGTCGGTGATGTCCACGACGGCATTGCCCAGATGTTCGAGATCATCGAATACGCCCGGATGATGGTGGGCACCAAGGCGATCGCGACGCTGTCGACCGGCTACCTCAACGCGCTCGAGTTCGCGAGGACCCGGGTCCAGGGCGCCGACCTGACGCAGCTCCTGGACAAGGCCGCCCCCCGGGTCACGGTCATCCACCACCCGGACGTCCGGCGGATGCTCATGCTGCAGAAGGCGTACGCGGAAGGCATGCGGGCGCTGGTCCTGTACACCGCCACCATCCAGGACAGGGTGGCGGTGGCGAGCAGCGCGGGCACGACGGACGACATTGCCGAACGGCTCAACGACCTGCTGCTGCCGATCGTCAAGGGTGTCGGTTCCGAACGGTCCTACGAGCTGCTCGCGACGTCGCTACAGGTTTTCGGAGGATCCGGTTACCTGCAGGACTACCCCATCGAGCAGTACATCCGGGACTCCAAGATCGATACCCTGTACGAGGGAACCACGTCGATCCAGGGGCAGGACTTCTTCTTCCGCAAGATCGTGCGGGACCGGAGCAAGGCCCTCGGCGCGCTGCTCACCGAGATCCAGACGTTCACCAAGGGGGACGTCGGCGACGGCGCGCTGCGGCGTGAGCGGGAGATCCTCGGGACCGCGGTGGACAACGTCCAGTCCATGGTCGGTGTGCTGGTCGGCTTTCTCGGCGCCGCCGCGCGCGATCCCCGGCAGGTGTACAAGGTCGGCCTGAACACCACCCGGTTGTTGATGAGCGTCGGCGATCTCGCTATCGGCTGGCTGCTGCTACGCCAGGCCGAGGTCGCTCTGAACGCGCTCGCGGCATCCCCGTCGGCAAAGGACAGGGCCTTCTACGAGGGCAAGGTGTCCGCGGCCCGCTGGTTCGCCGCCAATGTGCTGCCTGAGCTGTCGGCCCGTCTCGCCATCGTTTCGGCCACCGACCTCGATCTGATGGACCTCTCCGAAGACGCCTTCTGAGAGCATCCGGTTGTCCGGCAATATCCGGCAAAAGATGCGAACCGGAAAGGAGCCGGAAGCCCGCGGGCTTCCGGCTCCTGCTGTACAGCAAAAGATCGGAGTGTCCACTTCGGCCTGGACGTGCCGGTCTTGCGCGGACGGGATGACCACCACCGCAGGTAAGCCCACAGCAGATCACGCGATGGGGCGGGATGCGTACGGTGTCAGGATGTGCGCAGCGGCGGGAAAGCCTGGTCCAGCTCATTGCGCATGTCCCGCTTGAGGAGCTCGTCCGCTTCGGAGACTCCCTGTCCCTCGAGAAGGAACCTCGCGACCCGCAGCGTCAGATCAACCCGTTCGGCGAGGTTGAGAGCACCGGTGAATCGGCCGCTGGAGCCTGCGGAGGTCAGGACCTTGGCGACAAACTCGTCGGCCGCCTGTAGTGCCTCCACGCGCGTCATGCGTTCCACCCCTTTGTACCGGAAGCTGTGCCGGAAGCCGTAAGCAAGGCGCAACCGTACCAGGCGAGTTCCTTCCTCCGTTGTCCGGCCCCGCCTGTGCCCTTTGCCCCGGTTGAGCTTCCGGGTTGGTGCGTTGTGTCCGGCCTTGTACTTATCCTCGGAGGTTCGATCGCACTCCGATGATGGTTACTTAAAGTGACTTTCTGGGGGTTTGTATCAGCTCAGGGCAAGAATCACCGTCGGGTCGGTGAGCATCCGGGCGACATCCGTCAGCACCTTCGCGCCGAGTTCACCGTCGACGATCCGGTGGTCGAAGGTCAGGGCGAGCTGCGCCACCGTCCGGACCGCCAGCTCGCCTTCGTGCACCCACGGCATCGGGCGGATCGCGCCGAGGGCGAGGATCGCGGCCTCCGGCGGATTGAGGATGGGCGTACCGATGTCCACCCCGAACACCCCGATGTTGGTGATCGTGATCGTCCCGCCGCGTAGTGCCTGTGGGGTGAGCTTCCCGGCACGAGCGGTCACGGTGAGATCGTGCAACGCGTGCGCGAGGGCGACAAGACCAAGCTCGCCCGCGTCCGGGATGTTCGGCACCACTAGTCCGCGTGGCGCGGCTACCGCGATCCCGAGGTTGACGTACTCATGGACGGCGATCTGCGCGGGTTCGTCGCCGACCGGGTCCTCCCAACTTGAATTGACCATCGGGTGACGGCGGACGGCGGTCAGCAGCGCCTTCGCGATGAACAACAGCGGTGTCACCTTCACGCCTGAGAACTCGGGCAGGGCGGCGATCCTGTCGCGGGCAGCCAGCGTCCGCGTGACATCGACGCTCACGAACTCGGTGACCTGCGGCGCGTTGAACGCGCTGGTCACCATGGCCTCGGCGATTGCCCGCCGGACCCCGGTCACTGGAACGAGGTGGGTACGGGTTGCCCGGTGACCGGATGCGGATCTCCGGGCCGACTCGACGTCCGCGCGACTGATCGTTCCGTGCGGTCCGGTACCGATGATCGCCTGAAGGTCCACGCCGAGATCGCGGGCGAGTTTGCGGACCGGTGGTTTGGCAAGTACCGCCACCCGCCGTGACCGCCGCTCAGGCTGGTCGGGTTGCTGGGACACCCTGGTGGTCGCGGGCGTGGTGGTCACGGGCGTGGTGGTCACGGTTACCGACGTGTTTGTCGGTGTCGTCGTGCCGTGGATGGCCCCCGGCGTACCCACCTGCCCGCCTCGGCGGTGGGTACGGGCCCGCGACGGTCCGGAACGGTCGCGCGGGCCGTAGCCGACCAGTACCGGTGTCCGCCCGTCGGGCAGGTCGGCCGGGCCTCGGTCCGCCTCGGGGACGGTACCCGGCACTGATGCCAGAGGGCCGCCGGACGTCTCTCCGCCGGTGTCGACGGTCACCAGCGGTCGTCCGACCTCGACGGTCTCGCCCGCCTCCGCGTGCCGGGTGGCGAGGACCCCGGCGAGCGGAGAGGGCACCTCGACCAGTGCTTTGGCGGTTTCCACCTCGGCGATCGGCTGGTTGACCGTGATGGGATCGCCCACCTCCACCAGCCACCGGACGATCTCCGCGTCAGGCAGGCCCTCGCCGAGGTCGGGGAGGCGGAACTGCTCGAATGCCACGGTGACCTCCAACAGACTGGTCGGTACTGGTCGGTACTGGTCGGTACACGGCGATCGGGACGAGCCGGCATCGGCCGGAAACCGATGCCGATCAATACTGGAAGGAGCGGTCGACAGCGTCGAGAACCCGGTCGACGTCCGGTAGGTAGTGTTCTTCGAGGCGGGAAGGCGGGTATGGGGTGTCATAGCCCGTGACGCGTAGTACTGGAGCCTCCAGCGAGTAGAACGCGGCCTCGGTGACCCGGGCGGCGATCTCCGCGGACAGCGACACGTTCGACGGCGCCTCGTGGACGACCACCAGCCGGCCGGTCCGGCGCACCGACGCGAGCACCGGGGAGAGGTCGAGCGGAGACAACGTCCGCAGGTCGATCACCTCGAGCTCGCGGCCCTCGACGGCCATCGCCTCGGCCGCGTTCAGGCAGGTCCGGACCATCGGGCCGTAGGCGACCAGCGTCGCGTCGTCCCCGGTCCGCACGACCCGACTGACGTGCAACGGAGTTGCCGCGGACAGCGGCGCGCCGGTCTCGACGTCGGCCTTGTCCCAGTACCGGCGCTTCGGCTCGAAAAAGATCACAGGGTCGTCCGCGGCAACGGCTTGCCGGATCATCATGTGGGCGTCGGTCGGGTTGGAACACGCCACCACCTTGAGCCCGGCGGTATGGCAGAAGTAGGCTTCCGGTGACTCGCTGTGGTGTTCGACCGCGCCGATGCCGCCCCCGAACGGGATCCGGACCGTGACCGGCAGGCGGACGCGTCCCTGCGTCCGGTAGTGCATCTTCGCCAACTGGGTGACGATCTGGTCGAAGGCCGGGTAGACGAACCCGTCGAACTGGATCTCACAGACCGGCCGGAACCCCCGCATGGCCAACCCGATCGCCGTTCCGATGATCGCGGATTCGGCGAGCGGGGTGTCGATGACCCGGTCCTCGCCGAAGTCGGCCTGCAGCCCGTCGGTGATCCGGAAGACACCGCCGAGCTTGCCGACGTCCTCGCCCATGACGACGACCTTCGGGTCCGCCTCCATGGACGCACGCAGCCCGGCGTTGAGGGCCTTCGCCAGGGTGAGTGTCAAGGGCACCGTCAGATCGCCTTTCGGGTGTGGTGCAGCGGCGCCGCGGCGACCGTCAGCAGCGGTGACACCACGGCCGGATCAGCGGACGGTCCGGCTTGCCCGGACGGTTCGCCCGGCCCGGAAGGTTCGGGTTGTCCGGAGGGTTCGGCCTGCTCACATGCGTCCCGCGCCGCAGCCGGCGTCTCGGTGTCGTGCACGTACACATGGTCGAACATGCTGTGCGGGGACGGATCAGGAAGCCGTAGGCAACCTTCTCGCAGCGTCGTCGCGAGCGCATCGGCCTCGGCGTCCAGGTCGGCGGCGCGGCTGTCGTCCAACAGGCCACGGCCACGCAGGTAGGCGGCCATCCGTTGCACCGGGTCGCGACGACTCCAGCCGGCCAGTTCATCCGCGTGGCGGTACCGGGACGGGTCGTCGGCGGTGGTGTGCGCGCCCATCCGGTAGGTCACCGCCTCGACCAGCACCGGGCATCGCCGGCGGGCAGCCTGGAGGGCGTACCGCGTCACCGCCAACGTCGCGAGAACGTCGTTCCCGTCCACCTGGACTCCCGGAAGGCCGAATCCGCGCGCTCTGCGGAAGATCGGCGCACGGGTCTGCCGCCGAGTCGGCTCGGATATCGCCCACTGGTTGTTCTGGCAGAAGAACACCACCGGCGCTTCGAACACACCCGCCCAGTTCAACGCCTCGTTGACGTCTCCCTGGCTGGATGCCCCGTCCCCGAAGTAGACCACCGTCACCGGTAGGCCGCCGTCCCCGTCCGCCGCAAGCTCGCGGGTAACGCCCATGGCGTATCCGGTGGCGTGCAGCGTCTGCGAACCCACGACGATCGAATAGTCCTGGAATCCGTGCTCGTCCGCGTCCCACCCGCCATGGTTGACCCCACGGAACAGGCTGAGGACGTCCAACGGGTCGACTCCGCGGCACCAGGCCACCCCGTGCTCGCGGTAGGACGGGAAGACCATGTCGTCGTCGCGCAACGCCCGGGCGGACCCCACCTGGGCAGCCTCCTGGCCGCGCAGGCTGGCCCAGAGCCCGAGCTCGCCCTGACGTTGCAGGGCGGTCGCCTCCTCGTCGAGCCGACGCACGATCACCATGTCGCGCAGGAGCCCGTACAGTTCGGTGTCGGCGAGGTCCGCGATGTACGGGTCGTAGGTGTCATCAGCCAGCCGCCGGCCGTCCGGTGCCAGCAGCCGTACCGGCCCGGTATCGGCATCCTCCGGATCACGTGGATCACGTGGAACCGGGGTGACCAGGGCGTCCGGGCGGTCCGTTCCGGAAACCGACCGGTCTGTTTCAGGAACGGACATGGCGTCCTCCTGTCGTCCTCGGCCGGATCCGAGATCGTCGGTCATGGCCGGATCGAGACGGCTGGTTGCCGCAGGTCGGCGGTACCGTAGCCGCGCAGCTGACGATAGTCGTCCACGGGCGGTCAGCAACCCAGGGCACGGGCACGCCAGGACCACGGCGGGGCGGTGCCCGTCACGGTGGTCCCGCCTGGATAGCGTGGTGGTGTGACAGCCGCGCAGACGTTCGCGACCACCGTCCCGAATCCGGCCGTTCATGCCAGGCTCGGCCGGATCGGGGTCTGGAGCGGCCAGTTCGACTTCTCACCGGCATCCGTGGTGCGTGAGGCTCTCGCCGAGCTGGACGAACTGGGCTATCCCGCGGTGTGGACCGGCGAGGTCAAAGGCCGGGAGGTGCTGGTGACCGCCGGGCTGATGCTCGCGGCCACCTCGCGGCTCACGGTCGCGACCGGGATCGCGCAGATCCTCGCGCGCCACCCGCAGACGATGATGGCCGGGCAGCTGACCCTCACCGAAGCTTTCCCGGATCGGTTCGTGCTTGGCATCGGTGTGTCACATGCGTCCCTGATGGAGATTCGCGGGGTGCCCTACACCAGTCCGCTGTCGCAGATGCGGGCCTACCTCGACGAGATGGACCGGTCCGCGCGGGAGCAGTACCGGGCGGTGCGGCCGGGGTCGGCAACCCGGGTGCTGGCCGCGCTCGGCCCGAAGATGCTGGAACTGGCGCGGGACCGCGCGGACGGCGCGCACACCTTCTTCGTACCGCCGGAGCACACCGCGAGCGCCCGGGCGATTCTGGGACCGGGCAAACTGCTCGTACCGGAGCAGGCGTTCGTCCTGGACACGAACCCGGAGACCGCGCGGGAACTGGCCCGCCGACACACCGGTTCGTACCTGCGGCTGCCGAACTACACGAACAACCTGCGCCGCCTTGGTTTCACCGACAGTGACTTCATGGACGCCGGATCCGACCGGCTCGTTGACACGATCGTGCCATGGGGTGACCCGGACGTACTGCTCGAACGGATCACCGAGCACTTGGACGCCGGCGCCGACCACGTGTGCGTACAGGTGCTCGATCCGGACCGCCAGGGTCTGCCCCGCAGGCAGTGGCGCGAGCTCGCCCCGGCCCTGCTCGATTTTTAGGGCGATACGCTCAGTGGTCGTAAGCAATCGGTAACGTGGAGTCGGGGGTGTACCCTTCGACGCGCCGGCGGCCCGGGTGTTCGGACGTGTGGCGGCATCGTTGCGTCGAGCTGGTCGCAAGCCTTCGGCCCGCCTGTACGACGCCATGATCGCAGCCACGGCGCTATCCAATGATCTTCCTGTGTACACGTGCAATCCCGCCGATTTCTCGGGTATCGACGCCTCACGGTGGTTGCGATCACTGTAGCGGGTACGCCTACGCCGTAGGGCATTCGTGTCGTGGCTTTCCCCCCGGGCACTGGCCGCGGCCCGGCCCGGGGGCGGATACGAGGCGCCGATCGTGTCCGGAGGCTAGCGTGTTCCCGTCTTGCATGTCACGGACAGTGAACACGTTGGGGGGCGGTTCCGGATGCCGACGGTGCGCAGGGCGGTCCGCGCGAGGTTCCGAAAGTGCCGGCGCGGCCGCGGAGCGGCCCTGCGGTGGCTCGGTGCCGTGGCGCTCGGCCTGACGGGAACGGCGTTGGTCGGATGCAGCCCGTCCAGGCAGCCATCCCCGGTCGACACACTGGTCACGGACCCGCGTCCGGGCGACGGCACCGCGGTCACCGCCCCGCAGGCGGGAACGCCGGTCACGATCGCCTTCGGCGGGGACGTGCACTTCGAAGGGGTCGTGGGTGAGCGGCTCGCCACGGACCCGCTCACCACCCTCGGACCGATCACGGCCATGCTGAGCCGTGCCGACATCGCGATGGTCAACCTGGAGACGGCGGTGACCACCCGCGGTACCCCGGCGCGCAAGGGCTATGTGTTCCGCGCGCCGCCGTCCGCGTTCACCGCCCTGCGCACGGCCGGGGTGGACGTCGCCACCCTGGCGAACAACCACGGTATGGACTACGGGCCCGACGGTCTGTGGGACACCCTCGCCGGCGCTCGGGCCGCCGGATTCCCGGTCGTCGGGATCGGTACGGACGACGCGCAGGCGTACGCCCCGGTACGCCTGACCGTCAGGGGCCAGCGGATCGCCGTCATCGGCGCCACCCAGGTGATCGATGACGATCTGGTGTCAGCCTGGAGCGCGGGGCCCGGCAAACCGGGGCTGGCGAGCGCGAAGAACGTCCCACGGCTACTGGAGGCTGTCCGGGCGGCTCGCGAGAACACCGACACCCTGGTCGTCTATCTGCACTGGGGTAGGGAACTCGACGACTGCCCGACCGCGTCGCAGCGGTCGTTGGCGCCGCAGCTCGTGGCCGCCGGTGCCGACGTGGTGGTCGGATCGCACTCGCATGTGCTGCTCGGCGGCGGCTGGCAGTCGGACGGGGCCTACGTCGACTACGGCCTGGGTAACTTCGTCTTCTACGCGTCCGGGACCGGACCGGACACGGCCTCCGGTGTCCTCACCCTGACGGTTGCCGGGCGTGCGGTGACTGCCGCCGACTGGACGCCGGCGCGGATCGTCGGCGGGGTGCCGCGGCCGGTCGAGGGTGCGGATGCGACCGTGGCCCGGATGGAGTGGGACCGGTTGCGGTCGTGCACGGACCTGGACGCCGTGCCACCGCATCCTCTCACGGCCTCCGGCGACGCAAAAACCACGATCGCGTCGCCTTTGGCCGGCTGAGCCGCGTCCCGGTCGACACCGACCAGGGAGCCACACCGGCCAGGGAGGTTGACCGGGCGTCATCCACGGACGCGGGGTGAACGGGTGGGTGCGCGAGGCTGCGCATGGCGGTCAGCCCGGGTCGGCTGCGCAGTCGGTGCAGGTTCCGTAGATCTCCAGGGTGTGGGCGACATCGGTGAAGCCGGCGGCGGCCGCGACGCGGTCCGTCCATGCCTCGATCTCCGGTCCTTCGACCTCGACGGTCCGTCCGCAGTGGCGGCACACCAGGTGATGGTGGTGGTTGTCGGTGGTACAGCGACGGTAGAGGGTCTCGCCGTCGTCACGACGCAGCACGTCGACCTCACCCCGGTCGGCGAGGACCTGCAGATGCCGGTACACGGTTGTCAGACCGACGGCCTGTCCCATGTCACGTAGGCGGGCGTGCAGGTCCTGAGCGCTGGTGAAGGCGTCGACCTCGGCCAGGGCGGCGGAGACGGCGTCGCCCTGGCGGGTTGCCCGCACGGTTGTTCCCCGTCCGAGCGTGGCCCGGCGGCTGCCACCCGGCCCCGTCACCGGAGATCCCGTGGCCGGAGATCCCGTCACCGGAGATTCCGTGGCCGACCCTGCCGGAGACGGGGTTGGCGCGACGGTGGCTCGGGACGGTGCCGGGGTAGACACGGTTCGACTGGATTCGGCACTGGACACGAACTCCACTCTCTCACTGCATGGCGGGTCAGGGCGCAGGCAAACGGGCCTTGGAGGCTGTCATAGGACTGATCCCCCTGGAGGATTGACAATCGTTTTCATTATCGGCGACAGTAATCCTCGCCGCGGCCGCACCGTGACCGTCGCGGCAGCGACCGAGCCGGGAGGATCCGCATGTCCCTCACTGTCACGCCCGAACTCGTCGAGGCCGCGAACCGTGGCCATGTCGATGACGACGCATTCCTTGCCTGCGTACGTATGTCCCTCCCGTACGCCTACGACATGGTCGCGCAACTTGCCGCCGAGCTGCCCGAGGCCCGGGCGGATGGTCGGCGTGACTTCGCCGACAGCCTCGTGCCGCCGCCGGATGACACGGCAGCGGGCCAACTGCTGCGGGCGATGGCGTCCACGTCCATCCGAGGTGCGCTGGAGCGGTATTTCGGCGTCCGTATCGCCTTCCAGAACTGTCACCGCGTTGCCGTGTTCGCGCCGGGAACGACCGACGGTGACCAGTACCGTCGGTTCGTCTCGGCGGAGGCGCAGATCCTCAACCAGCAGCCCGGGTTCGTGAACTGCTGACCTTTGGTTTGACGTTCCGATCGACGCGGGGTGGCTGTGCTCCACGATCGTGCTCCACGACCGTGGAGAATGGGGCGCAATCACCCCGTGTTTCCGGATCTGTCGGAATTCCCGGAATTGTCAGATCTGTACGTAGGTCGTGAGGAACCTGCCGATCCGATTGATGGCATCGGTGAGGTCGTCCACGTTCGGCAGGGTGACGATTCGGATATGGTCGGGCCGAGGCCAGTTGAATCCAGTGCCCTGCACGATCAGGATCTTCTCTGCGAGGAGTAGATCGAGGACGAGTCGCTCGTCGTTGGCCACCGGGTGAACGGCCGGGTCGAGACGGGGAAACGCATACAACGCACCCCGCGGTTTCACGCAGGAAACGCCCGGAATGTCGTTGAGCAGCTTCCACACCACGTCCCGCTGCTCGTGCAGTCGGCCGCCGGGCAGAGTGAGGTCGCCGGCGCCGCCGTTGTCCTCGAGCGCGGCCCGCATGGCGAACTGGCCCGGGACGTTGGCGCACAGCCGCATGTTGGCCAGGATGTTCAGGCCCTCGACATAGCTTGACGCATGCGTCCGCGGGCCCGACAACACCATCCAGCCGGCGCGGAAACCGGCGAGGCGGTAGGCCTTCGACAGCCCGTTGAACGTCATGCAGACGACGTCCGGGGCGAGTGCCGCGGTGGAGATGTGTACGGCGTCGTCATACAGGATCCGGTCGTAGATCTCATCCGAGAAGATCATGAGATTGTGCTGCCGGGCGAGCTCGATGACGCCCTCAAGAACCTCGCGGCCGTATACCGCGCCGGTCGGGTTGTTCGGATTGATTACTACGATTGCCCGGGTTCGGGAGGTGACCTTACTGGCGATGTCGTCGAGGGCGGGCATCCAGTCCGCCGATTCGTCGCACAGATAGTGGACGGGCCGACCTCCGCACAGGCTGACCACCGCCGTCCACAGGGGGTAGTCCGGTGTGGGGAGCAGGACCTCGTCGCCATCGTTTAGGAGCGCCTGCAACGACATCATGATCAGTTCTGAGACGCCGTTCCCGAGATAGACGTCGTCGATGTCGATGCCGGTGATTGCCTTGCCGGTGGAGTAGCGGACAGCCGCCGCCCGTGCGGACGCCAGGCCCTTGGAGTCGCTGTAACCCTGCGCCTCGGTGAGGCTTTCCACTACTGCCTCGAGAATCGCCGGTGGTGCGGAGAACCCGAACGGCGCGGGGTTGCCGATGTTCAGCTTGAGGATGCGCTGACCTTCGGCCTCCAGCCGCGTCGCCTGGTCGAGGACGGGACCTCGGACGTCGTAGCAGACGTCGGCGAGCTTGTCGGACTGGGTGAACTCCATGTGCCAAGGGTAGGGGTGCCGTCCAGTGCATTTTCTCGCCCACGCCGGGTGGCCCGCATCCTTCGAGCCGTCCCACATGAGCGCCCCGCAACCTTGTGTCCGCCATGGTGTCGACCGTTTCGACCCACCATGTTCTTGATCGAATTTCTGGCCTCGGACGGTCCACCGGCCGGCAGAGCTCTCCTTGAAGGGTGCTACCGGACGGCGACCGCGCTGTCGTCCTGCGGTTCCAAGGCGGTCCTGCCATAGACGGCACGCAGATTTTCCTGGGTGAGGGTGACCGCGGTCGGCCCGAAACCGAACTGGCGACGGTTGAGCAGGCATGTGTCGTCACAGGTCAGATGTGCAAGCGCGAGGTCATGACTGGAGATCACGACACTGGTGCCGTCCGACCGCATTGCCGTGAGCGTGGCCAGCAATGCCTGCTGGGAGAGGGCGTCCACCCTGTCGAACGGCTCGTCGAGCAGGAGGAGGCGTGGCCGCTGGGCGATGGCACGGGCGAGTAGCACCCGCTGACGCTGTCCGACGGACAGCGTCGTGAACCGGTCGCGGGCACGGTCGGTGAGCCCGACGATCCTCAACGCATGCGACGCAACCGCCCGGTCGGTGAAGGTGGGGCGACGTACCCACCCGATCCACCGATAGCGTCCGGTGAGGACGACCTGGGTCACGGTCACCGGGAACTCGGCGTCGAGGGTGCCGGCCTGTGGAACGTAGGCGATCTGGCGTCGGGCCTGCGCCGGCGGCCGGCCGAGGACCGTGACCGACCCGCTCGCCACCGGCACCATTCCGAGAATCGTTTTGATCAGAATCGATTTTCCGGCACCGTGCGGGCCTATGACGGCGACGGCGCGGCCGACCTCGATGGTTCCGTGGACGTTCGTCAGAACCGGGACCTGGTCGTAGGCGACCGTGGCCTCATCGAATACCACGACCGGCACCGCGGCCTTTTCGGTAGCGGTTTCTGTCGCTGTGTTCGATTTTCCGAATGTGTCGCCCGGCAGCCTCCGCATTGCCTCGGTCATGCTTCGAGACGGTACGGCTACGACGCGCGGCCGGCATTACGAGCTGTGACGGTACCGACCGGTTCACCCATCAGGGCTGATACGCGGGATCCAGGCCCCAGCCTGCCTGCGACCGCTGGAGGTCCGATGGGATCAGGTGGTCAGGGAGTGCGGTAGGTGATGGTGACGCGGCGGTTCTGGGCGCGGCCGGCGGGGTTGTCCGAGCCGTCTGGGCTGGTGTCGGGGGCGACGGGGTTGGCGGAGCCGTGCCCGGTCGCGGAGACCAGCACGTCGTGTGGCGCACTTGGGCGTAGCAGGTTGGCGACGGCATTGGCTCGCCGCTGGGACAGGATCACGTTGTACGCGGGCGTGCCGGTGCTGTCCGTGTAGCCGTTGACGCCGACCGTCGCGGTGGTGTGACTGATCTGCGCCGCGAGATCGGAGAGCTGCCCACGGGCAATCGCGGTCAGATCGGCGGAGTCGAACGCGAACAACACGTCCGAGCTGATCGTCACGGCCACCCCGGAACCGTCATGCCGCTCGGTACGCAGCGCCACGACGGCTTTGTCCACATCGATCGGACGGACCGCCTCCGCCACCTCGATCTGGTGGACCGAGTCAGTAAGGGCCTGATCGGTCATGGTGTCCGGCGAGACCGGCGAGACCGGCGAGACCGGCGAGACCGGCGAGACCGACGCGGCCGACGCGGCTCGGGCTGCGGTGATGGACGGCGACAAGAAGGTCGCTACGACCAGTGTCACGACCGCGGCGACAACACGGATCACCAGGGGCCCGCGCGGTGCCTTGCTGCTGCCGCGCACGGTGGCGCCGACGGGGATCATCTGACGACCGTGACGGCGTCGAACAGCAGCCGGTCGTCGGCGTAGACATCAACGGTCCGTACATCCGTGGGCGGTGCCGCGAAGGTGTAGGAAGCGCTGGCAGGCGTGTTGTTGACGGTCTTCGTCCGCAGGCCGCTGGCGCCGAGTTCGACGCTGCGGCTGTCCTGGACGACGACATAGCGTTTCAGGTTGGTGCTGTCGACAAGGGTGACAGCCGGGTTGTGCTGCCCGAACATGTCGAAGACCGAGATCTCCTTGGTGGGCGGTGTGTCGGTGTACCGAGGTGTCCACAGCAGGGTGAGGGTTGCGAGGCGCCCGCCCACCTTCAGCTCGACGAACCCGACGTCGATCGTTCCGAAACCTCCGCCCGGAGCACGGAAACTGGTTGTCCTGGTGGCTTCGGGCACGCTTGCCGATGTTCCCCGGTTCCCCGGTGTGGTGCTGGCGGTGCCCGACGTGCCCGGCGCGGTCGTTGGTGCTCCAGTGGGTGGGGGTGCGCCTTTCGAGTCGCTGGAACATCCCGCCGCGACCAGCGTGATCATGCTGAGCGTTGTGGTGACCAGAACGGCCGTGAGCAGAGTCGGCCGGGCTCGCATCCAGTGGAGCATCCGGACCTCCCGCAGGGGTGCGACGACGGTGCGCGATCCTGATTATGCGGACAAGGTCCGGTCCGGGTGACTTTGGATGCCGAAACTGTGGATAACACCCTTGTGGACAAGTACTTGTGGCGATCTATCGAACAAGGCCCAGCATCCACCGAAGTTCCTCGCCAAGCCCTTGCGGTTCGCGCAACGGCGCCCGGAACGGGATGCGGATCTCCTCGGCTCCGTGGTGCCCGACCCGCCACATCGTCATCCCGAAGCGATCGAGGTGGGTGATCTGCGCGCCGGCGAGCTCATGGGCGTCGGCCGAGCGCACCACCGTTGCGATCATCGGGCTGTGCGGACCCGTGTCCTCTTCGGGCGGGGCGGGATCGGCGACGGTGGCGTATTCGGCGACGGTGGCGTATTCGGCGAGCCGGCGCAGCTGGTCGGCGTGGTCGGTGTTGAGATGCGAGACAAGGTCGGGCGCGTAGGCCGCGATCAGGTCCGGCTCGGCCAGCGCGTACGCGGCAAGGTCGATCCGTGTCTGCGGCTTCTCGCCGGCCCGGACTCGCCCATGGCCGCCGCGATCCGGCGCGGTAGGCAGGCAGAGGATGACTTCGGCGACGGCCAGCGTCAGCGCGGTGCGGTCGGTGAGGTTGTTGTCGTACCCGGGCGAAGGGATCCCCGGGCGCGGCACGCCGCAACCCACGCCCCTGATACGCGTGATGATCTCAGTTACCGGACCGGGCAACACGCGTAGGGAACCGGCGAGTACGAGCCGTTCGCCCGTTGGGCCGGGGATGTCGACACGTGCTGTCGGGCTGTTGCCGGCCACCCTTGTGGGCAGGCTGCCGGCGGTTGCGAGGAGGACGGGTTCACCGCCGTCGTCGAGTAGTCCGACCCAGCCCCGAACCCGATCGTAGGGCAGTGTCAGCAGGGCGTGCCGGGCGCCGGCGATGATGGTGCGGGCCTGGTTGGGTACGGGTTCCTCGTCTTGTTTCGGTTTCATCACGTCACCCTCCGCTTGTCCGGATCGATTCAATCATTATTAGGTAAGGCTAACCTAATCTCTGCGCCGGAGGGTGGACATAGGATTCGAAAAGATCATATTGACAACCTGCGTGGCGGTGTGCGCGGTTGGAGGGTTCGCTCGTCCGCGACTCGGGACCGGGTTGCGCAAGTCGTATGGCGATCAGGAATATTTTGCCCCGATTGCGAGCATTGCCCAGCCGTTTTGGTTACGGAAAGTGTTGTGTTTGTGTGATTCCGTCGATCCGTAACAATGAACAAGCAGCGGATGTGGAGGGCGGTCGCGATCCGCTGGGTTCGTGGTGGAGGATTCTAGGCTGTCAGGTGTTCCGCTGGGTTGCGTCCTCAGCGAGGAGGTGTTGGGTGATCTTCAGGTACGTGGGCGACGGTCGCCCGTATCCTGAGCACGGGTTGAGTCAACGGGAGTGGGCTGCGATTCCACCGCGCCAGGTCAGATTGGACCAGTTGATCACAACCAAACGGGTGCTCGCGCTCGACGTCCTGCTCGATGAGGACTCGACCTTCTACGGGGATCTGTTCCCGCATGTCGTCGAGTGGGGCAGCGCCCTTTACCTGGAGGACGGCCTGCACCGGGCCGTGCGAGCGGCGTTGCAGCAACGCAACTCGATTCATGCTCGGGTGCACGTGGTGCAACAAGGTCCGGTAGTCGATGCGGCCAGGCCGTCGAGGGCCGCCGAGGCACCCCTCGGTGGAGCGGCGGCTGGTGCCGCTGCCTGGCTGGGCGTCAGTCCCCGGTGAGTAGGTAGGTCGTGAACTGGTCGTTGCCGACCTCGCCGAAGATGTGCGCCGGGCACCCGTCCGATGGTCTGTAGGCGACTACCGGCCGCCAGACGGGAAGGCGGGTCACCGAGGTGAGGGGGCCGCCGGCGAGCTTGCGGGCCTCCTCCTGAGTTCGGTCGCGATCGTTCAGCCGTTCGTACCACGATCCGCACCAGCGGATCTCCTTCGGTCGGCTCGTCCATGCCGCGGTGTGGAAGAACCACAGCAGGTATATCTCGCGGTACAGCAAAGTGATCATAAGGATGACCAGTAGCGCGCGGACGAAGTTCCCGGCTCGACTTGAAGCGAGGACGGGGCTCACAGGACCAGAAGCCTAAAGCCTGCCCGGTGGATCTTTGGTGGCGCTTCCGGAGATATCGCATCGTTACGCGGCGCGACGGGTCCGCCGACCGTGCGGGCAGGGCCGACCGAAGGTGATCTGCCAAGATCCATCAATACACCATAGGAGCATTTGCCCGTGATCTACGGTAACCGGCGTTCCGGCGAGTCTCGTAGTCAACCGACCGTTTCGTCCGACGGTCGGATACGCATCCGCCGGCCGGCGATCAGCGCGGCGATACCTGTTGTGATCGGCACCGAGCAGACCAGCCCGATGCCGCCGACCGCGGTCCGCACGATCTCGGCGGCGACCAGATCACCGGTCACGACGTCGTAGGCGGACCGGTCCGCGAGGGTGAACAACAGCAGCGAGGGCAGTGCCGCGCCCGCATACGCCATCACGATCGTGTAGATCGAGG
>NZ_CADDZT010000101.1:22397-23446 GCF_902812655.1 Candidatus Frankia meridionalis | reverse complement strand
TCGCGGATCTGTACAGATCGAGCGGCCGGGCCGCGCCGGAGGCGTCCGCGAGCTCCCACACCGCCGATGCCTGGGTCACGGTCACGTCGTTGAGCAGGCCGAGTGAGCCGATCACCAGGCCCGCGAGGATCAACCCGGTCAGACTGAGTCGGCCGTCGAACGCCTTCAACGTCGTGGACTCGTCCGAACCGAGTCCGGTCAGCGTTGTGAGCCGGATCGCGAGGTAGCCGAGGATGCCGGTGAGACCGAGACTCACCAGGGTGCCGAGCAGGGCGGTCGACGTCCGGGCGGACGGGCCGTGCACCAGGTACAGCAGGACGAACAACACAGTCGCCGAGCTGACCAGCGATACCGCGACCGGAGACT
The DNA here is from genome assembly GCF_902812655.1 of Candidatus Frankia meridionalis. Lineage (GTDB taxonomy): Bacteria > Actinomycetota > Actinomycetes > Frankiales > Frankiaceae > Protofrankia > Protofrankia meridionalis. The sequence continues at coordinate 23,080 of NZ_CADDZT010000101.1, read as the reverse complement.
GCCCGTTCAGCAGGGCCGGCAGCAGGAAGAAGACCAGTACCAGGAAGGTCAGTCCCATGCCGACCAGCGCGGCGAGTCCGCGCCATCGGGCGACGGCGACAACGACCAGGGCGAATACCAGCGCGAGGAGACCGAGCGGCCGTCCTCGCTGGAAGTCGTTGAGGTAGTAGTCGACGCCGCCGCCTGGCGACGTGCTGCGTCCGAGTCGGACCTTGTCACCGGTTGCGAACTCGGGGGCGGTCGGGTCGATGGACTGCTCCAGCTGACGGGCCTGGCCGGTGTCAGGGCCGCTGGTGATCCGTACCGTCAGCTCCAGGCAGGCCGGGGCAGACCCCGAGCCCGAGCCCGACCCCGACCGGCCGTCCGTCCCGCCGCCGGTGGAGGCACCGGTACCGCCACCGCACGGGCCACGGGCTGCCTGTTCGATCGTTGCGTCGACCAGCGTGATCGCCTGGCCGTCGGGACCGAGGAAGACCTGGGGGATGGGCTGGCGGTCCGTCCCGGGCCACAGCGTCAGGACGCCGCCGAGTGTCGCTACGAACAACGGTACGAGCAGGGCTGCGAGGACGATCCTGTTGCGGCGGCCGGCAGGCGTGGGGCGTCCCGCGCCGTGGACGTGACCGGTTGGCCTGTTCCGCCCGTTCGACAGATGGTCATCGCCGAGATGGAACGGGCCCCCCGTG
>NZ_CADDZT010000101.1:21674-22305 GCF_902812655.1 Candidatus Frankia meridionalis | reverse complement strand
TGGGGCCGCGGCTGGTCGTACCACGTCCGTGTCTGCTGCTGTGAGTCCCCGCCACCTGCCCGAGTTTGATCGGTCATGGACGGGCGCAACAAGGGACCTCCCGGATACACCGGAATCGATCATTTTTATGTCATGAAAGTCCAGATACATCCGGATAAATGATTGAAATCCAGCCGGAGGCGGTGCGATTATGGTTTCTTGCGCACCGCCTCCGGCCCCCGGGAGGTCAGGAGGTCGTACGGCGGCGACCCGCCAGGAAGGCGACCGCGCCGATCCCGATTCCGATCACGCCGACGACCAGGCCGGCGATGCCCAGTCCGCGAGCAGTGCCGTCGGAGCTGTGGGACGCCGCGGTGGTGTCCGCCGTCGAGGTGCCGGTCGAGGTGCCGGTCGCGGTGGACCCGCCGTGCATGGTCGCGGTGTCGCTGCTGGCCGCGGTGAGGGTCACTGCCGGGGCGGGGTGCTCGGGCTCGGCCTGTCCCGGCTGCGCCACGTCGATCCAGCGCACCACATCACCGTTGCTGTAGGTCTGCAGGGCCTTGAAAGCGAGCGTGCCGGCCTTGTCGGGCAGCGGACCGGCCGAGACGTTGAAGCGGGCGAACTCGCCCGGCTTGATGGCGGTGTCAGCGGA
>NZ_CADDZT010000101.1:19513-21147 GCF_902812655.1 Candidatus Frankia meridionalis | reverse complement strand
GGATCCGTCATCGGTCTTGATCGGTTGTGCCAGCCTGGTCTTCGTGACCGCGTAGGTCCAGCCGGTGTGCGGCTCGACCGACACCGACGCGATCGGGGCGTCGGTCGGGAACTGGACTTCCAGTTTGGTGGTGGACGCGTCGTCCCGTTCGGTCGGGACCTGGAACGTAAGGGTGGTGTAGCCGCCGGCGGCGGCTGACGTCGGCTGCACGGTGACGTGCGCGGAGGCGGGCAGCGCGAAGGCGACCATGCCGGCGAGGGCGGCGCCGAGCACGGCGGCACCACGGATCGTGCGGGACATGATGATCCTCTCGGGGATCCAGGCAAAAGGCAACAGAATGGTCGTTGTCGTGTTGCCGAAGGCTGCTTCAGGCAGCGGCGGCCGAGAGGACGAGCGGCGGTCCGCGCCGCCCGCCGGCGCGGACGAACAGGCGTCCACCGAGGGACATCGACGGTTGCGGTGGGGCAGGCAGGTGTCTGCCCGGCATCCCGGGCCGGGTATGTGGGCTGTCCTGTCCACAGGCCAGGAGTGTGCTCAGCGCGGTGGCGAACCAGCGGGCCGCACGCATGAGGAGACCGGCGGCGCGGGAACCCGCACGGAAACGGGCGACCGTGAGGCGCAGGGTGGTCGCGGTCCACAGCCCGTTCTCGGCCTGGCTGAGCATTCCGGAGACAAGCCCGGCCGCGGTGGCATGGGCGGTGGCCATCGCGAGGCCCTCGGGCAGGAGTGCCTGCGCCGCCATGCCCGTGCCATGAGATGTGATCGCGAACGTCGCGTGCAGGGCGAGTTGGGCGAACCCGACACCGGCGAGCATCGCGCCGATGCGGCGTTCCCGTCCCGCGAGTCCGTATGCGACGCGGGTGAGTAGCCCGAACGCGCAGCTGAGCAGGATTGTGGCGGGACGGTGACCGCCGGCCGTGGCATGCGCGGCCACGGCGAGGGAGACCGACGTCCCCGCGAAGGCGGACGCGCGCACAAGGCGTCCGGCGGTCGTCATGGGGACCGCGGACGTGCCGGCCACTGCCGGCGTCGCCGCGCGTACTTTCACGGCGGTCAGCCTGCCATACTCGGCCCGGCGGGCAGCATCTCCCTCCGTTCCCGCCATCGCTGCTGCCGCGAGGCCGCCGCGGCGCCCAGCAGTCCGAACCCGATGCCGATGGTGGTTGCGGTCAGTGTCCGGGCGAGACCGATCGGCCCGGCGATCGGGGCGCTGGACCGGTACAGGACGCCGACATCACCGAAACCGCCGATCATGGCGATGACGAACCCGGCGGTCGCCGCGAGGTAGAGGCCGACGACCGACCGCCGCACCAGCAGGACGGCCGCGATCAGGCCGAGGACCCACACGACCGTCTCCACGGTGTTTCCGAAGAAGAACCCCGACAGCCGGCCGTCGGCTCGGGAGAACGCGATGAGCACCGAGTGGACGATGTCCGCCGCGACGATCGTCGTCACGGCCATGGCCAGCACGAAATTTCCCCTGCGCAGCAGTCCGAGGGTCACGACCGCGGCGGCCACGGCAATCTCAAGGGCGAACCAGGGAACGGGGGACGGTCCGGGAACCCAGTCGAGGTTGCCGGATGCGGTGACCGGCTGCCCGTCCACGGTCAGCGGGATCGTCCATGTGTAGATCT
>NZ_CADDZT010000101.1:10716-19315 GCF_902812655.1 Candidatus Frankia meridionalis | reverse complement strand
GTGGGGGTCATGCCCGTCATACTGGTGTGGAAGTTCGTGGATGCGGCCCCGCTGACCGAGTGCGCCTGTGCGGGTCCGGCGGGGAACACCAGCCAGGAAGCCAGCGCGCCGAGAACGACCAATGTGCGTAGGAGCACATGAGGTAACGGACCCCGCTCGGCGACGCTCATAACGGCCGAGTCTAGGACGTGCCTCCTCACGCGGCGTTGGCCTGCGCGGGAAGGCCAACTCGGGGCGGCCTTGACCGGACGGGTCAGGCGGGTCGCGGGCCTTGGCACGTGCCGAGGGGGACACTGGGCCGGTGGCAGGTCGGGTTCGTGTTGTGCGCCGGGTCGGGTTTCTGCTTGTCGCCATGGTTGTGGCTGTGGTCGCGACGGCCGGCCCGGCGTCCGCCCATGCCGTGCTCGAGCGCAGTGACCCGACTCAGGGCGCGAGCCTTCAGAACGCGCCGTCGCGGGTCGTGTTGACTTTCAGTGAATCGGTCCAGGTGGACGCGCGCTCGATAACGGTCATCTCCGCCACCGGTCAACGGGTGGACGCCGGGAATGTCCAACACGGGCAGTCTGGCAACCAGGTCGTGGCGGGGCTGCGGTCCGGGCTCGCCAACGGCACCTACGTGGTGAGCTGGCATGTCATCTCCGCGGACAGCCATCCGGTGTCCGGTGGTTTCTACTTCGGGGTCGGAGTGACGCCGGACGCGACCGCCGCCACGGCCGTGTCCACGTCCGGCGGTGGGTCCACCGTGGTCGGGGTCCTGGCCAGTATATCACGTTTCGTCGCGTTCATAGGTCTTTCCGTCCTGCTCGGCGCGGGATTCTTCCTGCTCGCGCTGTGGCCGGCGGGGCTCGGGCGCGTCGGCCCTCGACGCCTCCTGTGGGCGGGGTGGGGCAGCACTCTCGGCGCGGCTGTCGCTGCATTGCTGGTCCAGGGTCCCTACGGCGCGGGCCTGGGACTGTCCGCCCTGGCACGCTGGGATCCGTTGTCCACCACCCTGCATGGCAGGTTCGGGCATCTGCTGCTGCTGCGCATCCTCGCGTTGCTGCTCGCGGTACCGCTCCTACGCGTGATCATGGATCGTGGCCGGCGCTCCCTGATGGAACTGGCGGGTCTTGCCCTTGTGGCCGCCGTGACCCAGGCCGTGGCCGGGCACGGGGGTGTCGGTGACGACGCGTGGCTCGCAACGGCCAACCTGACCCTGCACCTGCTGGGCGTCGCGGTGTGGGTCGGTGGCCTCGCACTGCTCGTCGTCTTTCTGCGTTCGACGTCCAACCGCGTACCCGCGGACGGCCGGAATCCGGTGGCCGAGACCGAGGTGTCCGCGGCCCGCGCCGCTGAACTTGGCGGGGTCCTGCCACGGTGGTCACGGACGGCGATGACCGCCGTCGCTGTGGTCGTTGTGACCGGGGCGTACCAGACCTGGCGGGAGGTCGGCACGTTCCCGGCGCTGACCGCCACCACCTACGGCCGTCTGCTGCTGTTGAAGCTCTGGTTCGTCGCCATGATGCTCGGAGTCGGATGGCTGGGGCACCGGTGGGTTGTGCGCTGCTACCGGCCGATCGTCGCAGCCTTCGCGGCGAGCCGCTCCGACACGACGGCTGGGGCGACGGCTGGGATGACGGCTGGGACGACGGCGATGACGGGCGTCGCCGGGCGCACGTCGGAGCCGTCCGCATCCGGTCCCGGGGCCCGGCCCCGCGTCACCGAGGGTACGGTGGCGGGGCTGCGTCGCGGGGTCATGTTCGAGACCGGGTTGGCCGCGGTCGTCCTGGCGGTGACCGCGACACTGGTCAATTCCGTTCCGGCACGGACGTCGTACGTGCCGCCGTTCGCGGACACGGTCTTCGCCGGGCCGCTCACCGTCCAGGTGGATATCTCCCCGACCACACGCGGGCCGCAGACCCTGCACATCTACACCTTCGATCCGGCTGGGAAGGTCCAGCCGCTCGCGGACGCGTCAGCGCAGCTGTCACTGCCGGACGTCGGTGTCGGGCCGCTCCCGGTGCCGCTCACCGTGGCGGCACCGGGCCACGCGATCGCTCAGCGTATGCAGGTTCCGCTGCCCGGGACATGGCAGCTACGACTGACACTGCGGATCAACGACTTCGACCAGTATGTGACCACGCTCTTCTACCGGGTCCGATAGCTGGTGCCGCATCAGGCGACGTCTGCCCTGCTGCGCCGCGACGGCCAACGTTGCCTGACCCGGCACTGGTCGAAGCGAATGCGATCAGGCCTGCGCCGGGTGGTCGGCGGGGCTTGTCGTGGCCGGTGTCCTCGTGGCCGGCCTGGTCGCGGTGGCCGGCGGATTCGACGAGGTCGTCGTCGGTTTGCCACCGGCCGACGGTGCGGTGGTCCCGGAAGCACCGGGTGGTGAGGTCGGCGCTCCGGCGTTGGTTGTCGCCGGGGCCGTGGACGGGGTTGCCGTCGTCCCCGGCCGCGGCAGCGTGGTGATCGTTCCAGGGCTGGACGGGTCCGACGAGCCCTGGGGCACGCCGTCATCGGCCACGGACTGCGGGGACACCGGCACCTCGTGAGCGACGGCGACCTCGGACAGGGTCGGTTCGGTCCGACGGCTGGAGACCCGCTTGGTGAACTCGCTGGCAACCGTCGGCACGACCACGGGCGCCGGCTCCGGACCGGAGGTGGGATGCCGGGACCCGGAGGTCGTCGGAGTGATATAGGCGAGGTCGGGGTAATGGGCGGTGACATCGGACGCGGCGGTCGGCCAGCTGATCGCGGCGGTGACGCCGGCGACGGCGAGGATCAGTGACGCGACGACCGTGACCGCGGGCCGGTTGAGCCAGTCCTGCCGGACGAGTGGGCCCGCATACGGGCGTCTGCGCGGGATCGGGATGATCGTGGGCGAATCCGAGGGGTCGGACCGTCCGTTGTTGCCGGTGGGACTCGCCGGGGTGCTGATCGTGGCCGTGGCCGTACGGGTGGTCGTCCCCGGAGGGGGAGGCGTCGTCCGATGGCCGATTCTGATCGTCTTGTCGTCGGCTGCGGGACCGACCGGATCGGTACTCGCGGTATACCTGATATGGCTGGTATTGCGGGTATCCACCGGGTATGCGCCAGCGGTCATACCGCCGGTCGCGGTGGCGGCCCGGTCGAAGGTACGCGCAAGCCCCTCCCGCAGGCTGGCCGGAGCACGCACAAGCTGCGTTCTGTCCAGAATCTCCTCAGGGGTCACCCCATGCGGCACGGCAACAGCCCGAGCCTGCGGCGAACCGGACCAGGCCAGTGCGCTGCCCCGAGCCAGCTCCAGTAACCATGATCGAAGTCGGGTCGGGTCACTGAGTGGGCTCAGTCGTGTCTGGGCGACGAGCGCGAACGCCGTGCCCGCGGCAGCGCGGGCAACCGTGGTCTCGCCGAGGACGAGCAGGCACATGGAGAAGACGTCGTCGGCGTACCGGTGGTAGATGTCGTCGAACGCGTCCCGGTGCCCGTGGCGGATCCGCAGGACGATGTCCGTGTCCGACTCGGGGGTTCCCCGGCGGGAGGCGACGGTCCACCAGCCGCCACCGCCGGTTTCGGGCGCTGGAACATAATGATCGGGATATGTGCCGGCGGAGGCACTGGCGCGCCGGTCATCCCCCCCGGGAGCATTGCCCGTAGAGGCGTCGCGGTCAGGGGCATCACCGTCGATACCACCATCCATCAGCGCATTCTCCGTACCCCGCCATCGGCGGCTTGAGTCGTCGCCGTGCCCGGATACCGACGTGGCGACGCCACCATGAACGGTAACGGTAGAACGTCCGGCCCGTCCGATGCGAGACGATCAGACAAGCTTCGCTGTCGTATGCCTGACTTCGCGTTTTCGGGAAAGCGGGTCGCCATCACTGCGGGCGCCGCCGTTATCCCGTTATATACGGTTCCGTCCTTCGAGCGAGCGGATCGCGACCGTCCCGACATCGTCGCCGGTCAGGACGGCGGCTGCGCGGCCAGGGTGATGTCGGCGGTATGGGTCTGACCGTTGCGGGTGTAGGTGACCGTCACCTTGCTGCCGACGGGACGCGACCGGACGGCGGCGATCAGTCCGTCCACACTGGTGATCTGGCGGTCCCCCAGTTTGATGATGATATCGCCGGACTGGAGACCGGCCTGCTGCGCGGGCCCGTTGCCCACCAACTGCCGGATTGCGGCACCGGTCCCGTCACCGGTCGGGTCCGAGTTCGCCCCGGCGGTGGACGCGCTCACGCCGAGATACGGGTGCGTCGCCGATCCTTTGCCGATCAGCTCCTCGGCAATGGTCTGCGCGTAGTTGGACGGGATCGCGAAACCCACGCCGATGTTGCCGGACTGCTGCTCCTGCTGACTGCCGAACCCGCCGCCACCCGAACCGACAGTGGCGATGGCGGAGTTGATGCCGACCAGTTCGCCCTTGCTGTTGACGAGCGGACCTCCGGAGTTGCCCGGATTGATCGGCGCATCGGTCTGGATGGCGTCCAGGACGGCGTTGCTGTCCTGGACGGTCGAGTCACCGGTGCGGACCGGCCGGTGCTCGGCGCTGACGATGCCGGAGGTCACGGTGCCGCTCAGACCAAGGGGGCTGCCGACGGCGACCACCAGCTCGCCAACCGCGAGTGCGTCCGAGTCGCCGAAGGTCGCGGGCTTCAGCCCGGTCGCATCGATCTTCACAACCGCGAGGTCGGAACTCGGGTCGGTGCCGACGATTTTCGCGCTGTAGCTTTTGCCATCCTGAATCGTTACTCTCAGTGACCCACCTTGGGTGGCGTCGGATACCACGTGGTTGTTGGTCAGGATGTAGCCGTCCTGTCGGATGATTACGCCGGATCCGGTGCTCGACTGGCTGCTGGACGACGCGGCGATCGTGACCACGCTCGGGAGGATCGTCTGCGCGGCGGCCGACACGGTGCCGGACGCCGCCGGCGACGTTCCTGAGCTGCCGGTACTGCGCTGGAGTCCGCTCGAGGTCACCACGGTCGACGAGTTGTCACCGGCGACCAGTGCCCCGACGCCACCACCCACACCCGCCGAGACCAGCGCGAGCGCGATGGCCGCGGCGACCAGCCGTCGACGGCGTGGTGGCGGCACCGGCGGCCCGACCGTCTGGGCTGGTCCGTAGTAAGGGCCGGACGGTGGTGGAGTCGGCCCGGAGTACGGGCCTGGCATGCCGAGGGGGTTGGTCGGGGGCCAGGGGCCGCCATGGCCCGGGGGCTCGGACGACGACACGTTCGTGGAGTCGGCGCAGACGTGCGGCTGTGGCGGGCTCCAGGGTGTCCCCCACCAGATCCGGTCGGACGGCTGGTCCGGCCGGCCGCCGGGAGCAGCTGATCCACCATCGGGGTGCTGGCCCGGGCCGAAGGGGTTGTCGTTGTGGGACGGCCCCGGTATCGCGGACATACCGGCCGGTTTCTGCCACGGAGCGTCCTGTTGGCGGGTCGGCGGGTACGGGTCGAGATCCGGCGTGACCCAGTCCGAGCCCTCCCTGGCGGTCCGGTCGTCGGCGATGCCACCGTCGGTAGCGGGGGCGTTCGACGAAGGTCCGTCCGCGGGGGTGGTGAAGGGGGGCCGCGTGCTCATGGTGGAAACCTTCCCCGCACAAGCTGAGTGAATACTGAAATCCGACCAACAGTCAGCTGAGACGCGACACCGGAGAGTGTCGCTTACCCGACAGTCCGGCTATGCAACTCTTGGTAATCGCGATCAGGGCGTGTCACGTCTGTCGGGTGGTGAACGACCACAGGGTCCACCATGCTGCCGCACATCAGAAACTGCCTGAAGTGGTTCACCCTGCTCCCTCGGTCGGACGGCCTTAGTACCTTCTCAGGTGGAGTTCAGGCAGCCCTCACCGCGGTCCCGGACGGTTGAAACCGTGAAGCTGCCGCAGCACGTTCGGGATGATCATCATCCCATCCCGTCACCGTCGGTACCTCCTCGTACTCCGCAGACGCTATCGCAGCCCTCGGCAGGTACGGAGGCCCCACGGCCACGCCTGCCGCCGGCTCCTGCGGTCGTCGGCGCGGTGCTGCCCTGCGCCGTGAACACTGTGTCACCCACGCCTGAGCCCGGCTCCAGGGTGATCGCGTCACGGGTCTCGGCCGAGGCGGATGCCGCTGCGGATGCCGAGTGTGGTGGCGGCCGGATGACCGGTGCGCGGGCGGACCCGGGCGTGACGTCGACCGAACCCGCGGTGGCATTCCCGCAGCAGCGGCGGCCGTCACCCGTCGTCGAGGTGGTCGTCCCGGTCCACAACGAACAGGAGGCCCTGGACGGCAGTATCCGGCGACTGCACGACTACCTCACCCACCGCTTTCCCTTCGACTGGCGCATCACGATCGCGGACAACGCCAGCACCGACGCAACGCCGATCATTGCCCAACGGTTGGCTGCCGACCTCGGCCGGGTACGCCTGACCCGACTCGAGGCCAAGGGCCGCGGGCGGGCACTGCGGGCGGTCTGGTCGTCCTCGGACGCCGATGTCGTCGCGTACATGGACGTGGATCTCTCCAGCGGGCTTGAGGCGCTGTTGCCGCTGGTCGCACCCCTGCTGTCCGGCCATTCGGACGTGGCGATCGGTTCCCGGCTGGTGCGGGGTTCCCGGGTGGTACGCGGACCGAAGCGTGAGATCATCTCCCGTTGCTACAACCGGATGCTGCGCATGGCCTTCCGTACGTCCTTCCGGGATGCCCAGTGCGGTTTCAAGGCCGTGCGCGCGGACGTGGCCCGCGTGCTCCTTCCCGCCATCGAGAACAATCAGTGGTTCTTTGACACGGAGTTGTTGTTGCTTGCCGAACGCAATGGTCTGCGTATTCACGAGGTTCCGGTCGACTGGATCGACGACCCGGATTCGAGGGTGGACGTTGTGGCAACCGCGATGGAGGATATCCGCGGAATGATCCGGGTCGCTCGCCGTATAGTTGCCGGCCGTGCCGGAGTAGATCTTCCGCCGGATGTGCGAGCCGCCCGGTTGCCCCGTGGCATGGGCCGTGAACTCCGGATGTTCGCGGCGATCGGCGTGTGCTCGACGCTGGCCTACGTCGTCCTCTATGCGCTGCTGCGAGACGGCGGGACGTCGTCCTTCACGGCCAACTTCACCGCGCTGCTCGTCACCGCCGTGGGTAACACCTGGGCGAACCGCAGGCTGACTTTCGGGCATGTCGGTGGTGACGGCGCCATCCGCGAGTTCGCCGAGTCCGGCGTGGTGTTCGTGCTCGGACTTGCGGTGTCGTCGGTCGGGCTGGCCCTGCTGCACCAGGTCTGGGGGTCCTCCGGGGTCTTCGTCGAAATCATGACCGTTCTGTTCAGTGGCGTGCTGGCCACGGTGATGCGTTTTGTTCTGATGCGTGCCTGGGTGTTCCACCCGGCCCGGTCCCCCCGCCGCAATTCGCCGCGGTGACCGCCGCGCTGCTGGGCAGACATCTCCCATCGATCCGACGATGCTGCAACCAGGTGCGTTCGGTCGGGCGCGTTCGGCCGGGGAGGTCGCTATGGCGGATATCCACATCCCAACGACTCATGAGGTCCTCAACCAGGTCCCGCCGCTTTCCGGCTACGACGTGTTCGACGCGGACACGGCTCTTGCGGAGGCGGTGCACCGGCATGGCGCGGGCTGGGCCACCGATGAACTGTCCGCCCTCGGACGCCTCGCCGGTTCCGCCCGCGCGCAGGCCTGGGGCGAGAACGCCAACCGCTACCCACCCGAGCTGCGTACCCATGACCGCTACGGCCATCGGGTGGACGAGGTCGTCTTTCACCCCGCTTATCATGATCTGATGACGGTCGCGGTACGCGGCGGCATCGCCGGCGGCCCGTGGCGTGATCCGGTGCCCGGCGCGCATGTGGCCCGGGCGGCCGCTCTGATCATCTGGTCACAGGTGGACGCCGGGCACATCTGCCCGGTTTCCATGACCTATGCGGCCGTCCCGGCATTCCGTGTCGATCCCGACCTCGGGGCCTACTGGGAACCGCTGCTCACAGCCCCTCATTACGATCCGGGCCTGAGCCCGAGCACGGCCAAGGCCGGTGTGCTCGCGGGCATGGCGATGACCGAGAAACAGGGCGGCTCCGACGTCCGCGCGAACCTGACCCGGGCCGTTCCCCGCGCCGGTGACGACGGTTCTTACGCGATCACCGGGCACAAGTGGTTCTGTTCGGCGCCCATGAACGACGTGTTCCTGATGCTGGCGCAGGCCCCGGCCGGTCTGTCCTGCTTCGTCGTCCCGCGCGTGCTGCCCGACGGGACCCGCAACACCTTCCGACTGCAGCGGCTCAAGGACAAGCTGGGTAACCGGTCGAACGCCTCGTCCGAGGTCGAGTTCGCGGACACGACCGGATGGCTGCTCGGCGAGGAGGGACGCGGGGTTGCCACGATCGTGGAGATGGTCGCGCTGACCCGGCTGGACTGCGTGCTCGGGACAGCGGCGCTGATGCGGTTCGGGGTGGCACAGGCACTTCACCACGCCGCGCACCGGAGGGCGTTCGACCGGGATGTCATCGACGCGCCGTTGGCCCGCAACGTGCTGGCGGATCTGGCGGTGGAGGCCGAGGCCGCGATGGTCCTCGGGATGCGCCTGGCTGCGACCCTCGACCGGCGGCCGGCAGCCGCATCCGCTGGTGGCGCGGTGTCGTTGCC
>NZ_CADDZT010000101.1:4294-10177 GCF_902812655.1 Candidatus Frankia meridionalis | reverse complement strand
TGGTGGAGCGGATGGCGCTGGTGTTGCAGGGCGCTCTGCTGGTCCGGTACGGCTCCCCGGCGGTTGCCGACGCGTTTTGTGCTTCGCGTCTCAATGGTAACGGTGGGTATGCGTTCGGAACACTTCCGTCCGGATTGGATCTCACTGCCATCCTTGAGCGTCACCGTCCGAAGCTGTAACGGTTCGCCCGCAGGAAGGGTCGAGGGTGTCTCCGGTGTCTGTTGGGTGTCCAGGGTTGAAAGAACCGGTTACTTGAACCTGGGTGTCTGATGCCGCGGAATCGTATCGCGGATACGCTCAATCTCGCTGTTCCGACGACGTCGACACAACCACTGCCGTGTGAGCTTGACCGGAGGATGCCCGCGTGGTCCGAGGAGACTCTGACCCCAGGGGTGACCGACGAGGTGATCCTCGAGGCGACCCGTTGGGGGATCCGCGTCTCGCCATGGGTGGCGACGATGCGACAACGTGGCGACCCGGCGAGTCCGCGCGTCCGCCCCACCAGGTGCCAGGCACGCCGCGACCACCGCTTCCCGGCTCGGTGCCGCCTGCTTCGGTGCCGCGGGTTCGGCCGGGCGTCGCCGCCCCGGGCCTGAATCCGGCCGGTGGCCTGGGGAAGGCATCCACACCGGGTCGAGAGCGGGCGGTTACCGCAGGCCAGCGCATGGTGGCTTTCGGCACGTTGACGAGGCGGTCCGGGACGGGCGGCTCGCCCGGCATCGGTGCCGCGGGTACCGGCCCGTCCCCGGCCGGCCAGGGTGATCCGAGCCAGCGGTACGGCCCGGTCGGGTACGCGCCCGCCGGAGCTGCCGGTTTCGGCTCCGCTTCACCGGGTGGCGAACGCGGCGAGCTGCGCGGCTTCGACCCGCTGGGTGTGACCCCCACCGCAGCGGCGGACCCGGAATCAACCCCTTACACCGGGCCGCCGACCGAGGGGTTCGATCCGTTCTCGGATGAGCGGGATGACGGGCCGGGACCGGCTGCGACAGCGCCGCCCCGGACTCCGCCAGGTCGTCCACCCCGGTACGGCGGGGAGCCGGACGGTGCCGCCTGGGACGTCGCCCAGGACGTCGCTCAGGACGATGTGAATGCCACTGACCGGTTCTCCACGATCCCCGCCGATGACAGGGAATCTGGCGTTCCCACCCGGCGTCCGGACTCCGGCGCGGGTCGGGCCGACGCGCCTGCTGACGGCAGCTCCCGGTCCGGCAGGGACGCGCGGTCGGGCAGGGACGCGCGGTCGGGCAGCTCCCGGTCCGGCAGGGATTCCGGCGCCGGAGATGGACGATCGGCAGGAGGATCCAGCCGCCGGCGCATCCCCCGTCGGCATCCGGCCCTGATCGCGATGAACCTGGTCGCGGTCGTGCTCGTCCTGTCGATGGGTTTTTCTCTCGGTCAGGCTCTCGCGCGTCCGGGGATGGCTGACGCGCAGACCCGTGTCGGGGGCTGGGCTCGTACCCACCATCTCACGTTCCTGGTCGGTAGCAGCGCCACACGTCGTTGACCTATGGCGACCAAGCGGTGTCCAGCGCCCGAACGGCGGGGATACGGCATCCAAAATATGAATAAAAAGGTAAAATAATACAAAAAGTATAGAGCTTAAAGGTTTTTTATTTATGTTCTTCCGTTGCGGTGAGGGTTGACCCTGCCTCTTGCGTTCCGGGGCTGCCCAGTGTGAAATTGACATCGACAGGTCTGTTGTACTTAGTCATAAAGTGTGCAATTTCACGTGTTGCTGGTCGGGTAACGGACAGACCGGCACACGCGGCAGGAGGTGCTGTGCGTCTGGATTCCGCACGTTCATACCGCAGTGGTCCACGTGTGATCCGCCCGGCCGCTCGGCGGGTTGCGGACACATCGGACGCATTGGACGCATTGGGTGTCGACATCGTCGGTTCGTCCGGTGCCCGCCCGGCGCTGCCCGGCCGGGCGCCGACCACGGACGAGGTCGCCGCCATCGCCCGGGCGGTGTTCGTCAGCCCGCTGGTCGCTCTCGTCCCGCCGGAACGACTTCAGGTGACCGGCATCAGAATCTCCACCGGCTCGCCCGACTGGGCGTTCGCCGCCCTCAGACCCCAGGACTGCGATCTTGATCCGGCCATTGTCGTGCTCCGCTTCGACGTCGGCGGCGGCTGGGTGCTGGACCAGGTCGGGACGGCGCACGTCGGTGTGGGGCGGGCCCCGACGCCGATGATCGACGAATTCCAGTTGGATGGCGGAAGGTAGGGCGTGCCCTATGGGCATGCGGGGCCTTCCGCGCGGCCGGATACCGTTGTGAGGGTGTCCATGCCGGCGGACGGCCCTGAGGTCCCCACCACCCTGGCCGGGTGGCTGCGGGATCTGTCCGAGGAGGCGCTGACCCGCTTACTCACCCTGCGTCCGGACCTGGCCACACCGCCTCCACCCGACTTCGACGTTCTTGCCGCCCGCCTGGAAATCCGGGTGAGCGTCACCCGCGCGCTGGAGCGGCTGGACACGTTCACCCTCGAGGTCTGCGAGGCGTTGACCCTGCTCGCGTCGCCGACAAGCGTGCGGGAACTGTCGAGGTTCTGCGGGGCCGGGGACGTTTCGCTGCCGCTGGAGACACTGCGGGAACGCGCGTTGGTGTGGGGGGACGACACTGCTCTGCGGCTCGTCGGGATGGTCCACGACCTTGTCGGTGACCGGCCGCTCGGTCTGGGTCGACCGTTGCGCGCATGTCTGGGCGGCCACCGCCACACCCACCTTGCCCGCCTCGCGACCGCGGTCGGGCTGGACCCGCAGCGTGACAGGGGTGGAGCCGGCCGCGCGTCGCTGGTCGACGAGCTGACAGCCGCGCTCTGCGAACAGGAACGGGTACAGACCCTGGCCGAGGAATGCACCCCGCGGGCCCGTCAGATCCTCGACCGCCTCACCGTCGGACCCGCGTTGGGGCACACGAGCGACGCAGGACGTCTGCTTGCCGCGCCCGACGCCCGGACGCCGGTGGAGGAACTGCTGGCCCGCGGCCTGTTGATCGGGGTCGACGAGGAGACGGTCGAACTTCCCCGGGAGGTGGGGCTCGCGCTGCGCGCAGACCGCCCGGCTGGGACGTTGCATCCGGTCCCGCCCCCGCTGACCGGCCAGTATGTTGATCTTGAGCAGGTTGACGGGACGGCCGCCCTCGCCGCTGACACGCTGATCCGGCTGGTTACGACGTTGCTGGAGGCATGGGGCGCGACTCCGCTCAGCCCGTTGCGTACCGGAGGACTCAGCGTCCGGGACTTCCGCGCGACCGCGAAGCTCCTCGACGTCACCGAACCGGTGGCGGCGGTGGTGGTCGAGACCGCCTATGCGGCTGGGCTGGTTGACAACACCCCCGGTACGGAAGTCCAGATCATGCCCACGACGGCTTACGACAGATGGTGTGTGGATACGCGCGCCATGCGGTGGGCCACGCTGGTTGAGGCATGGCTGCGTTCGGCGCAGGTGCCCGGGCTGGTCGGGGAGCGTGACGACAAGGGCCGCCAGATCGCCGCCCTCTCCCACGAGGTTCGCCGGCCGTCCGCGTCGGAACTGCGCCGGCTCGTCCTGGACGCCTTCGCCGCCGCACCGGCCGGGCTGGCGCCGACACGCGACAGCGTGCGGGCACTACTGGAATGGCGGATACCCCGCCGCGGCGGGCCGTTACTGGACCGGATGGTCGACTGGATCTTCACCGAAGCCGATCTACTGGGTATCACCGGCCGTGGCGCGCTCTCGGCGGCAGGCAGGGTGCTGACTCGTGGCGATGGTACGGACGGTGTCGGTCGCCATGAGCTGGCTGCGGCGTTGGAGCCGATGCTGCCCGAACCCGTCAGCGAACTGCTTGTACAGGCTGATCTGACTGCTGTGGCTCCCGGCCCGCTGGTACCGGAACTCGCCGCGGAGCTGACGCAGATGGCCGATGTCGAGTCGTCCGGCGCGGCAACGGTTTTCCGGTTCTCCGAGACGTCCCTGCGCCGCGCGCTCGACGCCGGCCGAACCGCCGAGGACATCCGTGAGTTCCTGGTCCGCCTCGCCCGGACCGGCGTGCCTCAGACGTTGGAATATCTTGTCGACGATGTCGCGCGTCGCCACGGCCGACTGCGCGTCGGGCCGGCCGCGTCGTACCTGCGGTGTGATGACACGGCCGTCCTGTCCGAGGTCGTGGCGTCCAGGCGGACCCAGGCGCTTGGGCTCAGGCGGGTCGCACCCACTGTGGTGATCTCTTCGATGCCCATGCCCAAACTGCTGGAAGGTCTGCGCGCGGCCGGGTTCTCCCCGGTAGGGGAAGGACCCGACGGGCGGGTGGTGCTCAGCCGGCCGGAGGTGCACCGGACGCCGGGCCGTCCGCGACCGAGCAATGCCGAGATGACGGGAAGCCGCTACGAGCAGCTCCGTGGCGTGGTACTGATGATCCGCCGTGGGGATGAGAGCTCCCGCGCGACCCGGGCGGCTGCTGCCGCGATCGGTTCGGTGGTCGACGGAATGGTGCGTTCCGCCCCGATGATCCTGCTGACTCTGCAGTCGGCGGTACGCGCGGGCCGCCGGGTGCTGGTCGGGCACGTCGACCAGCAGGGGAAGTCCAGCGAACACATCGTCCGTCCGCTGGTCGTCGACGGGGGCTGGGTCACCGCATGGGACGAGCGCAACAGGACGACCCGGCGTTTTACGCTGCACCGCGTCACCGGCGTGCTGGACGTCGAGGACGTGCTGCCGGGCAGCGGGCTCGGGGGATTCGACTGGTCGTATGAGGCGGGCGTCGCGGACGGCCTCGCCGGCACGGACGCCGGCACGGACGCCGGGGGTACCGCCGATCCGAGGCCGGTACCCGGCCGGAAAGCCTCAGTACCAGGTCAGAAAGCTCAGGACGCCTTGGAGACGCTGGAGCCGGAAGACGTTCCCGATCTGCCGTGACGGACGGCGACGCGGGCTGGGCCGGCGCCATATGGGATGGTAGGGCCGATGAATATCGCCTCGGAAGGACGGTGAGAGGTGGCCGACGGGCCGTTGATCGTCCAGTCGGACAAGACCCTGCTCCTTGAGGTCGACCATCCGCAGGCCGGCGAGGCGCGTGCCTCGATCGCCCCGTTTGCCGAGCTGGAACGTTCCCCCGAGCATGTCCACACCTACCGGGTCACCCCGTTGGCGCTGTGGAACGCCCGTGCCGCCGGTCACGATGCCGAGCAGGTCGTCGACGCGCTCGTCCGGTTCTCCCGCTACGCGGTCCCGCACGCGCTGCTCGTCGATGTCGCCGACACCATGGACCGCTACGGTCGGCTACGGCTGGAGAACGATCCCGTCCGAGGTCTGGTTCTGCGGACCGTCGACCGTGCGGTACTCACGGAGGTGGTCCGGTCGAAGAAGGTCGCGCCGCTGCTCGGGCAGCGCGTCGACGACGACACGGTCGCGGTGCACCCCTCCGAGCGCGGACGGCTCAAACAGGCACTACTCAAGATCGGCTGGCCAGCCGAGGATCTTGCCGGCTATGTCGACGGCGAGGCGCACCCGATCACACTGCGGGAGGACGGCTGGGAGCTGCGCGCTTATCAGAAGGGCGCGGTCGCGGGGTTCTGGGAGGGCGGCTCCGGGGTGGTGGTGCTGCCGAGCGGTGCGGGCAAGACCATCGTCGGCGCGGCCGCCATGGCGCATGCGGGTGCCACGACACTGATCCTGGTCACCAATACGGTGGCCGGCCGGCAGTGGCGCTCGGAGTTGTTGAAGCGGACCTCGCTCACCGAGGACGAGATCGGTGAGTACTCGGGGGAACGCAAGGAGATCCGGCCCGTCACCATCGCCACCTACCAGGTGATGACGGCCCGCCGTAAGGGCGAGTACCTACATCTGGATCTGTTCGGAGCCCGCGACTGGGGGCTGATCGTCTATGACGAGGTGCACCTGCTG
>NZ_CADDZT010000101.1:1126-3969 GCF_902812655.1 Candidatus Frankia meridionalis | reverse complement strand
CCTCGGACTGACCGCGACCCTGGTCCGTGAGGACGGACGGGAGGGCGACGTCTTCTCGCTGATCGGTCCCAAGCGGTACGACGCTCCGTGGCGGGAGATCGAGGCGCAGGGCTGGATAGCGTCGGCCGAGTGCACCGAGGTGCGGGTGACCCTCACCGAGGACGAGCGGATGGCCTACGCGGTTGCCGAGCCCGAGGAGCGTTATCGGATGTGCGCGACCGCGTACAGTAAGCGGGCGGTTGTGCAGCGGCTGGTGCAACGCCATGCCGACGACCGGGTGCTCGTCATCGGTGCCTACCTCGACCAGCTTGACCAGCTTGGCGAGCTGCTCGGTGTCCCGGTCATCCAGGGGTCGACCCGCAACCGGGAACGTGAGCGCCTTTTCGAGGCGTTCCGGACGGGAGAGATCAAGACCCTGGTCGTCTCAAAGGTCGCGAACGTGTCGATCGACCTGCCCGAGGCGGGGGTGGCCATCCAGGTCAGTGGCACGTTCGGTTCACGGCAGGAGGAGGCGCAGCGGCTCGGGCGGGTGCTGCGTCCCAAGGCGGACGGCCGCGGCGCGCATTTCTACACGGTGGTTTCCCGGGACACGATCGACCAGGAGTACGCCGCGCACCGCCAGCGCTTTCTCGCCGAACAGGGCTATGCCTACACGATCGTGGACGCCGACGACATCCCGGACGCCGACCCCACGGCCGCGGACGGCCTGCCCGACCCGTCCTGACCCGGTCGTTCCTTGCACGTCCGTTCGTCACTGGTCTGTCGGACTACGGCCGTTGTGGCCACGTGGTGCGGCTTCTCCCTGAGTTGTCGAAAATGTATGATGCGCCGCCAGGTGATGTGACCGAAACGGGTCACATGGAAACGGGGGGCCGAATGACGACGGGGATCTCACAGCCGCGTCCCGGACGCGTATGGCGGGCATCCCTGCCCGCGCGGTCGGGCAGGGATGGTCGGGCCGGAGTCCACGCGACCGTCGTCGCTGTCGCTGTCGTCGCCGCTGTCGCTCTGACCGGTTGTGGAGGGGCCGCGCGGCCCGGCGCCTCGTCCTCCCCGTTCTCCTCGGAGGCTGCGCAATCGGTGACGCCGACCGGTACTCCCAGGCCCGCACCGAGTGCCACGCCTTCCCGCATGGGTAGCCGGACGCCGGCGTCGGGCGACGAGTCCAGTGCCCGCCCGAGCTCGTCGGCGAGCAGCACCCACAATGCGTCCACGACAGGCCAGGCCAGCACTCCCACCCGCACGACACAAGCGCGTTCCAGCTCCCCTTCCACGACGGACTGGTCGGAGGTCATCCCCGGCGTCTGGACCGCGAAGACCAGCGGTGACCTCGGAGAGGAGCTGTGGACCTTCAACGGCAGGACCAACGGGGCCGTCTGGCAGTTCTGGCCGCAGGGGGTGGGTGTGAGCAACCCGCTCAACAACGGTCGGGCCGCCCCCGCGCACGTCGGCAACGTCTACTCCGTCAGGGGTACCACCCTCACGGTGTCCACGCCCCTCGGCAGCACGCGCGTGTACAGCGGGCTCACATCGGTCAGCCGGACATGTTTCTCGGCGCGTTTCGAGGACCGACGAGTGCTTTTCTGCCGGTACACCGGGTAGTTGTCGGCAGGCCCGGCCGGCAGGTTCACGCGTTCCGGCAGGTTCACGCGGTTACGCGGGAGCCGGCGGATCGATCAGGTTGGCCGGGACGATGGTGGCGCTCACCGGCCTGGTGATGACGAGTTCCTGGCTGCGGACCGCCGATCCGGTCCGCACGTACGCATCGTCGATGAGCTCGTAGGCCTCCACACCGGGGGTGTCGGCGTCGACCAGCCAGCAGTGGGGGACACCGCCCTCGCGGTAGACGTCGAACTTCAGAGTCCGGTCGTACCGCTGGTTGCTCAGCTCCGCGACCTCCACGACGAGCAGCGGCGGGTCGGTGAGGCGACGGGGGCGATCGCCGCCGTCGGCGGCGGCCACCACGATGTCGGGTACGATCTCGTTACGGGTGTTGATCCGGAGGGCGACATCCCGGGTGTGGACGCGAACGTCGGCGTGTGTCGCCTCCACCAGCAGGCGTACCAGGCGTTTGGTCACCCGGGCTTCCAGCGGTGTCGGCCAGGGACGGATCACGCACATTCCGTCGATGAGCTCGAAGCGTGGGTCGTCGAGATCGAGCTCGTCAAGGTCGGTGACGGTGAGCGGTGGGGCGGGCAGCACCAGGGTGGGGCGGCGCGACCGGGTAGCGGAGCCAGGCTGGATCACGTCACCAATGGTGCCCTGTGTACCCGCGACTGTCTAAGCGGTCGGCGCCGCTTTCCCTGAAAATAATAGAAAGATGACTTTGAGTGAAATAGGTGGCTGTCGCGCGCACTGGTTCGGTCCTCCCCGCGGCATCAGCCGAAGCCGCTTGCGGTCCGGGAGTGGACGTGCGGATGCGGTGCGGTCCACGATCGGGATGTCAACGCAGCTAGGAACATGCTCACGGCGGGACGCGCCGAGAGGCTAAACGCCTGTGGAGCTGATGTCGGACCGGCTGTGAGGCCGGCAGCCGGCGTTGAAGCAGGAACCCACCGAGGTGCCGCATGTGCGGCACGGTAGGAATCCTTGGCGTTCACGCCGGGGAGGACGTCAAAGTACGCCGCGCATGGTCGGGAAAACAGTCACACCGCCGACCGCGTTGCCCGGACGACAATCCGGCCCGCGCGACGCAAAGGGGCGGTCCCGAAACGGGGCCGCCCCTTTGCGTTCTGATGAAGCTGTGGTGCTGTGGTGCTGTGGACTCAGAAGTCCATGTCCCCGCCGCCGGGAACCGCCGGGGCCGGGTTCTTCTCCGGCTTGTCGGCGATGACGGCCTCGGT
>NZ_CADDZT010000101.1:0-1101 GCF_902812655.1 Candidatus Frankia meridionalis | reverse complement strand
GGTGAGGAAGAGGCCGGCGATCGACGCGGCGTTCTGCAGCGCCGAGCGGGTCACCTTGGCCGGGTCGATGATGCCGGTGGCGATCAGGTCGACGTACTCGCCGGTGGCCGCGTTCAGGCCGTGGCCGGCGGGCAGGTGGCGGACCTTGTCGACCACGACGCCGCCTTCGAGACCGCTGTTGTAGGCGATCTGCTTGATCGGCGCTTCGAGGGCCAACCGGACGATGTTCGCACCGGTGGCCTCGTCCCCGGACAGGTCGAGCTTCTCGAACGCCGTGACCGACGCCTGGAGCAACGCGACACCACCACCGGCGACGATGCCCTCCTCGACCGCGGCCTTCGCGTTCGAGACAGCGTCCTCGATACGGTGCTTCTTCTCCTTGAGCTCCACCTCGGTCGCCGCACCGACCTTGATGACCGCCACACCACCAGCGAGCTTGGCGAGCCGCTCCTGCAACTTCTCACGGTCGTAGTCGGAGTCCGACTTCTCGATCTCCGCACGGATCTGGCTGACCCGACCGGCGATCTGGTCGGGGTCACCCGCACCCTCGACGATCGTGGTCTCGTCCTTGGTCACCACGAACTTACGTGCCTTGCCGAGCAGGTCGAGCGTGGTGCTCTCCAGCTTGAGGCCGACATCCTCGGAGATGACCTGACCGCCGGTCAGGATCGCGATGTCACCGAGCAGGGCCTTACGACGGTCACCGAAACCGGGAGCCTTCACCGCGACGCTCTTGAAAGTGCCACGGATCTTGTTGACGACCAGGGTGGCCAGGGCCTCGCCCTCGACATCCTCGGCGATGATCGCAAGCGGCTTGCCGGCCTGCATGACCTTCTCCAGCAACGGGAGCAGGTCCTTCACAGCCGCGATCTTGCTGTTCACGATCAGCACATACGGGTCGTCCAGGACGGCTTCCTGACGGTCCGCGTCCGTGACGAAGTACGGCGAGATGTAGCCCTTGTCAAAGCGCATACCCTCGGTGAGCTCAAGCTCCAGACCGAAGGTGTTGCTCTCCTCGACAGTGACCACACCCTCCTTACCGACCTTGTCGAGCGCCTCGGCGATCAACGCGCCGATCGCGGGGTCGCCCGCGGAGATCGA
>NZ_CADDZT010000100.1:48303-50574 GCF_902812655.1 Candidatus Frankia meridionalis | reverse complement strand
GGTGTCGTGGTCCTCCCAGGGAATTGGCTGTTCAATGACCTGGCCAAGACGACGCCCGCGACGGACGGCCCAAGGGGCCTCGCCGCTCAGCCCTGGCACTCGAAGCTTGTGAGTGCCAGCTCCTGTTTAGCACTCGAGGTGGGTGAGTGCAAGCTCGCGTGCGATTGTGGCGTGCCGCCGCGGGGCCGCGAGCGGGCTTCGGTCGGCCGCTGTCATCCGGCCGGTGAACCACGAGTGAACCCCCGGGGCCGACGACCGGGAACCACTCCAGTTCCTTCGGTCCGAGTCGACCCGACCGCCCTGGCTGGCGTCCTGAGGACGTGGAACCCAGCGGTGTGACGAGGCGGCTGGAACTGAACGACTGATCGCCTCGCCGCAGACCCGATTTCTGAACCCCCCGACGATGCCCCCGACCGGGGGACCGGCGGGGGCATCGTCACGCGCGGGCGCTGTAGGTTCCCTCGTTGATCTAGTAATCGATCTTGCGTGACCTGCGGTTTTCCAGCGCCGATGGCCACGACATCCCCCATTCGTGTTCTGCCTGCATGGCCGACCGGTTATCGTGCCGACACGAGTACGACACAACATGCGGGCGGGGTAACAGCAGGCCGTAACAGGCAGCCGTACGTGACCAGTTACGGGTAGGCCGAGGACGTCCCGTTCACGCTCGGCCAGGTCTTCACGTTATGGGACCAGCCTCTGAACGTTATGGGACCAGGCTCTGACGCGTACGCAGGTCGGACCGGTCACCATCACGAACGGGGCGACCCTTCGGGTCTTCCGCGACGGCGTCGAAGTATCCGGCGAGCCGGCGGCGCTGGAGCTCACCCAACACACGGAGATCGTGGTGTGGGCCGGAGCGGCCACCGAGACGCCCAAGGTGGCGAGCACCTACGCGTTCCCTTCCGGTACCTGACCGCGTAACGCTGGTTCAGGATGCTCTGGGCGACGCGGACCGTGACACCGTCGAAGGTCCGCCCGCCGTGTAGGTCCGGGTCAAGACGCCCCTTCAGGGTGCCGTTGACCGACCCCTCTCTGTCAGACTCGTGTGAGACATCAGACTGACTGGGCCTACGGCCACGGTGTCGGTACCAACCGTCAGTGGGTGGCATACGTGACCGGTGACAGAAGGGCCGATGTCGCCACTTTCGATGCGGCAAATGGGGACTGGTGGGTCTCGGTGTCGTCCGGGTCCGGTCTCTGGCCGCCGCGGCGGTGGATCTCGGGACACGGGGCCGGTTCCTGACGCGCTGAGACAGACGCTTTGTCGTCCGAGTGGCGCGGGGGGCGTACTCGGACGACTGGCGTCGTTCTGGAAACGTCGTGATGGGCGGGTCGGCTTCTCAGTCGCCGGGGCCGAAGGCGGCGCGATCATGTTTGTGCGCCGCCGGAGGTTCTTCAGTCGCCGAGGCCGGCGGCTTCGAAGGCGGTCAGGGACGGGCGGATCGTCGCGGTCGGCTGGGCCGTCGACACCATCGGGTCGAGGGTCTTCAGCCCATCCCCGGTGTTGAAGATGACGGTTTCCGCATCCGGGTCGAGTAGTCCTTCGCGCAGTAGCCGGCGCAGGCACGAGACGGTTACCCCGCCCGCGGTCTCGCCGAAGATCCCCTCGGTCCGGGCGAGCAGGCGGATGCCCTCGACGATCTCGGGATCGGTGGCGTCGACGATCGCGCCGCCGGTGCGTCGTGCCACGTCGAGCGCGTACGGGCCGTCGGCGGGGTTGCCGATCGACAGCGACTTGGCGATGGTCGACGGCTTCACCGGCGCGACAGTGTCCACCCCGCGGGCGAACGCCGCCGCGACCGGGTTGCAGCCGGCGGCCTGTGCGCCGAAGACCCGGTACGGAGTCGGTTCCACCAGGTCCAGGCGGCCGAGTTCACCGAAGGCCTTGTCAATCTTGGTCAGCAGTGACCCGGAGGCGATCGGCACCACGACCTGCTCCGGTAGGCGCCAGCCGAGCTGTTCGGCGACCTCGTAACCGAGCGTCTTGGAACCTTCGGCGTAGAACGGCCGGACGTTGACGTTGACGAAGGCCCACTCGTACTCGCCGGACAGCTCGCTGCACAGGCGGTTCACATCGTCGTAGGTGCCGTCGATCGCGACCAGTGTGCCGTTGTAGACGGCGGTCGAAACGGTCTTGCCGTCCTCAAGATCGTTTGGGATCAGCACCACCGAACGCAGACCGGCGGATGCGGCGTGCGCCGCCACGGACTGGGCGAGATTGCCGGTGGACGCGCACGCCACGGTTGTGTAGCCGTGCTCGCGCGCGGC
>NZ_CADDZT010000100.1:43787-47761 GCF_902812655.1 Candidatus Frankia meridionalis | reverse complement strand
GTCCTTGACCCACAGGGTCCGCATCCCGAGTTCCGCGGCGAGCCGGGGAGCCGGGCGCAGTGGCGTCCAGCCCGCTCCGAGCGATACCCGGTGGGCGGAGTCGTGGCCCGCGGGAAGAAGCCCGACGTAACGCCACAGGTTGGCGGGGCCCGCTTCGATGGAAGCCCGGGTAACCTGGCGTAGCAGGGACTCGTCGTAGGCAATCTCCAACGGGGCGAAACACTCGATACAGACGTGCGTCGGCGAGAGCGGATATGTGGCACCGCAGTGACGACATGACAGGGAAACCGCGGGATTGACCGAGTCCAAGCTGATCGTTGCGGGGCGCTCGGGAGCGACTGTCATGTGTGAAACTCCTCATCTTTCCCGAGAGCCGGATGCGTCTCAGGACGGAATTAGCACCTGCCGTGCACGGATGCCGGTGGTTGCCGGGGCTTCACTGGGCCGGTCCCTCTGCCCCTCTGGATGAGCCGGATGTAGTTGTCAGTCCGTACTGTAGTCCGCGTGCGGCGTGATGTGCACCGTTGGTTCGAGCGTCGAACGTATGACGGGCGTGACTTCTCGCCCGTGGAACTCCTCGGCCGCAAGGCGGGTTCGATCAGTGTGGTGCTGCCCGCGCTGAACGAGGCCGCCACCGTGGGGGAGATCGTTTCCGCGGTCCGTCAGGAGCTTGTCGAGGCTGTCCCGCTGGTCGACGAGATCGTCGTGATCGATCCCGGGTCGGTCGACGCCACCGCGTCCACGGCGACGGCCGCAGGTGCCGACGTGATCGCGGAGGAGCGGGTCCTAGCCGGTTACGGCCGGATCGCAGGTAAGGGCGAAGCCCTGTGGAAGTCTCTGCACGCGGCGTCCGGGGACATCGTGGTATTCGTGGACGCAGACCTGGAGGATTTCGACGCAAGCCTGGTCACAGGGTTACTCGGCCCCCTGCTGACCGACGACGAGGTGTCCTACGTCAAGGCCTCCTATGACCGGCCGCTGGCGCGGGGCATGCTGCCCGGCGGTGGTGGTCGGGTCACCGAACTCGTTGCACGGCCTCTGCTCAACCTGTACTGGCCGCAGCTCGCCGGGCTGGTGCAGCCGCTCGCCGGAGAGTTCGCGGGCCGGCGGTCCCTGCTCGAGCGGGTGCCGTTCGTCTCCGGCTACGGCGTCGAGTTCGCCCTTCTCGTCGACGTGCTCGCGCTTGCGGGGGCGGATGCGCTCGCGCAGGTCGAGGTCGGGCGTAAGATCCACCGTCACCAGTCCGACGAGGCCCTCGGGCGGATGGCCGCGGAGATCATTCAGGTGGCGTGGACGCGACTGGGCATCCATGACGCGACTCCGGGTGAGACGCTGACCCAGTTCCGGCGTTACGACGGCGGCTTTGAACCGCATACCTACCGGGTGGATGTGCGGGAGCGTCCCCCGATGATCACTATTCCGGAGTATGCCGCACGCCACGGCCGTGACCAGGGCGGCCATGATCATGGCGATCGTGACCAGGGTAACCATGACCAGGAAGATCCGTCGGGCCACGAGCAGGAGGACATCGCTGATGAGCATCCGGATCGTCTACACCGATCTTGATGGGACCATGGTGGGGCCGTACGGGTGCTTTTTCCGAAGCGAGGATCACGCCATCACCCTGGACCCGGCTCGCGCTCTCATCGAGCTGCATGCGGCCGGCGTCGCGTTGGTGCTGGTCAGCGGACGGACCCGTCCGCAGCTCCTCGAGGCCGCCGCGATCTTCGGCGCGGACGGTTTCATCGCCGAACTCGGCGCCATCGTCGGCTGGGACCACGGGCGCAGCAGCCAGATCCTGCGGGGCTCCATGCCCGCCGAGCTCGACCAGGTACCCGAGGCGCTGCTCGCGGACCTGGTTGCACGGCATCCGGGACGTCTTGAGGTGCACCGGCCCTGGCACCGCGGACGCGAGGTCGACATCATGCTGCTGGGCAACATCGATGTCGCCGAGGTGGACAGGTGGCTCGTCGCGGAGGGTTTCAACTGGTTGACCATCCGCGACAACGGCATCATCTCGCGGGCCAGCATGCCGGATCTTGACGATGTTCCACACGTCTACCATCTCGTTCCCGACGGCGTCAGCAAGGGGAACGCGGTGGCCTTCGATCTGGCTCGTCGGGGGCTGCGTCCCGACGAGGCGATCGCGATCGGTGATTCCGCCAGTGATCTGGTCATGGCCGGGCATGTCGGTCGGATGCACCTGGTCGCGAACGCGGTGCGGCATGCCGATCTGCTCGGGATGCTGCCCGACTACGACAACGTCGTCGTGGAGAACGCCACGCTCGGGACAGGATGGGCGAGCGCGGTGCGCTCGGCGCTGCCGACCGTGCGGTCCGCCGCCGTCTGACCCGCATCCTCTGACCCGCACCGTGTGACGATCAACAAGGCAGGTTCTAGTCTCCGTCTGTGCGTCATGTCCAGGGGAGCGACAACCTTGTCCGTTCTGTGGCCGCAGGGACGGCCCGTGTGCTTGTCGCGTCCAATCGTGGGCCGGTCGCCTTCACCGCGGACGATGACGGGCCGCTGACGGTGCGCCGCGGTGGTGGCGGGCTGGTCAGCGGTCTGCACGTGGTCGCGGGGGAGGCCACGGGTGGTACCGCCGATGGTGTCACCACCCGTGGCGGGCTGGTCTGGGTGTGTGCGGCGCTGAGCGAAGCCGACCGGCGCGCCACCCGGTCGACGCCGGACGGCCGCCTTGACCTGGCCGGTCACGATACCGGCGGCGCGGCCGTCTGCATGCTCGACGTGGACCGGGTCGTGTTCGAACGGGCGTACAACGCGGTTGCCAACCGTACGCTGTGGTTCATCCTGCACCTTCTCTACGCGCCGGCGTCGCAGCCGTCCTTCGGCCCCGCGTTCCAGCGGGATTGGCAGGCCTACGAGAGCTACAACGCGATGTTCGCCGATGCACTGGCACGGGAGGCCGCACCCGGCGCCGCCGTGCTGATCCAGGACTACCATCTGACGCTCGCACCCGCCCAGCTCCGGGCGCTGCGTCCGGACCTGCGGATCGCCCACTTCAGCCACACACCGTGGGCGCCGCCGGAGTACTTCCGGATGCTGCCCGACGATGTCGCCCGCGCGGTCATGGAAGGCATGCTCGGGGCGGACAGGCTCGGTTTTCTCACCTCCAGGTGGGCGGAGGCGTTCCTGCGATGCGCGCAGGCGACGCTCGGAGCGGACATCGACGTCCACGTGGACGAGACCACGGGCCAGTCGCGGGTCGCATACGGTGGCCGCACCGTGCAGCTCGGCGTCCACTCGCTCGGGGTCGACGGCGGCTCGTTGGTGGACCGTGCGGCCAGGCCTGATGTCGCTGCTCGCGAAGCCGAGTTGCGGGACCTGATCGGTGACCGGCGGGTGATCGTACGAGTGGACCGGACGGAGCTGTCGAAGAACATCGTCCGCGGCCTGGAAGCGTACCGGGAGTTGCTTCGCGAGTATCCACAGTGGCTGGGTCGGGTGGTGCACATCGTCTGCGCTTATCCGTCACGTCACGACCTTCCCGAGTACCGCGAGTACACGGCCGCGGTGCAACGCATCGTGGAGGAGATCGAGGACGAGTTCGCGACCGCCTCCTGGTTGCCGCTACGGCTTGAAGTCAACGACGACTACCCGCGGTCACTGGCCGCGCTGTCGCTCGCTGAGGTCCTGGTCGTGAATCCGATCAGGGACGGGATGAACCTGGTCGCGAAGGAAGGCATGGTGCTGTCACGACCCGGAGCCGCCCTGGTGCTGTCCCGCGAAGCCGGAGCGTGCGCGGAGATGTCCGACGACGCGCTGGTGGTGAACCCGTTCGATGTGAGCGCGACCGCCCACGCGTTGCATGCCGCGCTGGTGATGGCGACCGATGAGCGTCGTGGCCGATGTGCGCGGCTTGCCACCGTTGCCACCCGGCTTCCCCCACGGCAGTGGTTCCGTGAGCAGCTCGACGCCCTCCTCGGGTCCCGGCGGCCCGACCTCCCGGCCGG
>NZ_CADDZT010000100.1:41227-43487 GCF_902812655.1 Candidatus Frankia meridionalis | reverse complement strand
CCCGGCCGGGACCTCCTGGCTGTCGCTGCACACCGTCACACCCGGCACCCCGGACGCCCGCAACTCGTCGACCGTGTCGAAGGCGGGCAGGTCGCCGAGGTCGTCGCCGGCGAACAGCACCGAGCGGGCATCCAGTTCCGCGACATGGTCACGCAGTGTCCGGCCCTTGTCATGGCCGGGCGGGCGCAGTTCCAGGACCCGTTTGCCTGGCGCCGCCTCCAGTCCGTTGTCCTTGGCGAGACTTGTCAACGCGGGGGTGAGCGAGGCCAGCGAGGCGTCCGGGTCCGAGGTACGGCGGACGTGTATGACGAGCGCGTGCCCCTTGTCCTCGACCACGGTCCCGGCGGGTGCGTCGTCGAGCAGCCTCGGCAGCGCGGCTCGGACCACCGCGACCCCGGGTAGCGGTTCCGGGCTGATGATCTTCCCGGTGGACGCGTCCCAGCGTTGCAGTCCGTACTGGCCGAGGATGACCAGCGAGCCGAGGCCCGGCTCGTCGGTGAACCGAGCGAGGCCGAGCAGGGCCTCCACCGGACGCCCGGTGATGATAGTGACGGATCGGACCCGTTCGGCGATCCGGGCCAGGGCAGCCAGGGCGCCTGGCGTGGGAACGGCATCGGACGGGCGGGTGACGATCGGTGCGAGCGTGCCGTCGTAGTCCATCGCGACGAGGGCACGCCGCGGATCGGTGAGCAGCGCGGCGAGCCCCGCGCCGCCGGCCAGCGTCCGGGGTGCTGTGGCGACCGGGCCGGAACCGGATGTCGAAGTCATGAGGTCAGCCGTCACTGGGTGATGGTGGTCGGAAAGTCCTTGGTGATGACAAGGATGAGCGGGTCGCCCGAGACGATCTTAGTGTCATTTTTCGGGGTAGCCTGCTTGACGTCGGGAATCAGATCCTGCAGGGTTTGGGCCGCCTCCTTGTGCTCGGGATCGTAGAACACGGTAGGTACGGGGACGTTGTACGCCGAGTTGTAGTTGCCGACCCGGGTCACCGTGAAGCCGGCAGCCTCCAGGCGTGACCGGGCCGCCTCGGCCAGCCCCTTCTCCTGAGAGTTGTTCAGGATCACGATGGGAGCAAAGACTCGGCGTTGCGTTGGTACGGCACTGTTCGGCCCGACTGGTGCCACATCAGGTGGCCGAGATGTGATCTTAGGTGACGGTGAGCTGTCTGTTGTCGGATGGACCGACGGCTTCACGGTGATCGAGGAGGTTGCACCGCCACCGGCCGGCAACACACCTGCCGGCCGTGGGTGCGCCGATGTGGTGTCGGCCGCGGTCGGTTGCAGCTTGTCCGACGAAGGGCTGTTGAACAGGTCGACAACCAGGATCAGGCCGAACAGTGCGCATATGGCGATGAAACCGGCAAGGAGGGCATGCAGCCGACTACCTCGGCGCGGCCGGGACGGTCGTGGGGGGCTGGGCGATACGACAGGGACGTCGGTCATGGCAGGCGCTCAGATCTCGGCGGGGTTGGGTCGGCCCACGCCACCGGTGCGTGCCCGTCGGCGCGTCGCCCGCAATCTGCGTAGCCGTCTGACCAGCATGGGGTCGACAACGAGGGCGGCGGGAGAGTCGATGAGTGCGTTCAGGATCTGGTAGTACCGGGTCGCGGACAGGCCGAACTCGGCGCGGATCGCAGTCTCCTTGGCGCCCGCGTATCGCCACCAGTGCCGTTCGAACTCCAGGATCCGACACTGTCGCTCACTAAGAGTGGACGCCTGGTCGCTATGGGTGGGATCGGGCCCCGGCCGGGGCGGGTATCCGGTTGTCGGAGGATCGATGGTCGTGCGCGCCTGGGCGGGATGCGGCGGCGCGCGGAAGGTCGGATGTTCCGCTGGCAGGACGTGGGCGGTTTCCACGGCGATGACCTCCTCCGGGCGGGTCGGGAACTCCGCGAATCACAGGCGTGTGCTTCGCCGTCCACTATTTCAGAGGATGGGTCCGACAACTTCGGCCAAGCCGGTCGACACGCTGGATCCGTCCCGGGCGGCGTGGTCCGTTCACACCACGGCCTCGAGGAGATCACTTTTTGCCGGTCGGGACCCGGCCCTCGGACTGCTCGGACTGCTCGGACTGCTCGGACTGCTCGTCCGGCCCCCGTACGACTCGTATGGTCATCGGATGAGCCGTCGTTTTGCCCGCACCACCGAGGACTTCGCCTGCCTGCGCTGCGGGACATCGGTTCGCGGCGACGGCTACACCAACCACTGCCCGTGCTGCCTGTGGTCCCGGCATGTGGACGTCAACCCGGGCGATCGGGTGG
>NZ_CADDZT010000100.1:34757-41004 GCF_902812655.1 Candidatus Frankia meridionalis | reverse complement strand
CCCGATCGCCGTGGAGGTACGCACGCAGGGCGCCGTCCTGACCCACCGCTGCGAAAGTTGCGGTCACGAGCGGCGGAACCGGACGTCCCCCGCGGACGACATCGAGACTGTCATGAGGGTGTCGGCGGAGGGCGGTGGCCAGGGCGGTGGCCGGTCCGGTGCCGCCGCTCCGCCTCGGGTCCTCAGGGGTAGAGGCCCCTCGTCCGATGGGCCTCGGCGACCCGGTCGACCCCGATGATGTGGGCCGCGGTGCGCAGGCTGACGCCTTGTTCGGCGGCCAGCGTCGACACCTCCCCGTATGCGCGTTGCATGATTGCGCACAGCCGGTCGTTGACCTCGTCCTCGGTCCAGAAGTAGGCCTGGATGTCCTGGACCCACTCGAAGTAGGAGACGGCCACACCGCCGCCGTTGGCGAGGATGTCCGGGATAACCATGATCCCGTTGCCTTCCAGAATCGGGTCGGCGTCCGCGGAGACCGGGCCGTTCGCACCCTCGACTATTATCCGTGCCCGGACACGGTCGGCGTTGTGGGCGGTGATGACCCCTTCCATGGCGGCGGGCACGAGGACGTCGACGTCGAGTTCGAGCAGCTCGGCATTGGTGATCGTGTCGGTGCCGGGGTAGCCGACGACGCTGTCGGCGCCGCGCCGGATGTGGTTGATTAGTGCGGCCGGATTGAGCCCCTGGGGGTTGTGGACGCCCCCTTTGACGTCGGAGACCGCGACGACCCGGCAGCCGGCGTCGTGCAGGTACTGGGCGGCGAGCGCGCCGACCTTGCCGAATCCCTGGACGGCGACGGTGACGTCGTAGGGGTCGAGGCCGCGTTCGGCCAACGCCGCGAACGTGGCGAGCTGGACGCCGCGGCTGGTTGCTCCGGCCCTGCCTGCCGAGCCGCCGACGGACAACGGCTTACCGGTGACGACCCCGGTCGCGGTGTAGCCGGTGTGCGTCGAGTAGGTGTCCATGATCCATGCCATGGTCTGCTCGTCAGTGCCGACGTCCGGGGCGGGAATGTCCTTTTCCGGTCCGATGAGCGGGACGAGTTCGGCCGCGTAGCGGCGGGTCATCCGCTCCCGCTCCGAATGGGAGAGCAGCCGTGGGTCGACCGCTATCCCCCCCTTGGCGCCGCCGTAGGGGATGCCCATCAGCGCGCATTTCCACGTCATCCACATGGCCAGTGCCCTGACTTCGTCAAGGTCGGTGGACGGGTGGTAACGGATGCCGCCCTTGGCCGGGCCGCGGGCCAGGTTGTGCTGCACCCGGTAACCGGAGAGGACCAGTAGTTGCCCGTCGTCGCGGACCAGCGGGACGCTCACCGTGATCGAGCGGCGCGGGGTACGGAGCAGATCATGCAGGCCGTCGTTGATGCCGAGATGGCGGACGGCGTTCTCGAGCTGGATACGTGCCGTGTCCCACGCCGATGGAGACCCGAGCATTCAGACACCTCCTTGTGTCGTGCGCGGTCGCCATTTCTCAACCCCCGCGGTGACTCATGGTGATTGTCACTTTGATCGGCAGGGCGATCGACGCAGTGGTCGCGGGCTGCGGACCCCCTGACGTGCATCGCATCAGGTTACGTAGGGTACTCGCCGGCCTGGTGGTGTGCCGCTGCGAGGCCAGCTGGAAAAGCCCCTGTCGCCGCACGCCCGTGAGTTTACCGGGGTGGCTGTGGAACTCGAACAAGCCCTGGGGAGCATAGGATTTCGGTATATGACCATGCGGTGGCGCCAAGGTGTCGGGGCTGGCGTTACCGGTCGGGTCGGGCCGTTCCGGGTTACTCCACTCCGAGATTGATGACTACTTTCTGTTATTATTTGGCATTCCTATGGTGGGTAGGGAGGTTCCCGTTGATCGTTCTACCCATCAAAAGAATACGACGGAAAGTAATTCGATGAGATGGATTGGGTTAGCTTGATCGGTGCTGGATCCGGATCCGGATCCGGTGCTGGATCCGGATCCGGTGAACCGAACCGAACCGAAACGGTCCGTCCGGGTGGGCGGGCGGGCGTGACCGGTTGGCGGCCGATACTGTCCTGGAACGTGCGGATGACTGAATTCCGCGCCGGCAGGGCGGCACCGCGACGCACCGGCAGGCGTCCACGGAACATGCTTGCGGACGTCTGTGCCCGGTGGGCGGACCGCGCGCACCAGCGGCTACGGCCCTGGAACGAGCCGTGGACGACCCGGCGGATCCGGGTGTTCTGGGTGGTCACCCGGATGCTCCTGATCATAGGCGCGGTCACCGCGAAGCTCCTCGGAGCACAGCACGGAGTACTCGGTGACGTACGCCTTTACGATCACTGGGGTCATGGCCTGGTCCACGGCAACGGTCTTCCCGCCGGCGACGACCGTTGGCAGTACCCCCCGGCCGCGGCGATCGTGCTGGCGGTCCCGTCGCTGGTCCAGATGGTGACCCGGCTGCCGTACGAGGTCGGCTTCCTCTTGATGATCATCGTGTTGGATGCCGTGGTCACCGGCGTTCTGGCCCGGCGGTCGGTATCGGCGGCCCGCTTCTGGCTCGTCGGGACCTGCGCGCTCGGACCGGTGTCGATGGCGCGTTTCGACCTGGTGCCGGCGGCACTCACCGTCGCGGGATTTGCAGAACTGACCCGCGGGCGGTGGGGGCGGACGGGCCTGGCGGTCGGTGCCGGCACCCTGGTGAAGGTGTGGCCGGTGCTGTTCGTGGCGGCGCTCGCAGGACCGGGCTCGACCGGAGGCCATCCCGGACTGCCGGCAGGCCGCGCCATGCGTCCGGCTCTGGCAAGGTTTGCGGGCGGGCTGGTCGCGGCGGTCGCGCTGGTCGCGGGTGTGCTGTTCGGCGCCGGCTGGTGGCGGGACGCCTTCGGCTTCGTGGGTGCGCAGAAGGCCCGCGGCCTGCAGTTGGAGGCCGTTCCCGCGACCCCGTTCGTACTCGCGCACATGGTGGGCCTGCACGACGGACCTGTCTATGCCTGGGGATCATTGCAGTTCGGCTCCGCTGCCGCGAGGAGGGTGGCGGGAGTCTGTTCGCTGGTCGAGGCGGCGGTCATGGTGGGCGCCACCGCATGGTGGTGGCTGCGTCGCTCGCCGCGGACGGCCACTGACCCGGCGGACCGCATGCTCGCGCTGCTCCTGCTGATAATCGTGACAAGCCGGGTACTCAGCCCCCAGTACCTGGTGTGGGTGCTGGCGGTCGCGGCCTGCCGCCCGGGTTGGTCCGGTGCCGACGGCACCACTGATCCCGCCGGTGTCGCCGGCCGCCGCGCGCTGGACCGCCGGATCACCATCGGACTGCTGGTGATCTGCCTGATCTCGTTCGTGGTGTACCCGATCCGCTACGAAGACGTCGTGCAGGGACGGGTTGTCGCGAGCCTGCTCCTCGTCCTGCGTAACGCCGTGCTGGTCGTCATCTGCTGGTATGCCGTCCGCGTCGCCTGGCGACCGCCGCAGCCACCGTTGCCGCGCCCAGAGCCATTCCGGCGGCTACCGCCGAGTACGCAACCGGATCAGCCTGCCTCAGCAGCCGCCATGTCGGAGCAAGCGAAGCCAGCGAGGTCACGCACAGCGCCACCGAGGTGATGGTCACCGCTCGGCGTGGCGCGGGGGAGCCGCTCGCGGTGCTCATGAAGCCGGCGCTCATGAAGCCGGTGCTCATGAAGCCGGCGTTCATGACCGCGAGTGCCGGGATGGCCGGCGCCAGGTACCAGGGATAGAGGACAGGACTACCCAGGGCAATCGCCATCCCGCCGACTCCGAGGAGTACGACGTCGTCCGGGACGGGTTCGCCGGGCGCGGATGGTGGCGGATCGGGCGGGTTGCGCCAGGCCCGCAGAAACAGCGCGGCGATGACGGCTGTGGCGACGGCCAGCGACAGTGCCCGGCAGGCGGTGAGTACGCCGTCGGTATGCCCGCCGACACCCGCCGGCCGCAGCAGCACCGTGAACAGGTGGGCGAGCAGCGAGGCGGGGGCGATACCCGTCCGCAACTGCCCGGAAGTCGACAGCGCCCCGATCCAGGTCGGGCCGAAGCCGGCCGCGACCATGCTCAGAGCGACCGTTGCCGCGGCCACCGCAAGATCGAGGAGCACGCCGGTGAGGGCGAGGGTAACCGCCGTGCGCCTGCCTGTCGGATCATGGTGGCCGGCGGTCATCCGATCACGCAGGTGCAGGAGGAGCAGGACGGCGAGGCCCAGGAACGCGGTCGCCTTGATCGTCCCGGCGAGGCAGGTGAGGGCGATCGCCCCTGCCTGCCACATCCCCGCCCGCGGTCTTCCCGTGTGCGGTGTTCCCGCACGCCGATCCACCACGAGCGCGGTTACGAGCAGCGCCGCGGCCAGCGCGTCCAGATGCGCCCCGCCGACCAGGTGGATGACCGTGACCGGGTTGCAGGCAAGCAGCGTGAGCACCAGCGCGGTCCGCTGCCGGTGGGCCGACCCGCCGTCCCGCCCGGGCAGTAGACGCAGTGTGAGCAGGAGGAGTGCCACGACCGAGGCCACGGCGACGAGGCGCAGCACGAGTACGGCGCCGACAGGCCCGGTGCCGGTCGTCGCGTCGCCGATCGTCGCGGCGGTTTTCTCGACGAACACGGCCGTACCCCCGTAGGGGGCGTGGGTGTCGCGCCATCGTGGGTCGACAGCGAGCACGAACCCGTCCATCCGGGAGCCGAACGTTCGCAGCGCCGATATGCCGTGGGTTGCCGGGTCGAGCCCGTGGCGGGCGAGTTCGCCCTGGCCGGCGTAGGCGTAGACGTCCCGGCTGAACAGCGGCGGGCCGAGCGCGAACGGCAGGCTCCACGCGAGTGAGGTGGCGGCCAGCCGGCGGACGGTTACAGGTGTCGGTCGGGGGGTGAGGCCGGCTTCGGCCGCCGGTGTCGATGCCGCGCGGACGACCGTACGGATGAGCGCGCACCAGCATAGACACAGCGTGATGACGGCGAGAGCGGCGATCGCCGCCAGC
Source organism: Candidatus Frankia meridionalis (assembly GCF_902812655.1). Lineage (GTDB taxonomy): Bacteria > Actinomycetota > Actinomycetes > Frankiales > Frankiaceae > Protofrankia > Protofrankia meridionalis. Next base: position 36,070 of record NZ_CADDZT010000100.1, on the reverse strand, counting down.
CGGCCCCGGGTAGCGTCAGGTGGTACGTCGGATGGGAGAATCCCCCACCAGGATGAGGGATTCAGCGTGTCCGGGTTACGTGGTCCAAGTCGGGCTTCGGCGAGGACGGCGGTGACCGACGCAAGGGTACCTACCAACGTCGGCCACATCGTGTGGGCGTGAACCGGGCACAACCATGGGAAGAACCGCGGGCGGAGTCCTTGTTTTCGCCCGCCGAAGCCGTCGCCGGGGGTCCGGACCGGCGCTGACCGGGTATTTCCGGTCAGCGGGTTCGCGGATGTCGGGCACAGGGAGGTGTCGGGTGGGTCTGCTCGGCACCGGGCTGCACGAAACCGGGCTGCACGAAACCGGGCTGCACGAAACCGGGCTGCACGAAACCGGGCTGCACGAAACCGTGCTGGGTGCACCCGGGCCACCGGCGGTGAGCTCCCTTCCAACAGTCTGTCCAGGGCACCGGAACCCGGCGGTTCGGGCCGTTGTCGTGGGCGTCGCCGTGGTCCGCCGCCGCCCATGGTTGATCACTGCCGTGTTGTGCGGGCTGTCGGTGGCGCTCGGGCTCACCGGCCCGGACACCCCCGCGCAGGAATATCGCGTGTGGTTGTTCAAGCACGGTGGAGCCGTGCTGTGGGACGACCAGTGGTACGGCGGGCACACCGTACCCGGTTACAGCGTGCTCTTCCCGCCGCTCGGGGCGCTGTTCGGGGTCCAGGTTCTCGGCTGCCTCGCATGCGTCGCGTCCACGATGATCGTGACGCGGTTGCTGCGCGGACGGGCCACCACGGCCGGCCACGACCTGGCGCTGGTCTGGTTCGCCGTAGCGACGGTGGCGAACCTCGTCGTCGGGCGGATGCCCTTCGCCCTCGGGATGGCCTTCGGGGCGTTTGCGCTGCTCGGTGTCCGGGAGCGGCGGACGAAGGCGGCGTGGGTGGGCGCGATCGGGTCGTCGCTGGCCTCGCCACTTGCCGGCGGATTCGTGCTGCTGGTCGGAATGGCCCTGCTCGGGACGCTCGACCGGCGCCGTGTGCTGCCGCTGGTCGGGGCGGCGAGCGGCATCGCCGTCGCAGTGGCGTTCCCCGAGCATGGTGTGCAGCCGTTCCCCGCGATGACGTTCCTGTCCCTGCTCGCGCTCATCACCGCCGGGCTGGTGGTCGTCCCGAGGCGGGAGGTGGCGATCCGCCGAGGTCTGAAGCTGTGGGCCGCGTCCGCTGCCGTCTTCTTCTTCGTGCCGACGCAGATCGGCGGGAACATCGCCCGACCCGCGACCCTGCTCGCGGGTCCGGTCGCGGCGATGTTGCTGGCCAGGCGTCCCCGGG
>NZ_CADDZT010000100.1:22681-34474 GCF_902812655.1 Candidatus Frankia meridionalis | reverse complement strand
CGGGGACGCCTCCAGCCAGGCTGGTTACTACAGTGGCCTGCTCAACTATCTTGACCATGGTCCGGTGGCCGCGGGTCGGGTGGAGATCCCGTTCACCCGGGCGCACTGGGAGGCGTTGTTCGTCGCCCCGCACGTCCCACTGGCCCGCGGTTGGGAACGGCAGCTGGACATGAAGTACAACTCGCTGTTCTACGACGACACGCTTGCCGCCGAGACTTACCACAAGTGGCTGCTTGAGCGCGGCGTCCGGTATGTGGCCGTGCCGGATGTGGACCTGGACTCCTCCGCGGTCGTGGAGGCGAAGCTCCTCGATGCCGGGCAGCCCTACCTCGAACTTGCCTGGCGGGACGCCCACTGGAAGGTGTGGCTGGTCACCGACTCGCCGGGTCTTGTGCGGGGGCCCGCGACACTGACCGAGCTCGGGGTCAGCTCACTCGCGGTCGACTTCGCCGGGCCGGGGGTCGCGACCGTTCTCGTGCACTTCACGCCGTACTGGCAGCTCGACGACGGCCATGAGGCGTGCGTGTTCGAGGCGGCGGACGGCTGGACCGGCATCCTCACCGACTCGGCGGGGCAGGTGCGCCTGTCCGCCCGGCTGTCGGTCAGCGGGCTGACCAGGGCCAGCGCCCTGGACTGCCCGACCGACCCCCGCATCCACTGAACCGAAACCCGCAGATCCACCGTTCGCACCATCCCGGACGACCAGTTCCCACCGGAATCATGATAACCGGACAAGTGGCCGGGTATCGGTAGCCGTGAGGCGGGGGCGGGGTACGCTGAACAAAGTGTTGGATCAGGTTGCCGCTGTTCGGTTGCGTGCCGTTGTTCGGTTACGCGATGTTATGGCGGATGTCACCTGACCCGGTACTAGCGCTTCGGGGGGAACGCTGGCCTGGCGGTGTCTCGGCATTGCAGAGGTATTCCGGTCTCCCTCCGGTGTCATCCGTCGGAGGCTCCTGAGGAACCGTGCAGGTATGACCGGAGGCAACATGTTCTCTGCTCCGCATGCGCCCTGGTTCGAGTTCGTCGACGTGGAACCATCCGCTGGTGTTGTCGGCGAGGAAGTCGTCGTGAGGTGGTCGGCACTCCACGCCGACGAGGTGATGGTTGAGGACTACGGCACCTTCCCGCCATCAGGGTCGGTCCCGGTGGCGCTCGAGGTCACTCGATCCCTCCGTCTGATGGCCCGCGGGCCGATCGGCCCCCCGGCCGAGGCGCAGACACGGGTGATGCGTGTGTTCAACCCACCGGTCATCGGTTTTCTGCGGATTCCGCCCCCGCCGGGGGGCCTCAGCGTTTTGTCGCCGTCCGCCCAGCCCGGCGTTCGGGATGAGCTGGCCGAGACCCTGGCCCGCGCCCCACGCGGGCTGCCTCCGTCACCTGGTATGCCGTCACCTGGTAGTCGGGTTGCCGGTGACCGAAGGTGGTTGGGTTTTACCCGGACTGGTGATTTCTCGGCGGGATCGGCGACGATAACGGGTTGGGGAAAGATCAGCCCCCTGCTGGCAGGGGTCGGGCATCCACGGTTTCCGCTGGCCGCGTCGGACATTATCGGGTCGCGCATGGCGGGGCCGGGGATGCCGCGAGGCGGGCGGGATCCCGCCCGGGGTCGGGAAGAAACGTGGGGACGGGCGACCGCCTGGCTTCGTCGGCGGGAGCGCCGGTCGTGAGACGAGTCCTCATCTGGCTGTCCGGGGCGAATCCCGAGATCCTGGCCCGATGCCCCACCGACCAGGCGAAGTACGTCGGTGTCGGCAGCGCGGTGCTGACCACGTCGGCCATGGCCGCGGCGTCCTGCGCGTTCGCCCTGCACATGGGGCTGCATATACCGGTTGCCGGTTGCCTTCTGATCGGGACAGCCTGGGGATTCGCGATCATGGGTCTTGACCGGTGGCTGGTGTCCTCCGTTCAACGCCGGGACCGTTGGTACCAGAACCTGTTGATCGCGTTTCCGCGGCTGGCACTGGCCGTGCTCATCGGCCTGGTCATCTCGACGCCGCTGGTGCTGCGCATCTTCGAGCCGGAGATACAGGCCGAGCTCGTCGACATTCACCGGGAGAGCGCAGACCAGTTCGACCGTGCCATGCAGAACGACGAGCGCGCCAGGCAGATAAACGATCTCAGTGCCCAGCAGACCAGGCTGAAGGCGACAGTCGAGTCCGGTGGCACGGCTCTGGACGTGAGCAAGGATCCCGAGGTGGCCCGTCTACAGCCACAGGTCGATGCCGCAAGAAGCAAGTACAACGATGCGGAGCAGGCTGTGGTCTGTGAGAAGGAAGGCCGGCCCGGGTGCGGCAGCGGTAAGGCCGGCGCCGGCATCGCGTTCAACGAGAAGGTCGCGATCCGGGACAACGCCAAGGCCGATCTCGACAATCTTCAGCGGCAGCTGGACGATGCCGTCAGGACGGCGAGCGCGAACCAGAGCGCTTCCCGTGCGTCCACCCTGGCGAATGCCCAGCAGGATCTTGGAGCGGTCACCGCCCAGCTTGACAATCTTGAGAAATCTCGTGCCGCGGACATTGCCGCGTTCAACGCCGAGAACACCGACAACACCGGCATGCTCATCCGCATCGAGGCGCTTGACCGGCTGACAGCCAAGCGTCCTACTCTCGCCACCGCTCATCTACTCCTGCTGCTTTTCATCACATCCATCGAGTGTCTCCCGATCCTCGTCAAGTTTCTGATGTCGCTGGGGCCGCCGACGCTCTACGAACGGGCTGTCGAGATCGACGAGCGGAACCGGCTGCTCGCCGAGGAGGAGCTGAGCCGGCGGCGCCGGGCCACGGAGCTGTTGGACGCGGAGGATGCCTATCTGGAGGCCCAGGTCGGGCGCGAGGCCAAGGACGCGGCGATCGAACGGTTGACCCGAGCGACTGTCCAGACCCAGACCGAGGTTGCCGAGGCGGTGCTAGCCGCATGGCGGGAACGTGAGCTGCGGCGAGTCCAGTCGGATCTCAACAGCTATCTCGTGGCCGGCCCGCAACCGTCTCCGGATATCCGACCCGGTAATGGTTTCGGGGGTGTCGCGCCGCCGTTCCCGAACCGCAACGACTTCCCCACCCGGCCTTTCCCCGATCGACATGTTCCGCCTGTACCCGTACCTGATCAGGAGCTGGTGACCGCCATGCAGCCGCCGCCGGCCGGTGAACCGCCGCGGCACCCATGGGCGGACACTCGGCCGCTGCATTCGGAGGATCTGCTTCCCAGCGACCATGACTCCGAAAATCGCGGCATCGAGGACCTCGATTTCGGCGATTTTGGTCTGGAGGATGAGCCGACGCCCGTTCTTCGGTCCGGTGAGTGGGAGCAGGACCCCTGGTCGCAGCCCACTCGGCCACGGGTGACCACGGAGCTCACCACAGAACAGGCTGAGGCGCCTACGACACCGGCGGCCGGGCGGCCGGGGCGCTGGTCGGCCGACCAGGACCGGCAGGACCGGCAGGACGCAAATGTGCCTCTGGACCCTGACGGGGACGAGCCGACCTGGGTCCCCCGCAAGGGCGGCGGCTTCGGCCCGGCATCAGGCGTCGGCCGTGCGAGCGGGCGGGCGACGGACTCCCCGGACGCAGGAGATTCGAGGTGATCCGCCAGGCGGCGCCCCGGGTCGGCTCGGAGGCCGACCGGGTGCGTCCGGCGGGCGTGGACACCCGCGGGGCCTGGTAGAGCCGCGGTGTCAGCGGACCGTCCACGCTCGCCTGCCCGACCGGACAGGTCGGGCAGGCTTTCCACGCCTTCCGCATCCGCTACGGGAACGGTCGAAGGGCTGTCCGCCGCGGTGCGTCCCGGCGGTGATGCGGTGTTCGTGCCGTGCGGGGCCGACCGCGGTGAGTTGACAACCTTCCTGCCCGCGGATGTGCCCGGTGGCTGACCGCGCGGCTGACCGCGCGGCTGACCGCGCGGCTGACCGCGCGGCTGACTTCGTGGCGAGGCCGATGGAGACCCGTGAAGGACCCACAGCGGCGGGATCGTGCCCGGTCTGCATATTGCCGTTCGAGGATGCGCGGGTTTGTGCCGGCTGCGGGTGGTGGTTGCGTGGCGGTTACGTCCTCGGTGAGATCACCGCCGAGCTGGAGCGGGCATTTCGTGAACGGCTGGCGACGGCGCGTCGTCGGTTCGACCTGCGGGCTGTCGTTCGGGTCGTCGAAGCGGTGGGTAGTGGTGACCCTGGCGTGGCCGACCGGTTGGTGGGTCTGGTCCGCGGGGGCGCTCCCGCTCCCGGCGAGTTCGACATGGCCCGAGCCGAGGTGCTGGCGGGTCCGCCAGGTTCTGGCCCGGTGGATTCCGGACTGTCCATGGCGCCGGTTTCCGCGGTCGTCGGTCTGTTGCTGACCCGCATGGTCGCCGGTGAGGTGGAGCGGGCCGCCGTGATCGAGCTGACGTCGGACGCCGTCGCGGTCACCGGGGTTGGTACCGACGAGCTGGGCGTTCCCTACAGGCTGGGTCCGCCGCGTACATGGAACTGGTCGGACCTGCTCCCGGTCCTGCCGTCTGATCAGGACAGCCAGTGGTTGCGGTTGGCCGGCGGGATCGGGGTCCATGGCGGTGGCCGGGTGAAGCAGGTCATAACGGTGGGACAGGACGGTTGGTCGGCAGCCCTGAGACCGGTACGGGACGCGCTTTCGATGATTGACGCGTCCTGTGCGGTGGTGCTGGTGCGGCAGGTGGCCGGCTGGCCGATGGTGGACGACGGTGTCCGTGCGCTGACCGGTCACCTCGTCCGGCCCGGTGGAGCGGCGGATCATGAGGCTGTTACCGCCGTGACCGACACCCTGGACGAGCTGCTGCGGCTGGCGCCGCTGCGGCACGGTTACGGCCTTGCCCTCGCTGAGGTCGACCGTGTCACCCGGCGGGTGCGTCTGGTGACGCATCCGCTGTTCGGTGCCGACACCATGGTCCCGCCCGGCCCCGGGACGGCACGGGCGGCCGAGGTGACGGTCACGGCACCGCCGACCCGTTCGGACGATCTGACGCTTGCGGTCGTCGCGCCGGTGGAGGATGACCCGCGGCAGTGGCGTCCGGTGGCGCTCGCGCGGTGCACAACACCGCCCGGATCCGCCGTTCACGTCCGGGTCGCGCTCGACGGACCCGGACGGGTGCGGTTCCTGGACCCGCAGGATCTGCGGATCGGCGGGCTCAGCTGGCCGAGAGTAGTGGACAGGGTCCCCGACGAGTTCGGTGCGGATCATGCGGACGTGGTCTTCGTCCTGGAGCTCAGCGGTGCGGACGACGCGGTCACGGCCCGGCTCAGGCTGGTCATGGACCTGCTCGATCTGGTCGAGGCCGAGCATCCGGAGCCCGCGGCCGTCCGGGTCGGTCTGGTCGGCTACGACGACCACGACCTGCTCGACTGGCGGAGGTCGCAGCTTCCGGTCCTGCGGACGGCGCCTGCGGCGGCGATGGCGGATGCGGCAGTGGTGCTTCGCGGTTGGCGTCCGAGTACTCCGCGTCATGACTACGCTGCTCCCGTCGAGGACGCCCTGCATGCCCTGAACGAACTGGCGGGGGTGTCGTGGTGGCGGGACGGTGCCACCCACTACCTGGTCACGATCGGTGCTCGACCGCCGCATCCGCCGCGGCAGCGGGATGACCTCACGGCGCCGTGCCCCGCGCGTCGCGACTGGAGGGCAGAGATGGATCAGTTGATCGCGCAGGTCGGTGTGCGGCGGGTAGCCGTCCGGGGGACGCCTGCGATCGCGATGGCTCGGGCCCGCGGGTCCGCGGCGCAGCGGGCGGATGCCGCATGGCGTCAGCTCGGCGCGGATGCACTGTTCGCCATGGATGACGTGTCCACCCGCGAACTCGCCTCGGCACTCGGACTGCCTGCCGGTTACGGCGAACAGGTGCTGCCGGTGCCCCTTGCCGGTCCGTCCGCCGACAGCCGTGGTACCGCTGGAGCTTGCGGTGGTGCCGGGTGATGAGTATGTCACCCGGAGCGCCTGTACCGGACCGGCCGCGCCACGATGTGCGGATCGGATTGTGGGGGGCGGCGAGCAGCGGGAAGACGACGTATCTGGGCGCACTGAAATTTGCCGCCCAGCAGGCGCGGAGTCAGTGGCGATGGAAGGTCGTGGCCAAGGACCCGGCCGCGCTGTCGGTGCTGGGCGAGCTCGCGAACGTGCTCGCCATCCAGCGTGAGTTCCCGCCGGCTACCTTCGGCAATACCCGGTTGAGCTGGTCCTTCCTTGGCGAGAAGCCGCTTGAGCAGAGTCCGCGGGTGGGGTCGTGGCCGACCCGCGATCGTGGAGGTGGCGGATCCCGGACGACCGCCCGGACAAACCAGATCGAGGTCGCACTCGACCTCCTTGACGTCCCCGGTGGCCTCTTCGACGACAACTTCGCGGGCTACGACGACGATGACGAGGAGGACGAGCTCGATTTCGACGGGCCGTCCACCGGGCCGAGCCGTGGGGTGGTACACGCCGAGGAGCTTGTCGAGCATCTGGTCGCCTGCGACGGGATCATCTACCTGTTCGATCCGATCCGGGACGAGGCGGAGGGCGACGCCTACCGTCATTTCAACCGGATGCTTGATGAGGTTGTGAGCAGGGCATTCGACAGGGGGAAGCTGATCGGAAACCGGTTACCGCACCAGCTCGCGGTCTGCGTCACGAAGTTCGACGACCCCCGGGTGCTCGGACGGGCAGTGGAGCGCCATGAGCTTGAGAAGCTGGGAGCGAAGCCCGGCCAACCGAAGATCAGTTCGGATGTCGCGTTCCGGTACTTCAACATGCTTTGCCATGACCGGCCCGACAGCACCGCGCGGCACGTCCGGGACGGCATCATGTCGACATTCCAGGCGGACCGGGTTCGCTTTTATGCGACTTCCTCGATCGGTTTCTATCTCGGGGTGGACGACCGATTCGATCCCGCCGACTACGCCAACGTCATCAGTGAGGGCGGTCGGCTGCGTATCCGGGCACGACTCCAGCCGATGAACGTCCTCGAACCGTTGGTGAAGATGGCGGCCGAGATCCGCAAGGCCCGGACGGGCAGGCTGGTATGAGCGAAGTTGATTTCGACTGGGCGTGGATCGGCAAGGTTCCTGGGCAGCGGGACGAGTACGGACTGCTACGGTCGGGCAACTCTGGTCGTCTCCGTCCGGCGACGTTGGCCAGGATGGTCAGCCATTTCTCGCCCGGTTCACCCGGTGGGGAGAACCGGGACCGGCCGGAGGCGCTGCCATGGGTCACCTTCACCTTTGCCGCGGCCTCCAACACACGCTATGTGGGGGTCGCGATCCGGGAATGGCCGCGCGATCCGGTGGTCCCGGTGGACGCGACCGGTCGGCCGATCGTCCCGACGCGCTTCTTCTGTCTGCCGCTGGAGGATTTCCAGGAGCATTTCGGTAGCTACTCGGCCCTGTATGAGGCCGTCCGGGGCCTGGACCTGGAGGTTCTCGACCGGGACGGTGGGCTGTTGCGCGTTCCCGTGCATCCACGAGCCGCTGGCACGCGGACCGCGAGGGAACGGCTCGTGACCGAGGAGTGGTTGTTCGCCGCCGCGGCAGCTGCCGCGGCGTTGCTGGACGGGCCGATAGCACTTACTCCTCGCTATCTGTCACCGAGGTACCCGCTTGAGGAGCGGATCGCGTTCCTTGACGCGGTGGCCGCGCTACTCCCCGCGGGCACCCGTGCCACGCTGTCCGCAAGCACATGGGCGGACAACCGGACCAGCCACCAGATCCGGCTTGTGTTCGCGCAGCACCTGCGTGACGGCGGCGAGCTAGACCCGGACAACCCGCCGGGCTCGGGTACCGCGGTCGACCCGGACGGTGCCGGGGCGCGGTACGCCACCTTGCTGTTCCGGCTGTGTGACACATGGGGACCCCCGACCATTCTGGAATGGCTTTCCGTAGATCACAATCCATACAGTTTCAAACAACCCGACGACATCGTCGAGTCCCTTGCCCGGGCGGAGCGAAAGGCGTTGCTCGATCGCATCCACAGGAGGGATCCGGCAGCGGACTCGGGAGCCGTAGACCCAAAAGATCCCGGCGTCGCCGGTGGTGCCCGTTCCGGTATCGGCGCCGATGAGATCGGCGACCATCTGCGCACGGTGCGGCCGTTCGAATATCTGTCAGCAGATCTTCTTACGGTTTTTCTCCTCGATGTTACATTCGGCAATATCGGATTGATCGAGAAACACTGGGTCCCGGCGGCGCTGCCGGCACTCATCGAGCGGTGCCGGCAGCTCGCCGAGGCGGACGTCAACAACCCGCTTCTCATCGGTCTGCTCGGGGTCGCGAGGAACGTCGGTTTCTTCGCCGACGTTGTTGCGGGTTTTCTGACTCCGTGGGAGGGCGCCGGCAGAGTCACCCCGAATGTACATGATCTTGCAATCGACCTCGTACTCGAGAACTGGGCCCGCGCGGACGGGTGGGTGCCGGTAAGGAACCTGCTGGCGGCCGACCGCGAGGCCACCCTTGTCATGATCGAAAAAATGATCGACCGAGATCGGGACGTCGGTCAATTTCGTCGGCAGGATTTGTTAAGTCTGCTGGACTGGCTCGTGGAAGCCAGCCATCCGGCTACCAGAGCGGTTCTACATCCCTTCCGGATAGTGGAGGAACGGGAAGTTTTCCAAGGCCTGGTGGGTGTCAGAGACATCAACAGTCTATCCGGACCCGACGACCGTGCCGTGAAGACCTTGGTGGAACGGGCTGTCGATCTGCATCGGCTCGACCAGATGCTTCCGGTTCTTGGCAACTGGCTGCGGAGCCCCGACCCGCCGTTTGACAGGGTCCGGGCGGACGGGTGGATTACATTTCTGGACAACCTGGACCTTGACCGTCGCCAGGAAAGACTTCTGGGTGAACGTCCAGCAGGGCTCAAACCGAGGCGATCGGTGGTGCGGAGGCTCTCCAGCACGGCTGCCGCGGACATCGATGTCGGGCCGGCCGGCGCCGGCACCTCCGTTGAACTGCCGGTGCGTTGGACGCTCGCGGATCCGGCCGACCACGGAGAGGACGCCGGCATTGCCTGGCTGGCCCACCGGTACGACCCGGGTATGGCGCGGGCCGGTGGTCCCTCGGAAGGTGAGATCTCCTTTTTCGGGAACGGTGCCGGCCGTGTGGCGGTGGTATTGAGTTCTACTACTCATCAGGATGGACAAGGCTCACGTGCGGTCTGCTGCCACACGGCCTATAAGGATTTTGCCGCCCGCGTCGACGTCGGTGTGGCTGCCTTCTGCCGAGCGGCTCTGGAAACAGAGGAAAGCCCGTCCCAGGGCGGCAGGCCGCCGGGCCTCGCCGTGTCAGGTCCCGACGTGGCCATCGCCGAGACGATCGATGCTTTCGGATTCGGCGCGGTCGCGGCGACCGCGGCGCTGCTTATCGACGGCCCGGTGACCATCGTCATCGACGGGCACCGGGCCCAACGACCACCACGGTCATTGCGAATGGCGTTCCTGGATGCGGTGCTCGCGCTTCTTCCCTCCGGAGTCCGAACCTCTTTTACCGCCTGTACCTGGGTGGAAAAAGATATCCATCGGTTTCGTCTTGCTTTTAGCGGGCGCGGGTCCGTGCGCGACCGACACCTGGTACATTGGAACCGTTTTCCGGCTGTTCCGGAAATCGTGTCCGGTTATGCATTCGACTATTATCAACGTCTTCTTCTCCTGCGCAGGAGATTTGCCAACACCCGCCCGATCGTCGATTCACTCGCTGACGCGGATGTGTTAACTGAATCCGGCAGCAACCTGGATCTAGGTTTTTCCGGCCACCGGGTCGCCATAATGACCGGGGTGAACCCGATCATCGCGTTGTTCATGGAACGGTCGGGAAATGGATCGGATAAGTCGAACAAGGATCTGAGAAAGGCTGTGGAGCGGATGTCGGATGCCGCGGCCGGCCGTTCGGGTGAGGTGGGCGATGACGCCGCGGCGCTTTCGATCCTGTTTGCGGACGGAAACCTGAGCCACGTTGAGCAGGTTGCCAGCTATGTCGAACGTCTATGGGAATTCGGTTATCTCGACAATACTATTGTCGCTCTGCTGGAGCGTTCCAGGAAGAATTCTGACCGGGACGCCCGCATCCGAGCCGGAGCGGTTGCAATGGTGCGGAGGCTACGCGTGGAGAACCCGTGGCCGGTTGTTGACCGGGCGATATGCGAGTCGCCGGCTGCGGCGATCGAACTGATGGTGCAGGAGGCTCGGGTCGGCGCGATCGACCGGGTGGGAATGTGGCTGCATCGATTTAATCATGAAAGTAAAATCCCGCGTGAACTCCAGCTGTTCGTCGCGGTTCACGACGACCGTGATTCCAATATGGATACTTTTTCCGGTCTGGACAGTCATGGCGAGGATGCGTGGCGTGCGCTTCTGCAGGTGGCCAAGGTCCGGGACCGGGTCAATCAGCGCAAGTGGCTTCCTTTCCTGCTCCACCACTGTGCTGAGCGGTGTCCCGAAGTTGTCGCGGCCTTTCGATTTATCGAGCGGGAGCGTGCTGGAACGGGCGATGCCGGAGCAGACTGTTCCCCGGCTGCTGGTTGGAAAATTACGTGAGTCGTGGGCTCGGACATGCCGACCTCGACGTCGGATCGGTTTTCATCAGGATCTCCGTCGCCGAGGGTGCACTGCCGAGGGTGCACTGCCGAGGTGACCGCCTGCTTCGAGTCGGTTGCGGCGACGATCGAGGAGGCGGTGACGGGCCTGTTGACCCGCCGTGCCGACCTGTTCGACGGCAGCAGCAGCGGTGGTGGCAGCGGTGGTGGTGGCAGCGGTGGTGCTGGTCCGGACGTGTGCGGTGCCGGTATCGATGTGGTCATCGTCGGTGGGCTCGGCGCGTTGCCGCCCGCGCATGCCGCGGTGATGCGGGCCGCGGGCAGAGCCCAGGCCGAACGTGAGTATGCACTGCGCGCAAGCCGGTCCGTCCGTTTCCCCGGGAACGATCTCCCCGGGAACGATAGCTGATCCAGCCTACTCTCGGCCGGTGCGCCGGCCGAAGAACCTCGTCTGGTCGGTCACCGTGCCCAGGCGAGGGAACCGACGGTCGTTCTTCCCGGGATCGTCCGGCTGGTTCAGATGCGGGTGCCTGCGGGCGATCCGGGTTCGCCAGGCGGTGGCTTCGGTGAGGTCGGCAAGGTCCGGCCGGCTGGTCAGGAAGTCGGCAACGGTTCGTGCGACCTGTTCGGCAGGCTTGTCGTCGGTGAGTTCAGGCACAGTGACGGCTTCATACAGAAGCCGCAGGAGCATGGCGGCGGCTGTCGGCCCGGTGGGCCAGGGCTGCGCGGCGACATGTGCCGCCAGTTGTGTCAGGACCAGGCCAGGCAGGCCGCCGGCCCGCGGGCTCGCGCACAGTTGCCTGAACCGGGCGTCGAACATTTCGACATAGCGGTCGCCGTTCCCGGACGTCCCGGTCACCCGATGGGCCAGCGGGGCCCGCGGTTGTGCGCCGAACGTCAGCAGCAGCAGATCGATGGCTGCCTCGACCGGTAGCCGTGCGGCCTTGTCGGGCTGCGGGTCGGAGCTGCTCAGTTCATCGATCCACACCGTGGTTCTGCGGCCTCGGATGATCTGTGGTGCCGTGTCGAGCAGCCAGTCCAGGACTGGCGGCAACAGGGCTGCCGCGGGTTTCGGACCGGCCTGGCGGGCGAGCCGGAGCAGGGCGAGGACGTACGGCTCCCCGAGCTTTCCGACCGTGGTGACGGTCGCACGGGTCGGCTCGCCATTGAGCACGTTACGGAACGGACGTAACCTGTTCCGTAACGGGCGGGAGGTTTCCAGCCACTCCAACCAGTCCCGAGCCGTGCTAGCACCGTTCGCGAAGGGTTCGGTGGCCTGCCGGATTATCTCGTA
>NZ_CADDZT010000100.1:14794-22629 GCF_902812655.1 Candidatus Frankia meridionalis | reverse complement strand
AGCACGGCCAGGGTCTCCCGGTCGGTGATCGCGGTCGACCGTCCGGCGAGTAGCCTTCCTCGCTGCGGTTGGCGCAGCAGGAGAGCCGCGGCCTCGCGGCACCGTTGGTCCGTGGACGCCCGCGGATCGACCGGATGCCCACCACGCGGGGCCTCCCGCTGGGCTTCGTCGGCGTCCAGCAGCGCCGGTAGCACCTGGTCGGCGAACCCGAGATCGTCGGCGAGGTCGAGGAGGCGCCCTACCGCCGCCGGGTCCGGCAGATGCACCCACAGCAGGTCCTGGCCGGTCGCGGCGACGGCGTGAACCAGCCCCCGCCATTGCTCGTCCGACACCCGGTTCTCCGCGATCCGACGCCGCCACATCCGGGTGACAAGCCCCAGGTCTTGCGGTCCCGCTTCCGCGAGCAGAACCAGCATGGTGTCTGACTGGTCGTCCGGGTCGAGTTCCTCGATGCGATCGGTCTCCAGTAACCAGCGATATTGCTCGATGCTCGCGGTGCCGTCCCGAACGCCCTGGACGGCGTAGAGCATTGGATCCAACCCGGCCAGGCACCGGACGGCATGGCCGGCATCGTTCACCCGGTGCGGAACCGCCGCGGCGGCAAGGTGTTCCACGATCTCGTGGACGCTCCCGGCACGGGTGGCCAGCTCCATCAGCAGTTGGAAGTAGTCGGCGCCTCCACCGTGGAGGGCAGGCAGGTCGTCCGGGCGTTGCCAGTGGACGATGCTGTGCCCCGGGCGGGGGCGGTTGGTGAACGCCAGCCGGATCCTGTGGGCGCTTCCGCCGTCCGCCCAGGTGCTGGTCACGAGCTTCGACCGCTGACCGTAGGGGAGCAGCGCGGCCACCGCATCGAGGAACCGCAGCCGCTCCGCCGCCTGTTCGCCGGGGGTATCGGCCGGGGCACCGATGACGGCCACCGGACCCGACAGCAGCAGTGCGGCAGTGGTTGCGACCAGCCTCAGGCCGAACTGCCCGATGGACGCTGTGACATCGTCGGGATCAAAACGGGTGAGGGTGATGGATGCGGGCGGGCCGCCGTCAGAGCGCTCGGCAACCTTGGCCTCGCGGACGGCCGCGTACAGCGCGGCATAGGAAACCGGAGCGGTTGCCAGGTCGGCGAAGGGCAGGCACAGGTAGCTGGTGACGGCGATCGGCCGCCGGGCACCGTCCACCTGGCCGGACCAGGTGCGTACGGCGATCCCGAGCATCGGTCCCGCACTGTGGGGCGCGTAGCTCACGGTCACCCACGGCAGGGCATCGCGCACCGGCTCCTCGATCGAACGAGGCGGTGGGGTGCCCGGGGTGAACCGCCGGAGGATCTCCTCGAAGCCGGACCGGGGGAAGAACTCCCCACCTGATCGCAGCACCGTGTACTCGTTGTTGCTGCCCGGTTCCTTGCCCATCAGCGCCCACCCGGCCGACACGGGGAGGCTCGGGCCACCCGCAGCCGGGTTTGTCACGGTAGGGGGACGGACTGGCGGATTTGCTCCTCCAGCCACAGGAACGGCTCCAACACGTTGATGGGCAGTACCTGTCCGCGGATGCGGGCCTCACCGCTGGGGGTCGTCTCGACATTGCTGAAGTCACGCTTTTGGAAGACCCCGCTCGCGCCGACGTAGAAGCCGATGGAAGAGCTCACGAAATAGCCGACCCGGCGGGAACTGAAGTACCTTTCGATACTGCCGTGGACCAGGGCGGCGGAACCGGCGTCCCGGTCACTGCACAGCTTCCGGAAGAACTCTCCGGCGAGGTTCTCCGGGACCTTCGGTGTCATGGCGCGATCGTTCCCCGTCAGGGCGACCCCACAGTGGTGCGCCTTTCGGAAGACGGTTGGGTCATCGAACTTCGTGACGCAGACGGCCAGGTGATGGGGGAGTTTTCCATCCCGTAGCCGTCCCATCTCGTAGGACCGGCTGGTCAGTTGTTCCAGCGTCCGTTGGAAGAAGTCATAGGCGTCCTGTGAACTACGTTCACGGACGGGATCGAAAAGATACACGAGCCCGTCACACCTTGCGAGGTGTTCGAGGAGCTGATCATTGGAGTTCTGTTCGTCGGGCTCGTCGTCGAAGGCGTCCAACCCGTCCTCTTCGGCGAAGACCGACATCTGAGCCAGGCTGGTAGAGCTGTTCGGCACGCTGGCGAACATGCCGCCGCTCACGTCGAACAGCTCTACCTCGAAGACGGTCTGCCCGGGAAGGTCCGTGCGGTTGAGCCAGCGTCGCCAGAACCTGCCGGGGGGGGCGGGGCTGACGAAGCGCCACCGCAGTTCCTGAACGCCCGTGGTCGCGCTCGGGAAGGTGTGGTGCCGGTTCATGAGGCTGGTGTTGAAACTGAGGAAGTCCGAGGCTGCGCTGGTGGCTCCGGCGATGGTCCAGTCGCCGCCGTTCGACTGACTGACAATGGCAATCTGCAGTGCGGCCAGGAAGGTGGTTTTCCCACTTTGCGGAGCGCCCCAGAGACCAATGCGTGCGATGCGCGGCACCGGTTGGCTGGCTGCCGTTGTCACCGGGGTCGTCCCGGATCGGTGTCATGGCCCGCCGAACCCGCATTGGTTGGGTCTGTATAGATGAAAAATGGTCTGATGTTGATAATTGGATACCCCCCACACCGCGATGACTGACGCACCAGGCAGATTTCCCTGACACGACACCGGTACCGCATCGGCTGTACTGGACTATCAGAGTATCGATTGCCTGCCGATGACGACGGTGCGCTGTTCAGTTATCTCGGCTGTACTGGACGATCAGAGTATCGATTGCCTGCCGGACGGGGTCAAGCCGGGCATCCGGTAGTGACCCGGCAGGCGTACCACCGGATGCCCGGCCGCAGGATTCCGGTTACCTGCTGGTTACCTGCCGGTGCTGTCGGTCACCAGATCGCCGACGACGATGGTCGTGTCGTCACGAGCGCCGGCAATCATGGCCGCGTCGACGAGCGCGTCCGCGGCCCGCTCGGGGCTGAGGGTACCGAGTTCCATCAGCAGTCCGTCCAGCTGTTCGGGTGTCATGACCTTTGTGATGCCGTCGCTGGCGAGAACAACCCGGTCGCCGGCCTGAACCGGTTCCTCCAGTAGGTCCAGCTCCACCTCGTCGTTGAGGCCGATCGCGTTCAGTAGCGGCCCGTTCTTGATGGCATGCGGTGTGGTGAGCTGGCGCGGCCGGCCGCGTCCCGGCTGCAACCAGACGGAACTGTCACCGACGTGCGCGACGAAGAGGGTCTCGCCGGTGTCGCGCTGCCGGCCGAGAACGACGACGTCGAGGGTGCAGGCCATGCCAAGCCAGGAGGGTTCTTCGAGCGGCTTCTCCCGCACCGTGCGGTTGGCGCGGTCGAGCGCCCCCCGCAGGCCCTCGCGTGGGTCGGCGGCGTACTGCGGACGGAAGCTCGCGACCGTGGTCACCGCCAGGGTGGAGGCGATCTGTCCGGCAGCTTCGCCACCGACCCCGTCGGCTACCGCCAGCAGGCCGTCGACGACGACAAAGGCGTCCTCGTTGGGACCGCCGCGTTTGCCGCGGCGGGTCCGGCCGGCCGCGGCCAGCCGCAGTGCCGGTGACGTCGAGACGTCCGGTTCGTCCGCGACCAGGGGCGCGAACGGATGCGGAGGCGGGGATGTCGGTTGGTCGAGTGGCATGTGCGTGGTGGGGCTGTCCCATCCGGGGTCGACACTGCCAGGACCGTTCGGGTTTCCGCCGTCGCCCGGGTACCCGCTGCTCATGTGTGTCACTGTTCCCTCATCGACCGCCTGCGTCCACGGACTGTCCGACGGTGAGATGACGGGCGGCGGCCCGAACGGGGGTGGGGTCCAGCCGGTCGAGTCCGAGTCGCGGGTCGTGGCGCGGTGGCCTGCGTCGGCGGGTGGTGGCATCTGGACGGACGGTCCTGTGATGTTGGATCCTCGATGGTCGAATTCGGCGGAGGGGGCCGGGTGCACGTACGTCAGCGCATCGGAGTCCTGCGTCGACCGCGCTGATGACCTCACGTCTGGCTCCTCGCCGTCCAACAGCGCTCTGGCGGGTGCCGTGGCCGGGTGCTGGATCGGCGCGGTGGGGACTGCCGTGGCCTGGCCGCCAGGAATGGATGGCTCCACCGTAGCGGCGGGACTGGTCGCACGGGCGACGGTCGCGCGGGAAACGGAGGTGCGCCGCCGCGTTCCGAGGATGCCCGAGGGTTGACGTCGGCGCTGCCCCGGACGCGTGCGCCCGGAAGGCGTTTGCGAGCGTGGAGGGCCCTCCGGCCCCGAGCGGGATCCGGACGTGTGGCTGGAGACGACGACGAAGACGATCGCGCCGATCAGCAGCACCACTATCAGTGTGATGGGTACCACCGAACTGTCCATGGCCTCCGTCCCCCATGCGCGGGTATTCCGATCACGCTAGCGGACGTCGACGCTGATGTCCGCAGTACCCACTCAATGGCATCAATGCAGATCAGCCGATGGATGTGTCGCGACATCGACACAAACGGTCGACACGGCTCAACCGGCCCTGACGGGCAGTGCCGCAGATGCGTCACGCGGGTGCCGGTTGCTGCGCCATTCCCGCATCGCCCGTCCCGACCGGCATCGTGAACAGCCGGGGATCTCGACCGGGAAGCATCCGGTCAGGGTCCCCGGCCCTGTGATAGGTGCATGCCGCCATGGGCATGTGCGGTCATCGACACATGCCCATCCGTGGGATTCGACGGATCGTGGCAGAGGTTCTCGACGGTTCGCGGACGATCAGACCCGGACCGGCGTCCTGCTCGCGGGACGCAGAACGCTGTGCGCGTGGTCGGCGAGGGCCGCGGCACCGGGATGCCCGGCAATCTCGATTGCGCCACACAGGGTGAGCACGTCAACCCTGGCGTTCTCGGACGAGACGGCGGCGGCGAGGTCGACCGCCTGATAGGCGAGGGCAACGGCCTCATCGACGTCCCCCGCGTCGACCTTGGCCACGCCCAGCCAGACGCTGTGGTGGACCAGGTCCCGTGGGTATGCGGCGGCGTCGAGGTCATCGACGGACCGGTTCAGGTGTCCGACGGCCGCGGTGACGTCGCCGGTGCACAGAAGTGCCTTGCCCGCGTAGTACTCGATGGTCGGGCGGGAGCACCAGTACATGTACTCGGGGTCGCGCGTGGGATCGGACTGTTCGAGCTGCATGAACGCCTCGGCGATCTCGGCCGTCACCGACCGGGCGTCGCCCACCTGCGCGTACGCGAGAGCGAGCGCACCCGCGATCATGGCTTTCTCGGTGGCGGTGAGGGCTGCGCCGGCACCCGTCCGGGCCGCTCGCAGCATGACGACGGCGTCGGACGGGTCGCCGTAGCGCACCGCCTGCTCAGCCATGCAGCGCAAGATGTTGGCGCCGATGGCGGGCCGGTGGGCCTCGTGGGCGGTGCGCAACCCAACCATCCAGAACTGCTGGGCGATCTGGTGGCGCCCGCTGTCGAACGCAGCCCAGCCCGCTAGCCGCGCAAGTTCCGCGGCGACGGCGTACAGCCGCGCGCGGTGGTCCTGGCTGTAGGCGCCGGTGCGCAGCAGCCGGACGATCACTCGAAGTTCCGATACGGCGAGCCCGTGGACGTCCTCGCCGCCGAGGACGTCGTCCATCCGCCGGAGCGAGTCGACGCGATCCTCGAATCCGGCCACCAGAGGGTTACCGACCTGCCGTCCACCCAGTACCGAGATGGGCCGGGCCGGGGCGGCGACGAGCCACTGGTGAACGATCGCGGCCTGCATACCCGCACCGCCGGGAGTGAGGACAGCGGGCTGTTCCACCCGGCTGGTCACCTGCTCCAGCGCGGCGGAAAGCCCACCGGGCGCCCACAGCCGCTGGAGGGTCCATGGAGCGGTGTCGGCAGTCAGAATGGTCGCGTTGTGCACGAAACCGGTGGTGGCGGCGACGGTGGCCGTGCCACGGCGAGGACGCCGCGTCCCGAGTTCCCGGTTCGTCCGTGACCGTCCGAGCAGACTGCTGGGTTCTCTCACGCCCGGCCTCCTCAGCGTATGCGCGCAACTGTCTTCATCCGTCGGGACGACACGTCGAGCGATATTCCAGCTGCCCCGGCAGAGGTGACGCGACGATCGCCAGCCGGTGGTTTTACACATTTTCTGATGAACAGAAAACCATCGGACGACTGCCGCTGGTGCAGCCTACGACAGGCCCGCCGACCGAACAAGCACCACAAGATTGAGAGCCGACCGGCCGTATATCCTCCAGGTGCGCAAGAAACCCAACGGTCGGTCGGATGTTGAGGTTCAACAGGTCAATGGTTGATGTTCTCCAGCCTGTTGGGCACCCATGCCGCGCAGGCTCCGGAGTCGGAGATCCGTGGGATGGGCGCAGGCGATGAGCTGCTGGATCTCCTCTGGGCAGGCCGAGCGGCTCGTTTTGCCTCATCGTGATCGGGCGTCCTGCCATCGGGGCCACAGGGCTCCCTGCGCCGCCGGGAATCCGGTCGGACGGCCGTGCTGACCGTCCTTCGGGACGGTCCCGAAGGACGGTCTCGAAGGGCCGTCTCGAAGGACGGTCTCGAAGGGCCGTCTCGAAGGGCCGTTCGCGTCATCTTGTGACGAGATGGTCAGGAATATGTTCCACGGTTGCGTTTTGGGTGGTGATCGGTATCCCTGGGGACGGGGTCAGGCGGATGATTGATCAGTTGGCAATACGGAGTGCTTTCTGAAAGTCCAGGAATGCGCGCATGTCCGTGACGGTGTGAGTCCGTGGCCGGACCAGCCTCCAGTCGACGGCGGCCATGAACATCCCGTGCGTGTAGATCGGGAAAACCCGGACGGCAATTCCCGGATGCGCCGGATGAAGGCGTCCGTCCGTGCGATCATGCCGGCGAACGACTCGCTCGGGCCATGATGAATCAACCATATTTGCGTGACCACCTTGTCACGATCTCGCAGGCATGGTGCCGGCGAGGGGCTCCTGGCCCTCCGTCCAGAGTCAGGAACCCCTCTGCTTTTCAGACGCTCGTAGGTCTCGTGGGGTTGGCGCCGAAGGCGTACCAACAGATCTGCTGCCCAGAACCGGCGGTTGGAAATGGGGAGCCGCGGGCACCACTCAGACGTCGACCGCGAGCCTGATCGCCGCTGAGAGCCGGCGCAGCAACGCGGGTCCGAGTATCCCGATCTGGGTGACGAGCAGCTCGGACGGGATCGTCATGATGTTGTCGCAGCTGGCGACGCTGTCGACTTTCAGGCCCTCGGCGGGGCCAATCGGGACCTCGCTCGGGATGCCCCGGATCGTGCGGGTCACAGGTACGACGGTGACGTTCGTCAGATACGGCAGCGCGGTATCGCGGGTGATGATGACAACCGGCCGCGCGCCGGCGGGTGGCGGCAGTCGGGCGACCCAGACCGCCCCGCGCCGCGGCGGTGGTTTCACCTGGCCTGCTTCACCTGCTCCTGCCTTGATGTGTCGCGCTTCGGGCCGGGGGGTCAGGATGCCTCTGGCTGGCCCAGGTCGGTCAGGTCGGTCAGGTCGTAGCCACCGTCGTCACCGAGGACGGCGGGCACAAGGCTCGCGGCGGCAAAGGAGAGGGTGCGTTCTTCGGAAGTTCCTGGTTGCTGACCGTACCCGCGCGCGTAGGCCTCGGCGATCACCCGGTCCTCCTCCAGGTGGCGTTGCGTCCGAAGGGCCACCCGGACCGCCTCGGCACGCGAACGGAATCGCCCGGACGACACCATTGTGTCGAGTGCGGCGATCTCGGCGTCGTCCAGCCGTACGGCGATCTGTGGCATGCGAAGAGAATACCTCCTCGGTCTCCATCCTGGTATTCATGTTGCATACCAGGGGATCGGAACGGGTCGAAGCGGATCGGGAAGATCGAATACGGATTCGGCGGTTCGGCGC
>NZ_CADDZT010000100.1:13792-14476 GCF_902812655.1 Candidatus Frankia meridionalis | reverse complement strand
AAGCAGAAGGTAGCGAACTTTGCACCATTGGTGCATGGGGTATGGGACTTTAGGCCCTATTGGGCAGGATGGATGGACCGTATCCCGAGGGCGTCAACGGCTCCTTGCGCCCAGGTGTGGTCCGCGTCTGCCCGGTGGCATCCGCACGTGGTCTGACCAGTGCAAACGTGTCGAACGGCACGGGCTCGGGCCCCGAGCTGTCGTATACGGTCACCGCGATCCGGGTCGTCCCGCCCGATTCGCCCGGATCGACTTCGAAAGCGGCGAACGCATACGGGTGGTCCGGCGCCCGCACCGCCGACCACGGCGCAGGCTCCCGGACATGGATCGGCCGGTAGCGCGTGGGGTCGCCGTCCCGTGGCTCCCCACCGACAATCACCCGGCCGGCGGGCGGATCGAACAGCTTGCCTGCCGATGGCGATGACGAACCACCCGTACCCACAACCATGTGTACCGTTCCGTGTACTGTATCGATCACAGTCGTACCGATGTCACTCGTACCGATGTCACCCGGGTTGACAGCGCCGTTACCGGTTGGAACCGGCCGTGGGGTGAGCACCTCCGAACCGTCGACCACGCCGCGCAGCGGGTGAGTCCGCTCGTAGTGATGTTCGTGTCCGCACAGGACCAGATCGACCCCGAAAGCGTCGAACAGCGGCAGCCACTCCTCTCGGATGCCAAGGT
>NZ_CADDZT010000100.1:12659-13209 GCF_902812655.1 Candidatus Frankia meridionalis | reverse complement strand
GCGTGACGCAGCGTCCGTTCGAGCCAGGCCCGCTGCCTGCCACCGCTGTAACCGCGTACATACATCATGCCCGCGTCCTGGTAGCAGACATCGTCGTTCTGTAGGACGACGAAACGCACGCCGCCGACGGTGAAGGCATACCACAGGCCGGTGAGGTCCGGGCCGGTGCCGTTCGTGCCCGAGTCGGGGGAGTCGTCGCCGTTTCCGGGGAGCAGGAATCGGCTCTGATAGGCGGCCAGGCCGTGCGGGCCGTTCCCTCGTTCGATCTCGTGGTTGCCGGCAGCAGGCATCCAGGGGCGCTGCCGGGCCGATCCGCTGATCATGTTGAACCAGTCGGACCAGGCCCGCAGCGGGTTGCGGCGTTGGTTCGCATAGGACAGGTCACCCACGACCAGGTTGAACAGTGGACCGATACGTTCGATGCCGGCCACCACATGCCCGGATGCCGGTGTGCCGAACGGGTCGTAGGACGCTGACGTGCCCTGGTCACCGAAGCCGGTGAAGGTGAACCGGGCCCGGCCGCTCGGTGCCGTCCGCAACGTTCCGCCGT
>NZ_CADDZT010000100.1:0-12548 GCF_902812655.1 Candidatus Frankia meridionalis | reverse complement strand
TCGCCCGTGCCGGCGTCGGCGTGGACACGGGTGATGGCATGCACCTCACGATCCAGACCGTCCGGAGGGGTCCCGAAACGTACCCGCGGCCGCCGTACCGGCAGCGGTGTCGTCCAGGACACGGTCATGGACCCGGCCGGGTCCGGTCCGAAGGTCAGATGAAGGTGTTCGACGGGCGTACCCGCACGCAGGACCAACTGATCTCCTCACGGCTCACCGCACAGGCCCCGTGGCAACGCTATCTGTCCGGGCCGGCATTGCCGGGCGGGGCGACAGGTATCGGACACTGCGGGCCCATGAGATGACCGCCACATGAGCCCGGACCAGGCCAGGACCCCGCTCGGACCCCGGTCGGACAGCGCTCGGACCCCGGTCGGACAGCGGAAGCGTCAAGGACTCCAAAGGGGAAAGGGGCGGCCCCGCCGCAGCGGGACCGCCCCTTTCGTGGGGAGCTCTTATCTCACTCGCTGGACTTGGCGAGGTCGATCGGGGGTGCGTCGGGCACCTGGTTCGGCTTCGGCTCACCTCGGAAGGTGAACTTCGCGGCCTCGCCCTCGCCCTCGACGTCACCGACGACGATCTCGCCAGGCTTGAGCGTCCCGTACAGGATCTTCTCGGACAGGATGTCCTCGATCTCCCGCTGGATCGTCCGCCGCAGTGGCCGGGCGCCCAGCACCGGGTCGTAGCCCTTCTTGGCCAGCAGCGCCTTGGCCGCCGGGGTGAGCTCCAGCGCCATGTCCTTGTTCTTGAGCTGGATGTCCACCCGGGCCAGCATGAGGTCGACGATCTGGATGATCTCGTTCTCGGAGAGCTGGTGGAAGACGATGATGTCGTCGATCCGGTTCAGGAACTCGGGGCGGAAGTGCTGCTTGAGCTCGTCCTGGACCTTCGCCTTCATCCGCTCGTAGTCGATGGCGCCCTGCCCGGTGGCGAAGCCGATGCCGGGGCCCTTGGAGATGTCCCGCGTGCCCAGGTTCGAGGTCATGATCAGGACGGTGTTCTTGAAGTCCACCAGCCGGCCCTGGGAATCGGTCAGGCGACCGTCCTCCAGGATCTGCAGGAGGGTGTTGAACACGTCCGGATGGGCCTTCTCGACCTCGTCGAACAGGACGACCGAGAACGGCTTGCGCCGCACCCGTTCGGTGAGCTGACCACCCTCCTCGTACCCGACATAGCCGGGCGGGGAACCCACCAGGCGCGAGACCGTGTGCTTCTCCATGTACTCGGACATGTCGAGCTGGATCAGCGCGTCCTCGTCGCCGAACAGGAACTCCGCCAGCGTCTTGGACAGCTCGGTCTTACCGACACCGGACGGGCCGGCGAAGATGAACGAACCGCCGGGACGCTTGGGGTCCTTCAGACCCGCGCGGGTGCGCCGGATCGCCTGGGAGACCGCCTTGATGGCCTGCTCCTGGCCGATGACCCGGTGGTGGAGCTCGCTCTCCATCCGCAACAGCCGGGCGGTCTCCTCCTCGGTGAGCTTGAACACCGGGATACCCGTCCAGATCGCGAGAACCTCCGCGATCTCCTCGTCACCGACCTCGGCGACGACGTCCATGTCCCCGGCCTTCCACTCCTTCTCCCGCTTGCCCTTCTCGGCGAGCAGGGTCTTCTCCCGGTCCCGCAGGGAAGCTGCCTTCTCGAAGTCCTGCGCGTCGATCGCGGACTCCTTGTCCCGGCGGACACCTGCGATGCGCTCGTCGAACTCGCGCAGATCCGGCGGAGCGGTCATCCGGCGGATGCGCATCCGCGAACCGGCCTCGTCGATGAGGTCGATCGCCTTGTCCGGCAGGAACCGGTCGGAGATGTAGCGGTCCGCCAGGGAGGCTGCCGCGACCAGGGCGCCATCGGTGATCGACACGCGGTGGTGCGCCTCGTACCGGTCACGCAGGCCCTTGAGGATCTCGATGGTGTGCGCCACCGACGGCTCCGCGACCTGGATGGGCTGGAAGCGCCGTTCGAGCGCGGCGTCCTTCTCCAGGTGCTTGCGGTACTCGTCCAGAGTGGTGGCACCGATTGTCTGCAGTTCACCTCGGGCCAGCATCGGCTTGAGGATGGACGCGGCGTCGATCGCACCCTCGGCGGCACCCGCGCCGACGAGCGTGTGGAGCTCGTCGATGAACAGGATGATGTCGCCACGGGTGCGGATCTCCTTGAGGACCTTCTTCAGGCGTTCCTCGAAGTCACCGCGGTACCGGGAGCCTGCAACCAGGGCTCCGAGGTCGAGGGTGTACAGCTGCTTGTCCTTGAGCGTCTCGGGCACCTCGCCCTTGACGATCGCCTGTGCCAGCCCCTCGACGACCGCGGTCTTGCCGACACCGGGTTCACCGATCAGCACCGGGTTGTTCTTGGTGCGGCGCGACAGCACCTGCATGACACGCTCGATCTCCTTCTCGCGCCCGATCACCGGGTCGAGCTTGGACTCGCGTGCCGCAGCCGTGAGGTTGCGCCCGAACTGGTCGAGCACGAGCGACGTCGACGGTGTGCCCTCGGACGGGGCTCCGGCGGTCGCGGGGTCGCCCTTGCCCTGGTAGCCGCTCAGCAGCTGGATGACCTGCTGACGGACCCGGTTCAGGTCGGCCCCGAGCTTGACGAGCACCTGAGCGGCGACGCCCTCGCCCTCACGGATCAGCCCGAGCAGGATGTGCTCGGTACCGATGTAGTTGTGGCCGAGCTGCAGGGCCTCCCGCAGGGACAGCTCCAGCACCTTTTTGGCACGCGGAGTGAACGGGATGTGCCCGCTCGGTGCCTGCTGGCCCTGCCCGATGATTTCCTCGACCTGTGACCGAACACCCTCGAGGGAGATGCCGAGCGACTCAAGTGCCTTCGCTGCGACGCCCTCACCCTCGTGGATCAGTCCGAGCAGGATGTGCTCGGTGCCGATGTAGTTGTGGTTGAGCATCCTGGCTTCTTCCTGAGCCAGGACGACGACCCGACGTGCCCGGTCGGTGAATCTCTCGAACATGTGCGCTCCTTCGAGCGGTGCGACCGACCACACGGCAGCCGGTATCCGCATGCTAGCTCCGCCGAGGCATGTCCCCACGCATCGAACGGAAACCTACCCGCCGGCCCCGCCCTCTTCGTCGTGGACGGCGGACCGACTGAGGTAGCCGGCCCACCAGCGAAGACGCCTGAGCCAACGGTGGCCGACCAGGACCGATTCCGTCCCACTGTTCCGCCGAGAGCAGAACGAAATCTCGCGGTTACCGCGTGGGGTGCCTACCCGCCGGGTGACCGATGCAACCCGGATCGCCGGTGGCGACCGGTGGCGACCGTGTCCGGACCGCCCATGGATGGTCACTGAAGGCAATGAGTATCGTGTTCCGGTGTCCTGCCGTCGCGTCTGGAATGAAAAATCTCACTCAGCGTTCACATGAATGCGACGAACGGTATATGGACTCATGTGGAGAGCCAAGTGGTCCCGGAGTGACCCGACGGACAGGTGGGATCAGGGCAATGGTTGGGTTGGTGTAGTTATCCGACCGCCAGTCCGCCGTCGCCTTGTGTGTCCACCCACTCATGCAGCCGTCGTTCGCGCTCCGAATCAGGGATAAATGGGCAGGTTGTGCAGTACTGGGCGCTCATTCGATGGATGAGACAGCAGGAACCCCGACGCATCGCGGTCTGTCGCCGACCGCGATGGGTGAACTGGAACCATGTGGGTCGGGCGCGCATCGGTGGACGGGCCAGGGCGAAAAAGGCATCCGCCTCGATTCGTCCGATGTCCGGATCGCCGGTCATCCGTTCGGTTAGCAGGAAAGCCCGGCCACACTGGGTGGCGACCGCACCCCACAGCGCGGGCGGGCCCAGACGCGCTCGCGCACGCAAGGCGACGACCAGCGGTTCCATGTGGTCGACCAGACCGCTCACCAGACGTCGGCGCAGCACGCCGACGTCTGCCACCACGTCGACAGCCCCCTTGACCGAGTCGATTCTGATCAATGGGTCGGTGCCCGTGTCAACGGTGACATCGTCGCCGTCGGTGACCGTACCGTCAGCGAAAACGGTTACGCGGCACGCGTAATCGTTCCGACCCGGCCGGGTGGCAGCGCCGACTTTCGGATCACCGGCCAGCATCGTCACCCGTCCGGAATGAAAGGTTGTGAGATCGAAGCAGCCACCGGGCACGGCGTGCAGGGACATGCCGGCCGCGCGGACGTCCGGCACCTGCCGGTGCAGCATGTAGGCGGCGATCGCAGGTCCGGCCACGCTGCTGGCATATGAGCCCAGGAAGATACCGACCGCCACCTCTGGGCTGTAGCCGTACTTCCTGCGTAGTTCACGCAGCATCCGATCCAGCCTGCTGTCGGAGGCCGGGCCGGCCTCTGCGTCGCGGACCAGGCTGGCGCAGTGCAGCCAACCGCAGGCCTGGTCGGGAGGGTCGGTCCATCAGTGGGGCTGCACATCAACTTAGGTAAACCTAAGTTGATGTGCTCCGTCAAGGGACTTCGGGCCTCGTAGCAATCTTCGAGTCGATCCGCGGATGCCGACACGCCGGTCGACGCCGCTGTCCGTACCGACCCAGGCCGAGGAACGTGGCTGTTCCTGTTCCTGCTGCCGTCGCGAGGCGCCCGGCCTCGATTTCATCTACTTTCCGTGACCATGCGATGCTCGCCACGTCAGAACGGTCCCGCGCGGCGGCGTTGTCCGCAATCCGGGCCGGTACTACAACCTGGGCCACCCGGGCCGTACAGAGAGGTGAACGGTTGAGTTTCCACTCGGTCGTGCACGGTGAGCGATATGTGTTCGCCGATCTGGCGGAACTGTTCGCCAAGGCTGGCGAGGAGAAGGCCGGCGACCGGCTCGCGGGTCTCGCCGCCTACTCGTCGGCCGAGCGGGTCGCGGCCAGGCTTGCGCTTGCCGACGTCCGGCTTTCAGACATCGTCTCGAGTCCTCTGATCGAGGACGGCGTCACCGAACTGATTGCCAGCACGCACGACGACAATCAGTTCGCTACGATTTCATCCCTGAGTGTCGGAGAGTTCCGTGAGATGGTGATGAAGCCTGATTTCACCGTTTTCTGGAATTCGGGCCTGGCCGCAGGAATAACGCCGGAGACCGCGGCGGCGGTCGCGAAAATCATGAGCGACAGGGAGCTGGTCGTTTCCGCGAAGCCACTGCGGACGGTCACCCGCTGCCGGAACACGATGGGCGAGACAGGGGTATTCGGCGTCCGCCTCCAGCCGAACCATCCCTACGACGATCTGGAGAGAATCCTTCTGTCGGTCCTGGACGGGCTGTCGTTGGGATGCGGCGACGCGGTCATCGGTGTGAACCCGGCCCGAGAGTCCGTCACGCAGGTCGACCGGATCCTGCGTGGGCTCGGCATGCTCGTCGGACAGCTCGGCGTGCCGGCCCAGACCTGCGTCCTGGGGCATGTGACCACGCAGCTTGCAGCGATGGAGGCAGGTGCACCGGTCGATCTGCTGTTCGGGTCCATCGCTGGGACGGAAGGGGCGAACCGTGCGCTCGGGGTGACGTTGAACCTGCTCGCCGAGGGACGACAGGCTGTTCTCGACCACCACCGGGAGCGTGTCGGTGACTTCATCGGCGATCAGGTGATGTACTTCGAGGCCGGGCAGGGCAGCGCACTGTCGGCGCAGGCCCACCACGGCGTGGACCAACTCACCCTCCAGGCACGTGCCTACGGTGTCGCCCGCGTGTTCGACCCCTTTCTCGTCGACTCCGCGCTCGGATTCGCCGGGCCGGAACATCTGGCCGACTCCCGACAGTTCATCCGAGCCGGGCTGGAGGACCATTTCGTCGGCAAGCTACTCGGTTTGCCGATGGGCTGTGACATCAACTACACCAGCCAAGTCGGCGCCGACCGGAACACGGGTGACGATCTACTGATGCTACTGGCGGCAGCCGGTTGCAACTATGTGGTGGACGTGCCGGCCACCGTGGGTGTGAAGGTGAACAATCAGTCGACCGGCTTTCATAATGCCGCCGGAATGCGGGACCTTTTTGGACTGTACCCCGCTCCGGAGTTCGCTGCCTGGATGGCCGGTCGTGGTCTGTGGCGGGCTGCGCAGATCGTCGACCCGGCAGGATTGATCGGGGCGTCCCTCCAGGACGACCTTGATTCAGCCCTGCGCAGTGCGCACTGATGCCCCTCTGGTGGATCTTCAGATTGCGCGGATCGATGTCCCGGGCAGGCCCTGGCGTTGGCAGGTCCCGGGGCCAGCTGCGGAACGTGCGTGGACATGACCTCGAACGACTTCCTCGGAGACACTCCGAGCAACGTAGAGACTCCGGAAACCTTCGGCCATCCGGACCGGAGGCCTTTTTCGTCGGCTGTGACATCCAACTTGAAGATCAAAAAGTTGACGGGAAAAGCTGAGGCCGGGGAGTCCGACATCCTGTGGCGATGGTCGTCTTTCCGATCGGCGATGATGGCCGAGTATGCGTCCTCGCGGCGACCAGGAGTTGTGACCTACTTCTCACGTATCTCCATCGCGGGCCCGTAGTCCTCATGTAAACAAGCCCTTGGCTACACGTTTAGTAATTCATCGTCAACTGTCTGTGACGGCATCTTGTGGTCGAGCAGGACGGCGCACGAATCCAAACTATCAGCGCAATATTATCTACCAACTTACCGTTTCACCCCACGAGAATCACAACGGTAGGACTCCGGGCGAGTTTCAAGGCCTCACTACCTGCGAGTCCCCGGCTCCTGCTAGCATCGGCCCCAGAGCATTCTTGGGGGGATGTCGCATCATGCACTATTCAATCCGTACCTGGCGTAGGGATACTTCGGCGACCGGTTGGACCCAGTCGCCGGCAAGTCAACTGGAAAGCCTCGGCGAACCGTATCGTGTCAATCGGCTGTACGTTACCGGCAGTCGATCTGCTGGCCGATGGAGCGTGGAGCGCGTGGGGAGATGACCGGTCTCTCAAGGTTATCGGGTTGCCTTGCCCACCCCGCAAAATCGATGCCTGCCGGACGTCGACCATCGCCCGAAGCCGGAATTGATGATCTTGTAGCGACGATTTTTCTGGGTTGGCTACAAGGCGGTTGGCTCCAGCGCGACCGGGTCGGTCTGTGGCGGCGAAGCCCCCCGTTCATCCGTCACGTGACCCTGACTACCGTCACCGTTACCATGGTTCTACTCAGTTCGGCATGTGGGTCATCGTCCGGATCAACAGTCCTGCCCGATCCGAAGACGAGTACACCGGCCTCTCTCGCGGGCCGTCCGCTGAGTCCGACGGTCGCCCAACCAACCACCCGTCTCACCGATACGAATGGATCTTCATTCGATGTACGGTCGGGCACCGCGGGCAAGCTGACGTTCGTGTTCTTTGGCTACACCCACTGTCCGGATGTCTGTCCGACAACGGTGGCCGACATCGCTGCGGCACTCAGCCAGCAGACACCGGCCGTTCGAGCCAGAACTGCCCTGGTCTTTGTGACCACGGATCCCGACCGCGACTCGCCTCAGACGATCCGCCGATGGCTCGACCAGTTCGACGTTTCCTTTATCGGTCTTACCGGAAGCTGGGCGGACATCGCAGGCTACGCAACGGCTCTCGGGCTCCCAACCATACACCCCGAACAGGCACCCGACGGGACCTGGACGGTGGACCACGTGTCCCGCGTGACCGCGTTCAGTCCGGATGGAACCGCACGGCTGGGATATCTCGCGAGCGCAACCGTCGCCAACTATTCACATGATATTCCGCTGTTGCTTGAAAATCGAATGTAGTCGGCCTTCTCCCGCGTACACATCATGTTTGCCGACCGATGTTATCCGTTCCGAAGAAATTCCCAAGAACGAGGAACGAACAAGTGGCCTGTATGCGCACCCGTGTGGGCAGTTGCCACTGGCCAGCCTGAGCCCAGACCCGGCCCAGGACCTTCAGCCTGGTGCGACCTAGCAGTTCAACATTCCCTGCGGAGTCCGGTAGCTCACCACCCGATCTTGGGTTGTACTTGATGCCCGTAATGTGAAAGGAACGGCCCTTGCTGTCTGCCATCGTCTCGGCAGCAATCGTTGTCATTGCTCTCACGCTGTTTGCGACCTCCGGCGCCAACCTGTGGTGGATGCTTTACGCATGGCGGACACCTGAAACTTACCAGGGGACCTTCTACCTGCCGGCCGTGCGTGAGCCCTGCCACAGCTTTTCAATCATTGTTCCTGCCCGCCACGAGGTCGAGCCCGTGCTGAGAGCGACGGTTGCTCGTCTCGTCGACCAGACACACCCACGGGTGGAAATAGTTCTGGCCGTCGGCCACGATGATCCGTCGACCGTGGAAGTAGCGGAGAAGATCGCCGCCAGTTATCCGGGCCTGAAGATCTCGGTCGACCATTCCGAGGTCAAAAACAAACCGCGTCAGCTGAACACCGCCCTTGCCGATTGCACCGGTGACATCGTCGGCGTCTTTGACGCAGAGTCCCTGGCAGCCCGCGAACTGCTCGTTCACGTGGACGAAGTCTTTCAGGCAAATAACGCCGACGTCGTCCAGGGCGCGGTCCAACTCATCAACTTCCAGTCAAGCTGGTTTTCGCTCCGCAACTGTCTGGAATATTATTTCTGGTTTCGGTCCCGGTTGCACATGCATGCCCAGAAACAGTTCATACCACTCGGTGGAAACACCGTCTTCGTCCGCCGGGCAGTGCTCAACGAAGTGAACGGATGGGATGGTAACTGCCTCGCCGAGGACTGTGATCTCGGCGTTCGGTTGTCCGCTCTCGGCCGTAAGGTCAGCGTTGCCTTCGACCCGGGTCTTGTCACCCGGGAGGAGACGCCCGACACAATATATGCCCTGGTGAAGCAACGGACCAGGTGGAATCTAGGTTTCATACAGGTGCTTTACAAGGGTGACTGGCGAAAACTCCCTACCCGTCGTGCACGAAGCCTGGCCCAATTCACTCTTCTGCAGCCCATGAGTCAGGCCTTCTCGGGGCTGGTACTACCAATAGCGTTGCTGACGGCCGTGATCGGCAAGTTCTCCATGATTGTCACGCTGATTTCTTTCCTTCCGGCCCTCCCGACCATCGCCATGCTCGGGTTCGACGTCGCAGCTCTCCGGGCATTCGGGCAGGACTACAGCTTTCACGTACGAGCACGTGACTATGCCAGGCTCGTGTTCTTCATGCCCGTTTACCAGCTAATTCTCTCCTGGGCCGCCGTCAGGGCGGCCTTCCGTTTCTTCTCAGGAAACTTCGAGTGGGAGAAGACCGCGCACGTCGGAGCTCATCTGAGCACACCCGCAATCGCCGACGACGCGGCCTGAAGAAAGTCAGGGGGATCCGAACGTGTCCACGACCGCGGTGCTACCGCAGCCGGTCCTGACCGCCATACGAACACCTGAGGCAGCGGTACGCCGGTACCGGCAGAGCTGGTCGAATATAGCGATCATTGCTGCGCTCGTCACGATCACAACTATCATTCTGCTTGTCAACCTTCATGGTTATCCGACCGTCCAGGACGATGAGGGAACCTATCTCTCACAAGCCGAGTGGGTACGAGCACACAACGCTCTGTCACCTTACACCTACTGGTACGACCATCCGCCGTTCGGTTGGATGCAGCTTGCCGCGTTGTCCTGGATTCCGATCTTCCACGACGGCCCGCTGACCGTTGCGGCCGGGCGTGGAATCATGGTTCTCTACGCCGACGTTTCCGTGGTGCTGCTCTATCTGTTGGCGTGTCGCCTGGGTCTCCGTCGGATCTTCGCTGTTCTTACCGTTCTGCTGTTTGTAGGCTCGCCGATATCCACGACCTTTCTGCGCCAGGTCTATCTGGACAACCTTGCGATCCCGTGGCTTCTCGCAGCTTTCTACTTCGCCAGTACTCCTCGCAAGCATCTCTGGCACTATGTGTTGGCCGGGCTTCTTCTCGCCGGCACCGTGTTGACCAAGGAGACCACAGCGGTACTCCTGCCCGCCGTGGCGCTCGCCGGTTGGCAGTCCAGTTATGCAAAAACCAGGGACTTTGCTTCTGTAGGATTCTGGTCAGGATTTTTTCTGATATGTCTGGTATATCCCCTGATGGCGCTCCTCAAGAACGAGCTGTTCGCCGGCCCGGGCCACGTGTCGCTGCAGAAGGCGATGGAGTTCCAGTTCTTCGAGCGTGCGGGTTCGGGTTCGGTGTTCGACCCGTCCTCGTCAGCGCACAGTACAGTCCTCGGCTGGTTCTACCTGGATAAGTGGTTGCTGATTTTGGGTGCGGTCTGCGGACTCATCGCGCTCTTCGTCCGCCGACTGCGGCCAATCGGCCTGGTGGTGCTGCTGCTGGGGATCACTCTGTTGCGGAAGGGCTATCTGCCGCAGATGTTCATCATTGTGGCGTTGCCTTTTCTCGCGCTGTGCATGGGCGGAGTGGTCGACCAGACATGGTCGCTTGCCCAACGGCTCGGTAAGCCGGCGAGGTGGGTCGGTGAGGGAGGTCTGCTGGTGGCCCTGACCGCCGGCTTCCTGGCGCTTGCCATCGTGTGGCAGCCAGGAGTCTCTCGTGCGTTCATCTCGTCCAACAACGACGAGCATGCCGAGGCCGTGGCCTACCTGCGAAGCCCCGCAATCCCGAGGGACAGCCGTGTCGTCGTGGACAACACGGTGTGGCAGGACGTGTACCATGCCGGCTTCTCCTCACCCTGGCGCACCATCTGGTACTACAAAGTAGATCTTGACAGTGCCGCCAAGAAGGAGCTACCGGGAGGGTGGCGCGACCTGGACTATATCGTTCTCACGCCATTCATGCGGCAGGACATCTCGACACTCGGGCTGACGACGATGGCTACCGCGGTCGAACATTCGCAAGTAGTCGCGCGTTTCGGTACCGGCCCAGCCGCCGTTGAGATCCGAGAGGTGACTAAATGAACCTCCGACACGACCGGATATCGGTACCGGATCTACGACGGCATGCAAGGCAATGCTTTCCAACACTGCATAAAAATAACCGGACCTGGGGGTAGAGTGAGTCGGGGGAAAAAACAGCTGGACGGGCTGGGTGGGATCGCTGCCGTGTCCGTTCCAGCCGCTCGGCGGGAGTTGGGGTCGGGGCCGGTGAATCCGGTGGCCGTCGCCGGGATTCCTGAACCACGCCTGGCGGCGAGACCCGAAGTACAGCCGCAGCTGACCGTGATCGTCCCGACGAGAAATGAAGCGGCTAATATCGTCGCGCTGCTGAATCGGGTTGATGCGGCGCTCAAGGGTATGGATGCCGAAGTTCTCTTCGTCGACGACTCCACCGACCGCACGCCACAGACGATCGAAAGCGTTCGGAAGGGTTTCAACGTCACGGTGCGTCTGCACCACCGCCCACCGGACACACGTTGGGGGGGTCTTGGTGGCGCGGTCGTCGACGGGCTTCGCCTGTCGCGTTCTCCTTATGCAGTCGTGATGGACGGCGATCTCCAGCACCCGCCGGAAGCTCTCAAGACGCTGTACGACGCTGCGGTGGCCAATCAGGCGGACATGGTGATTGCCAGT
Source organism: Candidatus Frankia meridionalis (assembly GCF_902812655.1). Taxonomy (GTDB): domain Bacteria; phylum Actinomycetota; class Actinomycetes; order Frankiales; family Frankiaceae; genus Protofrankia; species Protofrankia meridionalis. The sequence continues at coordinate 1,113 of NZ_CADDZT010000100.1, read as the reverse complement.
CGGTACCGCGGAGACGGGGATGCCGCCGGACTGGCCAGCGGTGTGCGCAGGTTCGTATCATCCGGTGCGAATCTTGTTTCCCGTCTGGTTTTCCCACGCAGGTTGCGGGGCGTAACAGATGTAATGAGCGGATTCTTTCTGGTCCGGGTCGGCGCGCTTCACCTCGATAATTTGCAGCCAAGTGGCTACAAAATACTGCTTGAACTTCTCGTGCGCACGAACAAGGTCAGAGTAACGGAAGTCCCGTACTCCTTCGGGGAACGGCACGCAGGTGAGTCCAATGCCTCCATGGCCGAGGGGCTGCGGTTTATCAGGCATTTGTTCTGGCTAAGGATCCCGCGAGCAGCACGGTTTGTGCTGGTCGGTATCACGGGCCTGGTACCGAACATCATCGGCATCACCGTCCTCACCGCGGCAGGGGTGCACTATGTTGTCGCTGCTATTCTGGCCACGCAGATCGCGAACGTATGGAATTTCATTGGTTGCGAGTTGCTCGTCTGGCACGACAAAAAGGGTTCCCGGCAGCGCCGGATCATCCCGTTCATGTTGCTTAACAGCAGTGATCTGGTCCTGCGGTTGCCGCTGCTCGCCTTCTTTGTGGAGAGGTGGGGGCTGGGCGTCGGGACTGGAACTCTCCTGACCCTGGTCGTCGCATCCGCGCTCCGGTTCCTGCTTATTGATCGTCTGATCTACCGAAGCCGGGAGAAGAATGTCTCCCCGAACCCGTCTGATACGCCGGTGGTCGCCGAGCCGGAAGCGTTCGACGATGTGCTTGTCGAGCACACGGCATGAGCCCGCGAGGTTCGGACACCGGAACGGTGACGCGACCTTTGGCAGCTGTTGGAACGATGCAGGTCCATGGCTCACGGAGAAATGGACAAAGAATCCTGGAGAAGGTGGTCGTTGATGACGAGCGCTAAAAATACCAGGCGGGGTGACAAGCGGCGTCGATGGTGGGGCGGACAGACCATCAGATCACTCGGGATTCTTTCCGCCGCGATCACGTTCGTCGCCCTCCTCGCGCCTGCGGTGACCTCGCCGCAGATATCGCTGGCCGATGCGACGAATATGTTACAGAACCCGTCGTTGGAGACGTTGGGCGCTGGTGGGGTG
>NZ_CADDZT010000099.1:15840-16933 GCF_902812655.1 Candidatus Frankia meridionalis | reverse complement strand
GCATTCGAACTGCGCGGCGGGCGATGCGTGCACCAAGGGATCCTGGCAGGTGCTCAGCTCCCAGTCACCCGTGCGGGCTATTCATGCCGCACTTCTCAAGAACGGGAATGTGCTGCTCATCGCAGGTTCGGGTAACGACCCCGATCAGTTCGCGGCGGGCACCTTCAAGACATCGGTATGGAACCCGACCACCGGCGCCTTCGCCGCTGTTCCGACACCCGATGACTTCTTCTGCACCGGACATGTTCAGCTTGCCAATGGTCAATTGTTGGTGATGGGCGGGAACAAGGCCTACCCGACCGCGGACCATGGCTACGAGGGCATCAAGTCATCGTATGTCTTCGATCCGACAACGAATCAGTACGTGCGGGTGAATGATCTCAACACCGGGCACTGGTACCCGTCTGCCACCGAGCTCGGTAACGGCGACGTGATTTCGCTTGGTGGCCTGGACGAGAATGGCAACGGCTCCGTCGAGGTCGAGCGTTTCTACAGTGCCAGCGGGCAGTGGAACAATCCACGGCCGACCCAGACCTATCGTTTCTGGGGTCTCTACCCGTCGATGATTCTCCTGCAGGACGGGCGGCTCTTCTACACCGGCTCGCACGTGTTCGGTAACAACGTCAGCGATGGGCCCGGAGCCAACCTCTACAACGTGGACACCGGTCAGGTGGCCGATGTACCGGGACTTCGCCTGAAGGAGGAGAGGGACCAATCGATGTCGGTCCTGCTGCCACCGGCGCAGGCCCAGCGTGTTGCCACCTTCGGCGGGGGGAACATCGAGACCAACGTCGATGCGAACAACACGACGGACCTCATCGACCTGTCCGGAGCGAATCCGGCCTACGTCCCCGGCCCGAACCTGCTGGCAAACAAGATGTACGTGTCCGCGGTCATCCTTCCGGATGGGAAGGTGTTCGAGACCGGGGGCGGCCTGCACAACCGGGCCGATCCGGTGTATGAGGCATCGATGTACGACCCGGTTGCGAACACGTTCACGGTGATGGCAACGGACCCGGTTCCGCGGACGTACCATTCGTCGGCGCTGCTGCTACCGGATGGCCATGTTCTCGCAATCGGGAACAACCCGGGT
>NZ_CADDZT010000099.1:6450-15308 GCF_902812655.1 Candidatus Frankia meridionalis | reverse complement strand
CTCGATCTACACACCTCCTTATCTGCTGAACGGGGTCCGGCCGACGGTCACGGCGGCCGCTGCCCAGTGGGCCTATGGTTCGACGCAGACGGTGGGCACGACCTCCAACGTGGCCATCAAGTCCGCGCAGCTGATCAGGCCGGCCGCGGTGACACACTCCTCCGACCCGAACCAGCGTTCGGTCGACCTGCCCATCACAGTCAACAACAACGGGCAACTGACCGTGTCGCTCACAGCCAACCCGAACATTGCTCCGCTAGGCGACTACATGCTGTTCGTCACCGACATCAATAATGTGCCGTCGGTCGCTCGTTGGGTGCATGTGGGATGAGGCGGAATATCGGAAGGAGTAGAGCCCTCATGGTCGATGAACCGGGCCGACATGACCGTGTCCTCAGACGGAGTCTGGTTGCCGCGTTCCTCGCTTTTGCGGTGACGGCTGCGGGGACCGCCGACGCGGCGGTTTCCAGCGCGGCGGCACCCACGCGGGGGACAGCCACTCCCGTTCCGCAGGCGACTACCGCCAGCCCGCGGGTCACTACCAGCCCCTTTGGTCCTATCCCTACCAGCCCTGGGATAATGACCGCGAGTCCGCAGGTGGCGGGTCCGAGCCTGCCGCCGACCGCAGTCAATTCGCGGGTGTTCCCCGCACCCGCGGTAAAACTTTCCAGCGAGTACGTCGACGGTTGTGACCACCACTATGGTCTGCCGACCCAGTGCGTGCCGGTGAACTTCCCGCCGGGTACCCGTAACCGCTGCCAGTGGCTGCGGCAGCATGGTCTGAGTTCGATTCCGGTGAGTAAGCGGGATCAGCTGAAGATTGACACGAACAAGGACGGCGTGGCCTGCGGGCCCGGGGACGCCTGACATCTATGTCAACAGTTGTCGTGCTGATCCGGCCAGCCGGTCGGACCAGCACGACAACCTGACCGGGATGTGGCGGTCGGGGCGGAGCGGGCGTCGCCTTGCACCGAGCTCCACCATTCCAGGGAAACGACGATGAGAGACACGGATATGAAGAACTCAGTGTCAAGGACGGCGCAACTGGTCCTTCTGTGCACGCTGCTGGTAGCGGCTTGTTCGTCCAGCGGTACGCCGAGTGCCGGCACCGCTGTGTCCCCGGCGGCCGGGTCGGTACCTGGGGTCGGACAGTCCGGCATCAACCCACCCACAGGCTCCCAGGTCGCTCCTGCTCCGGCCGGCACGCCTGGTGCGCTCAGCGCGTCGGAGCTGGTCACCCAGCTCAGGGATTCCGGCCTTCCCGTGACGCCCACAATCGTCTACACCACTACGACGGACAGTGAGCATCTGCTCGGTCGGCCGGGCGGCTACATCTCGAAGGCCGCGTTCGTCGATGGTCGCGTGTCCCGTGACGGGTTGCCCGACACGAGCGCTGGAAGCGTTTGGCTGGGTGGAAGCGTGGAAGTCTTCCGAACTCCGGCCGATGCACAGCAGCGGCAGCGTTTCCTCACGTCACAGGGCTCCGACCCGGCGAAGATCGAGTACACCTACGTGCGTGGTCCAGTACTTCTTCGGGTGTCGCACAAGCTTGATGTCAGCTATGCGGATGGTTACGGCAAGATCCTGCAACGCACGGGATGAGGTAGCCGCTGCCGCCACAGGGCCGACTACTGTCCGGCATCGATTGGGTCGACATGGCATCCAGCTGCTGCCTCCCAGTGGCCGGCCCGTAAGCTGTGGCCACTGATCTCGATCAGACGGGACCTGCCTGTGACCGCAGCAAAGCTTTCTCGTACCGGCCCCGCGACAGTCGCCCTTCTTTCTCTCGTGGCCGCGACCGCCGTCAGTCTGGCTGGTTGTCAACCTCTTGCGCGGAAATCGTCCGTGTCGGGGGAGGGCGTCTCGGCCCTCACGGCGTCACCCACTCCACCGACTGTCCTGGCTTCGGCAGCGGGCGAAATCGGTCGACCCGGGGCCGAGCCCACCACCGGCGTCAGGCTTTCCGCAACGCCATCGTCCTCCAGCTCGTCCTCGCAACCGGCGATGTCCCCGACGGCCCGGCCAAGCCCCGTATCGTCGACTCTCGTCCCGCTAGCCCTTCCGCACAGTACGAACAGCTCCGGAAAGCTTCTCTTCGGACTTGGCCCGGCCCTGGACAGTGACGCGGCATCGCCCGTCGCCGATGGGCTCGGAATGTTTACCACCTGGTACAACTCTCCGTCCGACCTTGGATTCATGCGGGACTGGGCGAGTAACCGAATTCCACAGACCTACGCTTCCGGTCGTTCAATTCATCTCGTGGTGTGGCTTGATGGAACCGGCCAGGTCGGCACCACGCAGACTTCACATGGCCCGGCCTGCGGCCGTGATTATCCGCTGTCCGCGGCTTTTCTCGACGATGCCCGTAAGCTTGCTGACATCTTCAAGGGCGCAGCCGGCGGGCCACCACTCTATGTAACGCTGTTTACGGAATTTCAGACCTACGCCTGCGAGACCAATGCCTGGGCGTCCAGCCCGGAGGTCACGAACTACTACCTTGCGCTCAAGGACAAGTACCTCGCGGCTATGGCGATTTTCCACTCGGTTGCCCCGAACGCCAAGGTCTCCCTGGGGTGGGGAGGCTGGCAGGCACGCTACGACGACCCGGGCAAGGGTGGTGGCCGGTCGATGTTCCCCTATTTCGCGGACGTGATGCGTCAGTCCGACTTTCAGAGCTTCCAGGCGATGCAGTCGGACTCGAATACCCAGGATATTCTGGATATGACCGGCATACTCGGACAGTACGGCCCCGTCATGGTCTCGCACTTCAAGCCTGACAACGGTTCCCAAAACACCTGGACCGCCGACCTGAAGTCCTTGTTCACCGACACATACATTCGACAGGTGACGTCCATGGGTCTGTTCGCGCTCAGCTTCATGGACCAGGCGAATTTTGCCGCCAACTCGGCTGCGCTTGCTCTGGTACGATCCGGGATCGATAAATACGGCGTTGCCCCTTCCAAGTGAGCCCAGCATTTTGGAGCCCCCGAGGGTAGGTTTTTCGGCTCGTGGAACGGTTATTTCGATACCTGTTTCGGGATGCTGAAAGCTGCCGTAGTTCGATGACGGTGGCCAGGGCCTGCCGGGCGGATATTCGATCTGCATGATCACGTATACGGTCTTCATGGCGAGCGCGGTGTACTTTCCCGCGCTCGCCTGTTGGCGTCGCCATGACGGCTGATCTCCCCGGCCAGGAGCCGAGGTCGAGGATCGGACGTGGCCGTCATGCGCAGGCGGTGTGATGCCGCGGCAATGCTGAATCCAAGCGACGGAACCAGCGCACAGTGCTGATACCTGCCCGGTCCGGCTGCCCGACAGCAAACCAGATCCGTTCTGGAGTGACATCGCGCACCGATGTGCGAGCGTGGCGACGGACCCAGATGCGAAATAAGAGCTGGTGGCGTCGAGGGTAGGGGTGTCGCGCATGCGTCACCCACCACCTTAAGCACAACGGAAGATCAAATGAAGGCCTACAGGGGATGTCTGTGGCGCGGTTCATAGCTGGTAAACAGTGTGCGATTGAGGAAAGTACTTTGATTACAGTAAGTAGTTTCCCCACGTCGACCAATAACTGAGGGTAGTTTCTGTCAATTCAGCGTCAGCCTCATAGGCGATGACACCTGCCCGATACGTGCGCGTCACAGGTCGGCCGACGCAGACCTCGATCGACTCCTGATACGTTCGCTCCACACCGACACGATTTGCGCTACCGGACTTGATCCGGGGGGGTTCATATTCGCAGTTTAGGTCTGCTCTTTCTGCTCCGGCCGGGCTGACGGGCCGTAATCCCGTAAAACCGGCTAATTCTGTTCTGGTCCCTTGGGCCAGAGCGATTTTCGCGCAGGTCGTACCGAAGCGGCCCGGCTCTTTCCGTGATGCACTGACCGCGGATCTCTCCGGCCTGCCACGGATTTCGGTACCGGCCGGCCGAAGGTGACGCAATCGAGATTTTCTCGCGGCACCGGAGGCCCCGAAAAACCTGGTTCCCTCGCAGTTTCCACGAGGGTCTTGTCACGAGCTAGCGTTGGGGGATTGAACTTTGCTGTCCGCCGCAACCGGGGTGGTAATCAAGTTGGTCGCGGCCGGCGCCGACAAGCACAACGAACATGTTGTGGCCGCCGCACCCCGGATGCCGATCACCTCGGCTCCTACAGTAATGAAGCAGGCCGACGAGAACGGCCTGGAAATGACTGCTTGCGATGCGGGCGATCCCGCCGTGGGCAGTCCTGGGTCAAACTGCCGGAAGAGGATCGTAACAATAGTCGATCCACCGGACCGGGAAACTCAGGTCACAGAATTCAATGTATGCAGCGGATGGCCGCGGTTGTGGCGGCCGTCCAGAATCGGGGGGAGATCTGCGGATGAGTGTGCCTGACGAGCGTGTCTACGACGCGCGGCTCGCAGACCTGGTGCCGCAGCCGCGAGCTTCCTCGACGGTGGCTTCGACCATGCGCACCGCCGTTGTCTCCGGCTACCAACCGGGCGAGCAGGTAGTTGTATCGGTGGTGGTACCGACCCGCAACGAGGCCGCGAACGTCGAACCGCTCCTACGCCGGCTTGATTCGGCCCTGGCGGATCTGCCAAGTGAGGTCATCTTCGTCGATGACTCGGACGACGACACGCCCGCGACCATCAAGCGGCTCCGAAGCTCCGTACGAATGCGGGTCCGGGTCCATCATCGGCCGGCGCCGTATCGCGTGGGCGGGCTCGGAGGAGCTGTCACCGAAGGCATTCGGCTGTGTCGAGCCGACTATGCCGTCATTCTCGACGGTGACCTACAGCATCCGCCGGAGGTGGTTCCCAAACTCCTTGCCGCGGTGAGCGAAGGGGATGTCGACGTCGTCATCGGCAGCCGGTACGTCGATGGCGGGAGTGCTACAGGCCTGGCCACCGGGGTCCGGCGGTTGGTGTCTTCCGGAGCGAACCTACTGTCCCGCCTGGTCTTTCCGCTGCGGTTGCGCGGGGTGACAGACGTGATGAGCGGGTTCTTCCTCGTCCGGATCGCAGCTCTAGATCTTGATCGCCTTCGTCCGGATGGCTACAAGATCCTTCTTGAGCTGCTGGTGCGCACCGGTCGGCTTCGGGTCGTCGAGGTCGGTTATGTATTCGGAGAACGGTATGCAGGATCATCGAACGCTACCCTCTCTGAGGGCGTCCGCTTCGCGCGGCGGCTGTTTTCACTCCGGCTGCCCCGCGCGGCACGATTTGCGCTGGTGGGTGCCACCGGGATATTTCCCAACATCTTCGGAACCTCGCTTCTGCACCATGCTGGAATGAATTATCTGATAGCCGCCATAATTGCCACTCAGTTTGCTATCCTATGGAATTTCATTGGTTGCGACCTACTGGTATGGGAACGGGGCGGTCAGTCCAGGATCCGCCGATACGTGCCGTTCGCGCTGCTGAACAACTTTGACCTTGTCATACGACTCCCACTGCTCGGACTTTTTGTGGATCGTTGGCATACGAGCGTCCCGATGGCCACATTCGCAACTCTGGCGATCGCTGTGGCCGCCCGCTACGTACTGGTCGACAGAACCATCTACAACGAACGCCAACGTCCGGCGCGTAGTTCTTTTCGGTATCCCCGCAATCCGGTGACCACCGCAGTTCCGGAGGTCGAGGCGTGACCGGTCCTTCGGCTATGGTGTTCACGAGACGGCGTCGGTGGACGAGAAGACGCCGTGTTCTTACCGGGCTGCTCGCAATCGCATCCGTACAGCTCGCCGCTGTAGTCCTCGTCATCCCCGGTACGGCGAAGGCCGTCACCTGTCCGGCCGGACAGTGGGCCGGCGACTACTTCGCGAACATGGCGCTGACGGCACCAGCGGCCAACTCACGCTGTGACAGTGATATCAGCTTCGACTGGGGAGGGGCCGGCCCCGGGATCGGCGGTATCGGAACTTCAGGGTATTCCGTCCGGTGGACCCGGACCCTTTATCTGGATCCCGGGGAATACGGCTTCACGGCAACCGCGGACGACGGAATCCGGGTTTTCCTGGACGGCAGAACGGTCATCGACGGATGGAAAGACCAGGGGCCGACCACTTATACCGCAAGCCCGACGATCGCGGCCGGCGAGCACACGATCGTGGTGGAGTACTACCAGAATGGTGGGGGAGCCCTTGTCCAGTTCGGCTATGCACCCCCAGTGCCGCCACCACCGACCTGCGCAGCCACTCAGTGGACCGCGTCCTACTTTCCCGGGACCGCGCTGGCGGGTACCGCTCGGGTGCAGTGCGAGGACGCGATCAGTCATGACTGGGGAACCGGAGCACCCGGGGTCCCCGGTATCGGTGCCGACAACTTCTCGGTCCGCTGGACTCGGACCGAGAAGTTGTCGGCCGGTGCCATAACGATCACTGCAGAAGCCGATGACGGCATCCGGGTCTACGTGGATGACACGCTCGTCATCGACCAGTGGCGGGATCAGGGTCCGACCACATTTACAGCCAGCCCGAAGGTTACTGAAGGTAATCATACGCTCAAGGTCGAGTACTACGAACATGGTGGGGGTGCCGTCGCGCAGGTCTCCTACCTCGCTGCTGCTCCGCCATCGTCATTGACCTGCCTGTCGACCCAGTGGGCCGCGTCCTACTTCAACAACAGGACGCTGTCCGGAGCACCGGCGGCCGAGCGCTGCGAAAGCCCGCTCAGCTACGATTTCGGCGAAAAAGGGCCGGGAGTGGGCGATATAGGTGCATACAACTTCTCGACACGCTGGAGCCGGACCGACCAGTTCAGGGCAGGTAACAGCACATTCACCGCCACGGCCGACGACGGTGTGCGCATGTACGTCGACGATGCGCTCATCATCGACCAGTGGAAGGACCAGGGTCCGACGACCTACACCGCCACGGTTCCGATCACTGCTGGAAAACATGTTGTGACCGTAGAGTACTACCAGGGTGGTGGTGGGGCTCTCGTGCGTGCCAGTTACACCGGCGGTGGAGCCCCGGGGGACGTGCCTCCGCCACCACCGGGCGGTTGCACAGGTGACTGCGACGGTTCATGGGTGGTTCTGCCGTACAAGTCTCCGGTGCGGTCCATTCACGCCACCGTGCTGCGCACCGGAAACGTTCTGCTTGTCGCAGGCTCCGGCAACAACGGGACCGCCGCCGCGAACAACGAGTTCGTCTCGAAGGTCTGGAATCCATCCAACGGCGAGTTCGCGGACGTTCCCACCCAGGAGGACCTCTTCTGCGTGGGGCACACCCAGCTATCCGACGGGCGGATCCTACTGGCCGGTGGCACGCTCGCTTATCCGACACCCACCACCAACTACAAGGGCCTCGCAAGCAGCTACATATTCGACCCGATGACGAACACTTACACCAAGACGAACGACACACCGGGTGGCGGGCACTGGTACCCCTCCCTGGTGAACCTTGGTAACGGTGACGTCTTCGGCACCGGCGGGCTCAACGAAAACGGTTCGGGGAACGTTTCCGTCGAGATGTTCGACACGAAGAAAGGCCAATGGAAGCCTTTCAACGAGGTACCGCAGACGTATTTCTACTGGGGCCTGTACCCGAATATGGTGCTGATGTCGGACGGCCGGCTCTTCTACGCCGGGACGCACACTTTCGGTAACGCGCTACCGAACACGTCGGGTTCGGAGATCTACGACATCGATACCGGGACGATCACTGATGTTCCGGGCCTGCGGGATATCAACTTCCGGGACCAGGGTGCCACCGTGCTGCTACCACCGGCACAGGCACAGAAGGTAGCTGACTTCGGTGGTGGTAATTCCTACAGTGATCTCGACCCGACCAATCACACGGATATCATCGATCTCAGCAAGGAAGATCCGCAGTGGACCGCCGGGCCGGACCTGCCGGCTGCCAAGATGTACGTGAATGCTGTCATCCTTCCTGACGGAAAGGTTTTCGAGACCGGCGGGGCGAAGCACAACTATCCCGAGTTCGCTGTGCATGAGGCATCCATCTACGACCCGGTCGCCAACTCGTTCAGATCGGTTCCGGCCGATTCGCAGGACCGGATGTACCATTCAGAGGCATTTCTCCTCCCGGATGGCAGGGTGGCCGCGATCGGGAATAACCCGGCAACCGGCGCATTCGATCTCGGTATTTCGATCTATTCGCCCTGGTACATGTCGAGGAATCGCCCCACTATTTCCAACGCTGGTGATCAGTTCGACTACGGGTCGACCCAGAAACTGACCGTCAGCGGAAATATCGGTCGCGTCACGCTGATCCGGCCGGCCTCGGTCACCCATCAGTCCGACCCGAATCAGCGCAGTGTCGACCTGCCTATATCGGGAGCCGGTACCGATATCAGCGTGGCGGTGCCGAACAACCCGAACATGGTTCCGGCCGGCTATTACATGATGTTCGTCCAGGATATGAACGGGGTACCGTCCGTGGCGAAATGGGTGCATGTCGGATGACCAGGGGAAGAATTATCCTCGGCACGGCCACGGTGATATGTGCCACGGTCGGGCTGCTGGTCGGCCTGCATGTCACAGGTTCGAATCCGAGCGATCAGAACGGCAGTCACCCGGTTGCGGTCCAGCATTCGCTCGGGTCGGGGAACCGGGATCTCAGCGGTCGGATCCAGCCGCATGGAAATGGCAGACCGTCCCCGGCGACCCTGTGGGTGGACGGCTGTGATCACAACTACGCGGATGTGGCAGGAAACTTGAACGTCTGCGTTCCGAAGGTCGCTCCCGGCGGCCACGCCGTCGACTGCGAGTTCTTGCGGTCGGCCGGGTTCGGACCGCTGAAGGTCACCGGCATGGACGACAAGCATCTTGCCGGCCCGGGGAAGACGGCTCCCCGCGGCGCGACAGTCTGCGCCGACTAGCCGCTGGTCACCAGGCCGAAGGGCGCGCG
>NZ_CADDZT010000099.1:0-6217 GCF_902812655.1 Candidatus Frankia meridionalis | reverse complement strand
CGCGCGCCCAGAGGCCCCAAGGAAACCCAGAAAGGCCGAAAACATGTCCTGCGGTTCAATGCACGGGTCGATGCAATGAGGTCGGCCCTCCGCTGGATCGCGACCGTGGCGTTGTTCTGTCTCGCCGGGTGTGGTGGCTCGTCCACAAACGAGAAACCACACTCGGTGGTATCCGGTGGCGCGCACGAGCCCGGTTCAGTGCGCCCCACGGCGGTTGGCGGAGAGTGGCACGGCACAGTTCCGAAGGTGCTGAATCATCGGCCGTCGTTCACTCTTGTCGATACCTCCGGGCAGAGCTTCGACTTTGCCAAGGAAACCGCCGGGCACGCCACACTTCTCTTCTTCGGCTACACCAACTGCCCGAACGTCTGCCCGACGACAATGGCTGACATAGCGGCTGCTAAACAGCTCGTGAGCGCGAATGTCGGTTCCGCGTTGAAGGTCGTTTTTGTGACGACCGACCCAAAGCGTGACACCGAACCCGTGCTCCGAAGATGGCTGAACCAGTTCGACTCCTCGTTCATCGGACTCACCGGCTCGCCGGAGCAGCTTGTAGCCGCCCAGCAGGCGGCTGGTGTGCCGCTCGCGCAGGCGCAGCAGGTACCGGGCGGCCGGTACGAGGTGGCGCACGCGGCACAGGTTGCCGCGTACGGCGCCGATGACATCGAGCGCGTTCTCTACTTTGCCCGTACAACGGTCGCCGACTACGCGGCAGACCTACCGAGGCTGGTCGCCACCTTCGGTATCCAGTCGCCGCCGGCCGCTTACCCCGATCTTTCAGGTAGGAATCAGTGAACCCCAACCAGGCGCTTGCCCCGCCACAGCCGTTCCGGACCCGCCTTCCCGGGACGCCGAGACCTCTGCGATTCGTAGCCAGCGGTGGGATCAGCGTGTTCGTACGGGTCATGACGATGGTCGTACTCGTGCAGCTTCTGGATATCGGTAACCGGACTGCATATGAATACTCGGTAGTGTCCACGACATTTCTGCTCTGGGGTTTGGACCGCAACTTCACCTGGCGTCGACAGGACGGCAGCCGAGTGTGGTCCGCTGTCGCGCGGCTCTCGACCGAAGCAGTGGGTTGGCTTGTATTCGTTGGCCTGACCAGGTCGGATGTCAGCACACCGGCCGTCGGCCGGATCAGTATGCATGAGGTGCTGGTCGACCTGGTAAGCGCCGTCGTGGTGACTTTCACCCACCTCGTGGTCTGCACCTGGCTCGTCTTCGGGGCCGCGCAGAAAAACTCTGCCCAGAGCAGGACCGCCCGGAGAAAAGCCGCCGCGAACACCACGCTCGCCCGTATCCTACGCGGCTGCCTGGTCCTGCCGATGCTGCCGCTGCTGGTCGTGACAACCCACGCAGCCTATCTGAACCGTGACGACGTGGCGCTCGGAATGTGGACGGCAGTGTCGCTCGTGATGCTGGTGGTTGCCGGGCTGACCCTGGTACGGGCGCAGTACAGCTGGCAGTTTCCGGAACGGGTAGATCATGTCGATCTCGATGACCGGGCGCCGGCTCGACATTCCTTCTCACTGATCGTGCCCGCGCGAGAGGAGCCGGTTCTTGGCCGGACCCTCGCCCAGGTACTGACGGGGGACTATCCGCAGGATCTGGTCCAGCTGGTCGTGGTCGTCTCCGATGACGACGTCGACCGGGAAACCCGTGAAGTGGCACAAAGCTTCGCGGACCGTTACTCGAACGTGAAGATCGTGACACCGGGCGGTGCGATACGGAGCAAACCGATTTCGCTCGAGGACGCACGGAAGAACTGCGACGGCGATCTGATCGGCATTGTCGACGCGGAATCCCTAATTTCCCGCGGACTACTCAGTCACGTCAACACATTGGCTGTGAACCACCCCAAAACCGGGATTTTTCAGGGTGGTGTACAACTGATGAACTTCCGCGGTGAAAAATGGCGGAGGCCAGCGTCAGGTGGACCGTTGCACGCGTTGGCCGACTGGTTCAACACGGGTACTTCATGGTGGCGGGCACGCAATTGTATGGAGTACTACATCTGGTTCATGTCGAGGCTGCGGTACCAGGCCGTCGCACGATTTATCCCACTCGGCGGCAATACCGTGTTCGTCCGGAGAGAAGTTCTCGACCAGCTCGGCGGGTGGGATGTCTCTTGCCTGACGGAGGACTGCGACCTTGGCGTGCGTGCCTCGGTAGCAGGCATTGAAACCACGGTCTTCTATCATCCCGACCTGACGACCCAGGAGGAGACACCGGAGAGCCTGGGCAAGCTGGTAGTGCAGCGCACCCGGTGGATGATGGGTTTCATCCAGGTTTTCCAGAAGGGCGACTGGCGCCGGCTACCGGGCCTGCGGCAGCGAGTTCTCGCGGCTGAACTGCTGTTGATGCCATTCTTTCAGGCCGTTGCCGGCCTGGCCCTGCCGACATCGGTCCTGCTCACTTTTCTTCTGCGGGGTTCGGTGGGACTCGTCATCATCTTCTGGCTGCCCCTGATGGTTATGGTCATGATGACGGTAACCGAACAGGCTGCGTTCCGTGAGTTTGCTGACGCATACCGGCTGAAGGTGGGCCCGCTGGACAGCGCCCGCCTGATAGTGAGTGCACCGGTCTACCAGCTCGTCCTTTCGGTGGCAGCGATACGGGCCGCGGCACGTCTGCTTCAGGGCAAGCTCGAATGGGAAAAGACGACACATGCCGGTGCCCACCACGTGGTAATGCTGGGTTCGTCGGAGCTCGAGGGGGTCTCGTGACCACAGCCACGCTTCCGGTAGTCGACACCGGCACCGGTGCCGATCTCGACGGTATCCGGCACGGCCGGCGACTCGGAAATGTCGCGGCCGGCGCACGAACCAGGGTAACAGCCTGGCTGCTCGTGCACTGGCAGAGTATTATCCTGCTCACCGTAATTCTCGTTGTCTGCGGTCTGGTCCACGGCATCAATCGGGACGGTTGGCCGGGCCGGGTCAACGATGACGAGGGCACCTATACGGCACAGGCATACGCCATGGAATACTGGGGTCAGATCGCCCATTACACATACTGGTATGACCATCCCTTCGGCGGATGGCTTCTCATCGCTATTTACACGACTTTCACGAACGCGTTCGAGCGGGCGCCAACGGCGGTGACCGCCGCGCGGGAGTGCATGTTCGTCGTCCATCTTTTCAGCTGCGCGCTGCTTTATCTTCTCGCTCGTCGCCTTGGGCTGCGAAGGGTATTCGCAGGTGTATCCGTGCTGCTGTTCTCGCTGGCCCCGCTCGCGGTGTGGTATCAGCGTATGGTTTTCCTCGACAACATTGCCGTGATGTGGATGCTGGCCGCCCTTGTCTGCGCGGCATCACCTCGCCGCAGTGTTGGTTCGGCCATCTGGACCGGTGTGTTCATGGCCTTCTCCTTCTGGTCGAAGGAGACAATTCTGGTGCTGCTTCCGGCCGTTTATCTGCTGCTCCGGCAGAACCGTGACCCGCGGAACTGGAGGTTTGTACGCCGCAGCTTCCTCGGTTTTCTGACCGGGATCTGTGGGATCTACCTGCTCTATGCGGTGACGAAGAACGAGCTTTTCGAGGGCTCCGGCCACGTCTCGCTGATCGGGGCCATCAAATGGCAGCTGTTCGACCGGCAGGCGAGCGGGAGCCTGTTGCAGGCGGGCAGCAGCACCCGGAGCATGGCCAACCTGTGGTTGCAGATCGACCCGTACCTGCTGGGCTCCGGTGTTGTTGCCGCGCTCCCGGCGCTGTTTTTCGGGCGCCTCCGGGCAGTCGCGATCCTGCTCCTGATCCAAGTCGGATTCATGTTCCGTAACGGGTATATGCCATACGCCTACGTGACGGCGATGCTGCCGTTCGCGGCGCTGTGCGTGGCCGGGATGCTCGACGTGACGCTGCCACGACCGCTCGTGGACCGGGCGCATCGAGTACCGATCGCCCGGACGGCCCTGCGTCTTGTGGCTGTCGGCACTGTGGCTACCACGGGGTTGCTGGCCCTCTCCGGTGACTGGGCACCGAAGCTGGGTACGGCGCTGACCGCGGATGACAGTAAGCCGAGCAGGGACGCGGCCCGTTGGTACATCGAGAACATTCCCAACGGCCACACCGTCGTCACGGACGACAACATATGGACGGATCTTGAATTGGCCGGCAAGAAGCCGGAGCCGATCTGGTTCTACAAGCTGGATCTCGACCCAGCCGTCCGCGGGAAGATGAAGAACGGTTGGCAGGATGTTGACTACATCATTCTCGGACAACTGACGCCGACTATTCTGAATGATCTGCCATTGGTTGCGGAAGGGTTGCGTCATTCGGTTGTCGTGAAGTCGTTCGGCAACGGTCAGATCGCGATCCGCAAGGTGATCAAGCAGGGTTGTCCCGCTGACATAAATGCCACGCCGGGCTGCTGACCGGCAGGATGTCCACCTGCGAGCCCTGTCCGCAGGTGGACAGGACGGGTTCGCGCGCCTACCGGATCTCCGCGAGCCAGGAGGCGACGGCACGCCGACTGCCCAGCCACACGCGGGTGAGATGAGCGTACCGAGGGTCCATGAAGGCGGCGCCATCTGGTACTAAGTGTCTCGAAGTGTCCCAGGACATCGGATCAAGACCATCGGATCAAGTCCGTGACCTGGGGTGGAGTGTTTTCTCTACGTGTTCTTGGTGAAGACAAGACGCAGGCCGATGAGGGTGAGATGCGGCTCGTGGTGTTGGAGCGTCTCGCTCTCGGAGATGATGAGCGGTGCGAGCCCGCCGGTCGCGATGACCGCGGGTTCGGCGTCCAGCTCGTCGGTGATGCGGCGCACCAACCCGTCCACCTGGCCGACCACGCCGTAGATCATCCCTGACTGCAGTGCTTCGACCGTGCTCTTTCCGATCACCGATCGTGGCGGAGTGAGCTCGACCTTGCGTAGCTGCGCGGCTCTTGAGGCGAGGGCATCCAGCGCGATCTCGATACCGGGAGCGAGGGCACCACCGAGGAACTCACCCCGGCTGGAGACCACGTCCAGGTTCGTGGATGTCCCGAAGTCGACGACGATCGCCGGCCCGCCGTACAGGTGGTGCGCGGCCAGCGTGTTCATGATGCGGTCGGCGCCCGCCTCCTTGGGATTGTCGATGAGGACGGGTACGCCGGTGCGGGTGCCGGGCTCCACGACAACCGCTGGTACGTCGTGGAACGCCCGTGCCACCATGCGCCGGATCTCCCGAAGTGCCGCAGGCACGGTCGAGCACACCGACACGCCATCGACGTGATAGCCCCGCAGCAGGCCCCGGAACAGCAGCGACAGCTCGTCCGCGGTGGCATGCGGATCGGTACGTATCCGCCAGGAGTCCACGAGGTGGTCGTTCTCGAAGACACCGAGGACGGTGTTGGTGTTGCCGACGTCGACGGTGAGCAGCATCAGGCCGTCCCCTCGACCCGGTCCGACGTCGAGGGAGCCGACCCGAGGCCCAGGCTCAGATCCAGGCCGAGATCGAGGGCGGGCGCCGAGTGGGTCAGCGCCCCGACCGCCAGATAGTCGACACCGGTCTCGGCGACGGATCGTGCGACCTCGAGTGTCAGCCCGCCGCTCGCCTCCAGCTTCACTCCGGCCGGACGGGCGATCGCGACGGACTCGCGCAGCTCGCCGGTTGTCATGTTGTCGCAGAGGATCAGGTCCGCACCGGCCGTCACGGCCTCGGCCACCTGGGCAGGCGTGTCGCACTCGACCTCGACCGGCAGGCCCGGGAACCTCGTGCGCACCGCGGTGAAGGCCGCAGCCACGCCGCCCGCGGCGACTACGTGGTTGTCCTTCACCAGCGCCGCGTCCGCCAGCGACATGCGGTGGTTGACGCCGCCGCCGCAGCGCACCGCGTACTTCTCCAACGCACGCAGCCCGGGGAGGGTCTTGCGAGTGTCTCGGACCGAGACGCCGGTACCGTCCACCGCGTCCACCCAGTGGCGGGTCGCCGTCGCCACCCCGGACAGGTGGCACAGCAGGTTCAACGCCGTGCGTTCGGCGGTGAGTAGTGCACGGACCGGACCTGCGACGGTCAGGACCGCGTCGCCGGGGCTCACCCGGTCGCCATCCGAGGCGGTGATGTCGATATCCAACCCCTGTGCGGAGAGAACCGTCTCGAAGACCGCCGCGGCCACCGGGAGACCCGCGACCACTCCGTGTGCACGTGCGACGATCGCGCCCCGGCCGCGCAGCCCGGGTGGGACCGTCGCGACCGATGTCACGTCCACCGCCTCCGCCGGCCCCACCGCC
>NZ_CADDZT010000098.1:6429-10105 GCF_902812655.1 Candidatus Frankia meridionalis | reverse complement strand
CGCCGGCCCCACCGCCTCCGCCGGCCCCACGGCCAGATCCTCGGCAACCGCCCGCCGGACGAGTTCGATGAGCGCGCCCGGGTCGAGCCCGGCGGACACCAGGGCCGCTGTGGTCGCGGGCGACAGGGGGGGAAACGCGGGTACGGAGAACCGCGGTAGCGAGGACGACGGCATCATGCGGCGTCCGACGCCTGCGTGGAAACCCGAGTCCCCGAACCACCGGAGTCGCCCGGGTCGCCTGAAACGTCCAACGCCCTGTAGGTCACTGACAGCTCGCCTTCCGCGTCCAGCCGGGTAAGGACATGGCCGCGCCATTCACCGTCGTCGGTGTCGGGGAAATCCTCCCGCCAGTGCGAGCCACGCGTCTCCTTGCGCATCTCGGCGGCTGCGACCATCGCGATGGCGA
This sequence comes from Candidatus Frankia meridionalis, assembly GCF_902812655.1. GTDB lineage: Bacteria > Actinomycetota > Actinomycetes > Frankiales > Frankiaceae > Protofrankia > Protofrankia meridionalis. The sequence continues at coordinate 9,699 of NZ_CADDZT010000098.1, read as the reverse complement.
CCGTCCGCAGGTTCGTCATCTCCCAGGCATCCGGTCCGGCCGTGACCGTGCCCCCGCCGAGGCGTGGATCCCCGAGCTCGGTGAGGGCCTTGGCGGTGGCCCGCAGGCTGTCCGCGCTGCGCAGCACCCCGGCGCCGTCGGTCATGGCCCGGGCCAGGTCGGCTCGGGCCGCCGGGTCCGCGAGCCCCACCGAGCCGCGTCCCACCACCGGGTCCACGGGCTGTGCCGGGGTCGGTAGGCCCCGGGCGAGGTCGATGGCGATGCGGGCGGCGAAGACCAGGCCCTCCAGCAGGCTGTTGGACGCCAACCGGTTCGCGCCGTGCACACCCGTGCACGCCACCTCGCCGCATGCGTACAGGCCCGGAACGCTGGTCCGGCCCCAGGCGTCGGTGCGGATCCCACCGCTGGCGTAGTGCGCGGCAGGGGTAACCGGGATCGGGTCGCGCACCGGGTCCACCCCGGCGGCCCGGCAGCGGGCCATGATCGTGGGGAAGCGGCGCAGCAGCGTCGACTCGCCCAGCCCCCGGGCGTCCAGGTAGAGGTGGTCGACACCCTGGGCGGCCATCACCCGCGACATCTGTTTCGCGACGACGTCTCGCGGGGCCAGGTCAGCCAGCGGATGCACACCGTCCATCACCGGGTTGCCGGCCGCGTCCACCAGCCGGGCACCCTCGCCGCGCATGGCCTCGCTGACCAGTGGCTGCTGGGCGGTCACGTGGTGAGCACGATCGCCGGCGGCGTCCCCCGTCGGTCCCGCCAGCCACAGCGCGGTCGGGTGAAACTGGACGAACTCCAGGTCGGTGACAACCGCTCCGGCTCGCAGGGCCAGGGCAACGCCGTCCCCGGTGGACACCGGCGGGTTGGTGGTGGAGGCGAAGATCTGCCCCATCCCGCCGGTAGCGAGAATCACCGCGCGGGCGGTGACCGCGCCGACTCCGTCTCCGGTGCCCTCACCGAGCACATGCAGGGTTACGCCGGCTGCGTTCCCGTTCACGTCCAGCAGCAGGTCGAGGACGAGCGCGTGTTCGATCACCTCGACGCCCGGGTCGGCGCGCAGCGCCGCGATGAGTGCCCGTTCGACCTCGAGGCCGGTGGCGTCCCCGCCGGCATGCACGACCCGGTTACGCAGGTGCCCGCCTTCGCGGGTCAGCGCGAAGGCGCCGGTGGAGCCGTCCCGGTCGAACGCGGCGCCGAGGGAAGCGAGTTCTCGAACCCGGGCCGGTCCCTCTGTGACGAGGATCCGGACCGCGTCGGCATCGCACAGGCCGACCCCGGCGACGAGGGTGTCAACAAGATGATCCTCGGGCGAGTCCTCGGGGGCGAGTGCAGCGGCGATTCCGCCCTGGGCCCATCGGGTCGAGCCTTCGTCGATGCGGGCCTTGGTGACCAGCAGCACCCGGCCGTCGGGCTCGGCGATACGGGCATGTAGGACGGCGGTCAGTCCGGCGATCCCGGAACCGATCACGACGATGTCGGTGTCGCGGACCCACCCCGGCCCGGGCGCTCCGAGCCGGCAGGGCAGGAACGTCACCGGACCTGCGGCGTGGCGCCGACCGGGGCCGGATGCCCGCCGCCCGCGTCCGCGGCGAGGGCCCGGCCGACCGATGTCCGGCTGGCCGATACCTGCCTGACGACGTCCCCGCGCAGGCTGGACGGGTCGTCCGGGATCGCCGCGGCCGGGTCGTCCCCATGGGCGAGGACCCGGTTGGCCGCGTCCACGAACAGCACCCGCGGGGTGAACCGGCGTGCGTCCGCGTCCTCCATGACGGCGTAGGAAAGGATGATCACAAGGTCGCCGGGATGGACGAGTCGAGCGGCTGCGCCGTTGATACCGATCACGCCGCTGCCACGGGGGCCGGTGATCGCGTAGGTCTCCAGGCGGGCCCCGTTGTCGATGTCGACGATCGTCACCTGCTCTCCGGGAAGCAGGTCCGCGTCCTCCATCAGGTCTGCGTCGATCGTCACCGATCCGACATAGTGCAGGTCGGCCTGGGTAACCGTGGCTCGGTGGATCTTCGACTTGAGCATGGTTCGGAACACGGTCAGCCGTCCTCCTCGGGCAGCGTGAGCTCGATGTTGTCGATCAGCCGGGTGGTACCGACCCGGGCCGCGACCAGCAGCAGCGCCTGGCCGGTACGGACCGGTGACAGATCGTCGGGGCTGGCGAGCGTCAGATAGTCGAGGTCTACCCCCGGCTCGGCCGCGAGGATGTTCCCGGCCGCCGCGAGCACCACGTCCGCGCCCTCGTCCGCGACGCTCACCCCGACCGCCAGCGCCCGGGACAGCGCGAGCGCGGCCCGCTGCTGGTGGGTCGTCAGGTAGGAGTTGCGGCTGGACAGCGCCAACCCGTCCGGGGCACGGACGGTCGACACCCCGACGATCTCGGTCGGGAAGGCCAGGTCCCGAACCATGCGGCGGATGAGGACGAGCTGCTGGGCGTCCTTCTTGCCGAAGAACGCCAGCTGCGGGCGGGTCAGATGCAGGAGGGTCGCGACGATGGTGAGGACGCCGTCGAAGTGCCCTGGACGGGTCGCCCCTTCCAGGATCTCGCCGAGGGGACCGGCGCAGACGCGGACGGCTGGTGGGGTCTCGTGGACGACCGTCGGGGCGAAGACCACGTCCACACCCTCGTCGGCGCAGATCTCCAGGTCGGCCTCGAGCGTCCGCGGATACCGGGAGAGATCCTCCTGCGGGCCGAACTGCAGTGGGTTGACGAAGATCGTGACGACGAGTTGGTCCGTGCGGGCACGAGCCGTTCTGATCAGCTCGGCGTGCCCGGCGTGCAGCGCGCCCATCGTCATCACGACGGCGCGCGTGTCACTGGGTGCTAAGAGTGACGAATTCAGTACTGTCTGGAGGTCGGCGCTGCTTCGGGCCAGCGCTGGACGCCCGCCGGTGGGCGGTCGGGGGCAGGTGGAAGCTGCCGTTCGGGATGTGGCCATCAGTGTCGTTCCAGTCCTCGTGGGGGTACCGGACGTCGGCAGTCAGCGTAACGCGCCCGCAATCGTTCGCGCTCGCCTGTCGTCGATCCCACACAGCACCCCTGTCCACCTCGGTCGTGATGATCCACGGTTGCTCGTCCGGGTCCGGCGGCGTGCGCGCGGCAGGGCAGCGGTGGTCTGACGTACAGCCGTGGCAGGGTTACGCGGTCGCGATGTAGTCGGCGAAGGAGATGCCGGTCAGGCGTTCGTATGCCTCGATGTAGCGGGCACGGGTGGCCTCGACCACGTCGTCAGGAAGTTCGGGACCGGGGGCGGTCCGGTCCCAGCC
>NZ_CADDZT010000098.1:3059-6376 GCF_902812655.1 Candidatus Frankia meridionalis | reverse complement strand
ACGGCTGGGAGCGGCCGGGCTTCCACTGGCCGGTCGGCCAGAACCGTGACGAGTCCGGGGTCAGCACCTCGTCGCCCAGGCGCAGGACGCCGTTGTCGTCGTGGCCGAACTCGAACTTCGTGTCCGCCAGGATGATGCCGCGCTCCGCGGCCAGGCCGGTGGCCCGTCCGAAGATCTGAAGGGTGAGTTTCTCCAGCTCGGCGGCGACCTGCGGGCCGGTCCGGGCCGCCGCGTCCTCTCGGCTGATGTTCTCGTCGTGCTCGCCCACCGGGGCCTTCGTCGACGGAGTGTAGATCGTTTCTGGAAGTCGGCTGCCGTCGACCAGCCCCGCCGGCAGGATGTGGCCGCTGACCGCGCCGGTCCGCTGGTAGTCCCCCAGCCCACTGCCGGTCAGGTAACCACGGGCGACGCACTCGATCGGCACCATGGTCAGCCGCCGGCACAGCATCGACCGGCCGCGCAACTGCTCGGTGTAGGGCGCGAGTTCGTCCGGGTACTCGTCCACGTTCGCGCTGATCACATGGGACGGCACGATGTCGGCGAGCTGGTCGAACCACCACAGCGACAGCCCGGTGAGAACGGCGCCCTTGTCCGGGATCTCCGTGGGCAGCACCACGTCGAACGCGGAGATCCGGTCGCTGGCGACCAGTAGCACCGCGTCGTCCCCGACCGCGAACATCTCCCTGACCTTGCCCGAGCCGAGATGGGTCAGGCCGGCGAATTCCTCATGCGTCAGCGGCATGCCCTGACCGTATCGAGCCCCACCCGTCAGAGGCACCCGCGGGCGGTGGCTTCGGGCCGACGTGCGGGCCGGCCGGCCGAGCCCGACCATGAACATGGTGACGGGACGACCACCGCATCTCGCTTCCGCCGACGTCCGTACCGGGCCTGTCGGGCCTGTCGGGCCTGCCACGAGGGCCGCATGGCGGACGGGTCTGGTCCGCTGGCTGGTTCCACGGGCAGGTGATCCCGCCAATGCGATCTATGGAACGATTCTGGTAACGGCCATCATCGCGGCCGAGGATCCGGACCAGATCCACATCAGCGACATCATCGTGACCGTTGCCGTGACCGTCATCGTGTTCTGGCTCTCGCACGGCTACGCCGATCTGATCGGTGACAGGCTGAACGCGGGCACCAGACCTTCACTGCGAGAGGTCAACCGGTCCCTGGCGCGGAACTGGCCGATCGTGCAGGCGGCGGTGGTGCCGACAGCGGCTCTGATCATCGCCGCCGTGGCCGGCGCGACCGTGGAGAACGCTCAGGCGGCAGCCCTGTGGACGTCCACGGCGCTGCTCGCCGTCTGGGGGATCGTGGCCGGTCGGGCCTGCCGTCTACACGGCTGGGGCCTGGCGCTCCATGCCGGCGGCAGCGCCCTGCTCGGCCTCGTGATGATCTTCCTCAAGGTTCTGATCCACTAGTCGATCCACCAGCCGGAGACCTGATCGTGGGCTGATCTGTCGAGTTTTGTGCGGCGGGCGAACACCGGACGGTCGGCCGAACCTCGAAAGATCCGGACAGTGCCGAGGTCGGGGTTTGGGGCACGATGGCCAGCATGGCCTCCGAGTATGCGATCCCCGATGTCCTGGCGACCCGTTACGCCTCGGCCGAGCTGAGAGAGCTGTGGTCCCCGCAGAACAAGGTCGTGCTGGAGCGCAGGTTGTGGCTCGCGGTCCTGCGGGCACAGCGGGACCTGGGTCTCGACCTTCCCGAGAGCGTGATCGAGGACTACGAGCGGGTCCTGACCGACGTCGACCTGGGCTCCATCGCGCAGCGGGAACGCATCCGGCGCCATGATGTGAAGGCCCGCATCGAGGAGTTCAACGCCCTGGCCGGCCACGAGCACGTGCACAAGGGCATGACGTCCCGGGATCTGACGGAGAACGTCGAACAGCTTCAGATACGCAGCTCGCTCGGGCTCGTCCGGGACCGCGTCGTCGCGGCGCTCGCCCGGCTGGCGCGGCTCACCGCCGAGTACGACACCTTGGTGATGACCGGGCGCAGCCACAACGTTCCAGCACAGGCAACTACGTTGGGCAAGCGTTTCGCTTCGGCGGGCGAGGAATTGTTCGTCGGCCTCGAAAGGATCGAGGATCTGCTCGCCCGCTATCCGCTGCGTGGGGTGAAAGGACCGGTCGGGACCGGTCAGGACATGCTCGACCTGCTCGGCGGAGATCCGGCGAAACTTGCCGAACTGGAGCGGCGGATCGCGCAGTTCCTCGGCTTCACCCGGGTTCTGACCAGCGTCGGGCAGGTCTACCCGCGCTCGCTCGACTTCGACGTCCTCACCGCGTTGACCCAGGCGGCGGCCGGGCCGGCGAGCCTCGCCACGACCATCCGGCTGATGGCCGGCCATGAACTGGCCACCGAGGGCTTCGCGGCCGGGCAGGTCGGCTCCTCGGCGATGCCGCACAAGATGAACACCCGCTCGTGCGAGCGGGTCGGTGGCCTGTCGGTGGTGCTGCGTGGTTTCACGGCGATGACCGGCGAACTCGCCGGAAACCAGTGGAACGAGGGGGACGTGTCCTGCTCGGTCGTGCGCAGGGTCGCCCTGCCCGGCGCGTTCTTCGCCGCCGACGGGCTCTACGAGACCTTCCTGACCGTTCTGGACGATTTCGGGGCCTACCCGGCCGTGATCGCCCGTGAGCTGGACCGCAATCTGCCGTTCCTGGCGACGACCAAGGTTCTGATGGCCGCGGTACGCCGGGGTGTCGGGCGGGAGACCGCCCACGAGGTCATCCGCGAGCATGCGGTCGCCGTGGCCCTCGCCATGCGCGAGAAGGGCGCTGAACACAACGATCTGATGAAGCGGCTCGCCGGCGACGAACGGTTGGGCCTGGACGCGGCTGCGCTGTCGTCGGTGCTGGCCGAGCCACTGACATTCACCGGAGCGGCCCGTGCACAGGTCGCGGACTTCTGTGTACGGGCCGACGAGGTGGCGCGTCGTTACCCGGATGCCGCGGCGTACACGCCGGAGCCGATCCTGTAGGCCCTGCCCGGTTGAACACCCGCGCGCCTGGTGCCGGACCGGACCCGGACCCGGTCACTGGCCGGGTGCCAGCGCCTCGGCGAGGCCTGCGGCGGCGGCCTTTTCGAAGTCGTCCTTGAACGCGGCAAGCAGGACGCGCAGGTCAGGGTCGTTCAGAGCGAGGATCTGGGTGGCCAGCACGGCTGCGTTCGTGGAGTTGTTCAGCCCGACGGTGGCGACCGGCACACCGGGTGGCATCTGCGCGATGGCGAGCAGGGAGTCCATGCCGTCCAGCGCCCCACCGGAGATCGGGACTCCGATCACGGGCAGCGTCGTGAGCGCGGCGACC
>NZ_CADDZT010000098.1:0-2568 GCF_902812655.1 Candidatus Frankia meridionalis | reverse complement strand
GCGATGACGACCACGATCCCGCGGACCTGCAGCTGACCCACGTACTCGGCGAGGGCACGGGGCGCCCGGTGGGCCGACAACGACACCTGTTCGTAGGGGACGCCGAAGCGCTCCAGGGTGGCGCCGGCCTTGCTCATCGTCTGGGCGTCCGAGGGGGAGCCGTACACGACGGCCACCTTCGGCGACCGGATGTCGGTGGTTGTCTGATCGGTCTCGCTCATGCCTGCCCGTTCATTCGGATTCTGGACGGTTGGTGCCGCCCCGGGGGACGTCGGTGGCGGTGGCGGTGCGCAGCCGGGACGGGTCGCCGATGTCGGTCCGGTAATGGGCCCCGGCCAGGGAGATGCGGCTGACGGCCTCGTACGCGGATCCTCGTGCGGATTCCAGATGCGAGCCAATCGCAGTGATGCACAGTACGCGCCCCCCGGACGACACGATCCTGCCGTCGGTGTCCCGCCGAGTACCGGCATGCAGGACGTCCACACCGGTCAGGGCTCCGGCAGCGTCGAGGCCGATGATTGGATCACCCAGCTTTGGTGACTTTGGGTAGCCGGGCGCGGCAATGACGACTGTGATCGCGGCGCCGGCCTGCCAAACCGGAGCGCTGCGGCCGGACAGGACGTCGGTCAGCGGGGTCGACAGCAGTGCCAGGATCGCCTGCACCTCGGGGTCGCCGAACCGGACGTTGAACTCGACCACCCGCAGGCCACGGGAGGTCAGCGCGAGACCGGCGTAGAGCAGGCCGGAGAACGGCGTGCCGCGGCGCGCCATTTCGTCCACGGTGGGCTGGATCACAGTCCGGACGACCTCGGGGGTGAGACCGCGTGGCGCCCACGGCAGGGGCGTGTAGGCGCCCATCCCGCCGGTGTTCGGCCCGGTGTCGCCGTCCCCGACCCGCTTGTGGTCCTGGGCGGGCAGCAGCGGCACGACCGTTCCGGCCTCGGTGACGATCGCGAACAGGGAGACCTCGGGCCCGTCCAGGTACTCCTCGATCACGACCCGGTCGTCGGGGCCCCGCAGGCAGGAACGCACGGCCGCGACCGCCGCGTTCCGGTCGGTGGTGACGGTGACGCCTTTGCCCGCGGCGAGGCCGTCGTACTTGACGACATAGGGCGGCCCGAACTCATCGAGGTCGGCGAGGGCAGGTTCGACCTCGGTGTGGTCGCGGGATGCCGCGGTCGGGACCCCCGCGGCCCGCATCACGTCCTTGGCAAAGGCCTTGCTGCCCTCCAGGCGCGCCGCCGCGGCGGACGGGCCGAAGCAGCGCAGCCCACGGGCCCGCACCTCGTCGGCCGCCCCGGCAACGAGCGGAACCTCCGGTCCTATGATCGTCAGGTCGGCGTGGACGGCTTCGGCGAGATCGGCCACGGCGTCCGGGTCGGAGACGTCGAGCGGAAGCGGTTCGGCCAGATCCGCGGTGCCGGCGTTACCGGGCGCACAGACCAGGGAGGTCACGGCCGGGTCGAGGGACAGGGCCAGGCACAACGCGTGCTCCCGGCCCCCGGACCCGACAACGAGAACCTTCACCTTGCCGTCCGGGTGGCTGTCCGGATTGCCTGTATCACCCGCATATCAGGCGACCCGACGCCGACCGCGAAACGGTCGATCTCACGCACAGTTACAATGCGTATATTGCGGACGGTAGGGGAGGGCACGGGGTACAGGGTAGCGCCTGCCCTGATCAACTTTCCGGGTATGAGTCACAAGCCGATGCCGGCCTGCCAGAGCAGGTGCGCCATGCCGTACACGAGCTGGTGTGCGCATCGCCGGGCGTCCACCTCGGCCATGGCTCCGACAACAGTGTGGATGTCCACCGGCCATGCCCGGACCTCCCGGCCGAGGGCGTGTAGTGGCCCCGGGTCTTCGCGTCCTTCAAAGGTCCGGCCGTTGGTGTCGATGAACAGGTGCAGGCAGCGGCCCGTGAACGGGAACATCTCGTTACGCCAGTACAGCACCGGCCAGGCCTGCGGCGGCACCCGCCTGCTGTGTCGACGTCCCCTTGCATCGGTGGACCCCGAGGGTTGCGCCGATCTGCCTCCCGACGGCTTCGTCGACTCCGGGATGTCGGATTGCGGTCGCCGGCGACGCAGGCCGCGGGCAAGCCACGCCGGACGGTCCGCGATGGTGCGAAGCACCAGGGTCGGCGCGAGGTTCTCTGCCGTGCAGATGGCGAGGAACTCGGCAATCTGGCGGTCCAGATGGGTGGCAATGGCCCCTGAACGTTCCCGCCGCAGCTCCTCGACCTGTCTTGTGCTGCGAATCGCGTGACTGCCGCGGGTCAGCACCTCGGTCAGGCTGCTGGGAAGCACATCACCGATCGGGGAGAAACCCACGGGTCGGGCGTCCAACCTGACGATCGGATCCGCGCCCTGCGGCCGGCGGACGAAACCGGCGCGCACTACCGGCATCCACTGGACGGCGAGGGGACTGGCTGCGACGTTCTCCTTCGAGGGACCGGGCTCGGACAGGTCACGCCTGGGAGGACGGTTGTCGGCGCCGCGTCCGGCCGGGACGTGTGCCGGGACGTGGCTGTTGGGCAGGGGGGCTTCGGGCAGGGGGGCTTCGGGC
>NZ_CADDZT010000097.1:104129-112394 GCF_902812655.1 Candidatus Frankia meridionalis | reverse complement strand
GCTTCGGGCAGGGGGGCTTCGGGCAGGGGCGGGTCCGGCAGGTTCAGCGTGGTCACGCTTCTGCCCGTCCGTTCCGGGACCGATGTCGCCGGCTGTACCGGCCCGGGGGTGTCGCAGGCGGATGCCCCGTCCGATGCCACACCGTCCGCCATGTCGGTGCTCTGGCCGGAGCCCCCGGCACTCACGGCCCGGGTGGTGACAGCAGCCACCGTGACACCCCCGTCCCGATCGACTACTCCTGGTACCTGGACAGCCTCTCCGGTAACTCTTGGTAATGCAAGTGGGACTTTCGTGTAGATGATCCATCTGGACCCGGAGCGGGTTCGGGTGTCCTTCGGCCGCTATCTGAGCCTTCTCCGCCTCTCGATCCATCTACCTGGATCCCCGCTCGCCGACCGAACGACGACTTCCGAAACACGCTGTAGACGGATCATGATTACGGTCCGCCGGCGATATGGCCTCCGTGGACCGGCGGGCCAGGTACCCTCACCCGGTGCCTGCTCTCGTGCTGATTGGTGCCCAGTGGGGCGATGAGGGCAAGGGAAAGGCGACCGACCTGCTTGGCGGGGCGGTTGACTTCGTTGTCCGCTACCAGGGTGGTAACAATGCTGGACATACCGTCGTCATCGACAAGGAAAGCTACGCTCTGCACTTGATCCCAAGCGGCGTGTTGCGTGCCGACTGTGTGCCCGTGATCGGCAACGGCGTCGTCATCGATCCCGGCGTCCTGCTCCACGAGATGGATGGGCTCACTGCCCGCGACATCGACGTGTCCCGCCTATTGATCAGTGCGAACGCGCACCTGATCATGCCGCATCATCGGGCGCTCGATAAAGTGACTGAACGTTACCTGGGCAAGGCTCGGATCGGGACGACCGGCCGGGGGATCGGCCCGACATACGGCGACAAGATCGCCCGAACCGGCATTCGTGTTCAGGACCTGCTCGACCCCGGGATTTTCCGCGCGAAGCTGGAGTTGGCGCTGCGGGAGAAGAACCAGATTCTGACCAAGATCTATAATCGCCGGGCTCTCGACGTGGACGCGGTCGTCGAGGAGTACGCCGACTACGCGCGACGGCTCGGACCTCACATTGTGGACACCGGCCTCGTCCTCGACCGGGCGCTACGCGATGGCAAAGTTGTGCTGCTGGAAGGCTCGCAGGGCACTCTCCTTGATGTCGATCATGGAACTTATCCGTTCGTCACCTCGTCCAACCCGACGGCGGGTGGGGCCGCGACCGGTTCGGGGATCGGACCGACCCGCATCACCAGGGTGATCGGCATCTGTAAGGCGTACACGACCCGGGTCGGTTCCGGCCCGTTCCCGACCGAGCTCACCGACAAGGTCGGGGACGAGCTGCGGGCGACCGGCGGTGAGTTCGGTGTGACAACCGGACGTGCCCGGCGAACCGGGTGGTTCGACGCGGTGATTGCTCGCTACGCGGTTCGCGTCAACGGACTGACCGACATTTTTCTGACTAAATTGGATATATTGTCCGGTTTTGATCGGATTCCGGTATGTGTGGCATACGACGTGCATGGTGTCCGGCATGACGACATGCCGATGACGCAGACCGAGTTCCATCACGCCAGGCCGATCTACGAGGAACTGCCGGGCTGGGGTGAGGACATCTCGACCGCCACCTCGTTCGACCAGCTGCCGACGGCCGCCCGTGACTACGTGAAGGCGATCGAGGATCTGTCCGGGGCACCGGTGTCGGCAATCGGTGTCGGGCCTGGTCGGGATCAGACGATCTCCATACGAGATCTCCTGTAGAGGTTGTTGGCGCGCTTTTGCTCGATCGCATGCCGGATCACATTTTCGATCATGCGTTCGGTTGTGCGGTGCGGGCCGCATTTCATGATCGAGAAACGACTTCCATATGATGGTCGACACCCGGTGCCGCCGGCCCTTCCCGGTGGCTCGGGTCATGGCATGCTCAGGCTCGGCCGACCGCCGATGCCTCCGTTCGGCCGACTGCTCAGGGTGACTTTGCCGATACTTGATGCGGCTGATGCACCAGGAGTTGCGTCCTGACTGAAATGTTCCAGAGATCCTTGAGAGCCTTCGGGAGCGCGAGAAGAAACATGATCGCGCCCCTTCGGTCGACTAGATGGCCCTTCGTTCGCATCGTGGAGGTACGCAATGAAGCGTTTCGCGCTGATCGCCCTGCTGGCCGCTCTCGCCGGCGGCAGTTTCCTCATCCGCAAGCGGGGCAAGCAGGACGTCTGAGCCCATCCCAGTCCTTGCCGGCGGCGGGTGCTCCCGGCGGCGGGTGCTCCCGGCGGCCGGTAGACCACCACCTCGCGTCGGCCGGTTGGCCGGCGGCTGCCGCGATGGCCGGTACGAGCAACATCGGTGATGTTGTGTTGTACCGGCCACCCACTGTCCCGCGGCGGTCGCGGACCGTGACCCGACCGGCTACGGATCGCGGTCGCTGCGCACCGCCATACGGATACCATTCAGCCCGGTGTCGGATATGTTTCCAATATATGGCTAATAATTGTCGTATACGTATGCCGCTACCGCCCGATGGCATCCATATTGTCGGGCGGGCCTCGGTATACTGTGATCCGTGCACCGCTATGACGTGGAAAGCGATATTCTGGCCCAGGCTATAGTTGACTATGCGCGGGACAGGCTGCGTCTCGACCCTGTTCCATTGGACGGGTCCCGGTCATGGGCAGACCTTACCGCCGCGGTGGGTGAAATGATTACCCCGGACGGTCTGGGGGGTGTCGAGGTGCTCGGGATTTTCGACAAGCTCCTCTCCAGAGCGTGCATTTCGGTCGACCATCCGCGCAATCTGTCGTTCATCCCGGCGGCTCCCACCAAGGCGGCAGCCCTTTTCGACCTTGTTGTCGGGGCGTCATCGGTATACGCGGGAAGTTGGCTTGAGGGTGCCGGGGCCGTCTACGCGGAGAACCAGGCACTGCGCTGGTTGTCCGACCTGGCCGGCTTTCCGCCCGAGGCCGGCGGCGTCTTCGTTCAGGGTGGAACGCTTGGGAACCTTTCCGCCCTGGTCGCGGCCAGACACACGATGCAGTCCCGGCGCACCGTGGCGGGTCGAGGCGCAGAGCCCACGCGGTGGCGGGTCGCCTGCGGCTCCGATGCGCATTCCTCCGTCCAGGCCGCCACCCGGGTCATGGGCGTCGACGTCCTGGTCGTGCCGGTGGGTGCAGACGGGCGGCTCACCGGGGCTGCGCTGGCCAGGGCTCTGGACGCGGCTGACACCGACATCCGCGACAGCGTCTTCGCCGTTGTGGCGACGGCCGGTACCACACAGTTCGGTATTGTCGACGACATCCGAGGGATCGTTGACGTCGCCCACGAACGGGGTATCTGGGCGCACATCGACGGTGCCTATGGTCTGGCCGCGCTCGCGGCGGAATCGGTCCGACATCTTTTCGACGGTGTCGCAGCGGCCGACTCCTTCATTGTCGACCCGCACAAATGGCTGTTCGCACCCTTCGACGCCTGTGCGCTGATTTACCGGGACCCGGCGCTGGCGCGTTCCGCGCATGCTCAGAAGGCAGGCTATCTCGAGGTTCTCGAATCCCCGGACGCCTGGAATCCCGCGGACTATGCGATCGGGCTTTCGCGACGTGCGCGCGGCCTGCCCTTCTGGTTTTCACTTGCCGCACACGGTACCCGCGCCTACAGTGCGGCTGTTGAAAAGTCGTTGGCCACCGCGCAGGCTGCGGCCGATCAGATCAGGGCATTGCCCTACGTAGAACTGGTGCGTGATCCGCAGCTTTCCGTAGTTGTTCTGCGTCGTCTGAACTGGGCACCGGAAAACTACTACGAGTGGACGGACAAGCTGCTTCAGGCGGGTTTCGCGTTTGTCACCCCGACCGTTCACGAGGGGGAGACCGTGACACGGTTCGCGATCGTCAACCCGTGTACCGAGACGGCTGACATCGCGGCGATCCTGGCGACCATGGCCTGATCAGGTTGAACCTGATCAGGCTCGGTCCGAGCGGTGGAGGTGGGATTTGAACCCACGGAGGGGTTGCCCCCTCACACGCTTTCGAGGCGTGCGCCCTCGGCCACTAGGCGACTCCACCGCGGGCTAGCTTACTTGATGCTGTGGCCATCCCGGTCGGCGCGTGCCTGTAGCGGGCACTTCTGTTGTCCGGGCCGGTTCCTACCACTTCGGTCGTGGTCTGGCCGTCGGTGCACCGTCACTGTCCGCCGGGTCACCCGTCGTCGTGTCACCGGCTTCGGCGGGCGGCGAAGAAGTCCGCGAGCAGGCCTGAGCACTCCGGCTCGCGCACACCCGCGATCACTTCGGGGCGATGCTCCAGTCGACGGTCGCGGACTACGTCCCACAGCGACCCGACCGCGCCGGCCTTGGGGTCGTAGGCGCCATAGACGAGGTGGGCGACACGGGCGAGGAGCAGCGCGCCGGCGCACATGGTGCACGGCTCCAGGGTGACGACCAGGGTTGTCCCGGACAGCAGCCAGGACCCGCTCCGCGCCGCGGCGGCCCGCAGCGCGACCACTTCGGCGTGGGCGGTCGGATCCTGATCGGCTTCGCGGGCGTTCCGGCCTCGACCGATGATCCTCCCGGCCGCGTCCGCGACGACGGCCCCGACCGGGACGTCCCCGGTCGTCAGGGCTTTTTCGGCCTCCTTCAGCGCCGCGCCCATCAGGTTGGTGAGGACGAAGGGGTCAGCGCCGGGGACGGCCGTCACCTCAGTTCCCGATCTCGTCCAGAATGTCCGCGCAGCCGGCCCGCTCGCTGATCGCGGACGCGACGTCCGCTGGTAGCAGGCCCTCTTCGGTGATCAGCTCGACCAGCGCGTCCGCGTCCGTGCCGATGTCGGCAAGCAGCTCGATGTCCCCGGCCGGTGCCGCGCTCAGCGGCGTGTCGTCGGTTTCGTCTTCGATGTCCGTGCTGCTCGGCACGGCCAGTGCGCCAGCGAACAACCGGTCGGCCAGGGGTGAAGAGGACAGCACCCGATGGTCCGACAGGAACACCCGTGGATCACCGGTGTCGCCGTCCACGCGGACGATACCCAGGTACTCTTCGTCCTCCTCGACAAAGGTGACGACGAGTTCCGCGGAGATGTCGCGCATCAGATCCGCGAGCGCATCAAGGTCTTCGACCTCGTCGAGGTCGATCTCGTGAGCGCTCCAGCGTCCATGCTCGCGGCCGATGGCATTGGCTCTCTGGGTCACCGAACCCTCCCACGTTCTCGTATCGCGTCCATACCCAACTCCGTGCATCTGTTCGGTGATTCCGCGGCCCTGCTGTCGCCGGCCGGACGACGTTGATCCGTGCCGCCGCACCGAAGTGCCGTATGCAGTTATCCACAGATTCGCAGTCCGGTCCACGGGTGGTGGCCAGTTCGACCACGGTGGCCGTCCGGACCTGTCACGTCGCTTCGCCGCTGCCGCCGGCTGACCCGGTCCGCCCGGCGCGGCTGAATCGGGCTGGAGGACGCCGACGAACGGGACGATCTCCCGGGGGTTCAACCCGGTGTCAGGCTCCGGGCGTCATCTCGGACTGGACATCGCCGCCTCGCTCGGTGTCCCCATCAGGGCCGCGACTGTCGGGTACGTCCCCTACGCCGGGCCGGCGTCCGGTTTCGGGAATGAGATCACCCTCCAGCACGGTGACGGTGTTGAGACTGTTTACGGCCATATGCGTGTCCTCGCCGTTCGCGGCGGAGCGGTCGTCGCAGGGCAGCAGATCGCCCTGGTCGGCAACGAGGGCCATTCCACCGGTCCCCATCTGCACTTCGAGGTGCATGTCAACGACAGTCCGGTAGACCCGTTGGCATGGCTACGCAGCCGCGGCGTCCCGATCTGATCCGATCTCCGTCTGCCGTGTGCACGCCACTCCTGATGGACATGCACCGGGGTATCGGTAACCGGCGGGGTGAGCCGTGGCACGCTGATGAGGCGATGACCACACCATTCCCGCGCCGCTTCTCCGCCCGCACCCGTGCCGCCCTCGCTGTGGAGAAGCTCGCGTCCTCGGCATCCCGCCGGCTGGGACGCGGATCCGGCGAGATGATCGGCGGCAAGCTCGCGCTGCAGGTTTCCCCACAGATCCTCACAGAGGTCGCGGCCGGACGGCTCGCGGCCTGTGTCAGCGGAACCAACGGCAAGACCACCACCACCCGGCTGTTGGCCCGTGCCCTGGGCACTCTCGGTCCGGTGAAGAGCAACAGCGGTGGCGCCAACATGGCGCCGGGCGTACTCGCGGCCCTGTCCAGGCCACCCTATGACGCAACCGCAGCGCTTGAAGTGGACGAGATCTGGCTACCGAAGGTGGCCCGGGCGATCCACCCCCGCGCGGTCCTGCTCCTCAACATCAGTCGTGATCAGCTCGACCGGTCGAACGAGACCCGCAGGATTGCGAGTCTCTGGCGTGAGCTCGGCGCCGAGCTGCCTGATGCCACCGCGGTTGCCAACGTCGACGACCCGTTGGTCGTCTGGGCCGCGTCCGGCTGGTCGAACCAGATCTGGGTGTCGGTCGGGCAGAACTGGACCGCCGACGCGATGGTGTGCCCTCAGTGCGCCAACCTGCTGCACCGCAACCCCACCGGGTGGTGGTGCAGCTGCGGTCTGGCGCGTCCCGAACCGATCGTCGCGGTCACCGGACCATCCGAGATCCTGTGGTTCGGTCGTCTGATCACGGCGTCCATCGACCTGCCCGGACGGGTGAATCTCGGTAACGCGGCTATGGCCGCGGCCACCGCCAGGCTGTTCGGGGTCGAGGTCGAGGACGCACTTGCCGCGATGACCGGACTCGGTGACGTCCAGGGCCGTTACCAGGAGGTTCCACTCGGCGCGAACGGAGTGCACGGTCGGCTCCTGCTTGCCAAGAACCCTGCGGGCTGGGTGGAGATGATGGAACTGCTCAACACCACACCGGCGCGGCCGGTCATCATCGACTTTAACTCGCAGACCGCCGACGGCCGTGATCCCTCCTGGATCTGGGATGTCCCGTTCGAACGGCTGGCGGGCCGAACGGTGCTGGTCACCGGTGGGCGCAAGGAGGACATGAGCGTCCGGTTGGCATATGCCGAGGTCCCCCACACGGTGCACCCCGACGCCGAAACCGCGGCGGCTACGGTCCACGAGACAATTGTTGATGTTGTTGCGAACTACACCGCCTTCCGCGACATCCTGGGGCGTGTCGCCCCGATGAGGACGACCACATGATGAGGACGCTCACGTGACCGGAGAGTCGGGAACCCGCATCGCCCTGATCTACCCGGAGCTGCTGGGGACATATGGCGACGGTGGCAATGCGATCGTCCTGGCGCAGCGGTTGCGCTGGCGCGGTCTGCCGGTCGAGGTGGTCGAGATCCCAGCGGGTGAATCGGTACCAGGTAGCTGCGACATCTACCTTCTCGGCGGTGGGGAGGACGAACCGCAGGTACTGGCCGCCGAGGGTCTTCGCAAGAACAACGCGATCGCGTGGGCTGTTACCGAAGGTGCCGTCGTTCTTGCCGTCTGCGCTGGATATCAGGTGATCGGGACGTCGTTCCCCGCTGGTGACGGCAAGATCCACGATGGGCTGGGTCTGGTGGATGTGGAGACGCGCCGCTCGTTCGATTCCTCGGAGCAGCCGCTGCCGCCCCGTGCGGTCGGAGACATCGTCGTCGAACCGGCGCCCGAGCTACGGCTGCCGGTTCTGCTCGGCTACGAGAACCACGCAGGGCGCACCCGACGACTGCCCGACGGACAGGGGATGCCGCTTGGCCTGGTCCGAAAAGGTATCGGTAACGGCACTCCGGACCAGACCGACGGCATCGTCGACCGGCATGTGATCGGTACCTATCTGCATGGTCCGGTGCTCGCGCAGAACCCCGCCCTCGCTGATCTGCTGCTGTCCTGGGTGCATGGCCCGCTGCCCGCGCTGGTCGGTCCGGTGGAGACGGAGGTGTTGCGCAGAACGCGTATGCGCGCACTCGAGGTATCAGCCTGAGCTCAGGTCCTGTTCCACGGCTACCGCGTAGGCACCCGGCGCGGGACACGTCGCGTGCGGTGGGAGAAGACGTGCGTGGTCGCGTTGGGCTATCGCGGTGTTGAGACGGCCGAGCAGGATGCCGAAGCTGCGGCGTTCGTCCCTGGCCCACGAATCCACCAGGTTGCTGAGGGTCGTCACCCGCGCTGATCTGGTGGCGAGGTAGCGGTCCCGGCCGTGTGAGCTCAGCGTCACCAAACTGGCACGTCGGTCGGTGGGATCGGTCGCACGCTCGACAAGCCCGGCAGTGGCGAGCGCGGCAACCTGCCGGCTCACC
>NZ_CADDZT010000097.1:102692-103489 GCF_902812655.1 Candidatus Frankia meridionalis | reverse complement strand
ATCCGACGGAGTGCTCGACTCGGGCATGCCATGAGCCGAATCTGTCGAATCGATGGCTCCTGGTGTGGTTCGGTTGTGTCGTGGTATCGAATCCGCTGAAGACCGGGAAAGAGCTGTGGGCCAAGAACCGTCGACGAGTACTGATCATCGGGGCCGTGGTCGTGGTCGCCTTGGTCTACGTGGCCCACTTGAACAAGCCGCGTACCGAACGTGCCAAGATTCCGAAGGGCTACGTCTCCGAGGGGCGGGAGCTTGAGGTGCACGCCAAGGCCAGACCCGACAAGCCACTACCTCTGGTCCTTGTTCTGCACGATGACATCAACATCAATAATGCGGCGGCGATCGAGAAGGTCACCAAGGCATCGAAGCTGGCGGACCTCAAGGACTTCGCCGTGGTGTACCCGGAGGCTCTGGCCAGTACCTGGCAGGTGGACGACCCGCGGCGTATCGACATGCAGTACCTGCGGGACGTCGTCCAGTATGTCGCGAAGGAGCGGTCACGCATCGACCTCTCCCGGGTCTACATCTGGGGTCTCGGGGAGGGGGGAAGCGCTGCTCTCGCTGCCGCCTGCGAAGCGCCCGCACCAGGGCAGAAACCGCTGTTCGCCGCGGTCGGTGTGGTGGGCACGGTCAAGGAACCGCCGAGCTGCCCATCTCAGGTCCAACGCCGGTCCGTCAACGGGATGAACTGGGACGAGAACACAACTCGTCAGCTGTGGGACTTCTCCGAGGCGCTTCACCTGTGACGCAGTTCACCTGCGACGGAGTGTCCCGAACGTAGCGTCCCGCCGGCCGGC
>NZ_CADDZT010000097.1:99006-102527 GCF_902812655.1 Candidatus Frankia meridionalis | reverse complement strand
CGGCCGGCCGACGGAAGCCGGTGTTCCGCCAGGCATTCCGAGCTGGGGGGGTTGGCTCGGTCCGACCAGCGGAAGTCTTCGGACCCGATGAGGGTTCTGGGTCGACGAAAATATCCCTTGGGGCCTCCGGTCGCGCGAAAAGATTCATGGTCGCGTGACTTTTGGCCGCTATGGAGTTGACGAGCAGGAGCAAGACATCAGGTAATCGTGTTGGGTGCCGCCAGGTCGGTGTTGATCCCGACAACATCGACCTGGCGACGAGGTTCACGCACAACCGGAGGGGGAGGCCGCGCGTGAACCCGCTTGTGGTTTTCTTCAGGGAATGGCAGCCGCTGCGTCAGGGAGCGTAGCGATCACCGGAATCGACGGACTAGCTGACGCGCCCGACCGAGTAGGACGTGGTCCAGATGCTCTCAAGCTTGACGACATCACCGGATTTCGGGGCGACCCATATCATGCCGTCACCAGCGTAGATACCCTCATGGTAGATGTTGCCTGGCTCACCGAAGAAGATCAGATCACCGATCTGCTTGTTGTACTGCGATATACGGGTCGTCGCGGCGTACTGCTCCTCGGCGGTGCGGGGAAGGCTGCGTCCCAGCTGCTTGAAGACATACTGGACCAGGCCGGAACAGTCGAAGGAGTAAGGGCCTTCCGCGCCGTAAACATAGGGCTTACCGGCTTGCTGCGATGCCAGATACACAGCCCGCTGGCCGAGCGAGCTTGCGGTCGCGTCTGTTGTACCCGCTGAAGCCGAATTTGTTGACGTGGTATCCGGTACCTGAAGTGCTGAACGGACTGTCGACCGGGACGCCTGCGCCGGCAGCGCCGGTGTTGGATCCGGAATCACGGTCATAGTACCAACATTTGCCGAGTGCGCTGACCGCAGGGCGTCCGTTCCGTCGAAGACGGCGGTGATCTGCGTCGTGGTCAGGACTTTTGCCGTGTAACTGGCGAAGCCCTGGTCATTCGTGTAGAGGTGCTTGAAGGTCGCCCAACCATCCGGCAGCTTGACCTGGACCTTGATGAGCTGGTTGGCCAGCGGTGTGTGGGTCTGCTCGTCCTGGAGCGAGAACCCCATCTCCACGGGCTGGTCAGCCCGCACTGAAACGTCCGGGTTGGTGACTTTCAGCGCGACATCGCTCTTGGGATGCAGTTCAGTCTGGTCGATCACATGACTCGTGATCGAAGCGGGACCCGTGGCGCCCGCCGAATTGATCACCGATGTTCGGAGGTTGGCGAGTGAAGCCTGGCTTCCGAACTGTGATCCTAGCGTGACAGGGGAGCTGACCGTAGCCTCATCCATACCTGAGTCGGTCGGGGCGCAGCCCGCAAGGGCGACACCTGACACGGCCACTGTACCAGTGGTCATCGCGGCGACCGCTGCTCGGGCCTTCACGCGACTTGCTCCTGACTGTGGAGCGGGCGCGCGGTGCCGGCCACGGGCTGGACGTGCTGGTGATTCGACTCGCGGTCGGCGGGACGGCGACTGGGCCGTCTGCGACGACGAACGTGACCATGTTGCCGGATCAAGCTGCACATCAGGCGCAGACAAGGTTGTGATCCTTCCCGTTCGCCTACGAGGTGAGCTGTCGGGTTCGGGCTGGGCTGCCCGGCGCGTCGCGCGACCTTCGCGCGGCGTACTTCACCCCGAGGACGGCACCGGGGATCGGTGTCGTCCGGTGGAGGATGGGTCCCCCGCTCCTGCCCTGGTGACGACTCGGAGGGGACACCAGGACCGCGGGCAGGATTCGGCGTTCGGTCCGGTGTTGTCGTGACGTCGGCGCGAGACTAGTTCAAAAGGATGGTGCCCGTAAACACTAGTCCATCACAACTACGGCGAGTACCTGCGGAAGTGCCCATCCTGGCTCCTTCCATCCTCCGCACCGACCGGTTCGCCGCCGTACTTGACCTGCTTGTTCGCGGGACTCGTTACTTGGCAGGCTTGCCGTGTTCCGTGACCCACGGGATACGAGGCATGACATTACGCCATAGCGGCGACAGTCGGTCGGCGGGGGGTACTCGAGTGCTCATGGCGATTACTCGGCGACGTGGAGTAGTGGGTTTTGCCCTGCTCGATGATCTTTCGTACCGATAATGCCTGAGAGATCATCGTTTCTGGTGAAATTGTCGGAAGTTGAACATCCGGGGGGCGGGCATCGTATTCTGACCGTGGTTAATTCATTCGTTTACGTGATCGAAGTGCTATGACACGTCTTCGTCGGCTGTTTAGTGATCTCTGAGGGGGCTCTCGCATGACGGGATCGTCACCGGACGGTCGCCCGCTGCCCAGTCCGGGCGGGTCTGGACGCCAGTCGGGTCCGCAGGTTACGGATGTCATCGTGATCGGCGCCGGTGTCGCAGGTCTCGTGACCGCGGTTGTCCTGGCGCGTCAGGGTATCGATACGCTGGTCCTCGAACGCGCCAGCCGGGCGGATGTGGAAAGCCGCTCACGCGCGGGGTTGCTCGGGCCGGGAGCGGTAGAGGTGCTTGAGCGTCACGGGCTCGCCGAGGGCCTACGAGCCGCGGGCGCCCCCCACCGCAACTGTGAGTTCAGGCATCGTCGCCAGGCGTTTGTCGTTGAGTACGCTCAGTACGTAGACGGGCGTCATCACATGGTCTACCCCCAACAGAAGCTCGTCGCGGACCTGGTCTTGGCCTACCTTGCGGCGGGTGGCACCATCGAGTTCAGTGTTAGGGATGTCACACTCGATGGACTGACGTCCGACCGTCCCACTGTCGCGTTCGTCACTGCGAACGGCGAGGGGCGAACCGCGAAAAGCCGGTTCATCGCGGGCTGTGACGGCCATCATGGGGTCTCCCGTGCCTCCATCCCCTGGGAGGCACTCCGCTGCACCCAGCAATATGAAAGTCCGTGGGCATGGCTTGCGGTGCTCGCCGGGGTAGCCCCGTCCACCGATAAGATCATCTATGGGGTCAGTCCACAGGGGTTCGCGGGCCACATGCTGCGCGACCACCAGACGAGCCGCTTCTACCTTCAGGTGGAAGCCGGAACCGACGCCGCGCAGTGGCCCGCCGATCGGATCTGGGAGGAACTGCAAGCGCGGCTTGCCGTGGACGAGGACTGGGAACTGGCGGAGGGACCTTTGCTGGAACCACCAAGCGTGGTCGCGATGGACTCCGCCTTCTACGAACCGATGCGTTTCGGGCGTCTCCTGCTGGCTGGGGACGCCTCGCGGCGGGTGCCGCCGGCGGCTGCCAAGGGTGCCGGACTTGCCATAGCCGACGGCGAGACACTGGGGCTTGCGGTGGCTGCGGCCCTTCACGACTTGGACGAACGGCCGCTGGATGCGTACTCCGATGTCTGTCAGCGCAGGGCCTGGCTGTCCCAGGAGGCGTCCACCAAACTTCTGCACATGGTGCATGTCGAGTTCTCCGACCCGTTCGCGCAGCGGTTGCAGGACGTCCGACTCGACCGACTCCGGACATCACCGGCTGCCGCGGCCGATTTTGCAGAACACTACGTATCCCCCGTGTAACACCTTCGGCGTGACACGGGG
>NZ_CADDZT010000097.1:91527-98628 GCF_902812655.1 Candidatus Frankia meridionalis | reverse complement strand
GGTCAGATCCGGCGAGCGCGGGTGCCTCGGCGGGACAGCAGGCCGGCGGTCTGTAGAACGTGCAGTTCAACCGCGAGCTCATGGACCTCGGGTGGTAGTGAACGGTATTGGGCGGTCAGCGCATCCACCGCACCCTGCGCACGGTCCGCGAGATCGTCCAGTGCGCGCTGGTGGGTACGCATCTGCGCACGTTCGTCCTGAATCGCACGAACTGTTTCCTCCTGCCACCGTCGGGCACGGATGAGGTCATCACTGGCGTCCGCGGCCTGCCGCTCGGCGTCCTCCAACCGCCCGAGAAGCTGATCGAGCTGTTCCAGCCGGGCTGCCAGTTCCGCAATAAGATCATTACGGACGGGGTACATCGGCTGAGTCATTCGATTGCATCGCGCAGGTCGTGGACGTGATGCGGGGTGGCCCCTCCGCCACTCGCACCAGTGGTGTGGCGGGGGGCGGGGCGTTGCTGTCGTCCGCCGCCGACCGGCAGCCGAGACGACCGCTGGGGGTAGGTTTCCATACGAAGGCCTGGCACAGTTCGTTACGGTAGCCGACACTGTGGTCCTGGTGAATCCCGCCGTCGGGTGGTATGTACTGAAGTAACGACATGCAATAGATGTCAATCTCACACCGTCGGCCCTGGCGACCGGTTGCCAGGGCCGCGTCGATGGTGGTGCGAGGTTGTATTCACCCGTTACACGCTGCTGGTTCGAAACTCCGGGGCCTGTGCTCGGATGGCCGACTTCCGCCCTTCGGAAGGACGACCCCCGAGGGGCGGAAGTGGACCATCCGCAACCATGCATCAAATCGTTCCATGTAACGGGTGGTCCTTGCTCCGACAGTCCGTGCTGATGTCAGCGCCGGATGATATCGGCTTTTTATGAGAACTTCATCATTTTTCAGGTCATTTTGGGATGTTCCGGTGGGCAGGTGTATTCAGATGGTTGATCAGTCGCCCGCCCGGGTCCGTGTGAGGCCACGGCCGTGACTACAGCCAGCCGTTCCGCTTGAAGGCCCGATACAGGAAGAAGCAGATGGTCGCCATCAGGGAGAGGACGGCGGGATATCCCCAGACCACGTGCAGTTCCGGCATGTGATCAAAATTCATGCCATAGATGCCGGCAATCGCGGTGGGCACCGCGGCGATCGCGACCCAGGCACTGATACGACGCATGTCCTCGTTCTGCACGATGGCGACCTGTGTCAGGGTCGCCTGCAGGATGGACGACAGCAGCTCGTCGAACCGGGCGATTCGCTCGGTGACCTGCTCGAGGTGGTCTGCGACGTCCCGGAAGTACTCCCGAATGCGCGGGGTGACTCCGGTGACATCCGTTTCGGCAAGTGTCCGCAGTGGAGCGGCGAGCGGGGCTACGGCGTGCTTGAGCTCCAGTACCTCCCGCTTGAGCTGGTAAACCTTGCCGGGATCGGGGCGCAGCGACCGGTTGAAGACGGAGCCTTCGATCGTGTCGATATCGACTTCCATTTTCTCGGTCACCTGAAGATAGTCGTCGATGATCTGGTCGCAAATGGCGTGGAGGACGGCGGCCGGTCCGTGTCGGAGCATTTCTGGCTGCGACTCCAGTTTGCTGCGCAGAGCTTGTAGCCCGCCATGTTCACCATGGCGTACCGTTACGACGAAGTCGCGTCCGAGGAATACCATGACCTCCCCTGTGTGAATAACCTCCGATGTTGCAGTCAGCTCGTCGTGCTCCACGTAGCAGGCAGTTTTGAGAACGACAAAAAGGGTGTCCTCGTATCGCTCGATCTTCGGACGCTGATGGGCGGTGACGGCATCCTCGACGGCAAGTGGATGCAGCCCGTACACATCGGCGATTTTGGATAGTTCCGGTGCGGTCGGTTCGTACAGACCGAGCCAGGCGAAACTATCGCGGTGGTCGCGGGCAACCCGTAGGGCGTCGCCGTGGTGGACAGGTCGTGGATCACGCCTGCCGTCCCGGTAGATGTGGCAGGCGACCACTCGTCCGAGCGGTGTCGGGTGGAGCTCAGGATGGGCCCGGCGCTTCTTGGGAACCATCCGCACCAGGGAAACGCCCTTGGTCAGGGCGCCGGTAAGCCGGGCCGCCGTGGTCGGCTGCTGGCCGGCGGAGTCCCGTGGAAAGAGGTGATGTTCCTCGTGCCGATTGTCGGCGCTGTCGTCGAATTGCCTGCCGATCATCTTCGGTCCATCCCGTTCGTGTCGTTCGCCTACTCTTATGCCGGTCTGGCCTTTTCGGGTCCGGGAGTTCCGGGTAGTCCCTAAAAGGATCAAGAGTTACCGAAAGTTGCCAGACGAGTCTGTGGCCAGACCGGCAACGGATCGTCGGGACCTTCCCACCAGTACTTCTACCGGTGGCGGGACGCGCTCGGCACTGATGACCACAACCCGGGACGGATCGTCGCTCCGAAGCCGCTCTAAAATGATCGCGCAGACGCGGTCCGAGGCGTCCGAGATGGTAATCGTGAGGTTGGAGGCCGGTCGACAGCGGCTACGGTGTCAGCTGGCCGAACTGGGCGATGCCGACGAGACCGAGCAGGCTCGGCGAGCCTTCCTCGACAGGGCCGCGCGGACCGCGGCATCGGCGTTTGCCAGGGCACTGGTCACAGCTGATCTGCCGGCGGACGTCCTGGCCGCGGGTGTCGGGAACACCCGCCGTACCGAGGTGGCATACAGGATCTTCCTGGCGAATCACGCGCCGCGGGTGGCCATGGTGAGCGTGCAGGACCAGCATCCGTTGCGTCGTCGCGAGGACATTACGATCCGCGATGAGCAGGCGTCCCTGACGCCGGACGGACGGACCGATCTGGGTGTGCTGACCTGGAAGATCGAACTGGGTCCCGGGTCGTCGAGAAACATCGACTTCTCGTTTCGGCTGGACTGCCCGCGAGGTGTTGATCTTTTGGGTTGAACGGACTGATTCCGGCCTTTCGGTCGGTATCCGGATTGCCGGACAGCGGTCTTTTGCGATTGTTGGTGGATCGCGAAACCGGCGCATTCGGCGTACCGTCCAAGTAGATTTTGTTCCTTTAGCTCGTGGATGGGCTGGCGGGAAGATCTACCAGGCTTGGGGGTGGCGATGTCGATCACGACGGGGCCGACCACGACAGAGCCGACCGGTCCGGGGCCGACCGGTACGGGGCTTGCGCAGGAGACCAGGGCCGGCGAGCGGGACCAAGCGGACTCGGTGTCCATTCTCGATCTGATCAGGATGGCGCATGCCGACGCGACCCGTCTCGTTGCCCTGACCTTCACCGAGTCGGGAACCTCCGCCGACCCTCGACGCGCGCTTCGGGCCGCGGACACGGCGGTCGCGGCAATCAGCGCGCATATGTACGCGGTGCAGACGTCCGTCTACCCGATGGCACGCCGCCACCTCCCGGACGGTAGGGCCCGGGTGGCCGGGCTTTACGCGGGGGCGCATGAAACCGCGTCCGTGATGCGGGGTATCTCCCAGCACATCCAGGGTGACGTACATCGGCCGGACGAGTCGATGGGGATGCTGCGGGCTCGTCTCGCCGAACTGGAGGAGCAGCATGAAGCCGCCGAGGATTCTCTGGTGGCAGACCTCGAGGAGATGCTGTCGGACGAGGAACGGCGTCGGGTCGTGACCTCGTTCAGGCGGGCGATGCGGCGGGCCCCGACTCGTCCGCATCCGCATGTACCCCATACCGCCGTGGTCGGGGGCCTTGTGCTCCGCTTCGCCGGAAGCTGGGATCACCTTCTCGACACGATGGACGCCCGGGTAGCGGCGGGTGGCCCGGTTCGGGCACCGGCACCCCCGGGCCTGTGGGGCTGGTACCTGCTCGGCCGGTCGACCTCGTTGCCGCGCGCCGACAACACCGATAACTCAGACAACGCCGATAACTCAGACAACGCCGACGATACCGACAAGGTCGAGGGCGGCGATTCGGGTGCCCTGCCGAATAAGAGCGTCCGAGGGTAGGGCGTTCGATCAGGGAGCGGCGATCCGGGTGGATGGATCGGGAGCCGGACAGTTCTATCCTCGGGCGCTCTAAGGCTACTGACGGTGAGTTCACTGGCGCCGAATCGTCGCGGCGAGGACCCTGGATGTGATCACTGGACTACCATTCAGGTATGGGATATGCCCGCGCACAGCGTGTAGCCCTTGCTGATCTCCTCGGCGAGGTTGGTCCCGCCCAACCCACGCTCTGTGAAGGCTGGACAGCTCATGATCTTGTTGCCCATCTTGTGACCCGGGACCGTGTCCCTTACGCCGCGCCAGGTCTTGTGATTAAACGGTTGCATGGGGTAACGGAAGCGGCGGAGCGGTCAACGATGCGCTCCCATACCTTCCCGGCCCTGGTCGAGATGTTTCGGGATGGTCCGCCGTGGTGGCATCCAACCCGCTTCGGTCTGCTGGACGATGCCACGAATCTCGTCGAGTTCTTCGTTCACCACGAGGATGTGCGGCGGGTCCGGCCGGGATGGGAACGGCCTGTGCTCGACACCGGGACACAGGGTGCGCTGTGGAAGTCACTGGGGATGATCGGCCGAGCCGCCTACTGGCGGTCCGCCGTCGGAGTGATCGCCGAGCGGGCCGACGGGCCGGGGCGGACGGTGCTGCGTCGCGGTGTCGGCGAGGTGACGCTCGTCGGTGACCCGGGTGAACTGGTCCTGTTCGCCTTTGGCCGCCGCGACCACTCCGTGGTCGACATCCATGGTGACGAGGGCGCGGTCGCGGCGTTCAAGGAGGGCGGGGTCGGTCTATGATCTACATCACCAGAGCGAGGCGTAGGCCTGGGCGGCGTTGGGCTGTTCCGCAGGATTGATCAGCGACGAGTGGACGTTGCCCGCATCCGAGTCGTTGAAGTACGACTCGTACGACAGGAGGTCGGAGTTGGCGACGAAGGTTTCGTGCATCTTGCGGACGTAGAACGGATTGTCACCGCCAGCCTGCCCGGCCCGTCCGGCCCCCGTGTCGGACCTGCCGACCAGTCCCCATTCCGGCACCGAGAACTTCTTGCCGTGCGCGCGGGCGAAACGGATGACTGAACACAGCCCTTCAGTGTCGTCGCACTGGGTGTTCCATGAATTCTCATCCGTGCTTGCGGGCCACTGGTCGAAGGTGTCGATGCCGACGATGTCGACGTACGAGTCACCTGGGTAGAAGTTGAACGCCCCGTCGGTATGGGCGTTCATGGCCCAGTCGATCCGGATCTGCGGGTCGGTCTGGCGGATGGCGGTGACCACTTTCTGGAAGCAGCCGACCCACGGCTCCGGGTTGTTCGATGTCGACCAGGGGAACCAGTTGCCGTTGAACTCCCAGGCAAGCCGGACGATGCTGGCGCCGCGGCCCTGGGCGGTCAGCCATCGACCGAACTCCGCCCAGCGAGCGTTGTAGGCGCCGGTGGCGCAGGAACGTACATCCCCACCGGAGGTGGGGAAGAAAGGCTGGCTGATCACCCAGGTACCGGCGAACCCGGCGAACTTCTCCGTGTTCGAACCGAGCCATGGGTGGGTCATGGTCTCCCAGCTCGACCGGTCCGCGAAGGTGACAACCACGTCGACCGGTCGCCCGCGGAAGGCGGCCCACGCGTTCGTCTGCGTCAGGCCGCCTGCCGTGATCCCGCTCAGTGGTGTTGTTCCCCCGTCGTTGCCGTAACCGGGATTCACGCGACAGCCGAGGCCCGTAGCGATGATCGCAAGAACACCGATACCGGCGAGCCATGTTCGCGCACAGTTGGTATCGATCCCCTTCGGGATCGCGTTTCGGGTCCCCCGCACAGGGGATGACCGATGCTGTGATCGCAGAGTTCGAATAGTGTGCCTGTGTTGCCTCACAGAGGATTCACACTGCGCGTGAAAGCCGTGTCATGTTGTGACATCGGAGATTCACGGATGGGGTAGCCGCCGGAGTGATGGGCTCGGGCGGTTCTGACTTGGGCATATGGCAACAAAGTCGTCATCGGTTGACGAGGGTACACGGACTCCGGTCTGTGTACCCCAGCGGGTATCTTTGCAGGTCGCAGACTTTTTGATCAAATTTCGACCGCGAGATGACATTACTGCTGACGGTCAGTTAGTGATATTTTGTTGTCTTGATAGAGATATTTTGTTGTTCTTTTTTGAGAAAAAATAACGATGAGTCCGTGTCCATGAGCCCACCGATGGCACGCCGCACGGCGGTGGCATCACCAATGCCTGGTCGCATTTGGCGCCGGTGTCGGGTGTGGCCGTATGGCCAGGCCGTATGGCCAGGCCGTACGCCAGGGCTCAGGCCTGGGCGTTGACCGCAGCGAACTCCCTGCCGATCGTGGCGAACGCCTCGTCGACGAGGTCGGACAGGCTGGCCTCACCGCCGGCCTTGAGCCAGGCCGTCTGGGCGGTGTCGAACATGCTCAGGGTGACGCCCGCGATGAGGGCCGGCCGGAGGTCGTTCGCGGGATCCGTCGCCATGCGGCTTGCCATCACCTCGGTGAGCATGGCCCGCAGGACATGCTGCTTGTCGATCCTGCGTGCGCGCAGTGACGGTGTTTGCTCGATCAGCCGGATCACCGCGATGGACCGTTCACGGTTGCGGCCCATGTCCTCGATCAGAGGGGTGAGGGCGTTGCGTGCCGCCAGCAGCGGGGGCTCGTCTGCCGCTCGGACCAGGGCGGCTTCCCGGAACTGTTCCCCGCGGGCTTCGATCTGGGCCAGGACGGCGTCCTCCTTCGTGGGGAAATAGCGGAAGAAGGTGCTGCGCGACACGCCGGCCGCCGCGGCGATGGCATCCACCGTGGTGGTGTCGAAACCATGTTCAAGAAACATCTCGACGGCGACACGGGCCAGGTCGCTGCGGACCGTTGTCCGCAGCCGTTCCCGTAGGGGGGTCAGCCCGGTCGGGTTGCTCATCTGAGGCCACCTGAATCGTCGTGGGTTTCGGGTGCGTCCGCTCGTTGTGCGTGCCGGACCGATGACTGGCGCAGTCAAGCTGATCTGTAGGGATGCAGTGTAGGACACATCGGCGAGGAGTTTTTCGATCAAGAGATACTTGGTACCGTCAATGAAACTGAGTTTCATCTCGCTGAGTGTCTGCCGTGTACCGCCGGGTACCGCTGGTCGGGCTGGTCGGGTTGTCGCGGGATGGGCTCCGGCCTGGCTCAGCG
>NZ_CADDZT010000097.1:82031-91174 GCF_902812655.1 Candidatus Frankia meridionalis | reverse complement strand
GAGCCAGGCCGGTGTCGCATGGATCATGACAATTTACCTGCTCAGTGCATCCGTGGCGACGCCGATCTTCGGGCGGTTCGGTGACATCTACGGCAAGAAGCGGATGCTGGTGATCATGCTTGTCGGGCTTGGTCTCGGCACCCTGGTCGACGCACTCGCGACGTCGCTGCCGATGATGCTCGCCGGCAGGATCATCCAGGGGGTTGGCGGCGCCGTCTTCCCGCTGTCCTTCGGCATCATCCGGGACGAGTTCCCGCCGGAGAAGGTCGGTGGTGCGATCGGCGTCGTGTCCGCGGTCCTCGGTGTAGGTTCCGGAGTCGGAACGGTCCTCGCCGGGCCGATCACCGGCCATCTAAGCTACCACTGGTTGTTCTGGATCCCCCTGATCGCCATTGTGATCGCGCTCGTGGCGACCATGGTTTATGTTCCCGAGTCGCTCGTCCGGGTGAAGGGGAAGGTGCCGGTCAGGGGCGCGCTGCTGCTCTCCGTGTGGCTGGTCGCCCTGCTTCTCGGGATCAGTCAGGGTCCCCGGTGGGGATGGACCTCCGGTTCGGTCCTCGGTCTGTTCGCCGTGGCCGCGGTCGGGATCGTCGTCTGGGTCGCCACGGAGACGCGCAGTGCCCAGCCGCTTGTCGACATGCGGATGATGCGGATCCCCACGGTTTACCGGACGAACATCACCGGCATGCTGTTCGGCTTCACCATGTACTCGGTGATGGTCTTCGTGCCGGAGTTCGTGGAGACGCCGTCGTCAGCGGGATACGGGTTCGGCGCGAGCGTCGCCCAGGCCGGGCTGTACCTGGTGCCCTCCAGCATCTTCATGCTGGTCGCGGGTGTGGCCGCCGGTCGTCTCGGAGTGCTCTTCGGTCCGAAGCTCCCGCTGGTCCTGGGTGCTCTTGTCGCCGCGTCCGGGATGGGCGTTCTTGCCTTCGTTCACAGCGAGAGCTACATGATCTATATTGCGACATCGCTGGTCGGTATCGGTATCGGCCTCGGGTTCGCGTCCATGTCGCACCTGGTGGTCTCGGCTGTTCGCCCCGACCAGACCGGGATCGCGTCCGGCATGAACGCCAACATCCGGACCATCGGTGGGTCGCTGGGCACCACCATCATCGCAAGCATGATCACCGCTGGGGTTGCCGCGGGAACGCTGCCGCATGAAAATGGCTACACGCACGCGTTCCTTCTCATGTTCATCGGGTTCCTGGTCGCAGCGGTCGCCGCGGCTTCCCTCCCGAAGACCAGGCCGGTTCTGGGCGTCCGGACGATCGATGCCGTCGAGGAGGGGCTTGCCTGCGCCGAGTCGGTACCACTGCCTCGAGGCAGCCACGTACCCGGACCGGCACACACGCAGGTCTGAGCTATCCCTGGGTCACCTCTTGGTGACCGAGGAAAGGATGGTCCGTTCTTACCGACGCGAGGTCTGGAACGTCAGGGGAGCTGGACGACCTGGGCGGCGTAGACGAGGCCCGCGCCGAAGCCGATGAGTAGCGCGAGACCGCCGGACGGTACCTCACCGCTGGCCAGGACCCGATCCATCGCCATCGGGATGGACGCGCCGGAGGTGTTACCGTCCGTCGCGATGTCTCGGGCGACGACGACCGTCTCCGGGAGGTCCAGGACCTTGCAGATCATGTTGATGATGCGGACGTTGGCCTGGTGCGGGATGAAGGCGGCGAGGTCGTTCGCCGTGATACCGGCCACTTCCAGTGCCCGGCGCGCGACCGGTGCCATCTGCCAGGATGCCCAGCGGTACACGCGTTGGCCCGCCATCCGCATTGTCGGCCAGGGCAGCCTTGGATTGTCACGCCAGTCCAGGTAGGAATGGTCATGCGCTATCGCGTCTCTCCCCGAGGGATCCGAACCCCAGACCACCGGCCCGATGGCCGCGGTTTCCGACGGCCCTACCACTATCGCTCCGGCGCCGTCCCCGAACACGAAGGCGGTGCCGCGGTCATGCGGGTCGATGATGTCCGACATTCGCTCGGCCCCGATCACCAGCACGTACCTGGCGCTGCCGGCGAGCACCATGTCACTGGCCACCGCGAGCGCGTGGCAGAAACCCGCACACGCGGCGGCGATGTCGAAGGCGGCGCTGTTCTCCGCACCGAGTCTGCCGGCCACGTCTGTGGCAACCGACGGTGACTGGGTGACATGGGACATCGTGGCCACCAGGATGCAACCGACATCCGCGATCTCGACGCCCGCGCTTGCCAGTGCCTTGCCGCCGGCTGTCGCGGCCATTGCCCCGAGGGATTCCTCGGCGGCGGCGAACCGGCGGCTCTGAATTCCCGACCGTGACTCGATCCACTCGGGTGTGGATTCAATCTGTTCACAGATCTCGGAATTGGAGACGACCCTCATGGGACGGTAGGCGCCGACGCCAAGAATGCGACTCCCGGCCGGGCGGTTCAGGGTTTTGATTCTTCCGCTCATTGCCGGTTTTTCCGTTCAGTCCGAGGCGAAGCAGTTTTTCCGACGATCCGCGTGTTCCGCGCCGCGCCTTTCATCCAGCTTTCCCCCCCGGGAACGGCGAGGCCGGTGTGCCTCGATGGTCGGACCTGTCGGACTGTTGCCGGTCTAAGGCATTCTGTGATGGGTTGCGAACGAATTGTACCGTGGGTGCCGGTCGCGTGGGATCGCAATCAGCTGACAGATACCCCAATTCAGGGCAACGTCAGGATGAGGGAAGGATCACAGCTCCGGGTGGCCGGTGCCTGGCCGGCGGCGTCAGCCGGCCCGAAGTGCGAGGGTGAGGGCTTCCACCGTGAGTAGCGGAACGAGCCCGGGGTTCTCGGCGAGGGAGCGGCGAGACCGCAGGACGGCCTCCAGCCGACGCAGTGTCTGTTCCGGAGCGGAGGACCGGGCGAGCCGTAGCGCGCCCTCCCCATGGTCGGGGTGAACGGCGTCCACGGGCGCACCCAACTGCAGGACAAGCACATCCCGGTACCAGCCGGCCAGGTCGACGAGCGCCTGGTCGAGGGAGTCCAGCACAGTCCGTCGACCACGGCTCTTCTGCGTCTTCTCCAGCTCCTTGAGCGCTCCAGCGGCACCCCGGACAGTCATGGCCCGGCCCTTCGCCCCCGCTTTCGGAGCCCGGGCACGCTTTGCCGCCGTACCGCTCGACGTCGCGCCGACACCCAACGCGGTCTTCAGCGCCTCGGCCTCGGCCTCGTCCCGGGCCGTGTTCGCCGCGTCCGCGTCGCCATTCGCCGCAGCGACCAGATCCGCGGCGGCGGCAAGGCAGTCACCCGTCCGGCGCAGCCGGGTGGGGATACGCAGCACCTCGGCGCGTCGGGCGCGGGCCTGCTCGTCGGCGGCCAGGAGACGTGCCCGGCGAAGATGCCCCTGGGCCGCCCGGGCGGCAAGCCGTGCGACATCCGGTGAGATACCGTCCCGCTCCAGGACGGCGGCGACGTCCGCCGGAAGGGGCAGACGCAGCGCGACCACCCGGCAGCGGGACCGGATGGTCGGCAGCACGTCATCCACCGATGGCGCGCACAACAGGAACACCGACCGCTCCGCAGGCTCCTCCAGCGCCTTGAGCAGGGCATTCGCGGCCTGGTCGGTCAACCGGTCGGCGTCTTCCAGCAGCAGCACCCGCCAGCGGCCAGAGGTCGGGGCCGTGGCCGCGTCCCGGACCAGCTCCCGGACGTCCTTGACACCGAGGGACAGACCCTCCGGGCGGATCGTGCGCAGGTCGGCGGCGGTGTCGGTCAGCACCGTGTGGCAGCCATTGCACCCACCGCATCCGGGTGGGACGTTCTCGCAGTTCAACGCGGCAGCGAACGCGCGCGCCGCCATCGAACGACCTGAGCCTGCAGGGCCGGTGAACAGCCAGGAATGAGTCATGCCGGAGCGGACCGCGGCACGAGTGGCGTCCGGGACGACGTCGGCCGCCGCCGCCGCGCCCGAGAGGGTTTCGACGATCGATGCCTGGCCGACCAGGACGTCCCACACGCTCACCGGCCCATTGTCCGCCCTGGCGGTCGGGCACTCCCAGGCACTGTCCGGTGGATCTACCGGACGGACCGGGCCTTCCGCGCCGGGGTGGGATCGACGGTGGACGCTGCTTCAACCGCGGGTTCCGGGTCAACCGCGGGTTCCGGGTCAACCGCGGGCATCGACGATGACGGCCTCCCCGGTGCGGGCGGCACATACGGATGCGGGGTGACGGGCTCGACGTCGAGCCGCAGATGCTCGCTCACAGCCTCTCGGATCTCGTTGTGCAACGCCTCCGCCGGACGGCTCGCATCCAGCACGAGGTACCGGCCTGGCGCCCGCTCCGCCAGCCGGCGGAACCCGTCACGGACCCGTTCGTGGAACGCGAGCTGTTCCGCCTCGATCCGGTCCACGCCGACGGTGGAACCGGAACCGTTCATGCTGGTCCGGGCCCGTGCTCGGTCGAGGCCGACCTCCGGTGGAAGATCGAGCAGAATCGTGACATCCGGAACCAGGGCGTGGGTGGCCCACCGGGACAGCACGGCGACCTCGTCCGCCCCGAGCCTGCGTCCGGCGCCCTGGTAGGCGATCGAGGAATCGACGAAGCGGTCGGTGACGACGATGGCACCACGGGCCAGCGCCGGTTCGATCACCCGCGTGACGTGTTCAGCCCGGTCGGCGGCGTACAGCAGCGCCTCGGTACGGGGGTGCAACCGCACAGCGGGATCCAGCAGCAGCGTCCGCAGATTCGTGCCGACGGACGTCCCCCCTGGCTCACGGGTGATGACGACCTCGCGCCCGGACGACGCCAGCCATGATCGTAACCGTTCGGCCTGGGTCGACTTACCGGAGCCCTCACCGCCTTCGAGGGCTACGAACAGACCGGCGTGGCGCGGACGTTGTGGCGTGGTCCGGCGTCCCAACAAGGCGTTCCACAGTTCGGGCAGGACCGCGACGCCGGTGCGTTCGTCCATCTGCCGATAGGCGAACAGGCCGACGGCGACCGCGAGCAGGCCACCGGCCAGCAGGATGATCGTGACCCCGTCGGTACGGAGGCGGACGCTTCCCCACAGCGTGACGTGGTGCGAGCCGATGAGGCCGACCAGCGCGGGGGCGGCTGCCAGCACCAGCAACAGGTCGATGCGGACCAGGGACTGGACGAGTGCGAACGTCCGTCCGCGCAGCTCGTCGCTCACCTCGGCCTGCAACAGGGTGTAGCCGGTGACCCACGCGATACCGGCGAAGCCCCCGACGAACACGACGAGGACGCAGGCGAGGACGAGGTTCGGCGCGACCGCGACCAGCAGCATGGCGACGCCGGCGGCGGTGACGTTGAGACCGAACAGCCGTGATCGGCTGTAGTCGCCGAGCAGCCGCGGGCCCAGCGCCATCCCGACAGCCAGACCGACGAACACAGCACCGAACAGGACTCCGTACGCGGAGTCACCACCGCCGAGGATCTGAACGTAGAGCCGCCCGAGTGCCACCACACACCCCGCGCCGGCGAACCCGCCGAGGATGCCGATCACCAGGCCGCGGACCAGTCGGTTGTGGCCGACGAACCGCCAACCTTCTGTGATCGACGACCAGAAACCCAGGTGGGGATCGGTGTCGTGGTGTTCAGCCCGGCCGATTCCACGCAACCGGAAGATGACCAGCGCCGACACCAGGAACGTCACCGCGTTGAAGTAGAGCGCGAGGTCCAGCGGGGACGTCTCGAAGAACGACACGCTGGAGGCGAGTGCCCGCGACAGGGTCGCCAGCAGGGAGAAAATGGCCGCGCCGAGCGGCGCCGACCCGTACGTGGTGATCAGGCTGAGGGTGTTCGCCGCGGCGAGCCGTTGCGGGGGTACCAGGTTCGGCACGCTCGCGTCCTTGGCGGGGTTCCAGAACAGGCTCACACATTCGATCAGAAGTGATGCGACAAGCAGCCATTCCAGCGTCCCGACCAGCGGAATCGTGATGAACAGACCGAACCGCAGGAGGTCCGCGACGACCATTGTCAACCGGCGGTCGAGGCGGTCCGCCACGACACCGGCCAGCGGTCCGAAGATCAGCGCGGGCAGCAGCCGGACGATCAGCACGGAGCCGATGGCAAACGCCTTGTCGGAAAAGCTTGCCCGCAACGAGCTCGCCAGGGCGGTGGTGGCGAGCAGGCCCATCCAGTCGCCGAGACTGGACAGCGTGAGCGCCAGCCACAGTCGGCGGAACTGCGGGATCCGCAGCACCGCGCGGACGTCCCCGTCGGCGTACCGGTGTGGATCATCCGGCCCGGAGGGTGGTGACGGGATCGTCGCTACCGGCGGTCGTCCCGAGGGCCGGTAGGACCACACCCGTCGGCGGGCCGGCGTGGATCCATCACCCGGTTGCAACGAGTCGTTATCGCTGGACGAGTCGTTATCGCTGGACGAGTCGTTATCGCTGGACGAGTCGTTATCGGTAGACGACAGGCTTCGGCCTGATGATGCCTCCGGCGTCGTCGGTGAGCGTGCCGGGTCGGGCTCGCCGTCCACCGGAATGCCCATCAAGCCGTCCGCCTCAGTCCGTCAGCCGTGGACCGGGCGACGAAGAACCCTGGGCGTCCTCGCCCGCCCCCGGTGGGCCCGCCGTCGGTGACTTCGAAGCCGCCTTCCTGGCAGGGGCCTTCTTGGTCGCCGTCCTGGATGTTGTTTTGGCGGTCGCCGTCTTGTTGGCGGTCGACTGCGTGGACGATTTCGATCCGGCCGCGCGGGCCGTCCGCCGGCCCGATGTCGCCGGTCCACGGGCCCGCCTGTCCGCAAGCAGTTCGGCCGCTCGCTCCACGGTGATCGACGCGACCTCGTCGTC
Source organism: Candidatus Frankia meridionalis (assembly GCF_902812655.1). GTDB lineage: Bacteria > Actinomycetota > Actinomycetes > Frankiales > Frankiaceae > Protofrankia > Protofrankia meridionalis. The sequence continues at coordinate 84,406 of NZ_CADDZT010000097.1, read as the reverse complement.
CTTGCGGAGGCTGGCGTTGGTTTCGCCGTCAGTGACATACGGGCCGAACCGGCCTTCCCGCAGCACCATCGCGGTACCTGTCGCCGGATCGGGCCCGAGTTCACGCAGCGGCGGAGTCTCGGCGGCCCGCCGCCGGCCCCGGGGCTTCGGCTGTGCGATCAGCGCCAGCGCCTCCTCCAACGTCACTGTGAAGAGCTGCTCCTCCGACTCCAACGACCGGCTTTCCGGGCCCTTCTTGACGTAGGGCCCGTACCGGCCATTCTGAGCTGTTACCTCTTCGCCGTCCTGGGCAACTCCCAGTGACCGGGGCAGGGTGAGCAGTTTCAGCGCCTCGGTGAAGGTCACGGTTTCCGGTGACATCGTGCGCAGCAGACTCGCTGTGCGCGGCGGGCTGTCATCGGTGGTCACGTACGGCCCGTAACGACCTATCTTGAGAGTGATCGTCGTACCGGTGTCCGGATCGGCGCCGAGCGACCGGTCCCCGCTCGGCGCACCGAGCAGTTCCATCGCCCTGGCCACGCTGAGCTCGTCCGGCGCAACGTCGTCGGGGACGCTTGCCCGCCGGTCGCCGTGCTGGACGTACGGGCCGTACCGGCCGACCCGGATCACGACCGGTTCGCTGTCCTCGGCCATGCCCAGCGGGATCGAGTTCACCTCACGGGCGTCGATCTCCCCGAGTCGTTCGCCGACCAGGTGCTTGAGCCCGCCGGACCGCGCGACACCACCCTCATGGCCCGAGTCCGAACCGAAGTAGAAGCGGGTGAGCCAGTCGATCGACGCGGCCGTGCCGGCGGCGATGTCGTCGAGGTCATCCTCCATCGATGCGGTGAACCGGTAGTCGACCAGCCGTCCGAAGTGGTCCTCCAACAGGGCGACCACGGCGAACGCGACAAAACTGGGGATCAGGGCGCTGCCCTTCTTCCACACGTAGCCACGGTCCTGGATCGTCGCGATGATCGACGCGTAGGTGGACGGGCGCCCGATACCGAGTTCCTCCAACGTCTTGACCAGGCTGGCCTCGGTGAAGCGTGGTGGCGGGCTGGTGGTGTGCCCGCGGGGGTTGAGCTCTCGAGTGACCAGCGGGTCCCCCTGGTGGACGTCGGGCAGTCGCCGTTCGCGGTCCTCCAGCTCGGCGTCGGGATCGTCGGCGCCCTCGACGTAAGCACGCAGGAAACCAGGGAACGTGATGACCTTCCCGGATGCCGAGAACTCGGCGTCCTCCCCGGCGCTGGACACCCCGCCGATCCTGATCGTCGCGGACGTGCCGAGAGCGTCCGCCATCTGGCTCGCCACCGTCCGCTGCCAGATCAGTTCGTAGAGTCGGTGACCGTCCACGTCCAGCTCGCCGCGCACCTCGGCCGGCGTCCGGAAGTGGTCCCCGGCCGGTCGGATGGCCTCGTGCGCCTCCTGGGCGTTCTTGACCTTCTTCGTGTAGGTGCGGGGACGTTGCGGGACATACTCCGGCCCGTAGAGGGTGCGTGCCTGCTCACGGGCGGCGGCAAGTGCGGTTTCGGACAGGTTCGTCGAGTCCGTCCGCATATAGGTAATATAGCCGTTCTCGTACAGCTTCTGCGCCACCTGCATCGTCCGCTGGCTGGAGAAGCGCAGCTTGCGGCCGGCCTCCTGCTGCAGGGTGGACGTCATGAACGGTGGGTAAGGGGAGCGACGGTACGGCTTGGTCTCCACCGCCCGCACAGTGAACGCGGTGTCGGCGAGCCGCTGTGCCAGGGCGCGTGCCGCGTCCTGGTCAAGCCGGACGACCTCGGCGGAGGTGAGCTGCCCGGCGGAGTCGAAATCGCGCCCGGTGGCCAGCCGCCGGCCGTCGAGCCCGACCAGGGTCGCCGGCAGCGGGGTGGCGTCGGGTGCTGTCCGGCCGGTTCCGGCGTTGCCTCCGGTCGGCGCGCCGAAGACGCCTTCGATGTTCCAGTACTCGGCCGAGGAGAAACGCATCCGGGCACGCTCGCGTTCGACCAGGATGCGGGTTGCCACGCTCTGGACCCGGCCCGCCGACAGCTTCGGCATGACCTTCTTCCACAGCACCGGGCTGACCTCGTAGCCATACAGGCGGTCGAGGATGCGTCGGGTCTCCTGCGCGTTGACGAGGTTCTCGTTGATCTCGCGCGGATTGTCCACCGCTCGCTGGATCGCCTGCGGGGTGATCTCATGGAAGACCATCCGTTTCACCGGCACCGTCGGCTTCAGGGTCTGAAGCAGATGCCAGGCGATGGCCTCGCCCTCACGGTCCTCGTCTGTCGCGAGGTAGAGCTCACTGGCTTCCTTCACCAGCGCCTTGAGCTTGCTGACCTGAGGCTTCTTGTCGGGAGTGACGACGTAGAGCGGCTCGAAGCCGTTGTCGACGTCCACCCCGAGCCGGG
>NZ_CADDZT010000097.1:60137-82006 GCF_902812655.1 Candidatus Frankia meridionalis | reverse complement strand
CGGTTTGCCCTTGTGCGCGTCGGGGACGTCGGCGGCGCTTCGCGGCAGGTCCCGGATGTGCCCGATGCTGGACTCGACCTGCCAGCCGGGCCCCAGATAGCCCGCGATGGTCTTCGCCTTCGCCGGGGACTCGACGATCACAAGTCGGGTGCCGGCGGTGGTCGTGGCCGGCGGCAAGGTCCCGGCCCGGCTACCACGGGTCGTCCTCGTGGTGCGACCACGGGAGACGGCACCGTTTCCGGACGCGGCTGGGTCCGTTTCGGGCTTGGCGGCGGCTTCGATGGCGGTGGGTTCGACGACCGGCGTCGAAGGCCCGGCGCTCGACCGGCGCGTCCCGCTGTTTGTCGACTTCGTGCGCGGGGGCACTTCTCTCCTCGTTGCAGGGGGCAATTCGGTTTCGGCTCGGCTCGTGGGGCGTCTCGGCGGTACGAACGGGCAAACCGCCGGTGGAAACCTGCCCGGGGCTGGTTCTGGTGCCTCGGACAGCTGTCCTCGTGCCCGACAGTAGGTCGATGCACACCGACATGTCAGCCGGGGGCGCGACCGCCCGCCCGGCGTCCAGTTACGGACGCCGTGCAGACCGTACGCCGGATCGTGCCGGCGAGTCCGTCTACGTTGGCCAAAACAGGACCACCGCAAGCCCTACGGACACCCGATGGGTGCACTGTGCCGTATATGCCGGACGTTGCTGTTCACGTGGCCATGACCGGTGGTCACTCCTCCTTCCGGTGCGTCGGACACACCGACGCCCATCCGAGCCGCACTGGACCCCCTCCCACGCACGGGTCGGCTCGCCGCGGCCGATGCCTGCGACCGACGCACACGGCCGATACCCGAGCTGACGTCGATACGGTAACCCCGAAACCGTAGAGCGAACCGCCGGCCTCGGTGGTCGCCACCGTGGGTCGCTACCACCGAGGCATCCCCATCGTCCTTCGCGCCTCCTCGAAATACCGGCTGTATGGGGATTTGCGCTTGCCCGTGGGCTCGATGCCGGCGAAGAGAGCGTTACACCGTTGCCTCTGTATCGGCTGCCGAACGCTGCTCCGTCACCGAGGGTGCGACAGCGAGTGCGGTATTGCGCCGCTTCGAGTAGACGATTACCGCGACGATCGCTGCGACGGCCCCCAGCGCGATCGCGATCCGCAGTGGCTTGTTCTCGTCATCGCCGACCGAGTACTTCACCACCGAAGGCGCGATCAACAGACTGACCAGGTTCATTACCTTGATCAGGGGGTTGATTGCAGGCCCGGCGGTGTCCTTGAAGGGGTCACCGACGGTGTCCCCGATGACGGTTGCCGCATGTACGTCGGAGCCTTTGCCTCCGAAGTTGCCGTCCTCGACGAGCTTCTTTGCGTTGTCCCAGGCCCCACCGGAGTTGGCGAGGAAGACAGCCATGAGGACGCCACCGGCGATCGCCCCGGCAAGGTAGGCACCCAGCGGCGGGTAGCCGAGTCCGAAGCCGACCGCGATCGGCGCGAGAACCGCCAGCGTGCCCGGGGCGATCAGCTCGCGTAGGGAATCGCGGGTGCAGATGTCCACGACCGCGCTGTAGTCGGGTTTCTCGGTCCCGTCCATGATGCCCGGCTTCGTGCGGAACTGGTTGCGCACCTCGACCACGACACGTCCGGCGGCACGTCCGACCGCATTGATCGCGAGCCCGGAGAACAGGAACACGACCGCCGCGCCGATGATCAGACCGACCAGGGCGTCCGGGTAGGCGATGTCGAGGGTGCGCGATGACTTGACGGCGCGGCCGGCATCGATGAGTGCTTCGTTGACCGTGTCGGTGAACGACCCGAACAGGGCTGTGGCGGCCAGGACCGCAGTAGCGATGGCTATGCCCTTCGTGATGGCCTTGGTGGTGTTGCCAACCGCATCGAGGGACGTGAGGATGGCCGCGCCCGCATTGTCCGGACCATCGAGTCCGCTGCCACCGGCCTCACCGGACATCTCGGCAATGCCCTGGGCGTTGTCGCTGACCGGTCCGAAGGTGTCCATCGAGATGATCACACCGACCGTCGTCAGCAGGCCGGTGCCGGCCAGCGCGACGGCGAACAGTGCGATCGTGACACTGCCGGACCCGAGCAGGTATGCGCCGAAGACCGCCGCGCTGATGAGCAGCGCCGAATAGACGGCCGACTCCAACCCGACTCCGATGCCTGAGAGGATGTTGGTCGCGGGGCCGGTGGTCGACGCCTTCGCGATGTCCTGGACCGGCTTGCGGTTCGTCTCGGTGAAATAGCCGGTGAGCAGTTGGATCGCCGCGGCCAGCGTGATACCGATCAGGACGGCGATGATCGCGATGACTCGCGGGTCACCGGTCTGGCTGCTGCCCTCGAGGCCGGGGAACCCGGAGAAGCGGCTCGGGAGGTAGACGAGCGAGACGATGACGACGCCGACGGCGGAGACCACAGCGGAGATGAAGAAGCCTCGATTGATCGCGGCCATGCCGTTGCGGTCGCCGGCACGTGGGGCTACCGAGAAGATACCGATGATCGCGGTGAGCACACCGACGGCCGGGATCAGGAGTGGGAAGACCAGTCCCTTCTCTCCGAAGGCCTTCACCCCGAGGATGAGGGCGGCCACGAGCGTCACCGCGTACGACTCGAACAGGTCCGCGGCCATACCGGCACAGTCGCCGACATTGTCGCCCACGTTGTCGGCGATCGTGGCCGCGTTGCGTGGATCGTCCTCGGGAATACCCTGCTCGACCTTGCCGACGAGGTCCGCTCCGACGTCCGCGGCCTTGGTGAAGATGCCACCGCCGACCCGCATGAACATCGCGATCAATGCGGCGCCGAAGCCGAACCCCTCCAGGACCTGTGGAGCCGTGTCGCGGAAGACGAGCACGACCACCGCCGCTCCGAGCAGGCCGAGACCGACGGTGAACATCCCCACGACACCGCCGGTGCGGAAGGCGATCCGCATGGCGGCACGTTCCCCGTCGTGGATGGCCGCGGCGGCTGTCCGGGTGTTCGCCCGGGTGGCCAGCGACATTCCGACGAAGCCGACGAGTGCGGAGAACACGGTCCCGAGGACGAAGAAGAGCGACCGTCCAACCCGGGATCCGGTCGTGTCCGCGGGTAGAAGCAGCAGCACGAAGGGGATCACGACGACGAAACCCGCCAGTGTGGTGAACTGCCGTCGCAGGTATGCCGCGGCGCCCTCCTGGACGGCGCGACCGACCTCGATCATGCGCGGGCTGCCCTGGCTTGCCGCGAGTACCTCGCGGACCAGATAGCCGGCTACCACCAATGCGAGCGCTGCGACAGCCGCCACACCCGCGACCAACCCGAGCTGGCCTCCGCTAAGTTCTATGGCGGTGCCTCCGGGGCTCGTACCCGCCGCGGCTTGGATCCGGTCCATGGGACCTCCCGGTCAGGTCTGTGCACCCTCCGCGTCCGCCCGGCGCCGTTTCTGGCGCCGTGATGGGCGAGCACAGCCCGACGTCGCACCTGACGACGTCCTCGAGGTCACCTTCCGGTCACGGTGGGATACCGGGCCTGCGCATGCCAGCCCACGGGGTGCGGCGCCGACGCCACCGCCGGCTTGACCGGATCCGGGTGGTTACCCGTCCCGCCGTCGCACCGCCGTACGGCAACCAGCGCGTTGGCCCACGTTCCCCCGATCCTCCATCCGGTACCACGGGGAGCACTCACGGCATCACACGTGGCCTGATCCGACCGAGTGTGAGATGCGCCGCAGTCTATCCACACGGCTGTAACACGCGCTCGTTCTTTGGCCGACCCTGGCCCGCCAATGTTGCGGTGCGATGGGCTGGAGATGTCGTTGCGTGTGTGTCGTTGCGTGTGTGTCGTTGCGTGGCGGTCCGACCCGATACCTGCGTAGCGTCAGACCGCCACGATCGGACTGTCCACCTTCTCCTTGACAGACCAGCGCATCGTGACGACCGTCCCGGCGGAGTCAGGCTGCGCGGTGATGTCGAAGTCGTCGACCAAGCCCTCGATCAGGGCCAGGCCGAGCCCGGCGGGCAATGGTGGTGACGTGTCGTCGTCGCGGGGCTTGAGAGCGCTCGACTGGATGGAGCCGAGGTCGGGCAACAGGTCGGACGGGCTGCCCCGACCGCCGTCGTAGGCGCGTCCAAGGTACTGTCCCGCCGGTCCGCAGTCGACCACGGACACCGCGAATGAGTCATCGTTGCTGACCCGGACGACCACGGGCGCCATCGGGTCGAACTGGCGGTTGACGGTGACAGCTCGGGCGCACGCCTCGCCGACCGCGAGTTTGATCTCGTCCAGGATCTCGTCGGGCACGCCCGAACGGCGACTGATCGCGGCTACGATCATCCTGGCCGTTCGGACGTGTCCAGGCAGGGCTGCGAAGCGCAACTCGACGGTGGGCATGCGTCGAAGACCTGCCTTTCGATGGAAATTATTGATCTTAGTCTTTTGCGGCGAGTGCTTCCTCGACGGAGGCATGGATCGGGAAGACCTTCGTAAGACCGGTGATCCTGAAGATCTTCAGGATCCGTTCCTGGGTGCAGACGAGTCGCAGCGACCCCTCATGCGCCCGGACCCGCTTGAGGCCCCCGACGAGTACGCCGAGGCCGGTCGAGTCGAGGAACTCGACGCCCTCCATGTCGACGAGGAGATGGTACGACCCGCCTGACACGAGATCGATGAGCTGTTCCCGCAGTTTCGGCGCGGTGTAGACGTCAATCTCGCCGCCCACGACGACGATCGTGAAGTCCCCTTCCGTACGGGTCGTGAGGGACAGGTCCACGGCTCCTCCTTGCATGTGCTCCACAGCCGCCCGGTTGGACGGCGGATATCACGGCGGCACTACCCTCCCACGCCCGGATCAATCCGGCTCACCGCGACACAGTCGTCCCGCGGACCCGTTGGAGCCGGATTGCATGGTGTGGCCGCGTCCACCAGACTCCCCGAGGCCTCTGTACGCGCAAAAAGACCGTGATCGCGTACCTTTTTGGTCACGCCCGCCGGCCATACAGCTCCACCCGCCGTCGGTTTACCGCAGGGGCCCGGTGCATGCTCGGGCATGTACCGGGCATCCTCGCCTACCCTGGGCGACCGTGGGCGGAACCGTGGTGCCTGGCGGAGCGTCGGATCGTGGCGCAGTCATTCTTGATCGACTTTTTGCGGACGTCCGCCGGAGTGGGTGTGTCACGCATGTCGAGCACGTTCCGGCCCGGGTCGGAACGCGGGTGCCCTGGCCGGAGTGGGTTGATCCTGTACTGGTCTCCCGGCTGCGCGCTGCTGGGATCGACGGACCGTGGACGCATCAGGCGCATGCCGCCGAGCATGCTCATGCCGGGCGCAGCGTGGTGCTGGCTACGGGTACGGCATCGGGAAAGTCGCTGGCATACCTCATGCCGGTGCTCAGCAGCCTGCTCGCCGACCCGTCTGCCCGCGCACTCTACCTCGCACCCACCAAAGCGTTGGCAAACGACCAGCTCCGCGCGGTTCGGGCGCTCACCCTCACGGCGGTACGTGCTGCCACCTATGACGCCGACACCCCGGCGTCCGAACGCGACTGGGTCCGTGCCCACGCGACGTTCGTACTGTCCAATCCGGACATGCTGCACCGCGGTGTGCTGCCGTCCCATCGGCGGTGGGCCGCGTTCATGAGGGGTCTTCGGTACGTGGTGGTCGACGAGTGCCACGGGTACCGAGGGGTCTTCGGTTCCCATGTGGCGCATGTCCTGCGGCGGCTGCGACGCGTGGCCGCGCGCTACGGGTCCACGCCCGTGTTCGTTCTGGCCTCGGCGACGGTGTCGGACCCGGGGCGTTCCGCCGGGCAGCTGACCGGACTTGACGTCGAGGTCGTCGATGATGACGCCTCTCCGCGGGGGGCGAAGAGGTTCGTACTGTATGAACCTCCGCTTTACAAACCCCCGTTTCATGGTGAAAGAAGCACGACGGTCCGGCGTTCCGCGACCGCTGAAGCCTCGGATCTGCTCGCGGACCTCGTGGCCGACGGCGTCCGTACGCTTGTCTTCGTGCGGTCGCGCAGGGCGGCGGAGGCGATCGCGCAGTCGGCCCGCCGTGCGCTGTCGGAAGTGTCGGTGGATCTCGCGGACCGGATTGCGGCCTATCGCGCGGGCTACCTGCCGGAGGAACGCCGGATGCTGGAGGCCGACCTGCGTTCGGGCCGGCTGCTCGGTGTCGCCGCGACGAATGCTCTCGAACTGGGCGTGGATGTCACCGGGCTGGATGCCGCTGTCATCACGGGTTATCCGGGCACGCTTGCGTCGCTGTGGCAGCAGGCAGGCCGCGCCGGCCGCAACGGCGAGGGAGCCGTCGCGGTCCTGGTCGCCAGGGATGATCCCCTTGACACCTATCTCGTCCACCATCACGAGGCCGTGTTCGGCCGGCCGGTCGAGGCAACCGTGCTGGACCCCGACAACCCATACGTCCTGGGCCCGCATCTGGAGTGTGCGGCAGCGGAACTGCCGCTGATCGAAGCAGATCTTGGCTTGTTCGGGCCGGCGGCACGCCTGGCAGTCGACGACCTCGTCCAGCGCGGTCGACTCCGCCGACGGCCGGCGGGCTGGTACTGGACGCATCGCCATCGGCCTGATGTTGATATTCGTGGGGTTGGTGGCCCGCCCGTGAGGATTGTCGAGGCATCGACCGGACGTCTGCTCGGAACGGTGGACGCCGCGACGTCGCACTCGACGGTCCACCGTGGCGCGGTGTACCTCCATCAGGGCAGTTCCTACATCGTCATCGAATTTGACCTTGATGAGGCGGTTGCGTTCGTGGAGGCGGACACGCCCGACTGGACGACTTCGGCCCGGGAGATCACCGAGATCCGGGTGGTGGAGTCGATCCGCTCCCGGATCGCCGGCGACGTCGAGCTGCACCTGGGAACTGTCGAGGTCGGCAGACAGGTGGTGGCCTTTCAGCGACGCCTGATCGGTACCGGGCAGGTGGTTGGGGAGGACCCGCTCGATCTTCCCCAGCGGCACCTGCGCACTCGGGCAGTCTGGTACACGGTGACCGAGGGACTGTTGGCCGAGGCGGGGATCGACGAGGATGATATCCCCGGCGCGGTCCACGCCGCCGAACACGCCGCGATCGGTATCCTCCCGCTGTTCGCGACATGCGACCGGTGGGACATCGGGGGAGTGTCGACCGCGCTGCATCCGGACACGGCCCGGACCACGGTGTTCGTCTACGACGGCCATCCGGGTGGAGCTGGTTTTGCCGAGCGGGGCTTTCTGCGCGGCCGACAGTGGTTGCGTGCAACCCGAGATGTGATTGCGGCCTGTGAGTGCGCTGTCGGATGCCCGTCGTGTGTGCAGTCGCCGAAGTGCGGCAACGGCAACGAGCCGCTGGACAAGCCAGCCGCACGCCGGCTCCTGGAGGCGGTTCTGCGGCGGCTCGATCCCACCGGACCGGACTGCCTGTAGGGCGCCGGGCGTGACGCTTATCGGGCCTGTAGTGCTTATCGGGCCTGTAGTGCTTATCGGGCCCGCACGGGCATGGGCGACCAGCGGGCCGAGGCCGGCGAGCGCTCCAGGAAGATCGATTCCCGCGGTGATTTCGACGGTGTCCCCCGATACCACACAGGACAGAACACGGCCGTGATTTGCGAGCCCGATGCCGCGGGCACGGACACACATCGATGCCGGATCGCCGGATGGGATGCTCGCGGCAGCGAGCGCCGCCATGTCGGCCGCGTTGGCTGCCCGCTGGCGGCAGACGGCAATCATCGAAACCGTGAGGACGACGCTTGTGATCGTCCCCAGGACCAGAATTGCCGAGAGCGTGAGGATGGTCGCCGATCCTGTGTCGTCCGAACATGGCAGCCGCGTTGTCACCGTCCACCTCCCGGTGATTTTCATGAATTATCGGGAATGGAGGTGTATCGGATTTTTTCCGATATCTCCCTCGGTGCCGTGGAGGACATTGTGATGTTGATATCAGGAGCGATATCGGCGAGTATGCCGATTGCGTGGGTGCTGAATCTGACTTCTACCACGATGACGTCATCGCCGCGTCTGATGGATATCTCGGATCCTGGCGGAGCCGCTCTGGTGGACCATCCACGGACTATTTCGTCGGTTTCTCCGCGAGCGGCAGCACGGGCTCCGATACGAGCGGCCTCCGCGCACTGCGCCTGAATTGAAACGGCACCGACAAGCCATATTGCGATCAGTAGGACGAGTATCAGCGACGGTATGGCAACGGCCAGCTCGGCTGTTGCCTGGCCGCTGTCCGGAGTCTGGCCTCCTGGGGTGTTGCCCATTCCACGACCGGGAGCATGACGCCTGCGCATCGGGGCCACCCGCGTCAGAAGGTGACCGACAGCGCTCGGTTGACCAGACCGGTCAGCAGGGACCGCGTCGCAGAACTGTGGATCACACCATAGAGGACGGTGGCGAAGCCGACCGCGGCAACTGTGCCCACCGCGTATTCCGCGGTTGACATCCCCGCGTCGCCACGGCGTCTTGGAAAGTCTGCGGCCGGGATCGTCCACCGGTTGGCTCGGTGGCGGTGTGAAGGGTCGCCTGTCAGGTATGGCAGAGCGCCCACGAATATCTTCGCAAGCAGCTCCTTCCATCGAGTCATGAGCAGAGTCCCGCGTGATGGTGGTGTGGGCATGACGGGTGACCTCCGGTTCGCCGGCCCAGCATTTTACGGAAATTTCAGGCTTGACATATATGCACTTGGTCCGTGTGACAAGAATGCCGCGGGAAGCCGGTCGTGGCGAGAGCAATGACCGCTGTGTGGATAAGCGGCTCGTTGTCCACAAGCTGTCAGAGGATTGCCAGGCCCGAGCCCGCCCCGATGACGACCGGCACGACCCCCAGCGAGATGAATGCGGGCAGAAAGCACAGTCCCAGCGGTGCGACCGCGGCGACCCCTGCCCGGCGTGCCGCGGCCAGTGCATGTTCCTGTTGGCGTACCCGGGTCTGGTCCGCGAGCCGTTCCAGGGTCATGGCCAGCCTTGCCCCTGAGTCCTCGGTGCGGTGCAACGCCCGTGCGAATGCGGCTATCTCGTTCGAGCCCGGTGCGGGTCTGGAACCCGATGCAAGCATGGCTGGGCCGGCTCCTGCCCACCGGCTCGGGCCGGGTCGAGTCCGCCGGCCGGGATCGAGTAGCCGACGACAGGCTTCCGCCGGAGACGCGCCGAGGCGCAGACCACGACTGACGATGCCCAGTTCCGCCCCGAGCGGACCGGCAACCGCCTCAGCCACGATATCCAGAGCGGTCACGATGGGCGCACCGGCCGTCAGACAGGCTGCGATGAGGTCGAGGGCCAACGGAAGATCGGCGGCGAGGAGTTCGCGTTGACGCTGCTCGTCGCGTGCTGGCCTGTAGGCCAGCACGCGAACCGCGACCACCCCGACGGCGGTCCCGGTGAGTAAGCCGACGGGGCCGGGAAACAGGACGACGGGACCGAGCCCAGCCGCGACACCGACCCCGACTCTCCGGATCGCCGACCAGCTCACCGCTGGTCGCGACGGACCGATCAGCTGGCTGCTGGCCGGGTCGGGGCCTGATACCCCGCTGTTGGGCAGGTGCTCGTTCGGCAGCAGCCGGTCCGATACGGCGTCCGCTCCGGCCGGTGGGCGGAGCGTGAGCGCGCGGAGCCGGGCGCGATCACCGAGGGTCGTCGTCCCGATCAGCCAGGCCGCTGACGCCATGCAGATGGCAGCGACGGTGAGCAGCACCTCCCGTTGGTGGTGCGTGGTCGGCGACAGCTGTTTCCCGGCGGCAAGCAGGTGGAACGCCATGATCCTGGCTGCTGATCCGCTGATGACCACCGTGGCCGGCGCAGCTCGGGCAGTCACCGTGACACCCCCGCCGTCGACGATGGGTCAGTCGTACTGACGCGATCATTGCCAGTCGGGCTGCGTCTTTGGGCAGCGTCGGTGAGTCGGTTGATCCATGCGAGCCCGGCGAGGTCAAGTGTCACGCCGACCGCAAGACAGGCGGTTCCGGCCGGGGTACCGAGCAGGATCTCGAGCGGGGAAGCACCCAGTAAGGCCCCGAGCGCAATACCGACAACGGGCAGGGATGCGACCAGTCGCCCCGATGCCCGCGGTCCGGCGAGCGCCGCGGTGATCTCGCCGTCCTGCTCGCGCTCGGCGCGAACCACGATGGCAAGCCTGTTGGCCAGGGGGGCCAACGGGATACCGGCGTTCTGACTGACTCGCCATGCCGCTGCGAGCTGGCGTAACGTTGGCGTCTCAAAGCGAGCCAGAACCACCGCCGGGTCTGCCCCGTGGGCGAGTTCGGCATCCAGGGTCAGGGGCTCGTCGATCGGGGTGTCGTTGCGCCGACCGGTCTGGCGGACCCGTGTCTGGCCAGTTGCGTCAGCGACATCGTGGACGGCTGAGCGCAGCGCCTCGGTCGGGCTGAGACCCGCTTCGAGTTCGGTGGCAAGGGCGGACAGTACTTCTTCGGCGTGCGCGCGTTGCGTGTTGCGCCGACGCCGGACCGAGGTCCGGTGTAGAGCCCGTCGGGTCGCCCAGAAGCCAACGATGCCGGTGTAGGCAGCCACCGGACCGAGACCCGCGCCGATTACAACCGTCGCGATCGCCAGAAGCGTTGGTGGCATCCAGGAGCCGGTAACCGGCAGGCGTAGCCGTCTGGTCGGCTCGTCGGCCGGCCTGCTGGCGTTCTGCTGCGTCCCCGTTGACCGGACCGCCGGGGGACGCCGTCCGATCGGCCCCACGGCGAGTGCGGCGGCGCCGGCGCAGCAGCTGGCGGCGAACGCCGTCGTCAGCACAGCCGGCTCCCAGCCGTTGTGTCGCCGAGCATGCGCGGGACCCCGCGTGTCCCGAGCAGCCTGTCGAGGATGTGCGCGCCCGGACCGGCCATGACGATTCCGGCTGTGCTCGGGTTGATCGTGGCTTCCGGCGGAACGTGGTTCCCTGGTTGTATGCGATCCCCCGATGGTGCGTGGTAGCGCACCCGCACGGCGTCCAGCACGCGCACCAGACCGTCCTCGTCGCGATGCAGTACGCCGATCTCGGTGAGTCGGCGGATGCCATCACGGTTTCGGCTGATGTGGACGACGGCCTGCACTGCCGAGGCAAGTTGGCTGTGCAGGGCTGCACGGTCGAGCCCCGCGAGCGAGGCGAGGGCCTCGAGGCGGGCCGGGACATCGGCCGCCGTATTGGCATGCACGGTGCTGAAGCCTCCTTCGTGGCCTGTGTTGAGCGCCACGAGAAGGTCCACGACTTCGGCGCCGCGGACCTCGCCGACCACTATCCGATCGGGCCGCATCCGCAGTGCCTGGCGCACCAGATCGCGTAGGTTGATCCCGCCGGCACCCTCGATGTTGGGCGGGCGGGACTCCAGACGGACGACATGAGCCAGCTCCGCGACGAGTTCGGTGGTGTCCTCCACGACTACGACCCGCTCGCCCGGGTCCACCTGTCCCAACAGTGCGCCCAGCATTGTCGTCTTGCCTGAACCTGTGCCGCCCGTTACCAGGGTCGCCAGGCGGGCCTGGACCACCGCGTCCAGCACGTCGGCCATGACGGACGGGATCGTTCCGGTTGAGACGAGGCTGTCCAGTGTGAATGGTCGCCGTCTGGGTACCCGCAGCGACAGACAGGTCCCTGTCACCGCGACCGGGGCGAGTACCGCGTGCAGGCGGGTGCCGTCGCCGAGTCTCGCGTCAGCGAACGGAGTCGCCGCGTCGAGACGTCGCCCGGTCGCGGCGGCCAGCCGGACCGCGAGGCGGCGTACCGCATCGTCGTCGGCGAAGGTGATGTCGCATCGCTCGATCCCGGTGCCGCGGTCAACCCAGACCTCACCGGGTCCGTTGACGAGGATGTCGGTGACGGATGGGTCGGCCAGCAGCGGTTCGAGCGGGCCGGCGCCGACAAGCTCCGACTGCAGCAGCCGGTGTAGTGCGAGGGAGTCGCTGTCGGCGGGGCCGGTCTCCTCTCGAACGGCCACGGCGATCCTTGAGGAGGTCAGGGCTCCGTCCGCGTCGGCCAGCCGGCGACGGATGCCTGCGAGCAGGGTTTCGTCGGGTTGCGGGCCGCTTGCGACTCCGGAGGAAGCTGCCGAGAGTGGAGTGGGTCTGGAACGGTCCGGTCCGGTCCGTTCGACCGCGATGGGATCAGATGGCCGGCGGGGCAGGGGCACGGCGGCCGGTCTGTCGGTCGGATACGCGCTCACGCCGCTACGTCCGAGTGCGTCAGCCCCAGGTCGCTGAGGATCCGCATCCCGACCCGGGCCAGTGAGCTGCGGCGGCGGCTGCCCGGCGGTTCTCCCCGTTCCAGTCCGGTTGCCAGGCCATGGTCGTGCCGGAGCACCCCGGCGACCGGTAGTGCGAGCGCGTCGGAGACGGTGACGGCGTTCAACCGGGCCGGACCTGGAAGCCGCACGACAACACGAACGTCCGCGCAGTGCCGGTTGGCCGTGTCGCAGATCCGAGCGGCAGCGGCGATCGCGCGGACCTCGGCCGGCACGACGACAAGGATGATTTCTGCCATCTGCATCGCGATCGCGGCGGCCTGGTCGGGAAACCGGGGAAGGTCGACAACAAGGAGATCCTTGCCGCGCCTGGCGCCGGTCAGCATCGAGGTCATCACGGAAGGTGGGATCGCGGTCGGGCTGATCCGGTCCCAGGACAGCACTGCGAGGTCCCCGAGGGACGGAAGGGCCTCGGTCGGTATCCGGCGTGGCATCCGTCCGCGGGCGGAGGTCAGGTCTGGCCACCGCAGGCCGGGCCGGTCCTCGATTCCGAGTGCGAGGTCGATGCCTCCGCCAAGGGGGTCGGCGTCCACCAGCACCGTGTTGAGATCGCGGCGGAGGGAGGCGAGTGCCAGGGCGATCGCCAGACTGGTGGCTCCAGCGCCACCACGACCGCCGATCACGCCGACCACGAGGGCACGGCGCTGGTCCGACTCGGCGGCGTCGACGAACAGGTCGAGCATCCAGGCCTCGGCATCGGGCAGAAAAGCCACGTGTTCAGCGCCGATGCGGACCGCAGCTTCCCACACACCGCCGTCGTCAAGGTCGGAGCTGATGAGGACGACGCCACGGCGTCGTGGCAGCCCGGCAGCGACGCATGCGGTTACCCGGTCGGTGCCGACGACGACCAGCGGGGCGTTGTTCCAGTACCTGCGGGCGAGCTGCGCATCGGCGACCGCGTCCACGGTGACGCCGGCCGCGGCTGCAAGGCGTAGCAAGTCGTCAAGCAGTTGTGGCTCGTCGGTGACCACCAGCGGGCGGGTGCTCGGTTCGGGCTCGGATTCGGTGAGAGTCAGAACGGGCGGTGCGGATGTCATGGCAGGGCCCTTCCGTCGTCAGGGGTGGGGACGGGCGTTCACCATGACGCATCGAGGGCCTGTGGAGGATTCCTCCTCCACAGGCCCTCGATATGCTGTAATAAAGGTTTCTGTCCCGAATCGGGAATCACTATCGGCGTAACCGTGAGGCTCTGCGCGATCAGGCACCAGGCTGGTGGACGGCTCCCGTTCGGGGGCGTCGCGGGAGCCGTCCGGTGGGACCTTGTCGAGATCCCACGAATGCCGGACGAGGATGCGGAACTTGGGCAAGGCTGCGGGACTCGTCTCGCAGCCACGTGCCTACCCGGCGGGACATCGGTGAAACCGCCGACCAGGATGATTGAGAAGAACGACTCGAGCGGGATCGTTCAGTTCGTCCGGGCGATGGCCTCGCAGACGGCGAGGGATTCGCGGGCGCCCAGCTCCAGGGCACGGGCGTAGTGGATGATCCAACGGCCGACGCCGTCGGCCCCTGCCGCGGTGTAGGCGCGTGCCGCGCCGGCGTAGTCGTCGGCGGATGCCTGCGCCGCTTCGACGTGTCCGACGTCCGTCGCGGTCACGGCCTTGGGATCGAGGCCCCGGCTGATGAGCACCAGCCGCCCCGCAGCCCGGGCGACGATGCCGTCGAACCTGCCGAACGGGCGGACGGCCAGCAGTTCGCCTTCCACGATCGCGGCAACGATGATTGCCGGTGCGGTGGTCCTGGCCAGGAGTAGTTCGGTCAGCCCGCCGAGGCGTGCGGCGGTCTCGCCGGGCGCCGGCGCCGGGCCCAGGCCGAGGGGATCCGCCGGGTGCGTGGTGTCGAGGGCCTCCGGTCCGGACCGATCCGCGGCACGGGGCCGGCCGAGATCGGCGTCCGCGATGAGGCCGCGCGCGACGAGCATGTGCATCCGGGCGAGTGCCTGACGCGGCGCTCGTTCCCAGGCGCTGTGAAGTGTTCCGAGCTCCGCGTAGAGCCGGACCGCGCCTAGCGTGACCTTGATGGATTCTCCGGCGTCGGCGGTCGGCGTGGATGGATCTCGGGCGAGGTGTGTGCGCAGGCCGTCCAACCCGATGTCGTAACCTTCCAGTGCCGCTGACGCCCGCGCGGTCCGCAGCGACGCCTCGGCGGTCACCTTGGCGCTGTCGCGACGCATGACCCGGTGACGTAGCAGGGTGTCGACGGATGTTCGGGCAGCGGTGACCGAGTCGGTCACGCCCGGCAGAGCCGCGAGGCGCGCGAGAGGGTCCGACTCGGCGGCAACAGCGGTCATTGTCCGTACGCTACCGTCTGTGCGCCGCGGGGATGAGTTGTTGGGCGCCCGTCCGATCGTATCCGTGCGATGCCGCCGGATAACCCGTCCGTACTCGGACTTTCCATTGATCTTGTTGCAAGCGGCGAACGGGATGGATCCCATGGTTCGTCCGCCGGGCCACGTGCACCCGAAAGTCCGGGCGGGATGGCCCGATCCGGCCAGGTGTGCGTATCACAGCGCGTCCGGGCAACGGTAAGGCTCCGAACGCGGCAGACTGCGCACAGAAGGGTCCCGCGGCAGGAACAGGAAGCGGCAGTGATGCGGGATCCGCCATCAGTTCGGACGCGGGGGAGCTGCCGGCCATCTCGGACGTGGTCCATCCCCGTTGAACGACCACGGACGAGCGTGGCGGATGTGTTGAACCGTTGCCGACCGGGCACCATCTGGTGACCTGGACGGTATCGGGCGTCACGCGGTGCCGCTGCCAGCTCGATGCGGCAGCCCGCGTCCGCGGAGGACAGCCCGTGCCCAGAAGGAGGATCAACGGTGTCGACCCCCATGCAGGACCGCTCCACCGGCCGAGACGCGACACTCGGCGAACTTGTGGCTGTCGCGACGAGGGACATGTCGCTGCTCGTCCGGCAGGAGATCAATCTCGCGAAGGCGGAACTGTCGCAGCAGGCGATGTCCGCCGCGATCGGCGCCGGGTTTCTCGGGGCCGCTGCCGGGCTTGGCCTGGGTGCTCTGCTCGCGGTGACGATCGGGCTCGGTGAGTTGTTCACCTGGGCGGGAGTCGAACGGTTCTGGTCGTACTTCCTGACCGCCCTGCTCTACCTGGTCGTCGCCGGTCTGCTGAGTCTGTTCGCGGCGAACCGGTTGAAGAAGCTTTCGCCACCGGAGCGCACGCTGCAGACGGTCAAGGACGACATAGCGTGGCTGAAGAACCCGACGGCGATCGTGGAGTCCGGAGGAAACCACTCCGATGGACGGTCGGGAAGCTACTCGAGAAACGGGGCGTCCGTTCACTGAACGGTCGACACCTGCCTGCGGGACGCCAGGTGTCGACCGGCAGGTCGGTCCAGGCAGGTCGGTCCAGG
Organism: Candidatus Frankia meridionalis; assembly: GCF_902812655.1. Lineage (GTDB taxonomy): Bacteria > Actinomycetota > Actinomycetes > Frankiales > Frankiaceae > Protofrankia > Protofrankia meridionalis. Next base: position 66,425 of record NZ_CADDZT010000097.1, on the reverse strand, counting down.
CAGGTCGAGCTCGAGTGTCTGTCATTGTGACGTGTGATGGAGTCCGCCGTTCCAGAGGTCAGCGCCGTCCTTGTGGACGGACCGTGGCGACACCGTGACGTCTCTACCAACGGCACCCGCTTGCACGTGGTCGAGCTCGGAGAGGGCCCGCTCGTGCTGTTGCTGCACGGCTTCCCGCAGTTCTGGTGGGCTTGGCGGCATCAGCTCACCGGCATCGCGGCCGCTGGTTACCGGGTGGTGGCCGCGGATCTGCGTGGCTACGGCGCCAGCGACAAGCCCCCTCGCGGGTATGACGCGTTCACCCTGTCCGACGATGTTGCCGGGCTCGTCCGGGCGCTCGGCGAATCCGACGCGGTGATTGTCGGGCACGACTGGGGTGGCCTGGCGGGCTGGACGACGGCGGCGCTGTGCCCGCAGCTTGTGCGCAGCCTGGTGGTGATCTCAACGCCACATCCGTTGCGACTGCGGCATGAGATGGTGGCCAGTCCGCGCGGGCAGGGGGTTACCGGTCGACACCTGATCGCCTTCCAGCTTCCGTGGCGTCCGGAGCGACTGCTGGTTGCCGATGACGCGGCCTTTGTCGGTCGGGTGTTGCGCCTGTGGGGCGGGCCGGGCTACCCGGACGTCGAGGCGGAGCGTCGCTACCGTGAGGCGATCCGCATCCCGGGTGTCGCGCACAGCTCACTTGAATACCACCGGTGGGTTTTCCGTTCGCTGTTCCGGCCGGACGGGGCGCGGTTCGCGGCGGCGTTGCGCCGTTCGGTGACGGCTCCGACCCTGCATCTGCACGGTTCCGCGGACCAGTGCATGCTTGCGTCCACCGCCCAGGGCTCGGGACGTTACGTGAGCGGTCCCTACACCTGGAAGCTGCTGGACGGGGTGGGCCACTTCCTTCCCGAGGAGGCCCCGGAAACCGTCACCAAGGAGATCCTTTCCTGGCTCGCCCGTTGATCATCAGCGCGTCCGGGCAGCCTTCTCAGTCGCAGCCCTGGGTGCTGACAGCAGTGGTCGCGACCCGGCCGACAGCGGCTGAGTCGTTCACCTCGGTGGTGGTCAGCGCGTACCCGGTGTTCGAGTCGTTTGTCGCGGCCGCGAACACGACGCCGTAGACGGTGCCCTCCTCGGACAGCAACGGCCCCCCGGAGTTTCCCGGCAACACCTGGCCGCGGACGGCGTAGATGTCGCGCAGCACAGTGCCCTGCGAGTAGATGTTCGGCGCCCTGGCCGTCTGGCGGTTGCGGATACGCGCCACCGCGGTCGTGTATGAGCCGTCCTGCGGATATCCGGCGACAACCGCGTCGTCCCCGGCCCGGCCCGGTGGATCAGCCTGGAAGGCCAGTGGTGTCCGGTGCAACCCGGGTACGTACAGAACCGCGATGTCGGTATTCGGATCGAACAGCACCACCCGTGCCGGCATCGCGGTGTTGCCCACCTCGACCTGCGGCCGAGGGACACCAGCGACGACGTGGGCGTTTGTCATGACTCGCTCCGTGGCATAGACGAAGCCGCTGCCCTCGACCTGTTTGGAGCATGACGGCGCCACGCCGCGGATCTTCAGAATGCTGGCCGACGCCGTTCTGACCGCCTGGGTGTCGGCCGCCCCCGCGTCCGGTGCCTCAACGGGCACGATCCGTTCCCCGCCGAGGCTGGAGAAGACCTCGGGAAAGCCGTTCTGGTCGACGAGTTGGCGCAGGTCGGCGAAGGCGCCGCGGACGGTGTCCGGCATGACCGCGTCGACGGTTTTCAGTACCTCGGACCTGCGGACATGCTCGGCGAGGGTGTTGAAGGGGGAGCGGTCGACAGCGGTTGCCAGCAGCCATGCCACGAGCAGCACCGAGATCGCGGACAGGGCCGCACCCGCCACGGAGTCGACGGTCTGGCCTGGACGCCAGGTGAGCCGGTTGCGCACCCCCGCGCCGATGGCGGTGGCTGCGACCTGTCCGATCAGGGCGAGTCCGAGGACGACCAGGATGCCGACGACGGCGCCGTCCGCCTCGGCGCCGATGAGCCGTGCGAACGGTGCGGCGATGTTCGCGCCGAGGACGCCGCCGCCGAGGAAGCCGACGAAGGACAGCGCGCCGACGACGAAACCCTGCCGGTAGCCGGAGACGCCAAAAATAATCATGGCGAGGAGCAGGATGACGTCGAGAATGTCGAACATGTTTGGCGACCCGGTATCCGTTAGCTGATCGTCAGTGTGCCCTGCATGCTCGGGTGGATCGTGCAGACGAACCGGTAGTTTCCAGGCTTGTCCACGGTGAACGTGACCGACCGCGGCCGGTCGACCGAGGCGAAGTCGGTTCGGGCGCCAGAAATCGATTCGACCACGAGGTTGTGCGGAGGAGAGCCGGACTCGACCGTCAGGTTTACGGTGATCTTCCCAGGTCCGGCGATCAGTGTCGATGGCGAGAACTTCAGAGCGGCCGTCCCGACCACGTTGAACACCTGGACGCCGTTTTCGATCTTTGGTGTGGCGCTGGTGACGACCGTGGACGAACTGGTCGGTGCACTGCTCCCACAGCCCGCAAGGCCGAGCACGGCAAAGATGACGGCGAGCGCGGCGATGATTGCCTTACCGTGACGCCGCGGCCGGTCACCGCCGGCCCGGAGGCGCCGGGTAGTGCCCGGGCAGGTCATCGCGTTCATGGTTGCCTCCGGTCCGTTGCCGACCGGGCTGACCGTATCGCCCGCATGCGCACTCATTATTCGGAGTCGCCTCCCAGCTCCGACGCCCGGCTTCCCTCGGTGGTCCCGGTCGCGGTCGGTGTCGGGGCCTTGACCTGTTCGGCGGGCAGCCATGGGCGCTCCCAGCCGCCCATCCGCAGCAGCGCGTCGAGCAGCCCACCGGTGAAGCCCCAGATGAACATTCCGCGGGTGCGGAAGGCCGGGCCGACATGTCCGGTCCGTGCGTGGTGGACCAGCACCCGGTTCGCCGGATCCGCGAGCTCCGCGACGGGCACCCGCGCCACCGCCGACGTCTCGCTCGTGTCCACCGGTGCCACGGGGCACGGCGTGTGCCACCAGGCCAGGACCGGTGTTACCAGGAAGTGACTGGGTGGCAGGTAGAGGGCGGGTCCGGCGGCCAGCACCTGGACACCCGCCGGGTCGAGCCCGACCTCCTCCTGCGCCTCCCGAAGTGCGGTGGCGACCGGGGAGGCGTCCCCGAGGTCGGTGGCTCCGCCGGGGAAGGCCGGCTGGCCGGCGTGGCTGCGCAGGTCGGGCGCGCGTTCGATGAGCAGGATGTCCGGCCCGTCCGGGCTGTCGCCGATCAACATGAGCACGGCCGCGGGACGTGCGCCGGAACGTCTCATGACCGGCGGCCGGGAGCGGGAAAGCTGGTCCGGACGGGATGTGTGCAGGGCCTTGGCGAGATCGGCGAGCCAGTCGGGTCCGGCCGGGCCGTCAGCGGACCCCGGCGCGGCCCGCGCCTGGACGCCCTGGGCACGCAGGGAGGGCTGGTGGGCTCCGGTGCTGTCCGGACGCGGGGCCGTGTTCACCCGACCGCTTCGGTATCTGCGCGTACCAGCCGGCGGGCCTCTTCCGGCGTGGTCGGGCCGAGCCCGAACGACGGACACAGCCGGGCGAGGCCGCACGCGCCGCAGGCAGGACGCCGGGAGTGACAGATCCGCCGGCCATGAAAGATCATTCGATCTGAGGCGGTCGTGTAGTCGCGCCGCTCAAGCAGTTCGGCGAGGTCGCTTTCGACCTTGACCGGATCGGTGCTGCCGGTGAGTCCGAACCTGCGGGACAGGCGTCCGACATGGGTGTCGACGGTGATGCCCGGGATGTCGAAAACATGTCCGAGTACGACGTTGGCGGTCTTGCGGCCCACGCCGGGCAGCGTCACGAGGTCGTCCAGGCGTCCGGGTACCGTGCCGGAGAAGCGTTCGACGAGGGCCGCGCCGATGCCGATGATCGAGTTTGCCTTGGCCCGGAAGAATCCGGTCGGTCGTAGGAGGGCCTCGAGCTCCGCGCGATCGGCCGCGGCGTAGTCGGCGGCCGTGCGGTATCGCGCGAATACCGCGGGGGTGACCTCGTTGACCTTCTTGTCGGTGCACTGCGCGGACAGGACGGTCGCGACGAGGAGTTCGAGCGGGTTGCTGAAGTTCAGGGCGATCCGGGCGTCCGGGTGGAGTTCACCGAGAATACGAACGATCTTTCGGGCCCGCCGTGTCCGCGCGAGCGGGCTCTCGGTCGCGGTGTCGGCGAGGGCGGTCACGCGCACCAGGATATCCGGCGGATGGATCATTGATGCGGTCGGTCCTCGACCCCGGTGTGTCCAAAGTCGCAGGACACACCGGGACCCCGGTTGCCGGTTACACACCGTCGTCCTTCACCATGGTGCCCGCCATGTTTCTGATTGCCGCGATCTCCTTCCCGCTCGTGCTGCTCGCCCTGCTGCTTGCCATGGAGCGAGTGGAACGTCCTCTGCGCGCCGCCGACTCGGGGCAGGGTCTGGAGCGTTTCCTCGACAACGCCCGTCCGGACGAGGTGAACACCTTTGTCTCCCAGGGGCTGCCGGCCGCTCTGGAGCGCTACCGCCGACGTTTGCGTCGGTCCGCGCCGGGTAAACACCGGGCAGCCTGACGGCCGGACCGCAGGTCCCGGCCCGACCATTGCCGATCACACTTTTTGTTACTGATAGTTATCAAATCTGTCGGTGTGTATGCAGCCGTGTGGTTGATGCGGTCACCCATCGAGCTCGGTGGGTCGTAAATACCCGGATTGGACCCAACTGTTCAGGACCCGACAGCCTCTCGGGGCTTCCAGGTCGTGCCCTTTGGCTCCACTCCTGGCATGCTCGGACGCCGTGGACGATCTGCTTGCCCGTGTTCCCATGTTTGCCGGCCTTTCCGAACAGGATCGGCAGGCCCTAAATGATCATCTTGAACGACAGAGTGTCGCTCGAGGTGACGTATTGTTTCGTGAAGGTGAAACCGGAGACCGTGTCTTCGTCATCCTTGCCGGGAAGGTCAAGATCGGGCGGACCGCGTCCGACGGACGCGAGAACCTCCTGATCGTGATGGGTCCCGGCGACATGTTCGGTGAAATGTCGCTGTTCGACCCTGGACCCCGGACCGCGACCGCGACCGCGGTAACGGACGCGTCGTTGGTCTCGCTGGAGCACACCGCGTTGCGGCCGTGGCTGGCCACCCGTCCCGAAGCAGCCTCAGGGCTGCTGCGGGTACTGGCCCAGCGCCTGCGTCGAACCAACGACTCCATGGCTGACATGGTCTTCACCGATGTGCCCGGCCGGGTGGCCAAAAACCTTCTCGATCTCGCCGAACGGTTCGGTGAGCCGGCCCAGCCGGGCAACGAGGCGGCCGGGGTCCGTGTCGAGCACGGCCTCACCCAGGAGGAGCTTGCCCAACTGGTCGGGGCTTCCCGCGAGACGGTCAACAAGGCGCTCGCGGACTTCGCGACCCGTGGCTGGCTGCGGCTGGACTCCCGCGCGGTCGTGCTGCTCGACCGGGAACGGCTCGCCCGCCGCGCTCGTTAGGTCCGGCCTGAGGGGGCACAGGCCGGTCCGACTACCCACCGGCAGGTCCTGGACAGCGCGACCGGCGCGCTGTCCAGGACCTGCCTCATGCCTGGGCTGTCGGCTCCGCGGCCAGCGTCGGCACTGCCGGCGGCAGGGTCTGCGGCATTGACCGGTTCGTCGCGGAGTTGGTCGCCCCGGCATCCGGGACGGTCGGGATCTTCGACTCGTTCAGTAGCGTGGCGAGAAGCCTGCGGGTCTGCGGAACCTCACTCACCGCGCCCGTCGCCGTCGCCGCGGCCAGTGCCTTCTCATAGGCGGCCCGGCCCTCGGCCGGCTTGCCGCTGGCGACCAGGACGTTGCCCAGCGCCCGCCAGGCCAGTACCTGGGCGCGGATGTCCTCCGCTTCCACCTCGACCGCACGCCGGGCCACAGCCAGCGCCTCGGCGGGCCTGCCCGCGTCGAGGAGGGTGCCGGCCAGATGCGCATACGCCTGACGGCGCGGGAACAGCAGGGTTGCCGGTTCTCCCGCGGCCAACGCCTCCTCCAGCAGGAGGATCGACTCCTGGAGGCGTCCACGGGCCCGCGCGACCTGGGCGGCCAGGACCTTGGCTCCGAGCTGGGCATGGGGTTGCAGTTCAAGGCCGTCGAGCGTTTCCAGAGCCAGGGTCGCGGCCTGCTCGGCGGAGTCGAGCAGGCCGGCATCGAGCCGGGTGAGCCCGAGCAGCACCAGGGCGAAGGCCCCGACCACCGCGTGGCCGCCCACGTCGGCGGCCGCATGGGCGTTCTGCAGGTGCGCCGCGCCCCGC
>NZ_CADDZT010000097.1:54808-59877 GCF_902812655.1 Candidatus Frankia meridionalis | reverse complement strand
GCCGCCCGCTCGGCGCCGGCTTCCGCCTCGGCAATGTCCCCGAGCTCGGCGGCGGCGACCGCGTCGATGGTCAGGCACACGGCCAGACCCCACCGCTCGCCCAGCGACTCGGCCATCTCGGCCAGTTCCCGCGCGACTTGGCGGGCGCGGCTGAGCTGACCGGACAGCAGCCAGACCAGTGCCTCGGTTCCCGCGCACCAGCCCAGACCACCGGTGTCATCGAGCCGCCTGAAGACCTCCGAGGCATCCCGCAGGTACTTCTCGGCGTTCGGGTAGTCCCCTCGGGTCGTCGCGCTCCAGGCAAGATGCTGGAAGGCCCAGCCGACCCCTCTGGGGTCACCGACCCGACGGGCCAGGGTCAGTGCGTCGGTGAACCGCTTCTCGGCGTGGCGGACCCGACCAGCGGCGTACTCCAGCAGGCCGAGCTGGCGCAGCGTCGCGGCGACCAGCCGGTCGCTGCCGGCGCGCTGGGCTTCCTGCAGGGCGGTGACCAGCGCGGTCGCTGCCTCATCGTCCCGCCCCTGTTTGTGACGGAGATCGCCGAGGATGCCGTACGCGGCGGCCCGAAGTTCGGGTGTGGTCACTCGCAGGGCCGGCCGTAGGGTGCGTTCGGCCTCGTCAAGACGGCGCAGCGACGCCAGTGCCTCGGCGTGCAGCACCACCGCTGCGAGATCGTCGAGCTCACCGACGATTCCGCGGCCGAGCCGACGGGCACTGATGATCAGATCGATCGCGCTGCGGTGGTCGTCGCGGGCCAGCGCCGAGCGGGCGACCCGTACCAGGGCGTGAAAGCCGGCTTGGCGGGCCGACCACGCCGGGTCGGACGGGGGAAGCGCCATGGACGCCGCCAGGTCGTGGGCACGCTCGGCATGGTGCCCGACAAAGGCCGCGACATCCCCCTCCGAGCCGCTCAGGGACTCCACACCCCACAGGGCCGCGGCGGCGTGCCGGCGCGCACGTTCGACCTTGGGCAGACCGGCGTAGGCCACGTCCCGGGCCATCGGGTGGACGAACGTCCACATGGGATCACCGGGATGCGGCGGCCTCAGGAGTTGACGTTCGGTGAGGGTCTCGAGCGCCCGGTGAACCTGGTCTCCTCGGCGGTCCTCGAGCGCGGGCAGTGCCCCCGCGGGGAACCGACTGCCGAGCACCGACGCCGATCGGAGGACGGCCTTCGCGATCGGATCGAGGTCGTCGATACGGGCGGCCAGTACCGACTGCACTCCGGCCGGCAGAGTGGTCTCCGGCAGCGATCCTTCGAGCACCCAGGCGGCCGGCCCCGGGGCGGATGAATCCGCCTTGGCCCGCGGGCGGCGCCGCGGCTCCGGCGCGGTGAACGCGTCGGCAGACCCGATGGCCAGGTTGTCGGACTCGGGACCCCGGTGGAGTACTCCTCGGTCGACCAGCAGGTTCAGCAGCTCGGTGAGGAAGAACGGGTTTCCGTGCACTCGGCCGAGCAGCGCGGTGCGGGCGGCCTCGTCCAGTTCGGCGCCGCCCAGGTAGTCCCGCAGCAGCCTGGCCGCGGCGGTTTCCGGTAGCGGTGCCAGCACGAGCAGCTCCGGGTCCGGAAGGTCGGTCAGCGTCGGGGCCTCGCGGTCGAGCAGGAGGAGCAGGACAGGCCCGCGCAGCCTGCTCGCGAAGCGTCGCAGGCCCTGCCACAGCGCGGTTGTCGCCCATTCCAGGTCATCCAAGATGATCACAAGTGGGCCGTCGTTGGCCAGTCCTCCGAGCAACACGGCCACGTCGTCGACGATCGCATCGACGGCCCGGACCCCGGGACCGTCAGGATGACCCTCACGACCCGCCGGGTCCCCTGGTGGGGTGTCCGATGTCACCGTCGAACGGCCTCTGGGCGGAACGCCCAACAGGGCGAGCAGCTTGTCCGCAACGCCACCGGGGATCCGGGTGCGCGCCGCCGGATGCTCGAGCCGGCTGACGGTACGCCGTACCCGTTCGGCGACCCGGTCGGGGCTGTCGCCCTCCCCGACCCCGCAGGCCGTGCGTACCACGTCCATCAGCGGCGCGAGGTCACGGCCGTCACCGTGGCGGACGGTGCGGCCCCACAGCACCCTCGCGTCCGGCTGCGCTCCCGCCTGGCGGGCGAGTTCCACGGCAATGCGGGTCTTGCCGATCCCCGCCTCGCCGGTGATGACGATGGTCCGTGGCCGGCTCTGCGCGACAACGTCGCGGAAAGCGGACAGGAGCACCGCGAAGTCCGGATCGCGGCCGGTGAACGGCGCGTCGTCGCCGTGCCCCGGCCGGGCGACGTTCGACGGCCGCAAGCTGACCAGCTCGTAGGCGGGTACCGGTTCACGCTTGCCTTTGAGCTTCAGCGCCGGCAGCGGTCGCCAGGTCGCCACCGAGGTCGTGGCCACCACCGTCCGGTGTCCCGCGTATACCGCGCCCACGGCGGCGGCGTCGGACAGCCGAGCGGCGGTGTTGACCGTGTCACCGATCACCGTATAGGTCAGCGACGCCTGGACGCCGGCCAGGACCTCGCCGGTGTTGATCCCGACCCGCAGGCCGAGATGGCGTCCGCCGCCGGCTTCGTCGGTGACCAGTCTGCGGACGGTCTCCTGCATCGCGGCTGCCGCACGCACAGCCCGCTCGGGGTCGTCCTCGTGCGCGGTCGGCGCACCGAAGACCGCCATGATGCCGTCCCCGGTCAGGTTGTCGACCCGTCCACCGACTTCGGCGACGTCCCGGGCGAGTGCGGCGAGTACCCGGTCGGTGACCTCCCCGACGCGTTCGGGGTCGAGGTCCTCGGCCCAGGCGGTGAAGTCCGAGAGGTCACCGAACAAGACGGTGACCACCCGGCGTTCGGCGCCCTCGTCGGCGTTCGGGCCGTTCTCCGTCTGTAACGGCAGCCCGCAGTGGAAACAGAACCGCCCACCGGGGACGGCGGGAGTGCCGCATCTGGGACAGCGCAGCGTTCCAGCAAGAGGCGATGTGATCATTATGACGCCCGGATCCGGCTGAAGCAGGGGTCCGGCCACGACGTCTGGCCAGCTTGCCCGATATATCGGGGTTGCCGGTATCGCGTCCAGGGCCGAGACCTTCTGAAGCGGTCGGACAAATGCGGAGCGTTACGCACGGGTAGTCGCCTCCCGGCCGCGAGCATAAGCCAACCGTACGAGATCTTCTGGTCGTGCTGATCTTAATGGTTTCCGGGCGGGAAAAAGAGCCACCCGGGGTGTCCGGAACAAGTCCTTTCATACTTACGCATGGTGAGATTCTGGAAGCGCAGCCAGGTGGTGCCACCGCTCACGCAGGTAGTCGATCTGGGCGCGGACCGATAGCTCCGCCGCAGGCCACAGTGCGGGGTCGACGTCCGCATAGACCCGTTGCACGATCTCGGACGCCGTGGTGTCACCGGCCGTGAGAGCAGCCTGCACCTGGTCGAGGCGCGCCTGCCGGTGTGCGAGGTAGGCGTCGGCGGCACGGCCTGCGGCCGGCAGCTCGGGTCCGTGGCCGGGCAGGACCGTGACGTCGCCCAGGTCCCGCAACCGACGCAGGCTGGTCAGATAGTCGCCCAGTCGCCCGTCGGGATGCGCTACCACGGTGCTGCCCCTGCCGAGGATCGTGTCGCCGGTGAGGACGGCAACCTGATCGCCGACGAGCATGAACGACAGTGAGTCGCTGGTGTGCCCCGGGGTTGCGAGGACCCGGATCTCCACACCGGCGGCCGAGATCACATCACCTTCGGTGAGGCCTTCCTCGCCCAGGCGGTGCGTGATGTCAAGGGCGCGGACGGGAGCGGACGTCATGTCATGAAGGGGGCCGGCGCCCTCGCTGTGGTCGATATGACCGTGGGTGAGCAGGATGACATCAACCGGGCCAGCCGCCGCGATCGCCCCAAGGTGGCCGCGTTCGGGCGGTCCGGGGTCGACCACGACACAGCCGGTGGCGCCCGGGGCACGAAGGATCCAGGTGTTGGTTCCGTCCAGGGTCATCGGGCCGGGGTTGGGTGCGAGGAGCACCGACGCAAGCGCGGTCACCTCCCGGGGAACGGCCCGTTCGCCTGTCGGACTCGGATGTCTCATACGTCCCGTCCGTCGCCGTCGCCGTCGCCGTCGTGTACCGGGCCATAGCCGACGTCGTGCGGAAGCAGGAGTCGAGCCTCGCCACCGGCGATGACGATCCTCGGCAGGATCGGCCGGGTGTTCCTGGCCCCGGATGCCGTCAGAACGGCGTCGACACTGTCGTATTCGGCCAGCTCGGCGAGGGTGAGTGCGGTCGGCGGCAGCATGCCCAGCCGCCCCGCCAGATGCTCCTGGAGAGCTATCGAGGGTGACGTCCACAGCGTCCGGTCCGACTCGCCGGGGATGCGGCGGGTACGTTGCCCGGCCGGCATCGCGGCAACGAAGAACCGGGTGTCGTACCGGCGGGGTTCGATCTCAGGGGTGACCCAGCGTGCCCATGGACGCAACAGGTCGCCTCGCAGGCCGAGGCCGCGGCGAGTCAGCACGGCGGCAAGGCTTGCCTGCCGGCCTTCCAGCGCGAGGCGGTCCGACTCCCAACCGGGGTCGCTGACGTCGGCGACAGTGTCCGCGTCCGCTCCGGCGAGCAGCACCCCGCACTCCTCGAACGTCTCCCGAACCGCCGCGCAGACCAGCGCCCGAGCCAGCGCCGGCTCGGCTCCGAGCAGGTGCGCCACCCCTGCCTCGGGGGTGGCGAACCACCGCAGTTCGGCACCGATGTCGGCCGGGTCCACCTTGCCACCCGGGAACACGTACATCCCGGCGGCAAAGGCCATCGTGGATGCCCGGCGCAGCAGGCACACCTCGATGCCGCTCGCGCTGTTCTCGCTCCGGGCGTCACGCAGCAACACGACGGTGGCAGCGTCACGGGGTGGGGTCGGCGTGTCGTGATCCGGTCGGAAGGCGCGCGCCCGTTCGGCGAGGTCCGGCGGTACCCGCTGCCGTAGGCGGGCCAGCAGGTCGCCGGCCGCGTTACCTGTCAGATCAGCCATTCGGTAGATGTTAGTTGTTTTTGGCCTGACCGACAGTCGCGACCAACTCCACCTCGACGGGGGCGCCCAGGGGCAGGACGGCCACGCCCACCGCGGA
>NZ_CADDZT010000097.1:43699-54260 GCF_902812655.1 Candidatus Frankia meridionalis | reverse complement strand
AAGACCGCGGCGAGTAGTTCGCTCGCGCCGTTGACCACTGTGGGCTGGCCGGTGAACGCGGGCACGCTCGCGACGAACCCGACAAGCTTGACGATCCCCGTGATGGCGTCGAGACCGCCGGCAACCGCGGCTGCGGCGGCAAGGGCGTTCAACGCGCAGATCCGGGCCAGTTCCGCGGCGTGTTCAGGGGTAACCGAACCACCGTCGGCGGGCGTGCCGACCGGACCGACCGCCGCGAGGGTGCCGTCCAGCAGGGGCAGTTGCCCGGCGGTCCACACCAGATCTCCATGGCGGCGGGCGGGCACGTACGCGCCGGCCGGAGTGGGCACCGCGGGTAGCGTCAGGCCGAGTGCGGCGAGGCGACGCGACGGGGTGGTCGCGTCGGCCTGTCCGAGCCTCGGGTCAGGGTTCGGGTCAGGGTTCGCGGCCAATCTTCAGGATCCGTTCGTGGGCCGTTTGAAGTAGGCGACCAGGCTCTCCGGGTTGGGCCCGGGGACGATCTGGACGAGCTCCCAACCGTCTGATCCCCAGTTGTCAAGGATCTGCTTGGTTGCGTGGATCAGCACTGGTGCTGTCGCGTACTCCCACTTCTGCATGACCCGTGACCCTAGCAGGCCGAAGGGTGCGCGATCATGGTGCTTTTCGGGTGGCGGTAGGCCCCGAGGACGGGGTGCGGTGGCCGCCGCCGGAAGTTGGTCGGACGCCTGTTCATCCGCCGGGAAGGCCGGGACCAGGCCGGGTACGGTCGTCGGTGTGACGCCGCAGGAGACTCCACCGCAGGATGCTCCGCAGGGGCCTTGGTCGTGCCGCCTTCACGTGATCACCGGCAAGGGCGGTACCGGTAAGACGACGGTTGCCGGCGCGCTCGCGGTGGCGCTGGCCACCGGCGGTCGGCGTGTGCTGCTCACCGAGGTCGAGGGCCGCCAGCAGATCGCACAGTTGTTCGACACCCCGCCGCTGCCTTACGCCGAGCGCAAGGTGGCCAGTGCGCCGGGCGGCGGAGAGGTCTTCGCACTCGCCATCGACGCGGAGGAAGCGTTGCTGGAGTACCTGGAAATGTTCTACAACCTGCGCCGTGCCGGCAAGGCGCTGGGCAGGATCGGCGCCATCGACTTCGCCACCACGATCGCGCCGGGTGTTCGAGATGTCCTGCTCACAGGCAAGGTGAAGGAGGCGGTGAACCGCCCGGACGCGACCCGGGCCGGTGGGCGGGCGTACGACGCGGTGGTGCTTGACGCGCCGCCGACCGGTCGGATCGCCCGGTTTCTCAACGTGACGGCCGAGGTCGCGGGCTTGGCGAAGATGGGACCGATCCGCGCCCAGGCTGACAACGTGATGGCTGTGATGCATTCCGGTAGCACCGCGGTCCATCTCGTCACGCTGCTGGAGGAGATGCCGATCCAGGAGACCGTGGACGGTGTCTGTGAACTTCGGGCCGCAGGCCTGCCGGTTGGCGGTGTCATCGTGAACATGGTGCGGACGCCGCTGCTGGATGCGGGCGATCTCCAGCTGGCGAGCACGGGCCAACTGGATCTGGAGGGACTGGCTGCGGGCGTGAAGGGGGCCGGCCTCCGGCCCAGCGCGGAACTGGTTCACGCCCTTGCGGCGCAGGCCGCCCAGCATGCTCGCAGGGTGGTGTTGGAGACGGTGCAACGGCGTGAGGTCGAGGCGCTGGGACGGCCCGTCTACGAGCTTCCCCTGGTTGCGGACGGCGTGGATCTGGGTGTGGTCTACCAGTTCGCGGAGTTGCTGCGGACACAGCGGATGGTCGGGTGAGCGAGGCCGAGGGTTCCAGCGCGCCCCGGACGTCCAGCGGGTTCAGGACGTCCACGAGGGCGGTGCCGACGATGGACGTCGATGCCATGATCGACAATGAAAAGATCATTGTGTGTTGCGGGTCGGGTGGTGTCGGCAAGACGACGATCGCGGCCGCGCTCGCTCTGCGGGCGGCGGAACGCGGGCGCCAGGTGGTCGTGCTCACCATCGACCCGGCTCGTCGGCTGGCGCAGTCCATGGGCCTGACCGAACTGGACAACACCCCGCGGGAGGTCGCCGGGGTCGACCGTTCGGCCGGTGGTCGCCTCGACGCGATGATGCTTGACATGAAACGGACGTTCGACGAGATCGTCCTTGCCCACACGACTCCGGAACGGGCCCAGCAGTTGCTCGACAACCCGTTCTACCAGTCGTTGTCGTCCTCCTTCGCCGGCACCCAGGAATACATGGCTATGGAGAAACTCGGCCAGTTGGACGCGACGGGGAACTGGGATCTGATTGTCGTGGATACTCCACCGACCCGGTCGGCTCTGGACTTCCTGGACGCTCCCAGCCGTCTGGGAGCTTTCCTCGACGGCCGGTTGCTGCGGCTGCTGCTCGCCCCGGCAAAAACCGGCGGGAAAATGTATCTCAAGGTCGTCGGGGTTGGACTGGGAATGTTCGCCAAGGTCCTGACAAAGATTGTCGGTGCCCAGCTCCTCGCGGATGTCAGCCAGTTCGTGGCAGCTCTGGAAACCATGTTCGGGGGTTTTCGGCAGCGGGCTGAGCAGACTTATCAGCTGCTGGGCGCGCCTGGGACGTCGTTCGTCGTGGTAGCCGCGCCGGAGGCGGCAGCGCTACGGGAGGCATCCTATTTCGTGGACCGTCTGGACGCGGATGGAATGCCGCTTGCCGGGCTCGTCATCAACCGGGTTCACCCGACGAGTGCAGGCGCCCGCGGGCTGACCGCGGAACGTAGCCTCGCCGCGGCGGAAACACTTACCGAGCACGAGGAACATCCGTTGGTCGCGGCGGTGCTTCGGGTGCATGCCGAAAGGATGCGGATTTCCGCCCGCGAGGAACGGTTGCGGGAGCGGTTCACCAGCGCTCATCCCGACACGCCGGTGGCGGAGGTCGATGCGCTGGCCGGAGACGTCCACGATCTTGCCGGACTTCGGGACGTCGGAGCCGCGCTTGTCCGCGAGGGGGTTCTCGGCCGCGTCGGTTAGCGGCCGAGAAGGTCCCTCGGTCCTGGTCGTCCTGCCCCGGGACCTTTGTCTGCCAGGACTTTTATCCGCCAGATGATCTTTCTGTCAGGGCCGGCTGACGGTCAACCGGCCCTGCCTGTCGGCTGCGTCGCCGCGTTCTGCCGTAACCCTGATTGTTGTTATCTCATCGTCAAGATGTTGTCTTTTTGGCGACCCCGGCGTTCGGGGTATCTCGCTGGCATGTGATAGTGAGATGCTGGTTGGCTGCCGGAGGCCAAAGGAATCCATGACGAGTCGGACGGCAGGATCGTCGACAGGTGGCGAAGATGCGGACGACCCTGGTGACCAAAGGCTGCGCGATCATGGGTCCTTGCGCGCGGTCGAAGGCCCCGAGGGATCTAACCCGCGGACGCGGTGCCATGCTGGGCACGCGCATCCGCGAGCAGCTTGCGCCAGGACTGGACGTCCGGTCGCCGTCGCAGAAGTGCCCGGCGCTCCCGTTCGGTCATGCCGCCCCACACCCCGAACTCGACTCGATTGTCGAGGGCGTCAGCGAGGCACTCGGTGCGAACGATGCATCCGAAGCACCGGGTCTTCACCCGGTTCTGAGCTGCACCCTGGACGAAGAGGTCGTCCGGGTCCAGGTCGCGACAGGCCGCGTTCGCGGTCCAGTCGCCGTCGACGGTCGAGCCGATCAACTGGGTCGAGCTGGCACGTCGTGCGGCACTGGTGCGGGTAGCCAGGCTGCTGGTCATGCCACCTGCCTTTCTTCTCGAGACCGGGTCAGGGGGCCCGTGCGGGTGGTGACGTGGCTTCGCCCGAAACCGTACGGAGCGCCTCTGCGACGGCACAGACCCCACACGGGTGGTTGTCCAAATGACCCGTCCGGGCCATTGATCCGGATCGCGTGGGTGGTGCGGTCTGTCACCGGATCGTGTCCTGCGGGTGACATCCACGTGTCTGTCAGGTGGGGTCATAGGCTTGACCCGGTTGCGCGGCCGAGTGGTCGCGGTGGGGGGCCGTTTGGAGGTTCCCGGACGTGATCACGACGACGGGGTCAGGCGGCCGACCCTCCCGGGTCCAGGCCGGCCTGAGCCGTGCCGTGGGCTACGAGAGTGTCGACCGAGTGGTTGATCTTTCTTCCGGCGAGCCCGAACCGCCGCACTCCCGAGCGCGGATCGTCGCCGGCCGGGTCGTACGAGTAATGATCATGAGCGGGTTGGCCGGCGTCGTCGTAGCCCTGATCGCGTTGCCGGCCGCGTCGCTTGTCGGTCTCATGGCGAAGAGCGGCGCCGACTCCTTCCTGGATCTGCCGGCGAATCTCACCGTCCCACCGCTGCCGCAGGCGTCCCGCATCCTGGACTCGGGAGGGAACGTCATCGGGTACCTGCGGGGTGAGCAGGACCGGGAGATCGTGCCGCTCGACCAGGTCCCGATGATGATGCGCCAGGCGATCATAGATATCGAGGACTCCCGCTTCTACGAGCACACCGGCCTCGACTACAAGGGGCTCGTCCGGGCCTACGTCTCGAACCAGGAGTCCGGCGGGGTCACGCAAGGCGGTTCCACGCTCACCCAGCAATATGTGAAAAACGTCCTGCTGCAGGCGGCGACCAGCAAGGAATCGAAACAGGCCGCGACCGAACAGACGGTCAGGCGAAAGCTCCGGGAAGCGCGTTACGCACTCTATCTCGAGAAGAACATGAGCAAGGACCAGATTCTCGAACGATATCTGAACATCGCTTACTTCGGGGACGGTGCGTACGGCGTCCAGGCCGCGGCGAAACACTATTTCAACGTCGATGTACGACAGCTGACCCTTCCGCAGGCGGCGGTGCTGGCGGGTTTGGTGAAGAACCCGACCGCCTATAACCCGGTGCTGCACCCGCAGGCGGCGACAACCCGTCGGGACATTGTTCTCGACCGTATGCACGAACTGGGTCACATCGGCGATGCCGAGCTGCGGGAAACCAGGTCGGCCGCGGTGATGCTGAACCGCCCACCGCAGGCGGAGGATCCCTGCCAGCTGTCGTCGGTCCCGTTCTTCTGCGCCTACGTCCGGCGGACACTTCTCTCGGACGACCGGTTCGGTGCCACCGAGGCGGACCGCGAGCGACTGTTGTTCGAGGGCGGTCTGACGATCCGTACCACGCTGCGCCCGGCTGCCCAGGCCGCCGCGCAGAACGGAGCGAACAGCGTTATCCCACCGGGGAACCGGGTCACGGTGGGTGTCGCGATGCTTGAGCCGGGGACGGGGAAGGTGCTGGCGCTCGCCGTAAACCGGGAATACGGCCCGTCCTCCGATGGTCTGTCACCACAGAAGACCACGGACTTCCTGCACACCAAACAGATCATCCCGACGGAGGAGACATCCTTCTCTCCGGGGTCCACCTTCAAGGTCTTCACGCTGGCAGCGGCTCTCGAAAAAGGGATTCCGCTGAACACCACATTCTACTCACCGCAGTGCTATCACTCGAATGTCCTCAACAATCCACCCGCTGAGGGGAGCCGAGGGAAGAGCCCGGCGGACTGCTTCTCCAACTCGGACCACGACGAAGCCGGCCTCTACTCGATGACCACCGCGACCTGGGACTCGGTCAACACCTACTACATCCAGCTTGCCGAGAAGGTCGGGGTGCAGAACACCGCCGAAATGGCCCGCCGGCTCGGTGTCACCTCCTGCCGGGTGCTGGACCAGACCCCGGGCCTCAGCCAGCGATGTCCTTCCGGCGGAATCGGGCCCTCCGACGGATCGGCTGTCCTCGGCTCCAACGAGATCTCCACCATGGACCTCGCGACCGCCTACGCCACGCTTGCGAACCACGGTGTCCGGTGCGATCCGCGGCCGTTCGAATTAATCACCCAGCGGGTCGGCAGTACTGACCGACCGGTTGCCTTCACGGCCCCCCAGCAATGTCGGCAGGTCCTCAAGGCGGAGACCGCGGACACGGTCACATCCGTCCTGGAAGGGGTCATTCTCCACGGGACCGGTTACCCGAACGCGGCGATCGGCCGGCCCGCGGCCGGCAAGACCGGTACCGCTCAGGACTTCAGCACCGCCTCGTTCGCCGGCTACATCCCCCAGATAGCCGCCGCGGTGACCGTTGCGGACCCACGAGGGCCCACGGCGCATACGCTGCGTAACGTCCTGGGTTACAACGTTGTCTACGGAGGAGGCCTGCCCGCTCAGGTGTGGGCGAAAACCATGCGCGGCACCATCGACGGGCTCGATCTGCCGGTCGCCTCCATGCCCGATCCGGACAATACCCAGCCCGTCCCGTCGAAGAAGATGCTGCCCGATGTGGTCGGCCAGAATGCGGCTTTCGCGCAGGCGCTACTGACATCCCAGGGTTTCAAGGTGACGATCCAACAGGTCGACAGCCCGGATCCGGGCGGCAGGGTGGTAGCGATGAACCCACCCGGGAATCAGGAGGTCCCGGAGGGTTCGGAAGTAGTGCTCATGGTCTCGTCGGGTCTCTTCCCGCAAACCCGTTCCGACGACGGAGGAACCCCGACCCCACCCGCGACCACCGGCCCCGGGCGCAGACGGGGAAACGGTCTGCTGGACGGATTCGGCGGAGGCTAGAGCAGCCGGGCGCGGACCAGTGCGGAAACGCGGGATCCCTCCGCCCGCCCGGCCACCTGGGACTGGACCGCCTTCATGGCGGCGCCCATCGCCTTCGGGCCGGAGAGGCCCTGTTCGGCGATCACACGGTCGATGATTTCCGTGAGTTCCTCGTCGTCCAACTGTTGGGGAAGGTAGGCGGCCAGGATCAGGCCTTCATCCCGTTCCTTGGCGGCCTGCTCCTCGCGTCCGGCGGCGGCGAAGGCGTCCGCCGCTTCCCGCCGCTTGCGGACCTCGCGGGTGAGCACCTTCTGCACGTCGGAGTCGGACAGCTCGCGGGCGCTCCTGCCCGCTACCTCCTCGTCCTTCACCGCGGCCATGGCCATCCGCAGTGTGGAGGTCCGCAGCGGGTCCCGAGCCTTCATGGCGGTGGTGAGATCCGCCCGCAGGCGGTCCTTGAGTTCGCTCACACCGGTGACCCTAGCCCGCCTGCCGCACCGTGTGGTCAACGTCGCATCGTGTGGTCAACGTCGCACCGAGAAGCTGACGTTGCGCCAAGTGGTCGAAAACGCGCCCGGCGCGGCGTGGAGAGCGTCCACATCGGGGAGAACGTGGGCGACACTGGTCCGATGATGAGCGGGCAACGGTCACCTTCGCGGACGCTGGGACGGACCGCCGGGCGTGCGGCCACCGGGTTCGGCGCGGCAGGTGCGATTCTCCTGGCCTACGCCGCCGGATACGAGCGGACCGCCTACACGCTGCGTCGTCTGGTGGTGCCGGTGCTGGCCGAGGATGCACAGCCGCTGCGTATCCTGCACATCTCCGACCTGCACGTCACCCCCAACCAGCGGGGCAAACTGGCGTGGATCGCGGATCTGGCCCGTCTGATGCCCGATCTCGTGGCGCTGACCGGCGACGTCCTGTCGCACCCGGACGCGGACGAGCCGACGCTTCTCGCGCTGTCCTCCCTGTTCGGATTCCCCGGCGTGTTCGTACCGGGCAACAACGACTACTTCGTGCCCACGCTGAAGAGCCCGCACCGCTACCTGATGGCGCGCGACGAGGCTGAGCCGAAGGGGCCCCCGCTGAACTGGGCCGGATTCGCGAAGGCGTTGGCGGCCGACAGCGGCTGGCTCGACCTGACCAACACCCGGACGGTGATGGACGTGGCCGGGCAGCGGATCGACGTCCGAGGTGTGGACGATGCGGGGCTAAAGCGGGACCATCTTCCCTCGGTGCTCGGCCGATGCGACACCCATGTTGATCTACAGATCGGGCTGTCGCATACCCCGGAACCCCGGGTACTGGACGCCTACACCGCCGACGGTGTTGCGTTGACCTTGTCGGGTCACACCCATGGTGGCCAACTCCGCGTGCCGTTCTTCGGGGCGCTGGTCACGAACTGTGGCATAGACCGTGCCCGGGTCCGCGGACTGTCCAGGTATGAGGCGGGCGGGCGGACGTCCTGGCTGCACGTGTCCGCGGGTCTCGGGACATCGCCGTTCGCGCCGATCCGGTTCGCTTGCCGGCCGGAGGCGACCCTGATCACGCTGACGTCCCCCGGCTGACGTCCGGCCCTGTCCTGATCCTGCGCTCGGCCCGCCGGCCCGCCGGCCCGCCGGCCCGCCGGACGCACGGACGCACGGACGCACGGACGCCTTGCGGGTACTCGGTGCCGCTGGCCGACAGGAGGATCAGGTAGACTTCGTGATGGTCGCGGGGTGTGGCGCAGCTTGGTAGCGCGCTTCGTTCGGGACGAAGAGGTCGTGGGTTCGAATCCCGCCACCCCGACCAGCTGTTCTCGCAGGTCATGCTGGCCGTTGCCACCGCCTACTTTTCACTGCTGATGCCGGCCTTGCCCATTCACCCGGACCGCCTTGTCTGATCCAACTGGTGGTATGATGGCCCGTTTGCGCAGTGTTGAGGGGACGCATGAGCGACAACATCGGTATCGGACTGCTCATCGTTCTCAGTGTGATCGCGCTCATCGGTGTTGTCCTCACGGCGGGTGCCGTTTTTGTGATCGTCAAGTACCGGCTGCCTGCCCGGGGGATCGCTGCCACTCTCGGCGGCCTCCTCTACGTACTCTCGCCCGTCGACGCGATCTCGGAGGTTCCCCTCGGGCCGATCGGTCTCATCGATGACGCCGCCGTCATCATCGCGACACTGGTTTACATCCACCGGCTCGTCAGTTCTCGAGGGGGAGAACCCGTCCCGCTACCAGGATCCCCACCCGAGTCACCTGGTCCTACCTGAGCGAGAACCGCACCGGCTCGCGCAGGACCGTGGCGGCGCTGTCCAGATCGGCGAGCCGCGCGGCGAGAGTGGCCTCGGCGAGTCTGGGCGGTAGGGCGACACTGAACTTGAGACCGGCCAGAGCTTCCTCGTCGACGTGCGGCAGGCAGAGTCGGTCACGTGCATCCGCGGTTGCCGCCTTCCACATCTGCGGGGTCAGGTCGCGGCGGAGCCGGATGAACGCCTCATCGGCACGTTGGAGCGGATCAGCCACATCGGCGAGGGTGGCGGTCAGGGTGAGGTTGGCCCGGTAGCCGGCCCACGTCCACCATCGCACATCCCCGTTGTCCTCTCGTACGACAACGGTTCCGCCCGGATGAACGGTGTCGAGGTGCTGCTCGCGTATCGCGTCAAGGCGTCCGGATGCGCGTTTTGTCATTGCGACCGGCGGACGGGCGCCGAGCAGAATCTCCCGCATCGCCCCCGTCATCCGGTAGGACAACCCGCCTATCCCGAAGGTGATCCAACGAGCTTTTCCACCGCCTTCCGCCGGTTCGACGTAGCAGCGCTGACGGGTCCAGTCGACGTGGGTGACACGCCAGCTCCGGCCGGCGAGCAGGAGTAGACGCGACCCTTCCACCTGTTCGGTCAGCAGCACCGGGTCGGTCTGTCCGATTTCGTCGCGGCCGGAAAGGACGGTGAATTCCGGGGCCGCGGTGAAGACGGCGGTGAGCGTCGAGAAATGCCGGTGGCCGAAACGGCGTTCGGCTTCGGGACCGATGAAGAGCATGCCGGCGTCGGTGTCCAGATATCCCTGCCCGACCAGGTGTCGCAGGATGGGTTCGCCGCCGCGGTCGAACGGGGTGAGGCCGTTCCATTCCTGGCTCCACAGCTGGTCCCCGACCCGGTTCTCCTGCAGACAGAGCGCGAGGATCTGCTGGGCGACGATGTGGCGTGGCTCGGGAGGCGGAACGACCGGTTCGACCCAGCGCTGTCCCCACAGCAGCAGCAGCCCGGCGGCCTGCAGCAGGGCGTCGTCGGACAGCGCCAGGAAAAGGCAGTTGCGCAGGGTGCCCGGTCTGCGTCTGGTACGGCCCAGGCGCTGCAGAAACGACGCCACCGTGCCGGGCGCATCGAGTTGGATGACCCGGTCGAGGTCGCCGACATTGATTCCCAGTTCCAACGTGCTCGTCGCGATGATCACACAGTCGCGGGCTTCCGTGAACGCCTCTTCCGAGCGCCGCCGTTCCTGCGCGGACAGGGACGCGTGGGAGAGGAAGGTTGTGACGCCGCGTTGCCGGAGCGCCTGACCGAGTTCTTCTACCAGCTTCTTCGAATCGCAGAAGACCAGACGTTTCTCGCCCCGGTGCAGCGCCGCGAGCACTGTTGCGGCGTTTCCTACCGATCCGACATGGTCCAGCTCGATATCAGCGTCCAGCTCGATATCGGCGGCAGGAGGTTCGACCGATCCTGATCCCGACATCGGCGTGGGCGTCCGCCGCGCATCAGGCGCGACCACCCGAGCGGGACGTTTTCCCGCCGCGGATCCCTGCAGCCAGTGCAGCAGCTCCAGCGGGTTCCCGACGGTGGCGGACAGGCCGACCCGTTGGATGTTCCGCCCGGTGAGCCGGTGCAGCCGTTCGAGGACGGCGAGCAGATGCCACCCGCGGTCGTCACCGGCGAACGCGTGGACCTCGTCGACGACGACCGCGTGCAGGTCCGCGAAGAATGCCCGGTGGTCGACGTTGACGCTGACGAGCATCGACTCCAGCGACTCCGGTGTCGTCAGGAGAACGTC
>NZ_CADDZT010000097.1:37915-43674 GCF_902812655.1 Candidatus Frankia meridionalis | reverse complement strand
GTGACGTCACCGTGCCAGAAGGCCGCCTGGCGGCCGAGCCAGCCGGTGTAGGTGGTCAGGCGTGGCGCCAGATTGTTGAGCAGCGCCTTGAGTGGACACAGGTAAACGAGTGAGGTTCCACGAGGATCCGGCATACCGGCGGGCACACGCCGCCGGCCGAACCGGCTCCGCCTTCCTACCGCCGGTCAGTGTGATCGTACCGGCCTACAACGAGTCGGCGGGCATTGCGGATGCGCTCCGGTCGCTTGTCGCCAGCGACTATCCGGACTTTGAGGTGATAGTCGTTGACGACGGCTCGACTGACGGCACCGCTGATGTCGTAGAACGGCTCGCGCTACCTGGAGTCCGGGTCATCCGACAGCGGAACGCGGGCAAACCCGCCGCGCTCCGGCATGGCATTCGTGTGGCCTGCGCCGACGTGCTCGTACTTGTGGACGCCGACACCGTCTTCGAACCAGAAAGCATCCGCCGCCTGGTTCAACCACTCGCGGACCCTGGTATCGGCGCGGTGGCTGGCAATACGAAAGTCGGAAACCGAAGTGGACTGCTTGGTCGTTGGCAGCACATAGAATATGTTCAGGGATTCAGCCTTGACCGCCGGCTGTACCACCTGCTCGGCTGCATGCCCACGGTCCCCGGCGCTATCGGTGCATGGCGCCGACAGGCCCTCGATGAGGTCGGCGGTATCAAGGACGACACGCTTGCCGAGGACAGCGAGGCCAGCATGGCCCTTTGCCGGGCGGGTTGGCGCATCGCCTACGTAGACGATGCCCGGGCCTGGACCGAGACCCCCGCCACGCTCCGCGCGCTCTGGCGGCAGCGCTACCGCTGGTGCTACGGAACCATGCAGGCGATCTGGAAACACCGGCATGCCCTGCTCGAAAGGGGGCCCGGCGGCCGATTCGGGCGGCTGGTACTTCCCCAGTTAGCCCTGTTCTAGGTCGTACTACCGGTGATCGCACCCGCCATCGATCTACTGGCTGTCTACGCGCTGTTCAGCGGGGACTGGCGGGTCTATGTCACACTCGGCGTGTTCTACGTCATCCAGTTCGCCACCACCGCCTTTGCGTTCCACCTCGAACGGGAACCACTACGTCCACTGTGGGCGTTGCCCTTCCAGATGCTCGTCTACCGGCAGCTCATGTACCTGGTGGTCATACAGTCCGTGGTGACCGCGGTACGCGGTACTCCACTGCGCTGGCAGCGGATGATCCGGCAGGGCACCGCCGCGCAATCACTGGATAGGGAAAAAAATCCCGAATCAGCGCCTTCCCGGTGAGCAGCAGGTAGGAAAGAGCACCGAGACCGAAGACGTCCATCGAGACCGGGTCGGGATCCGGCGCCGACAGCTCGGGGGCCAGATAGCCCTCGGCGGAGCGTTCCAGATGAGGGACGACCTGACTGACCGCGCCCGTCCGCACCGACACGCTGGGGGTGGCACTGCTCGAACCGGAGCCACGGGTCGCCGCCTGCCAGTCGCTGATCTGCAGCCGGGGAGACAACCATGCCGCGTCGCCGCCGCCTCTGCGCCTGGACGAGGGCACGGCGAAGACGCTGCGCGCGGACAGTGCCCGGTGGTGCAGGTGGCGTCCGTGCGCGTACCGGATCGCCTCGGCCAGCTGCCGGATCATGTCGACCCGGGTGGCTGCGTCCAGGCGTTCACCGAACCGCGCCATGTAGTGGTCGAGCCGCTCGGCGTCCGGCCGATGCCGGAAGATCAGGGCCGGCCCGGCCTCATGCTGCTCCATCGCGTCCGCCTGGACGATGCCCGAGTGGCTGATGCCGTGCAGCGCCAGCATCTCCCGGCGGGCAGCCTGCTCGATGCTCGCCCGCTCGGCCTGACCCGCCTGCCGTTCCACCAGGTAGATGCGGACCCGGCGCCGCTCGGAGGCGATCTGGGCGTGCTGGGCGAGGTGGTCCTGCCAGGTTGGGCCGGTGTCGAACGGCGGGAACGTCAGCTCCCATGAACCGATCTGGAAGTGGCGCCTGCTCCGCGCGATACCGACCCCGTGCAGCAGTTTCGGGAGGGCCTTCGACAGCTCCGGGCGGACCCGGTCCCGATCCTCCCGCGGTGGCGCCTCCAGCAGGGCGGAGCAGATCGGCGGCAGCGGCCCGGCCGGCCGGCCCTCCCGTGGTTGCGGACCGAAGACCCGGTGGAGCTGGTTTTCGGGCAGTTCCACCCGCAGGCTCGGGACGGACAGGAACACCGCGGCCTGAACGTAGGGGATCTTCACATTCAGTCGCTGGCGCCCTGTCTCGGCGGTCAGCAGTGACCGCAGCTGCTTTGCCTTGGAGTCCGCCAGGTGTAACGGGTTGTCGAAGACCCGCTCGCCACGCTGACCGTGCAGGATCCAGTTCGAGCCGCTCGCGGTCAGGCGACCGTTCAGGCTTTTGATCTCGATCAGGTACAGGCCGCCCTGGGCCACGACGAACAGGTCCACCTCGCGGACGTGGCCGGTGCTCGCGGTGAAGGTGAAGTTCGACCAGGCGCGGTACGGCTCGGCGTCCGCCAGCCGGTCCTGGACGTGCTTGAGAGCCTCTCGTTCATGCTGGAACTGGGACGGTGTGACCGTCGTCCACCGACCCTCACGCATGATCGATCCCCCCGCCACTGCCTGCCACACCTGAGGCGCTCGTACGCACCCTGTGCCCGGACGAATACCGGGACACGGTGGATGATTCGCGACATGATTTAAGCAAACAGGTGAAATCGCCGGCCGATGAGAGAGGAGGAGTAGGTCGTTTCCGTCGTTCTGGTGCTGGTTTCCACCTACAGCTACGTCTACAGGACCCGCACGGTGTCCCCGTCCAGGCGCACGGACAGCCGGGTGAGGGGGGCGGGGGCGGGCCCGCCGAGGACGGCCCCGCTGGCCGCCGAGTAGATCGCACCGTGGCAGGGACAGCTGAACTCCTGGTCGGAGGTGCTGAAGTCCACGGCGCACCCGGCGTGCGTGCACACCGCGGAGAAGGCGGCGAACCCGCCGGCCGGTAGGTGGACCAGCCAGGCCGGCTCCCCGGACTGCGCGATGGTGAACCTTTTCGCGGAACCCTGATCGATCTCGTCCATCCGGGCGACGGTGGTTCCGCCGCCACCCGCGAAATAGCCGGACCCGGTCGCGGACTGGCGGGGAACCGCATGGCGACCGACCGCCCGTCCGATCCAGGCGGTCAGACCGGCGGTGGCGAGCACGACGGCAGCCGCGGACCCGGTTGTCACCCCGTGCCGCAGCCACGCGCGCCGGCCCGGGTCGTGGCCACGCGTGCGGTCCAACCAGGCATCCAGCGACAGCACCCCGGCGGACCCGACCGCCGTGAACGGCAGCCACATGACCACGAAGACGATGTCGGAGCCGTAGTAGTACGGCCATGTGTGCCAACTGACGGTGAGCAGGAACGTCAGGGAGAGCAGGGCGCCACCGACCGCGGCGAGCCGGGCCCACAGCCCGAGCAGGGTCCCGGTGCCGACAGCGATCTCACCCAGCGCGATCAGGATGCCAACCATGCCCGGGTGCGGCTGGAACGGGCTGAGCAGTGTTCTGATCGGGCTGGTGTGCACGAAAACCATGAGCTGGCGCTGGACCGAGGTCGGCGATGCCGGGTCGAGGTAGGCCGGGTCGGCCAGCTTCTGGAGTCCGGCGAAGGTGAAGGTGATTCCGAGGAACACCCGCAGTGGAAGCAGCAGCCAGCCCGGTTCGGCGAGCCGGGCCTGCCAACTGCGGCCGATGGCGCGGTGCATGCTCTTCACGGTCGGTGTAGGTTACCCGCGCTGGTACGCCAACAGGTCACTGGTCGCCGTCAACGGACTCTCGGTCGGACGGTGTCTGTTCGGTGGACCTGCGGCGCAGCCCGGCCGTGACCGCACTGAGGATGATCCGCGCAATCACGCCGACGACGACGACGTCGCCGATCATCTGAATCATGGCGATGATTCGGGCCGTCTCGGTCCGGGGCGCGATGTCACCGAAACCGACCGTGGTGAACACGGTGATCGTGAAGTAAAGCGCATCGGTGCGGGTCAACGGCTGGGTGAAGGCCTCGGCATCCCCGTGGGCAAGCGTGAAGTACGCCACCGCGAAGATCAGTATGAGTAGAGGGGGGGACACGATCAGGGTTTCCAAGGCCCGTAGCCGTGGGTAACTGGAACGGG
The DNA here is from genome assembly GCF_902812655.1 of Candidatus Frankia meridionalis. Lineage (GTDB taxonomy): Bacteria > Actinomycetota > Actinomycetes > Frankiales > Frankiaceae > Protofrankia > Protofrankia meridionalis. Next base: position 39,527 of record NZ_CADDZT010000097.1, on the reverse strand, counting down.
TGATCTGCCAGACCTGCAGGCAGATGACGCCGACGAACGCGAGCAGGCCGAAAGCCAACGCGACGCCGGTGGCGGGGTCGATCTTCCGGTCCAGTGGAAGCAGGTAGTACAGGACGACCAGTGCTGTCGCGGTCAGTAGCGAGCGCAGCAGGGACCGCAGCATCAGCCGACGTCGCCGCGGCGGCTGGGGGGCTTCGTGGCGCGGCCTTTGGGTTGCGAGGCCCCGCGAGCCCGTTGAGGTCATGGCAGGGGGCGGACCGCCGTCGACCCGGGGAGCGCCATGCCCGGCGCGGTACCGGTAACGACCAGTGCTTTACCCGGGGTGGGTGGCGATGCGGCGACGACACGCAGTTCCCGGGCTGCGGGGGGAACGGTGTAGGCGACTGCGCGTGCCTGGCCTGCCCTCGCCTGAGAATGTGCCCACCGGTGGGCAAGCGGCGCCAGGAGCGGATGCGCGCAGGCTCGAGCAGCGGCGATGTTCCAGCCGGGGCGGTTGAGAAGATCCATCCGGGGGTGGCCCGTTTTGCGATCGCCGATGGTCGGGTCCGGGTAAGGGACGGATTCTGTCACCAGGTCCTCCCGTGTCCGGGGGTGGTGGGGCCGCGCCAGCAGCGGGGACGGGTCCGGGCCAGAGCGGCAAGGACGAGCCGGCGTGTGTGCCTGGCTACCTCTGGTAGAGGAGGGCCACCGGCAGGTTGTCGGCAACTCCCCATGTAGCGTCCCGGATTTCCCGGTGCAGGGTCATCACCCGTTTCAGGTGAAGCGACACATTCGACATACCCGGGCGCAGAAAATCATAGCCACTTCGGTGTCTGGTCTCGACAGCCGGTGCGAGCCTGCCCGCGAGCTGAACAGCGGACGGTCTTGGTGCCGTGGCGCGTACTGCTGACGGATACGGCGGATCCACCTAATTCGGCCGACCCGGCTGGTCCTGACGATACGGAGCCAGATGACCCGGATGGCCCCGACCGTGCGGATGATCTCGGTCTCGGCCTGGACGACATCGCGACGGTCGCAACCCCGGCGGGCGATGCCACCGACTGCGTGGTGGACGTCTGCGCCGCGGTTGGCTTGGACGACGATGCGGCCGGCGAGCTGGGCGGTGGCTTCGCCGGGGTGGTGGCGGGCCCGGTGGGTGCTTCCGTCACCCGGGTGGGCTGTGGTTGTGTCGAAGTTGTTGGCTGTCTGGTCGGTGCCCCTGCCGGGCTTGTGGCGGGTGGCGGTTCGGTCGCGCGGGTGGGCTCGGGCTGCGTGGAGGTCGTCGGCCCTATCGGTGATGATCGCGCCATGTTCGTGGCGGCCGGCGGAGGTTGAGCCGGCTGGGCCGTCGGTGGCCGCAACGCGCTCGTTGACGACCCGTCGACGACTCTCTGCGGCTGCGAGAGTGCCAGCCCGTCTGAATCCGCGGGCGGACCGGACGTCCACAACCCGGCAACGGTCGGGACTATCCGGCTTCCGCTGGGAAGGGGTATGCCGGCCGGTGTCGAGATGGCGTCGTGAAGGTCCCCGCTGTCAGCGGGGGCGATGTGCAGGGCGACGGCGACGACCAGTCCGGCGGTGATGCCGAGCGCGATCCCCGCGACAACGGTGACCAGCGCCAGCTGCCAGCGCC
>NZ_CADDZT010000097.1:36992-37568 GCF_902812655.1 Candidatus Frankia meridionalis | reverse complement strand
CGGCGCTGGGACGCATTCCCGACAGCACCGGGGGGACCGGTCGCGGCATCCACCTGACCGGCTTCGGAACGGTTCGCCGGCAGGTTGATTCCGTGAACAGCCGCAGGAGCCGGGGTCGGCAGGGGCAGGGAGGTGACCAGCACGCGCCGGGTGACCTGGTCTGCCAGATCAGCGCTGTCCACATAGTTGCCGACGATGCCGGTGACCAGTTTGACCGCGGTGGGCCTTCTACCCGGATCCCGGTCGAGGGCCCGCAGGGTCAGCGGTGCCAGACCGTCCGGTAGCTCACTGAGGTCGGGTTCTTCCCGCAGCATGCGGACGGCCGATGCGGTCGGGGTGTCGGCTGCGAACGGGTGGCGTCCGGTCGCGGCGAACACGACGCACATCGCCCAGGAGAAGATGTCGGCGGCTGGTCCGGCCCGCTCGCCGCGGAGCTGTTCGGGTGCCATCCAGGCGATGGTCCCGATGATATGGCCGGTCTGGGTGTGCTCGGTTGTGTCGAGGACATGAGCGATACCGAAGTCGATGACTTTCGGGCCATCCCAGGCGAGCAGGATGTTCGCCGGTTTGAGGTCA
>NZ_CADDZT010000097.1:29465-36567 GCF_902812655.1 Candidatus Frankia meridionalis | reverse complement strand
CCAGCACGCCCGCTCCTTTCCTACAACCCGCATCCCACCCTGGGATCACGCTACCGAGCCCGACGGAGTTTGCGACTGTCCACGCATCAACTTTTTTAGGAGGCCACTACCGGGCGGTCCCGTAAAACGTACGATCGATCACACCAGCTCACCGCCCCGCGATCGAGGTGTAGAGGTAAAAGGTCGTCCATAGATGGATAGAGCGTGACGCAGGCGGGCGCCAGGTAGTGCCGAGACGCCGGTAGCGGGGTTGTGGCCGGGTCGGCGTGATGTTTTTCGAGTTTTCGAGATCGACAGGGTCGATTTCGGGTTCGGTCGCCTGGTGCAGTGTGAGGCCCTGTACCTGTTGTCTCTCGGCTTCGCGGGCGAACCGACGATCGTGGTGTTTCTGATCACGTAGTCGACGTCGTGGGTGCTCGGCGTCACCTGCATCCGAACATACGTCGGCGCTCATCGTCGAGTAGACGATTATCCTTTTCCGTCGGATTCCGAACTCCCTGGCGATGTCCGTCCAGTCCTGGAGGCTACGTGGCCAGGCCGGTCGCCGGTGCCGGCCGTGTCTCCAAGGCGGGCCGAATGCGGAACGCAGAGCGCGGATCTCCTGGTCGCGCGTGGCGACCACCGCGCGTATACGCCTCCATACATCCATAGCGGAAATCATCCCTCCATACTGTTTGAACGAGCCCGAAGACGGGTCTACAAGCCGATGCAAGGGATGTCGGTCACGCGATGCTTTACGGGGACCCGGTCGTTGTGCTCCAGCAGCCCAGCAGCCCGGCAGCCCGGCAGCCCGGCAGCCCGGCAGCCCGGCAGCCCGGCAGCCCAGCAGCCCGGCAGCCCGGCCGTAAGGGCTGGCGGGTGGCGTGGTCGGCCGGTGGTGGTTGCGCCTGAGGGGAGGCCCGGTTCCAGGGCTGTCTGTTACGCATCGTGGTGAAGGTGACATAACTCGACGAGATGTGAACGATTAAGATCATCAGTTGGTGGCATCGGTAACCACAGAATTTTCACAAGAAACCCGGACGGACTCCGGTAGAACCTTCCGCCCAGCGCTGTAGGAGTATTTTGCGTATTACGACAGGGTCTGGTGGTCGAGTCGCCGGTATGTGATTCTCCACATGACAAGGCAGGCCCTGGGCGTCCATCTCGCCATGAAGGTTGCTGCCTGGATGACATGTACTTCGACGCTTGAAGCTCCGTCCCGGACAGGTCGATGGGCCTGCGAGTACCCCGGTGGACGGCCTGGTCGACGCGAGACGATCTGATGGAGACCGCACAGCCGAGTCCAGGTCGTGCCACGAGCTGGTTGTGGCTGACGTATGTCGCGATCGGGCTTGGCCTGGTTGTCGGGTATTATCTCGTCCCCCCGCATGGTGCGGGGGGTGTGGCCCGAGTCGCGGGCTACTGCCTGGTCAGTGCGTCGTCGGCGGCGGCGGTGTTGGCCGGGGTCGTCCGGCTGCGGCCCGAGCCACGGCTGCCGTGGCTGCTGTTGGCTGCCGGCCAGGCGGTATACACGGCGGCCAATATAACCTACTACCTACTGCATTACGTTGTCGGTGTCACGGATTTCCTGACCGTTTCCGGCGTGTTCTACCTGGCCCGCTATCCGTTCGTCGTGGTGGGTCTTGTGCTGCTCATCCGACATCGGACTCCCGGGCGCGACCTTCCTGGTCTGCTCGACGCCGGGACGCTCGCGGTCGCCGCGGCAATGCTGTCGTGGCTGTTTCTGATCGGGCCGTACGTCCACGGTGGCTCCGGTCAGCCGGTCGAAGCCATGATATCGGTCGGATATCCGGTGATGGACCTCGCCCTGCTCACGGTCGGGCTGAGGCTGGTCCTCGGATCGGGCCGCCGGCCGCTGTCGTTCTTTCTGCTCACGGGCAACCTTGTCGCAATCATGACCGCGGACACCGTCTTCGCGTTGGAGCAACTGGACGGTGGCTACCACGCGGGAAACTTCCTGGACGGGATCTGGCTGGTCGGCGACATCGCGCTGGGCGCGGCGGCACTACACCCGACGATGATCCGGTTGGCCGACCCCACGCCGACGGGTGACCAGCGCCTCGGCCAGGGACGCCTTGCCGTGCTGCTGGCTGCGGCGCTGGCCGCACCCGTCACGATGCTGATCCGATACGCCCAGGGGATCACCTACGACATTCCGGTCATGGCCGTGGCAAGTGTCCTGATGTTCCTGCTGACGATCGCCCGGATGGCGGAACTTGTCTTCGACCAGCGCCGGCTGGCGATCACCGACGGACTGACCGGCCTCTACACGCGCCGTTTTCTCGAGGCGCAGCTACCTATGGAGATCGCCCGGGTACGTCGTTCCGGGGGAGGACTCGCACTGTTCATCGTCGATGTCGACCATTTCAAGTCGATCAATGATCGTCACGGGCATCCCGCGGGCGACCGGGTTCTCGCGGAGATCAGCGTTCGACTGCGCGGAGCGACCCGTCCCGGCGATGTGCTTGCCCGGTACGGCGGTGAGGAGTTCGCTCTCCTGGCGCCCCATGTCTGCCTGGAAGAGGTGGGTGCCGTGGCCGAACGGCTACGGACCCGGGTGGCCGGTGGTCCGATCGCGGTCACCGCCGATAGCTGGATCTTCGCCACCGTCTCGGTAGGCGCCTGCGTCTTCCCGGCTCACGTCTCCGACCAGACCGAGCTGATCGCAATGGCGGACAGGGCCCTTTACGTCGCCAAGGCGCAGGGCCGGGACCGTGCGGTGATCGCCGACGCGCTGTGGTCGGACACCGTCGCCGGCGGAGATTCCACCACCGGAGGTTCCGCCGATGTCCGAGATATTCAGAACGCCTGACATACCCGAAACAACCGTTCCACTCGAGCCGGGCGCTCATAAGAGCGACGGTGACACTCTGCTCACCTCACCGGCATGCGCGACGCCTCAGGGCGACGGTGACGACTATGGCTGTCACGGCGACGCCCGCCACCGTGGCAGTGGCGCGTGGGTTCGCGGCAGCACGGGTGCGCACGGTCCGTGCGGTCTGGCCCGCCGACTCCCGTACCTTCTCGGTGGTCGCTGCCACCTGCGGGTTGTGTCCGACCTTCGTCACCGCATGACCCACGGTCTCCCGCGCCTGCTGGGCCTTCTCGGCGGTCGCTGCCACCTGCGGGTTGTGTCCGACCTTCGTCACCGCATGACCCACGGTGTCCCTGGCCTTGTGGGCGGTCGCTGCCACCTGCGGGTTGTGTCCGACCTTCGTCACCGCATGACCCACGGTGTCCCTGGCCTTGTGAGCGGTCGCCGAGGCACGGGGACCGAAGTCCTCGGTGGCCCCGGCAAGCCGTACCTTGGCGTCGGCCGCACCGCTGGCCATCCGTTCCCGGGCGTGGGCAACGGCGTGCTTGGCATCCTCTGCCGTGCGTCCCGCGACCCTACCCGGGCTGATTTTGGCCGAGAGCAGGTTGATCTCTTCGGCAAGACGTGACCTGGTGGCCTCGATGTCCGTTTTGATCTCGTCCGGGTTCTCGCCCACGGATGACCTCCCTCGACGTCCGAACAAGCCTGATCTTCGGATTACCCTGGGACGGCGGGGTTAATCGGCGATCTGCTCGGTAATGCGCACGGTGCTCGGAACTCAACCGGATGTTCTCGGCGGGTCAGGTACCGGGCAGGCGAAAGGGTGTGTGATCATAATTTTTCACGCCGAGGGAGGCCCTGAAGCTGCGCTGCGTCAGTAGGAGCGGGCAACTATACAGATCAGGTCGGGTTCGTCCTCGTTCTCCGGGATGGTGCCGTCGGGTCGCTGGATGCACCGGACGGTGAGCGACTCCTCGGCGAGCCGGGCCTCACCGCTGTCACCGACGGCCGCCCAGGGCAGCCGGGCGAAGCCGACCGCTGTCGCCTCGACGGCATCCTGGAGGCTCGAGACGTCGCGGGTGCGAGCGTCCCGGTCGGCGAGCGCGGCCGTGTACATGGCTTTCTGAACGTCGTCCAGTAGCGCCGGGACCGTGGTCAGCACGTCGTCGAGCGGTACGACGATCTTCTCCGAAGTATCGCGGCGGGCGAGGGTGACGTTGCCCGCGGCGAGGTCACGCGGGCCGAGTTCGATCCGTAGTGGAATGCCCTTGAGTTCGGCGTCGGTGACCCGCCGGCCGAACGACAGGCCGGGTCGGGCGTCCACGTCGCAGCGCACGCCAACGGCCCGCAGCCCCTGCGCGATCCGTGAGATCTGTTCGATGAGCGTGGCATCGTCTCGGACCGGCAGGGCAACCACCTGCGTCGGTGCGAGTCGCGGGGGAATCCGTAGCCCGTTGTCGTCACCATGCGCCATGATCAGACCACCGATCATGCGGGTGGATGATCCCCATGACGTCGTCCACGCCAGGTGGCGCAGACCGTCGGCACCCAGGAAGTCGATGTTGAATGCGCGGGCGAAGTTCTGCCCGAGTTCATGGCTCGTCGCCATCTGCAGCGCCTTGCCATCGCCCATCATCGCCTCCAGGGTGAGGGTGTTGGTGGCGCCTGCGAAGCGTTCCTTCGTGGTCTTGCGCCCGACGAACACGGGCAGTGCCAGGACGGAGGTCATGAACTCCAGGTAGACCTCGAGATGGATGCGGCGGGCGTACGCGGCCGCGTCCGCTTCATCGACGTGTGCGGTGTGTCCCTCCTGCCAGAGGAACTCGCTGGTGCGCAGGAACAGCCGGGGTCGCAGTTCCCAGCGCACCACGTTCGCCCACTGGTTGAGCAGAAGAGGCAGGTCGCGGTAGCTCTGCGTCCATTTCGACATGTACTCGCCGATGACGGTCTCGCTGGTCGGGCGGACCACGACCGGTTCTTCCAACTCCTTGCCGCCGCCGTGGGTCACGACCGCGAGCTCGGGGCTGAAACCCTCGATGTGCTGGGCCTCCCGCCGCAGATAGCTCTCGGGGATGAACAGCGGGAAGTAGGCGTTGACCGCCCCGGTCGCCTTGATCCGCGCATCCACGTCGGCCTGCATCCGTTCCCAGATCGCGTAGCCGTACGGTCGGATGACCATGGTCCCCCGGACCGGACCGTTGTCGGCCAGTTCAGCCTTGGCGAGCACGTCCTGGTACCAGCGAGGGAAGTCCTCGCCGCGGGGAGAGAGTATGGCCATCCATCCACGATATTGCCTGGCCGTGCCAGCCCGACGGACGCGTCGGTGCTCTCCGGTATTTCCGGTGGATCGCGATTGCCGCTCAAGCCGTGTCCGGCGGCCCTTCGGCCTTGTTCGGCACGTGATCGAGCGGCACCTCACGGAACACCAGCGACAGGTCGACATCTCCATGGAAGCTCACCAACGCAGCCCGCGGTGGCACCAGGATCATGGCGGAAGTCAGGTCGGATGCGGTGGCTCCGGCCGCGAGGACGACCTCGTGCTCGACCAGAAGGCCGTGTCGGATGGTCACCAGCTCGGCGAGCGGTGCCGGTGTTGCGCTGGGCATACCTCTGGGTTCGGGAACAAGGTCGCCATCGGTGTCCATGTTTCGGGCCTCCTCGGTGTGAACCTAGCAACTTCTGTCGATGCGTTTGCAACTGACTGCGTGGTCCTTCGACAAGTTGTTCTCGAGTGTCCTGAATCAGCTGTTTGGCATTCGGTCACTTCGGTCTATGCGGGTTTGCTGCTGGACGTGCGCGGAAACGCCGACTTTGCTTTATAGCAAACCGTGGAGAGTGGGGTACACCAAGGGTCAATACAGGGACACGCCGGGCACTGGTATCTGCTGGCGCCGAACCCGGTTTTCCCAGGTCGGAACAGCCCGCGCACCGCTGCGGCGACCATGTCGACCATGTCGACCATGTCGACCCGGAGAACCGGACCTGTCCGCGTTGTCGGTGCCGGTCGGGGGATCAGTCGCCGGTCGGGGGATCAGTCGCCGATCGCGGGATCGCCCGGCAGCGCGTACACCCCCGGCGCGACCATCACGGCAAGGCCGTCGTCCACCAGCCCGCCCAGGGCGCGGTTGCGCTGCGCCGGCTCGTCCCACACGGCGTCCAGCGAGTCCTGGTGCACCGGCCCATCCGACTCCCGCAACACCGCGAGCAGGCGTCCCCGCACCTGCCGGTCGGTTCCGGCGTAACCCTGTGGCCGCCGGGACGGCCCGTCCGCAGGCGGACTGCCCATCCGCAGCCATGCGCACTTCTGTCGCACCGGGCAGGCGTCACACCGAGGGGTGCGCGCGATGCAGACCAGCGCCCCGAGTTCCATGAACGCCGCGCTGGCTCGGGCGGCGGTCTGCGGGTCGTCCGGCAGCAGCGACTCGACCAGCTCCAGATCCCGGCGTGATGTTGTTGTCCGCTGGTCGTCTCGGCCACTGACCGCCCGGCCGACGAACCGCCGGACGTTGACGTCGATCACGGCGTGGCGCTGCCGGAACGCGAACGCGGCGACCGCTCGGGCGGTGTAGGTCCCGACCCCTGGCAGCTTCAGCAGCTGGTCCAGCTCGTCGGGGATCCTGCCACCGTGCAGTTCCGTCACGGCCGTGGCGGTCTGGTGCAGCCGCAACGCACGGCGTGGGTAGCCGAGCCGGCCCCACATGCGGACGGCCTCGCCGGCCGGCTCGGCGGCGAGCGCCGGCGCGGTCGGCCAGCGGTCCAACCATGCGTGCCATACCGGCAGCACGCGGTTCACCGGGGTCTGCTGCAACATGATCTCGCTGACGAGAACGGCCCAGGGACTGACCCGACGATCCCGCCAGGGAAGATCGCGAGCGCAGATCTCATACCAGTCGAGGACGGCGCCGGTGAGCGTGGGCGGGATGTCCGCGACTGTCTGGGGGGCCCGCGGACCGGCAACGGAGGATGCCATCTCCGTCATCCTGGCATGGCCTTGCGGATGTTCCGCCGGACGGTGCGGCGCGCCCGCATCTCGGGAAAGCGGCGGATTCACACGTAGCGTTCGAGAATGCTGGATTCAGCGAGTCGGGACAGTCCTTCCCGGACGGCCCTGGCACGCGCCTCGCCGACGCCCTCGACCGTCTGCAGGTCATCCACGCCCGCCGCGAGCAGCTTCTGCAACGTGCTGAAATGCTCGACGAGCCGGTCGACGACCATCCGCGGCAACCGCGGCACCTTTGCCAGCATCCGGTATCCGCGGGGGCTGATCTGGCTGTCGAGCACGTCCGC
>NZ_CADDZT010000097.1:17765-28834 GCF_902812655.1 Candidatus Frankia meridionalis | reverse complement strand
AGGTAATCGCGGACGGTCAGTTCCCGCTCGGTCTCCACCCCGGCCATCAGTTCCTCAAGCTGGAGGGAGAGCAGGCGGCCATCCGTGCCGAGTTCGACGACGTAACCTTCGATCTCGTCGGCGATCCGGCGGACCATCTCCAGACGTTGACTCACAGAAATTGCGTCACGGACGGTGACCAGGTCTTCGATCTCGAGTGCGGAGAGGGTGCCGGCGACCTCGTCGAGGCGCATCTTGTAACGCTCGAGGGTCGCCAGCGCCTGGTTGGCCCGCGACAGGATCGCGGCAGAATCGTCGAGAACGTAGCGGCGGCCGGCCACGTACAGCGCGATGATGCGCATCGACTGGCTGACCGAGATCACCGGGTAGCCGCTCTGCTTCGCCACCCGCTCGGCCGTGCGGTGCCTCGTACCGGACTCCTCGGTGAAAATCGTCGGATCGGGCACCAGGTGGACGGCGGCTCGCACGATCCGCTGCAGGTCGGACGACAAGACGATCGCGCCGTCCATCTTCGCGAGTTCCCGCAGGCGGGTGGCTGAGAACTCGACGTCGAGCTCGAAGCCGCCGGTGCAGATGCCTTCTACCGCCTTGTCGTGGCCGAGGACGATCAGGCCGCCGGTATGGCCGCGAAGGATGCGCTCAAGCCCATCCCGGAAAGGGGTGCCTGGGGCGACAGCGGCCAGTGTCGCCCGGAAGATGTCATCCCCGGGTGGTCCTGCCATCTGACTCCCTCGGTATCTCGGCGTCCCGCCGTGGTCATGGTATCGGGCTGGCCGCTTCGCCATGCCGCCCCCGTAATGTTGTGATGTTGAATTAACTCAAAGTAGTCTTTATTCGCTTGTTCCATACATATGCCTGATTGCATTCTTCAGGTCGGAGACTTCGATCGTCGTCATACCGTCAGGTGCCGGACCCGCGTCCGGCGGCACAAGTGCCCACCGGAAGCCGAGCCTGGACGCGGCCGTCAGGCGCCGCCGGACCGCACCCACCGACCGGACCTCGCCGGCCAGGCCGACCTCGCCGACCGCGATGAGATTCGCGGGAATGGGCCGGTCCTCGACACTGCTGATCGTGGCCAGCGCGACCGCGAGATCGGCGGCCGGTTCGGCGAGCCGGACCCCTCCGACGGTCGCCGCGTACACATCCGACTTCCCGAGCTGTACCCGACCACGACGTTCGACCACAGCGAGGATCATCGCAACCCGGGCCGAGTCAAGCCCGGAGACCGCCCGGCGTGGGACCGCCGCGGTGGAACCCGCCACCAGTGCCTGTACCTCGGCCACCAGTGGCCGGCGGCCTTCGACGGTGACCGTCACGCAGGTGCCGGCGACGCCTTCCGTCAGCCCGCCGTCGTGCCAGCGGGACAGGAACAGCCCGCTGGGATCGGCGATCCCGCGGATGCCCCCGTCGCGCATCTCGAAACACCCGACCTCGTCGGACGGGCCGAAGCGGTTCTTGCTCGCCCGGACCAGGCGCAATGACGAATGGCGCTCACCTTCGAAGTGCAGGACGACATCGACGAGGTGCTCCAGCAGGCGTGGTCCGGCAACCGTGCCGTCCTTGGTCACATGGCCGACGATCACGGTTGCCATGTTCAGGGCCTTCGCCGCCCGGATCAGTGCCGCTGTCACCTCGCGGACCTGTGTGACGCCGCCGGCCGCACCATCTGCCGTGGCGGTGGTGATGGTTTGTACCGAATCAACCACCAAAAGCGCGGGACGCGTTTCCTCCACGTGGGTGAGCAGAGCCTCGAGATCGGTCTCCGCCGCGATCCACAGCTCGGGATGCACGGCGCCGATCCGCCCGGCTCGCAACCGTACCTGTGCCGTCGACTCCTCACCGGTGACCACCAGCGCTCGCGCGCCGGAGGCGGCACTGCGCGCGGCCACCTCCAGCAGGAGTGTGGACTTACCGACGCCCGGTTCCCCGGCCAACAGCGCGACCGCCCCGGGAACGAGCCCCCCGCCGAGCACCCGGTCGAGTTCGGTCACACCGGTGGGGCGGCTGCGGGCAGCCGTGACGTCGACCGCGGACATCGGGCAGGCGGGAGCTGTCACCACTGCCGTAGCCGTCACGTGAGCCAGGCCACGCCCACCGGCCCGGTGCGACGAGCGGGTCGTGGGCAGCTGCGCCTCTATCGTCCCCCAGGTCTGGCAGCGTGGGCAGCGACCGGCCCACTTGAGCGACTCGGCGCCGCAGCCGCTGCAGCGGAAACCGCCCGAGGCCGCCCGGGAGCTGGACGAACCCGGTGCGCTCGGTCGGGGAACGGGAGGCCTTGATGACATGGGCCGCACCGTACCGGCGTGGTACGACAACAACCACGATGCGTCGGATGGTCGGCGTTGTCGGCCGCCTGACAGCGAGCGTCGCGGGCAGGTCCACGACCTGATCCGTGTCAGGGGGTCGGGGTGGTCCCGGCGGCGGAGCCCGGCGTGGAAGTCGGGCTGCCTGCGGTGGTGGTGGCGGTGGACGCGGTGGTTCCCACGGCCCGCGTGGGCAACGTCGCGGCCGTTGGCTGAGGCGACGCCGACGCCCCGGGAGCGGGTGGTTCCACCGGGATGCTCAGTGTGATGCTGCCGGCTTTGGCGAACGTGAAGGTGACAGGCACGGCCTGCCCGACCAGCAGGTCGCGGTTCAACCCGGTCAGAGTCGGGGCGTTGCCATCCGCGATATAGATGTTGCTGCCGCCGGGGCGCAGGACTGCCTTCACCGGAGCCTGTCCGCCGCTCGCCACCGGTGACGCGACCTGGATGATCTGGTCGTCCTGGGTGCCGCCGTTGAAGAACGCGGAGATTACCTGGGCCTTCCCACCCGAGGTGGCAGGCCCGGCCACGTAGAGGTTACGCAGGGAGATGGTGCCGATGGCGCCGGAGACGGTGTTCGTCGTCGTGCGGGTCTGTGACGTCACCGCATCGGTACCTGCCGCGCACGAGGAGAGTGCGACCGTGCCGATCAGCGATGCGGCGGCGAACAGCGAGACGGTCGCGGTTCGCGCATCCGGGCGGTGGCTCACGGCTCGGCTGCTCCTCCGGGGGTGAACCGACGGTTGTCGCGTCGGTGCTGGTTGACCCCGCCGCCGGATCGGCGGACGGTGTGTGAACGGCCCACCCGAAGGTCTGCACACCCGAAGGCCTGCATACCCGAAGGTTCGGACCGCGCCACAGCCTAGCGAGCCAGCGTCGGATCGCGCTCGGTATGGCGCACCGTCCTGGGAACGCCCTAACGGACCGGAAGTGCTCCGAGCCAGCCCTCGAACCGGTCGCCGACGTGGAAGACGCGAGGCGGTTGCACCAGCCGACCGTCCGCAGCGATGAGCAGCAGGGTCGGCTGTTCGGGATCGGCCAGGAACAAGCGGGCAAGGGATCCGTTCGGGTCGCTGTAGCCCACGGCGAACCCCCCGCCGGCCTGCGGTTGGCGGGTAAGTTCGTTCAACAGGGGGTCGTCAACCCGTGGCGCCACCAGGTAGGTCGGTACGGGCGCCCCTTCGCGCGCCTGGCCCACGATGTCGTGGATGGCGTTCGCGCAGTCGCAGGTGGCAGGCAGCAGCACAATCAGCGCGGGCCGAAGGTCGGACGCGGCCCGGTATTCACGCCCCGTGATGAGCTGATAGTCGGGCAGGGGCGCGCCGACCGTCCCCGCTCGCGCGGTTGTCGACGCCCGAGGGACCGTGACCTGGGCCGGGACCGGGCGCGGATGCGTGAGGACGAGCGGCGCCATTGCGCCGAGGGTACCGATTATGATCAAAAAGCCGACAAGGATCATGCCGGGAAGGCTCCGGGGCCGGTTACCCGCCCGGTCGGTGTGCGCGGCCACGTTGTCACGCAGGCCCGGGATGAGTCTGTTGAGGCGCGCCCGCCGCCGTTGTGACCGTAGCTCCGCGTGGTAGGCGGCGATCTCGTCGTCAAGTTCGCTGAGGTCGTCGGGAACTTCGACATCAAGCGGGGGGAGGTCGTCCCAGTGCCTGGACGAGGGGCGGGAGCGGTGGTCGTCCTGGTGGCCGGCCCCGTTGCCGTCGTCGTCCCCGGAGGCGGGCGGCGGCGGTGTGAGGTGCATCCCTCCATCGTGACCGATGGACGACCGATCTGCTGGGTGGTATAGGAAGCTAGCAGGCCAAAGAGTACATGATCATTTTTCTGTTCGAGTACTCGCAGGCCCCAGGGGCTGAAACTGTCGCATACTGCGGCGTCATGGGCGGATGTCGCGCGGCGGCGCCGTCCAGGCGGACGCCGCGGACCGCCGTCGATCACTGGCGTCATGGGGGTAGCAGGGAGCACAGAAGGACATCCGGGCGGGCTGCTCGTCAGGGCGGCCGCTGCCCGTTTCGCCTGGTCCGGAGCGTCGCCGACCTGTAGGTGCGCGTCACCGAGGCGTCTTAGCGGGTCGTCGACGGCCCGCCCTACAGCATGCGTCTGACCTGCGTCGATGCATGCGTGTTACCCTGGTGAAGGCGGAAGGGGCACTTGACACATGGCGTTCCAAGTCGGCGAGACCGTTGTTTACCCACACCATGGTGCTGCTCTTATCGACGCGATTGAAACACGCGTCATCAAGGGTGAGGAAAAGCTCTATCTCGTGCTTAAGGTCGCACAGGGTGACCTGACTGTGCGCGTCCCTGCGGACAACGTCGCTATGGTCGGCGTCCGTGATGTGGTCGGGCAGGACGGCCTCGAGCGCGTTTTCGAGGTCCTGCGGGCTCCGCACACCGAGGAACCGACCAACTGGTCACGGCGGTACAAGGCGAACCTTGAGAAGCTCGCGTCGGGCGATGTGAACAAGGTCGCCGAGGTAGTTCGTGATCTCTGGCGTCGTGATCGCGAAAGGGGGCTCTCCGCGGGCGAGAAGCGGATGCTGAGCAAGGCGCGACAGATACTCGTCAGTGAACTCGCGTTGGCTGAAGGCACAAATGAGGACAAGGCCGAGGCGATGCTCGACGAGGTGTTGGCGGGTTAGCCGGCGGCAGGTATTGCGGATATCCGGACGTGTTCAGTCCAGTAGACGCATTTTATGCGCATGTCTGACCGTGTAGCCGCGATCGTCCCGGCAGCCGGCCGCGGCGAACGCCTCGGGGGGTCGATACCGAAGGCGCTTCGCCCGCTGGCCGGTCGTTCACTCGTCCAACATGCGGTCGAGACGCTGATTTTGGCGGCCTTGGTGGACGAGGTGGTGGTTGCGGCTCCAGCAGCCGAGCTGGACGCCTTCACGAAGCTCCTCGGGCCCGGGGTACGGGTGATCGCCGGTGGCGCCGAGCGGATCGACTCTGTGCGGGCGGCCATCGCGGTCCTCGACGAGACGGTCGGCGTCGTCCTCGTGCATGATGCGGCCCGGCCGTTGACACCCCCGGGGCTGGTTGACGCGGTCGCGTCCGCGGTGCTTGCCGGGGCCCCGGCTGTGATCCCGGTGCTGGCCGTGAACGACACCATCAAAGAGGTCGATGCCACGGGCAGAGTGGTACGGACGGTCCCGCGTGACGTCCTGCGCGCCGTCCAGACCCCGCAGGGGTTCCGGCGGGACATCCTGGATGAGGCGTATCGGCTCGGCGAGACGCTTCCCGACGGGGTGATGATCACCGATGACGCGGGGTTGGTCGAGGCGCTGGGCGTGCCCGTGACGACCGTGCCTGGTTCCCAGGAGGCGTTCAAGGTCACCCGACCCGCCGATCTGGTCTTCGCCGAGGCGCTGCTCGCCCGTCGCGACTAGCTCGCCCGTCGCGACCACGCGACGACACCACTAGGCGACGATCCGCGTGATCGAAGATCTACGAGGCGGGTCCTGGCCGGCTACCGGCACTGGGCCAAGCGGATTCCTGTGAGGTGAGAGAGCTGTCCGGACTTCCCCGGGTGGGGATCGGGGTGGATGTCCATCCGTTCGAGGATGGTCGTCCCTGTTGGGTTGCGGGCCTCTTCTGGCCCGGCGAAACCGGGCTTGCCGGCCACTCGGACGGCGATGTCGCGGCGCACGCGTCCTGCGACGCCCTGCTGACCGCGTCCGGACTCGGCGACCTCGGTTCGATCTTCGGTACCGGACGCCCGGAATGGGCGGGGGCGGCGGGCGTGGCCCTGCTCGGTGAGACTGCGAGGCTGCTAGCTGAGGCGGGCTGGACGGTCGGGAACGTGGCCGTGCAGATCGTGGGCAACCGGCCACGGATGGCCGGTCGGCGTACAGAGGCCCAGGAGGTGCTAACGGCGGCTGTCGGCGCGCCGGTGAGCGTGTCGGCCACGACCACTGACGGCCTCGGCCTCACCGGCCGAGGTGAGGGGCTCGCGGCGATTGCCACCGCGCTCGTCGTCCGTTCCTGACCGCGAGTGTCCACCGGGGGACGGGGGGGACGGCGGGGACGGGCCACGCGTTCGCTATGCCTGACTGGCATTACTGGTGGTGGTGGCCGCGGTGAATTGAGAGGGTGGGAAGGCCACCGGACCGGCGGAGGAGCCTGATGTCGGTGTATCTACCCGAGAAGGTCAAGGATCTCGCGGACGCGGCGACCTACGTGACGCTCGCGACGGTCCGCCCTGACGGATCTCCACGAATGACCGTGTTGTGGATTGCGCGGGATGGTGATGATCTGCTGTTGTCCACGGTTCGGGGTCGGGCCAAGGAACGCGACATTGCCAGGGATCCACGGGTCGGAATCATGTTCCTCGACCAACGGGATCCCTACGGATATGTCGAGATCCGTGGTCGGGCGACCCTGACCGAAGAGGGCGGCCGCGAGCTCATCGATTCTCTCGCGGTGAAGTACACCGGTGATGCGACCTATCAGTGGGATGGTCCGGACGCGGTACGGGTTGTCATCCGGGTCACTCCCGAACGGCTACTCACCACCGGCTGACACCCGCCGGCCGCGGTGGCGACCCGCCCGGTTCGCGCAGAAGGTCTGACCTGCGTCGACCTGGGCTCGAGGTGTTGTCGCCAGGTGTTTACTCAACGGAATCGAGTTCCTGACATGGGGGGTGCGGGAATCGGGGAGGGCCGCGCCGTACCCTTGACAGATGGGACTCCACATCTACGACACGCGCACCCGGCGCATGCGGCTGTTCGAGCCGCTGCACCCCGGTCATGTGGGCGTGTATGTCTGTGGGCCCACCGTGCAGTCCGCCCCGCACGTCGGGCACATCCGCACCGCCGTCGCCTTCGATGTTCTACGCCGCTGGCTCACCACATCCGGGCTTGAGGTGACCTTCGTCCAGAACGTCACCGACATCGATGACAAGATCATAATTAATGCGAGTCGTGCCGGTGAGACCGTGTGGGAGCTCGCCACCCGCCAGACCCGGGCCTTCGACGAGGCCTACCGTGCGGTCGGGGTGCTGCCGGCAACCATCCAACCGCGGGCAACCGGCCACATCCCGGAGATGCTGGCGCTCATCGCCAGGCTGGTGGACGCCGGGTACGCGTACGCGAGCGCCGGGTCGGTGTGGTTCCGGGTCGGGCGCTTCGCAGGCTACGGCGAACTGTCGCACCAGCGCCCGGATGCGATGTTGGCGTCACCGGAAAGCGAGCCGGGCAAGGCTGATCCCCGCGACTTCGCGCTGTGGAAGGGTGCCAAGCCGGGTGAGCCGTTCTGGGAATCACCCTGGGGACGTGGGCGCCCCGGCTGGCACATCGAGTGCTCGGCGATGGCCGGTAAGTACCTCGGTGAGGTGTTCGACATCCACGGCGGCGGGCTTGATCTCGTCTTCCCGCACCACGAGAACGAGCGTGCCCAGTCGCTCTGCGCCGCGAACCTCCCTGGCGGGCCCGGCGCGGCGCCCGTGGGCGAGACGGCCCGTTACTGGATGCACGTAGGTCTGCTGACAACCGGCGGCGTCAAGATGTCGAAGTCGCTGGGTAACTCGTTTCTGGCCGCGGACGCGCTCGCGCAGGTCAAGCCGCAGGTGCTGCGCTATCACCTGCTGTCCGCGCACTACCGGTCATCGCTGGAGTACGGCCCGGACGGGCTGGCCGAGTCGGCCGCGGCCCACGACCGACTCGAGACCTTCGTCCGCAACGCCCTCGACATCCTGGGCGGGCCGGACGAGGCGGCATCCATCGCCGCCGAATGCGCGATCAACGCACAGCGGGTTGCCGCCCGGCACACCCATTCCGGAAGCGGTTCGCGCACCGGCGCTCGTGCGGGCGTGAAGGTCGGGGCGGTGGACCATGGTGGCATCCTCACGGCCCCGGGGGCGTCGACGGTTTCCTCGGGCGAGGGAATCACGGTGCTGAGCCCGGCACAGGCATGGCTTGCCTTTGCCGCGGCCCTAGATGATGATCTTGCTGTCTCTCGGGCGCTGGCGGTCCTGTTCAGCGCTGTCGGACGTGGGAACCAGGTGCTGTCAAAGGCGCGTAGCCGCGAGCTGGCCGGCTGGGCGGACGTCGTACGCAGAATGCTCGCGGTCCTCGGGCTCGATCCGATCGGGCAGTGGCCGGAGGCCGGTTCCGAACTCCGGCCGGCGCTGGACGGCGTGATGGAGATTGTTCTTGATCTGCGGTCGGCGGCGCGTGCCCGGCGGGACTACACCGAGGCCGACGGCATCCGCGCACGGCTCGCCGCGAGCGGCATCCTCGTTGAGGACACCCCCGAAGGGCAACGTTGGCACCTGGCATGAGCCGTCGACGGCGCACCTGCGTCGGGTGGGTACGACACGCTTGTCGTACCCACCCGAAACAGATCATGATGTTCAGCGGGAACGGATCGTGACCCGCGTCCAAGCCCCGAGATAGACCCGGTCGCCGTTGCGCAGCGCGACCTGCTGGTCCCGTGGGATCGGGTTCGGCTCGTCGTTGATCCGGGTGCCGTTTGTCGAGCCGGGGTCGAGCACCGCGTAGCCACCGTCCGGCATGAGTTCCAGCATCGCGTGTGCGCGGGAGATACCGGGATCTTCCGGGGCGCCGGACAGGTCGATCTCCGGGTGAATGCCACGGGACTCGCTGCGCCGCCCGATCAGCAGCCGAGGACCGCTGAGCGCGAACACCCGTCGTGGGTAGGCCGACGGGAAGGGGACACGGTGGTCGTCCCCACTGTCGTAGTACTCGCGCTCGGCTTCGACGACCACGTCCCAGCTGGTCTGGACAAGGACCGGCTCGGGTGGACCGGGATGCTCCATGAGGACGAGGTCGAAGCCGCACACCTCGCAGAACCGAGCGCCCACCTCGTGGGGGCTGTGGCAGTTCGGGCAGGCGGTATAGCCCTCGTCGGAATCCCGCGGCACCCGGGGGGACGCAGCCCGGCTCGGCTGGGACCGATGGTAGTCGGGCGGCGGGGTCATCGGCGGTCGTGGCGCGGCGGTGGGACGACCCAGACCCAGCGGGTCGTCAACGCCGGCAGGACTACCGGCAGGACTGCCGGCAGGACTACCGGCAGAGCCACCACCGGCGGGCAGGTACGGGTCGGCGTGGTCCCGGTCGTAGCTCCACAGGTCGTCCCGGTGTGGGTCACCGCGGGATTCACCGTGTGGATCACGGTAGGGCTCTGCCGGGTAGCTCCTCGCGCCGTAGCCGCCCGAGGGGTATGCGCCGGGGGTGAAGGCATCCGGGTCATACCCGTCAGGGTCGTACCCTGCCCGGTCGTAGTTGTCCCGAAGGTACTCACCCGGGGCGTCGCCGTCCTGGCCGAAGTCGGACGGCGAGTAGTCGGACGGTGCGTATCGCTGCGGGGCGTGGGCGTCCCGCCCGAACGGATCGACCGATGGCGGCGCCGCACTGCCGGGCAGCGACCGGGATCCGGACGACATCGATTTGGATGTCTCTCCCGGCCGCCGAAAAAATGAGTCCGATACGGAGCGTTCCGGCTCGGGTGGTCGCTGGCGACCCGACCCGACGGCTCCGCCATCCGGATGGAAAATGTCGGGCTCCTGACTGCCTGCGACCCGCATGCCGCACTGATCGCAGTAGTCGGGGTCCGTAGACAGGTGCCCGTTCGGGCAGCGTGCACTCACCTGATCACCTGTTTACCCTGACGGTCCTGGTCGACCGCGTGTCAAGGACCATTTCGTCAATGGTGTCAACGTTTCGTTTCAACCGAACCGTACCTGTGCTTGGATCCTCGATGTCGACCACGCGCTGGAGTAGCTGGTATGTGGCCTCGTTGCCGGACTGATGGGCAAGCTGTGCTCCTTGGCCGAGTTTGATGGTAGCGGTGTCCTCATCGCCCTTGCGTCGGGCCTGTAGCCCTTCGTCGATCAGCCGGGCCAGCTCGGCCTGGCCGGTGAAGTGGGCGACCTCGGGGGAGATGCGCGTGGAAAGCTCCGGATCGCTGGTCCAGATCGCGCGGACCAGCGCTCGGGACAGCACCTGGTCGGCCACGACCACATGAACCCGCGCGGCCAGCATCTCCACGTCATCGTTGCGTGGGGGAACGGTGACGCATACGTGGTAGTCGCGGGACTCGTTACCCCATGCGCCGGTCGGATAGTCCGCGGTGAGCGCGTTGAGGCTCACCGCGGT
Organism: Candidatus Frankia meridionalis; assembly: GCF_902812655.1. GTDB lineage: Bacteria > Actinomycetota > Actinomycetes > Frankiales > Frankiaceae > Protofrankia > Protofrankia meridionalis. The sequence continues at coordinate 18,409 of NZ_CADDZT010000097.1, read as the reverse complement.
GGAGGTGAGGTCCTCAACGTGGGGCGAGACCTGCCGTAGAAAGCGGACGGAGGCGTTCTGCGGTGTCCACAGCCGGAGCGTCACCCGGTCGACTGCGCGGTTCGTCGCAGTATCGATCATGGATCGGAAGTCGGCGGCGAGATCCTGCGGCCGGGGTATCGCGTCGACCGTGCCGAGCAGCGTCGTGGCAATCCGGCGCAGCTCGTCGACGCGCCAGTCGGCGCCGATTCCGCGGCAGTCGCACTGGAAGCGGCCGACGCAGGCGCTCAGGGCCGCTTCGAACTCGGTCGTACGCTCGCCGTTCTGCCCGTCGGTCAGCAGGATCGCGTGGTGGATCGCATCCGGGCGGGTGGCCATCAGTTCCCTGGCACGGGTGAGCCAGCGTCCGATCGCGGTGCCCCCGTCGGGCTCGAGCCGTCCGATCGCGGCTTTGGCCGCGGCCCGGGTCGTGGCGTTCGCGGGCACGAGTTTGGGCTGGGTCGGATAGACGGCCTCGGCAATCCCTGATCCCCGCACGATCGCGAACCACACGCCGTCCCGTAGGCCATCGACCGCGGCCTTTCCCGCCCGGCGTGTTTCGACGATCTTTGTCCGGGGTGAGGACATCGATCCTGAGCAGTCCAACATGATGACCTCGGCAAGTT
>NZ_CADDZT010000097.1:16910-17470 GCF_902812655.1 Candidatus Frankia meridionalis | reverse complement strand
CCCGGCGGACCCACGGGGCCACCCGATGCCCTGACTGTGACCACCGCATGCACATCGCCGTTCCCATAGCCGAGGTACTCGTTCTGGAAGACTTCCAGGGCGAACGGCACGGTCATCGCGGATCCCTTTCCGAGGAGTGCTCACCGGTGAGGTCCGCGCCGACGCGCGCGGTCACGACGGTGATGTTGTCGTGCCCGCCTCGGTCAATCGCGTGTCTGGTCAGATGGCGGCCAATTGCGATCGCCGAGGAGTCTGCCGGCAGTTGGCCGACGACTGCTGCCATGTCGTCGGCGTGAGACAGGTAGTTCCACAACCCGTCCGTGCAGACCAGCACGGTGGCCGGAGCGGGCAGCGGGAAGACGCGGACGTGCGGTGTGACGTCCTGGGCGTCGGCGCCGAGCCAGCGGGTGAGGGTGTGGGCCCGGCGGTCGGTCTCGACCGCGGAGGCGGGTATCAGGCCGGCGCGGGCGGCTTCCGCCGCCCAGGTGTCGTCCTCGGTCAACCGTTCGAACCACTGCGGGCCGAACAGGTAGACCCGGCTGTCACCGATCCAGCCGACC
>NZ_CADDZT010000097.1:4384-16846 GCF_902812655.1 Candidatus Frankia meridionalis | reverse complement strand
AACGTGCAGGACGGTGAGATCCGTCCGTCCACAGCCGGTACCCGGGCCACCGCGGCCGCCGCCGCCGCCGCGGCCGCATGCATCGCCCGTTCCATCCTGCCGGGGGAGAACTCGTCGACCGTTGGCCTGGGGGGTGTGGTCGGAATATCAGGATCAGGCCACTCGATGATGTCCTCGTCGTAGCCGCTGTAGTGGTCGAGATAGCCGGCCTGGTCGGTATCCTCGGTGAGACCGCCGTTACCGGACCGTTCGGACCCCGTCGTCCGGACAGGGTTGCGGTGCCCGTCGGAAAGGCCCGGCGGGACGAGATGGGCCAGGCCGTGGTCGTCGGTTTCGTCCGGCCCACCAGCCGCCGGCGGTACCGTCGCCGGTAGCGGACCGCGCTCGGCTCGGGCGCCTCGGACAGCTTCGACAAGTACCGCCGTGGCGGTTGCCGCCGCCGCTCGTGCCGCGGGCCCGGACCCCGGTGTGCTCGACACGCCGTCGCAGACCACCGCGATCAGCGTGGAGCCGACTTTCGCGACGCCCATGGCGTCCTCGTTGGTGGTGTGCCGCACCCCTCGGTCGCAGACGCCCGCAACGGCGCCCAGATCGAGTTCCCGGTGGTCGGAATCACCTGTCTCCACCGCCATCTCGGTGTGCAGTGGGGTGCCACACGCTTCGCAGAAGCGGTCGTCCAAGTACGCCGGGCTCGTGCACACCGGGCAGTGCCCCCCGTTCTGGTCGATCCCGTACCGTCCCTTCTCCGGGGCGGGGTCGCCATGACCCGCCCGGTCCTCGTGCTCATTGCCGTGGGCCGCGCCATAGTTGATCACACGCATGGCGCGATCACACCAGCGTCCGGGGGCGGACCCGATTGGCCGCCTCGACCATGGCGATGCGCCGGGGCCTGGCGGTAGCGAGCTGGGCCAGGCGGCGATACACCTCTTCCAGACCGAAGCGCAGATCTCGGACGTGCAGGGGCCTCCCCACGACGATGACGTCATCGCCCGGGTGCAGTGTGCCTGCCTCCAGCGCCTCGAGCGCTACTTCCAGGATCGTCAGCGCGAGCTCCGCCCGGGCCTGCGGATCGGGGCGCAAAGAGTCGAGAATCCGGGACGCCTGGTCGAGTTCGGCCCGTCCGGGTCGTACCTTCCGGTCGACCATAGCTCGGATGATGCGGGTCTGGGCGGCCAGGTAAGCCGCGGACGTCCGCGGCACCCGCTGCCAGGCTTCCACCGCGCCGCGCAGGTCCCCGGCCTCGTAGCGGACCCGGGCCAGCCCGAAGGAGGCGGACGTGAACGAGGGGTCGGTACGGGACACGACATCGAACATGCGTGCGGACGTCGTCGGGTCGATGGTCTCGGTGGCGAGTGCCAGCGCCAGTTTGGGCGCGAGTTCCCCGGGTACAGCGCCGTAGACCCTGTCGAAGAAGTCGCGGGCCGACTCGAAGAACCCGCGGGCTGATCCCGATGCGGCTGCGCGTGCGGCCATCGCAGCGTCGAGCACAAGAAGTCCCTGGTACCAGTCGGTCCGCCACTGATACGGATCCTCGTCCGCGACCGAGGCGAGAAGGGCCTGCGCTCTGTCGGCGCGGCCGGTCTCCAGCCAGGCGCGGGCGAGTCGCAGCTGGGTCTCGGGCGTCGTCGGACCCATCGCGGACAGCAGCTCGGTGAGCTGGTCGGGTTCGGCATCGGGCAGCGCGACCAGAGTCGGCGTGGCCGGGTCGTCCGGGTCGGGCTTGCACACCGGCAGCACCGACCATGCCGGCCCGGCGACGCTGCCGTCGGGTTTCTCCCCGGTGAGGTGTGCGTCCGCGCCGAACCGGCGGCTGGGAGCGGGATTCGGCCGTCCCTGTTCGATCGCGACGATCTCCCGCAGGACACCGAGGAGCTCGTCGAACATCTCGTCCGCGCTGAGGAACCGGGCATCCGGGTCGGGTGCGGTCGTTCGTAGCAGGAACCGGTAGAGCGAGTCATGCCGGGCGAGCACTTCGTGACTGCGCTGAGGGGGAATGGTGAAGGCGTAGGTCGTGGTGTTACCCCGGAAGTCCAGGATCAGCGCTGCCAGCGAACGGCCGATCGTGAACAGGTCGGAGGCGACCGACGGGCCCAGCGTGGGCACTTCCGGTGCCTGGTAGCCGGGGGTCGCGAACGACGGCCCCGGATCGTCGATACGGCGTACCGCACCGAGGTCGATGAGTTTCAGCGAGTCGCCCGACAACATCACGTTGTCCGGCTTGAAGTCGCAGTAGACCAGGCCCTGACGGTGCAGGTAGGCGAAAGCCGGGAGGATCCCGAGGATGTAGGCGATTGCCTGGGTCACCGGCAGCGGGTCGGGCTGCCCGCCGGCCGCTGCCCGGCGTTGCTTCAGGAGCTTGAGCAGGGACATCCCGCCGATGTACTCCATGACGATGTAACCGGTGCCCTGCCACTCCACGAAACTGAAGATTTTCACGATGTTGCTGTGGTCGACCGCGGCAAGGAACTGGCGTTCGGCGATGGCCGCAGTCATCGCCTGGGGGTCATGGGTGTTGAGCAGGCCCTTGAGCACGACCCAGAAGTTCTCGGCGACGTTGCGGTCACGGGCCAGGTACACCCAGCCCTGCCCACCGAACGCCAGGCACCCGACAACCTCGTACTGGCTGACGACGTCCCCCGCCGCGAGTTTCGGCACGAAGGAGAACGGCTGGCGGCAGTTCGCGCAGAAGCCCTCCAACCGGCCGGGGGAATCACCGCGGGCACGGCCCACCGGCTCGTCACAGATGGCGCAGTAACGGCCGCGTTCCGGCACCTGCGGGTTGGCCAGCACCATCGACGTGGGGTCGGGAACGGCCACGTCCGCAACGGTGATGATGCCCGCGCCGAGCCGGCCACGTGACGGCGTCGGCCTGGACGGTCTGCTGCGTCGGTGTCGCAGTGGGCCGCTGCCTGCGGGGCTGCTTGTTCCCGGGTCGCCTGTTCCCGGGCCGCCTGTTGCCGGGCCGCCTGTTGCCGGGCCGCTCGGCTGTTGGCCTGACCCGGACGGGCCGAAGGAGGATGGATTCGGCACGGACGGGTTCGGGACGGAAACGGCCGAGGTCGCAGAGAAACCGCAGAGGTTGCAGTAGCCGTCCTCGATCGTGCCGCCCTTGCAATCCGGCCGCGTACAGGGGGCACCGTCGTCCGTGGCGGTGGCCGTCGAGGGGCCGGGGGCTGCGCCCGGTACCGGCCTGTCGGACGGCCCTGTCGGCCCCAGCTGGCTGGGAACGGTCGGGGTGGGACTACTCGTGACCGGTAGTAGCCCGCAGATGTTGCAGTAGCCGTCCTCGACGACACCGGCGCAACCTGGCCGGCCGCAGGAGACTCCATCACCCGGCAGGCCGCCAAGGGACTGGGAAGTGCTCATCTCTGGTTGGTCTCCCTTCCCCTGCTCGGCCGGATACCCCCGAGGGGGCCGTCGCCGTCGGCCACGGACTTTCCCGTTGACCCGCGCCCGACCGGCTCACTCCCGACCCCGTCGTCGCCGGCGCTGAACCTACGGTCCAGGGCCGCGCCGAACGCCTGCACCAGCTCGGCGGCCTGGTCGAGATCGGTCGGCGCCGTATACAGCACCGAGTGGGCACGCCGGTACAGGTCGGCAAGGTCCGGGGCCTCGATGACGCCCTGCCTGGCGGCTTTGGCCTGCCATCCGCCGAGTAACCCGCGCAGATCGTCGCGCGTCCGCAGCGGTGCCGCGTTGGTGTCCGCGATCCTGCGGGCCGAGATCAGCGTGGCCTCGGCGAGCTCCTGCCACCGGTCGAGTCCCCTGCTCGCTTCCTTCCAGCGGCCGGCTGCCGCTGTCGCGGTCAGCCGGCCGAGCCAGGTGCGCAGGCCGTGCCGGTCGTCATCCAGGACACCGTCAGGCAGGCGGAGCAGCGGCGTCGCCGGTCGCAGGACGCGGCTACGGGCGCGGTCGGCGTCCGCCGCTGCCTGATCGGTGAGCGTGACGATGCGTTCCAGCAGCGTCGCCGCGTCCCGCAGCGCCTCCGGGAGGGTGTCGTGGCGTCGGGCGAGTTCAGCGACGCCGGCTCGCGCGGTCGCGATGGCGGCGTCGAGGCGTACCGGCAGACTTTCCGGCACGGACAGCGGATCGCCGGCGGCGACTTCGGACAGTTCGGCGAGCAGCCGGCGGGCGACCGTGAGGCCGGCATCGTCTCCCATGCGTAGCCGGGACGCGATCGTGTCGACGGCGGCGATCTCCTGCTCGGCCGCGCTGACGGTCGCCAGGTGGGTGTTCCAGGCTGCGACGATCTCATCGATGCCGACACGGACGGACCGCAGTGCCGCGTCGGCGCGGTCCACGAGGTCTGTCGGGCGGATGCCGGCAGCGGGTGACCCGGGTGAGGAGTCAGGCTTCGACCCGTGGGGGTTCCCGTTACGGGCACCGTCGGTACCTGCCGACCGGACGGGGGGGACCGCCAGTGGGCTGTGCAGCAAGGCGTCCAGTTCACCCATGGCGCGGGCGTCCACCCGGGTCCTGCTACCGCGGGTGGTGCGGGCCCGTTCAACGAGGTCGGCGAGGATGCCGTAGCAGTGCCAGGCGTCCGTGAGCGCGGTGAGCGTGGCCGTCGCCCGGTCGCGGGTGGCGCCGGTGAGGCGGTCCGGGTCGATCAGCGCACGCTCGGGCGCGCTCTCCAACCCCATCAGGACGGTCGCCTGGGACGCGGCTGCACCCGACAGATGGGTCAGGGCGGCGTCAATCCTGTCCAGGCTCATGATGGCCATGATGACGGTCAGCCCTGATATTTGGGAACGGGTGCGTCACGGGATGGGCTGGGGATGTTGACGGTCTGATGCGTTCGACTGATTGCCGCCCGAGATGTGTCAGCCGTCACGGTCCGACCATAGTGCGGGTGCCGGGCGGCGCGAGGTATGAGGAGTGCCCACACCGCTGTCGGCTTGCGGACAGACACGGCCGCGTGTCCGCTCCGGGAAGCACGGCCAACGTTGCCTGACCCGGTCCTAGTCCTGATAGGTCGCGGTGGGAGGGCTGGCGTCGCCGAGTTTACCGAGCCAACGCTGGTAGATCTTCTTCCAGGTGCCGTCCGTTCTCATCTTTTCGAGAGCGGCGTTGATGAAGCGGACGAACTCCTCGTTTCCCGCCTTCACCGCCATGCCGTACGGTTCATCGCTGAGTTTTGACCCCACGATCACGGTCGTGGGGTCCTGCTCGGCCATTCCCGCAAGGATGACGTCGTCGGTCGAGATCCCGTCGATCTGGCCCCGCTGGAGATCCACCAGACAGTCGGTCGCGTTGGGGACCTCAACTCGTATCGCGGTGGGTACCAGTCTTGTGATGGTCCGCAGTGACGTGCTGCCGCTTGCGGCGCATATCTTCCGGCCGGCGAGATCCGCGATCCCCGCGAAGCCCGCGTCCTGCTGGACGAGGAGTTTCTGGCCCGACTCGTAGTAGACGGACGAGAAGTCCACCTTCTGCCAGCGGTCGCAGGTTATGGTCATGGTGGCGACGACGAGATCGACATCGTCGTTTTCCAGAGCGGGGATGCGGCCATCGGTGGTCACCGCCCGGAACTGGATCCGGCCCTCATCGGTACCGAAAATTGCCTTGGCCACCTGTTTTGCCATGTCGATGTCAAAGCCCTCCAGCTGGAGGGTGTTCCAGTTCATCGCGCCGAGCAGTACGGCATCGGTGGGAACGCCGACCCGGAGGTACCTGTTCTTCAGGACCGCCGCCGGGAGGACGCCGGCCGGTATGTTTCCCGGGGTGGGCAGCGGTCCGTGGGGGCGCAGGCTCCTACGGGGATCCGTACAGTTGCGATTCGGCTGCTGGGTGCTGGCCTGCGGGGTGGGTGAGGCGTTCTCCGCCGGCCGTGGAGCGGGGTTGAACGGCAACGGGCTGCGTGTGGTGCCGCAGGCGGTCAGGATCAGCGCGGTGCAGGCGAGCAGAATGCCCGCACGGCGGATTCGGCGGGACCGGTGGCCGGTCATCGGTACTCGTTGATGCGGCGTTGGATGCCGGCGAGGCCGAGCCCGATCGCCACGATCGTAGTGATCACCACGACAGCCGGCAGCGGGTGCAGCGGTTCGGCGGCATCCGATACCTGCCGGGTGAAACGGTTCTGACTGTCCGTCACGGCGCCGTCCAGCGCCCTGTCCAGGCGGTCGAATGTTTCGGTGCCCCGCCCGAGAGATGTCGTCACGGCGTCTTTCAGCTTGTCCGGGGTGGCCAGCGATTCGGTGACGGCATGGTGAATGGCGAGCCATTCCTGCAGGTCGTTCCTGATTCCGGGACGGGCTCTGACGTCCGGGCCGTCCAACGCGATCGCCTGTACAAGCGATCCCTCGGGCAGTTGTCCTCCGTCTTTCTCGAACCCGAGCTGATTGATCGCGGTGGTGAAGTCGGCATCCGGCTGCGCGTCGTTCCCGAAGGCGATGAGGGACAGGCTCTCGTCAACCCGGGCGCGAAGCGCGAAAACCCTGGACTGGGCGAGCAGGGTCATCGGCGTGTAACTGGCGTCGCGGGCGTCGGCAAGGCGGGCCTGCTGGGTGGAGAAGGCCGTCGCAGACCATCCGACCCCGATCAGGACACAGGCACTGGCAGCGACCAGCGGGAGGTTGAGAATCCGTTTCGTGCGTCTGAACAACATCAGCTGGGTGGCGGCCAGTCCGGCGGCGGTCACCGTGAAGGCAAGGATCAGAAGGTCCTCGTCCGTGCCGCTGGTCGCGTCCTGGTAGGCGTGGTCGAGGCGGTCGGCGTTGAGGGCGGTAATTCTGTCCGCGGCCGGCAGGATCTGCTGCCACATGACCTGTGAACCTTTTCTGAGGTATCCCTCGCCGCTGGAGTTCCCGGCGCGGTTGTTGTCCCGGGCACGCTCGACAAGTCCGGTATACACCGGCAGTTGCCGAGCCAGTACGGCCAGTTGTTTCTCGGCTGTCGCGTCGAGATTCAGCCGGGTCAGTTCCTGGATGGTCTCGGCCGCGGTGGCGATGCTCGTGTCGTAACCGGCGGCTGTCCGCAGGTTCCTGTCATGGATGGCGCGTTCGTCGGCCGGGGTTCCGTTGCTCGTGAGCACCGTGACCGGCGCGAAGAACTCGGCGGCGGCGGTGGCATCGGCGTCCGACAGTGCGGCGTGTACCCGCTGTGCATCCACGATGGATCTGCCAGCCTGGTTACGGATGGTGTTCAGCGCGTCCAGTCGGATCAGCGTGGTGGCGAACAGCGCGGTCCCGAGAAGGGCAAGCAGCCCGGTAAGGCTCAACGAGTACAGCCGGAGCCGGCCGGGGGTGACGGCCACGGCGTTGCGTGCCCGCCGCGGCAGCTCGCGGGAAAGAGCGCGAATGTCGAGACGTGGCGACGGTACCGGTGGCGTTGTCGCCGGCGGTGTCGTTACTGATCGTGATGTCACTGGTTGCGCTGTCACCGGACGTCCCAAGGAGTCGGACGCCCTGATCGAACCGGGCGCGGCAGTCTCGGCCGGAGGAATCGATGATTGCGGGTTGACGGCTGTAGGTGTTCGGGCGGTTGCCCCTGGGGGTGTGTTGGCCGTCACGGTCCGACCATAGTGCCATCGCGGCTGGCGGTGAGGTACCGGGTGTGCACGGTTCACGCCTGTCCGCGTCCGCGGGTCCTTCCCGTATATCGTGTGAAGATGTTCTCCCCTGCCTTGTTCTCCGGTCCCTTCGGGCCGCGTTCCGGTCAGTCCGCCTGATGGCCGGTCAACAGCGGCGTGGCGGCGGCGGGGTGGCGCGTGGCGGTCAGGGCGGCCGCGCGGCCAAGGCCGGCTCGCATCGCAAGGGCGCCTCGGCCGGCAGCGGCGGGCAGCGCAGAAAGAGCCTGGAGGGACGCGGAGCCACCCCGCCGGCGCAGATGAGACCCGGGCACCCCGCGCAGCGCCGGGCTGTCGCGGCGGCAGCCGCCGAGGCACAGCGCCCCGCCGACCCCCGCACCACCGGGGGCGACAACGGGCGTCGCGACGGCGCTCGTGATGAAGGTGAGCGGACGCCACGAGGTCCGCGTCCGGCTTCCGCCGGTGGTTGGAGACGAGCGGAAGGCACCCGCGGCGAAGGCACCCGCGGCGAAGGCATCCGCGGCGACCGGGCGCCGCAGCGTGGCCGCGCCGGCGGCCCGGCCCGGACGGGGCAGGCCCGGACGGGGCGGTCCGGACGACCGGAGCGCGACGACCGGGGCGAGGTCGACGAGCTGGTGGTCGGCCGTAATCCGGTTGTCGAGGCGCTGCGTGCCGGCGTTCCGGCATCGACCCTCTACGTGGCGGGCGGAACCGAGTACGACGAACGTCTGGACGAGGCTCGCCGTCTCGCTCCCCGCGTCGGTGTGGCCGTCGCGGATGTTGCCCGGGGCGAGCTGGACCGGATGTGCGGTTCCGCGCCGCACCAGGGGCTGGCATTGGTGGTGCCCCCGTTCCGCTACGCCCATCCCGATGACCTGCTGGCCCGTGTGCAGGCCGCGCCGCCCGGACTGCTGGTGGCGCTGGACGGGGTGACCGACCCGCGCAACCTCGGGGCGGTCATCCGTTCGGCTGCCGCGTTCGGTGCGCATGGTGTGGTCGTGCCCACACGGCGGGCGGCCGGTGTGACCGCGGCGGCGTGGAAGACCTCCGCGGGCGCCGCGGCCCGGCTACCGGTGGCGCGGGCGACGAACCTGGCTCGGACGCTGACGAGCTGGGCGGATGCCGGCCTTTTCGTGGTCGGGCTGGCCGCGGACGGAGAGGTCAGCATAGACAATCTTGAAATGACCGCTGATCCGCTGGTGCTGGTCGTCGGTTCGGAGGGACGAGGCCTGTCCAGGCTCGTCGGGGAGCGGTGCGACCTGACCGTGCGGATCCCGATGATCGGTGATGTCGAGTCCCTCAACGCCGGGGTCGCCGCCGGCGTGGTGCTGGCGGAGATCGCTCGCCGCCGCCGTGTGGACGGGAGACCGTAGCCACCCGCTGATGGCCCGCTGGAGCTTCTACCGGAGCTGTTGTGACCATCGCTAGAACTGTTGCGACCACCGTGATGTCGCCGTGGCCACGGACTGTCCGGTCTCGTCGTCGAGAATGGCGACGGCCCGTTCGAGCAGGGAACGGAACTCCTCCAGCTCGCCCGGGGTGAACACGTCGGAGAGGCGCTGCTCGACCGCGAGCGCCAACGTGTCGGCCCGGTGTAGCAGCGTCCAGCCTGCCCGGGTCAGCTGGCTCTGGAAAACCTTCGCGTGGACGCCCGACTGCTCGCGAACGATCAGACCCTTTGACTCCAACGTGAGCAGCAGGCTTGCCATCGACTGCGGGGTGACCATGCAGCGGCGGGCAAGCTGGGCGCCGGAAAGACCGGGTGACTCGGCAAGGGTGAACAGTGCCGTGTACTGCGGGACGGACAGCCCGACATCGCGCAGTGCCCGGGTCTTCTCGCGGATAAGCGCCTGTTCAGCCCGTTTGATCGAATGTCCGAGGCGGGTCACGGTGGAGGGGGGTGCTTCGTCCCAGGCCATTTTGTGTTCTCCTCCTCACGCCTCGCCAGAACATGATCGAGCCGTCTTCGGCTCGGCAGCCTGTCAACACCGCCTGACGGGACCCTAATACTCCCTACCGATTCCCAACCGACAGTGCCGTTTCCGTGGTGGATGCGTGGATGCGGTGATGTGTCCTGCCGCGCACCCGGGCACCGGTCAATACCGGCAGCCAGGTGACTACCGATCGCCGGGTTTCCCTCGAAGGTCGAGGTCTCGCCAGTTCATGTTCCCTTTCGGGTCGGACTGCGAGGGGACCGCTGCGTTTCTGACTGCTGTGGTCGACCGTTTGTCAGAACCATACTGTGGTTGGTCGTGAACGGGTATTGGTGTGCCTGGGCTCACATGAGGTGTGCGGCCTCACAGGAAGTCGGTAACGGTCGTTTTCATCCACTGCCGTTAGCATGGCTTTTCACGCTTTGTCGAGGAGGCGGGTCAGGTGGACGCCAGTACGCCCGGGCGTGGGCGTGTAACGAAGTTCAGCAAGTTTTCCGAGATGGTGGCCGACGACCTACGGGGTAAGGTTGCGCGCGGTGAGGTCAGGCCGGGCGACCACCTACCGTCGGAAACCGAGTTGATGGACATTTACGGTGTCGCGCGGCCGACAATGCGGGAGGCATTGCGCATCCTTGAGTCCGAGTCGTTGATCAGTCTGCGGCGTGGATCCCATCGGGGGCCGCTCGTCCAGGTGCCGGACATCGGCGTTCTCGCGCGACGGACCGGCCTGCGGTTGCAGATGCAGGGAACCTCCATCAACGACCTGGTCGAGGCCCGCGCGGTCATGGAGCCGGGAGTTGTGGCGCTCGCTGCGAAACGCCGTACCGGGTCGGACCTACAGGAAATGCGGGACTGTCTGAAGATTGCCGGCGACTCGCGTAATGTTCTCGACTTCGTCCGTCGCGCGGCCGAGTTTCACGTCCTGGTCGTCCGTTCCTCCCACAACAGAACCATGATGTTGCTGGTGCAACTCGTCTCCTCATTGCTCCAGCATCAGTACGAGTCTGTTCTGCGTAACGTCTCCGAGGACGAGGGGCGCGAGTTCATAGAGCAATCAATTGCTCGTTACGAGCATCTGACGGAGCTGATTGAGAACCGTGACGCCGAGGGCGCGGCCGATTTCTGGGCAGCCCACGGTACGGTTGGCGGAGAGTTCTGGGCGACCAGCCGGAGCCTGGGCCCGAGGCTCGAGCTCTATTCCTGAACGGTGGATCGTGGTCTCTTTCTACCGGGATGAGACCCGTTCTGTGGTAGACCCGTTGGACGGACTCTCGGACGGGATTGTGGGGATCCGATCCGCCCTCGGGCCGCCGCCGGACCCCGGTCGGGCCGCCCGGTGGCGGCCCGCACCCAGATTACGATCATGAGAGGGGGTGGCGGGTGGATCGGCTCGCAACCTGGCTGGTTGCGCCCCAGTGACGATCCGGATGAGTAAGATCGACCGCTGATGCCCTAGGCTGGAGAGGTTCACCGACCGGCCGGCGTGGCGCAACTGGCAGCGCACTCGACTTGTAATCGAGCGGTTAGGGGTTCGAGTCCCCTCGCCGGCTCCACGGAACAGGGCTCTGACCTCGGGTTTGGCCGTGGCGCTACCCCGAGGCGATCGTTATGTACCCGGCGGTGTACCCGACCGCCGAGGCAAGGACTCAGTCCACGTCCGTGTCGCTTTCGTCATTCGGGCCGGTCTGTCCCTTCCTGGCACCACGCATGGCGGGGAAGAGGACGACATCGCGGAGGGTGGGCGCGTCGGTGAGCAGGGCGATGAACCGGTCGATGCCGAGACCGAGGCCGGACATCGGCGGCATCCCGTACTCCATCGCCTCGATGAAGTCCTCCTCCATCATCATCGTCTCGTCGTCACCGGCCTCGCGCAGCACGGCCTGCTCCTCCAGCCGTAGCCGCTGCTCGACCGGGTCGACCAGCTCCGAATACGCCTTGACGATCTCCCAGCCGTTCACCACTACCTGGAACATGTCCAGGCGGGTCGGGTCGGAGTCGCTGCGCCGGGCAAGCGGGACCAGCTCCGCCGGGTGATGGACGAGGAAACACGGCTGGATGAGTCCGGGCCGGACCGTCTTCTTGTACAGCAGATCGACGAGCCCCGCATAAGATACTGCGTTCTCCACGTCCAACCCGAGCCCCACGACCCGCTCCCGCAGCGTCGGCAGATCACGTACGACGGTGAGATCGATACCGGTTCGACGGGCGACCTCGGTCCGGTAGTCCAGTTCCGGCCAGTCGGCGCCGAAATCCAGCTTCACACCGTTATAGGTGACCGTACGCGTGCCGAGGACCTCGTCGAGCACGGTGAGGACCAGTTCCCGGACGAAGGTCATGTTGTCGCGGTAGTCCCAGTAGGCCGCGTACCACTCCAGCATCGTGAACTCCTGGAGGTGCGAGGAGTCCATGCCTTCGTTGCGGAAGTTTCGGCCCAGTTCGTAGACGCGGTCGAGAGAGCCGACAACGACGCGCTTGAGTAGCGTTTCCGGCGAGATCCGTAGGTAGAAGTCCTCACCTAGAGCGTTGTGCCGGGTCACGAACGGTCGCGCGGCCGCGCCGGATGCCGCCTCCTGTAGAATCGGTGTCTCGACTTCGAGAAAGTCGTTCTCGTCGAGGAACCGGCGGATCTTTTGGATGATCTTCGTTCTGGTCTGGAACCGTTCCCGTGACTCGGGGTTCACCAACAGGTCGAGGTAGCGGCGACGGTAGCGGGCCTCGACGTTCGAGAGGCCCTGCCACTTGTCCGGCAAGGCGCGAGCTGTCCGATTCAACACGGTCAGTTCGGAAACCGCTACCGTCCGCTCGCCGCGGCGGGTGGTATAGAGGCTGCCGGCGACCCCGATGAAGTCGCCGATCTTCACTGCCCGGGACCACTCCTTGACGACTTCTGCGCCCAGTTCGTCTCTGGACAGAGAAATCTGCACGCGCCCGCTGCGGTCCTGGAGATGCCCGAAGATCAGTCCACCCATCCGACGCCAGAGGACGACACGGCCGGCGAGA
>NZ_CADDZT010000097.1:0-4128 GCF_902812655.1 Candidatus Frankia meridionalis | reverse complement strand
CGGACGTCCGTCCCGTCGGGTGCACCCTTGGCGTCGGTAGCCACCGAGTCGGTACGGTAGCTGGACCGGGGCCCCGTCGCCCCGAACTCCTCCGTTGACATCAACACACACCCTCTTGAACGAGACGGCAGCTAGGCGGTCACGAGGGTGGCGTTCGCGCACATCTCACCAAGCGGGCCAGGTGAACGGACCGCCATCCATCTGACGGCCATCCCAGCGTACCGACCAGGCGTACCGACCGGGGCACGGCGGCCGCCGAGTACCTGGCCCACTTGGGAAGTCCACCCCGTCGACGATCACCAGGATCGGATGCCGGTCGATCGCGGATGTGAACGCATCCGGCAGTGGTCGCGTATCCGGAAGCTTGGGCTGGTAAGATCCGGATGGTATTCAGTGGTAGCGTAGAGTCGTCATCGAGGCTGACGGGGCGGCGCCCGTGCCGGACGTTCGTACATGAACGGGCACCTTTGCCCAGGTTTGACACACGGTTCCTGGGGTATTCGCTGCGGAGACAGTCGTTTGAGCCGTTCCGGTGGCGCCGGGTGGTGGCGCATGAGGCCGGTTGGTGCAATCAACCTTGACATCAGGTACCGGTAGAGGTGACCCCGGTTCCTGCCCAGCGTGAGATTACGTATGAGATGGAGTACACCTATGGCATCACGGTCACTGTTTTCGTCGCTACCGCCTGGTGAGGAGCTGCGCGTCTCCAGACGTTCGACCGTGGCGGATCTGCCGCTGTTCCAGGAGCCGGTGTACCCGCCGGGGACTGTTCAGCCGGTCGATGACGAGCCCGACGACAACCGGACCCCTCCCGGATTCACCGCAACATGGGAAGCGGGAACGTTGCCGCGTGCCGCTGGGGAGGGCAAGCGTCCGACGGCGTCGCGAACGGGCCGAGCGGGAAGAACTGTCCGCGGCCGCTGACCTCCGCGTCATGCCGACCGCCGACCGCTGACGCTGACGAAAGACCCGCCGGTAATGACCGGCTGTCCCGGGCCTGCCGCGAACGACGACGTTCGCGCGGTCGAGGCCCATGTTCGACTCAGAACGTGGGGAGGGGCTGTTCGGCCCAGATGGTCTTGCCGGTGGATGTGTGGCGAGTGCCCCAGCGTTTCGTGAGTTGGGCGACGAGGAGCAGCCCGCGTCCGCCTTCGTCAAGACTGTGCGCACGGCGCAGATGTGGGGCAGCGCTGCTGGCGTCGGAGACCTCGCAGATGAGGGTGCTGTCCAGAATCAACCGGACCTGGATCGGGCCGCAGGCGTGGCGGATGGCGTTGGTGACGAGCTCGCTGACGACCAGTTCAGTAGTGAAGATGGCATGTTCCAGTCCCCACGCAGCGAGTTGGTGCGATGCCTGCGCGCGGATGTGGGCGACCACAGCAGGGTCGGCAGGCAGGTCCCAGGCCGCGATCTGGCCGGGATCCAGGGTGCGGGTGCGTGCGACGAGCAGGGCAACGTCATCTTCGGGATGTTCAGGGAGCAGGGTGTCCAGCACGGTGTCGCAGAGGACCTCCAACGAGCGAGCCGGGATGGTGAGGGCATGGCGTAGCGCATCGAGCCCTACATCGATGTCGCGGGAACGGGATTCGACCAGGCCGTCGGTGTAGAGGACGAGCAGACTGCCTTCGGGTAGTTCGACTTCCATGGCCTCGAACGGCAGGGCACCCACCCCGAGCGGAGGGCCTACGGGCATGGTGAGAAAGTCGACCGTGCCGTCTGGTGCGACCACGGCGGGCAGGGGGTGCCCGGCGCTGGCCAGCGAGCAGTAGCGGGACACCGGGTCGTAGACGGCGTACAGACAGGTCGCGCCGATGTCAGTGCCAGGGTCGCTGCCGGAAAAGGCGTTGTCCTCCATGCTGAGGCGCGAGACCACGTCGTCGAGACGGGTGAGGAGCTCCTCGGGAGCCGGGTCGGCGTCGGCGAGGGTGCGCACGGCGGTACGTAGCCGGCCCATGGTCGCGGCCGCGTGGATGCCGTGGCCGACGACGTCACCGACGACCAGGGCGACCCGCGCGCCGGACAGCGGGATCACGTCGTACCAGTCGCCGCCGACCCCGAGCTGGGAACCGGTGGGCCGGTAGCGGGAAGCGACCTGCACCGCCGTCTGGTCGGGCAGCCGTTGGGGGAGCAGGCTGCGCTGGAGGGTGAGGGCGGTGTTGCGCTCGCGGGTGTAGCGGCGGGCGTTGTCGATGGAGACGGCCGCCCTGGCGCCGAGCTCCTCCGCAAGGAGCAGGTCTTCCTGCCCGAAGGGTTCCGGACGGCGGTGGCGTGCGAACACGGCTATGCCGAGGGTGGTCCCACGGGCACGCAACGGTACGAACATGACCGAATGAAAGCCGAGATAGCTGGCGATGACATTCCGGGTTGGATCGTCGGCGATCCACTGCGCGATGTCGGATTCCAGGATCTGGTACAGGCTGGGCCGGCCGGTGGCCAGGGCACAGGCCGGCGGCGAGAACTCCGGATAGGTGTCCACCTGCCCCAGCTTGACCACGGCATAGGGGCTGCCTTCGACGACCGACTGATGTGCGCTGCGGCGCAGGGCGACCGGGCCGACAACCGGACCGGGAACGGGTTCGTCGCCGTGATACACCGATTCGAGCAGGTCGACGCTGACCCAGTCCGCGAGCCGGGGGACAGCCATGTCGGCAAGTTCCTGAGCGGTCCGCGTCACGTCCAGGGTGCTGCCGATACGGGTGCTGGCCTCGTCGAGCAGGGCGAGGCGTTGCCGGGCCCAGTGCTGTTCGCTGACGTCGAACGCGGCTGCGAACACGCCCAGTACCCGGCCGGTTGGGTCCGTGATGGGTGACATGCTGGTGGCCCAGGCATGTTCGCGGGGTTCGCCCGGTGCCCGGACGTGATTCTCGTAGATCACCGATTTGCCGGTCTGCGCCACATGACGCAGTTGCTCCTGGAAGGCGGCGTAGCTGTGGTCGGGCAGTGCATCCATCAGCCGCTGTCCACGTACGGCCGTCTCGTCGTAGCCGATCATGGGAATCGCTCCGGCGCTCAGCCGCCAGAACCGTGCCTCGGAGTCGTAGACCACCATGAAGAGCTGGGACTGGCGGAACCCCCAGTCCACGATTGTCTGATCGTCCACACTCTCCATCGGATCCTCCGGCGTCGAGGGATCTCCCTGCCGGGCAGAACACGTAGTGCTCGGTGGTAACTCCCGTGGGCGAGCCGGGCCCCGTCCGCGTTCGTGATGCGATGAGCGGGGATGCGGCGATCTGAGGAGAGTGGAGGCGACCAGAAGCCACTGGGTGTTTGCAGCGGCGTCCAGTAACGGGTAGGCCCGCAGTTCCAACTCCACGCGGTGGCCGTCTTGATGGCGGACGCCCACGGTCCCGTTCCATCCTTGCCGTGCCACGGCGGTCTGCCAGGCCGTTTCCGGAACGTCCATAGCAAGAAGATCGACTACGGCCCGGCCGATGACCTCGGCCGGCGGATAACCGAGCAGCCGGCAGGCACCCGCACTCCACCCGGTGACGACACCCTTTGCATCAACCCCGGTCACGAGTGCGTACGCCACGTCGACCAGATCCTCGAGGCTGCCGCGTGAAGCCATACCGTGAGTGTCCATCGTCATCCGTCTCGTTCTTCCCCCGCGAGCCCTTTGTGAACCGGCAGGTCATGGACAGAGATATATTATGATTACTTATGATTTGCTCATGCATATAGAACCGGATCTTGTCGTCCGACGATCGGGTCCGGAGTGTCACAGGCCGACGAGAACGAGTGCGAGTCCGCTCAGGCACAGCACCACCGTGGCGGCCGAGACCGCGGCGGCCATGCGGGGGACGGCGGTGTCATGGTTGCTTTTTGGTGCGGTGCCTGAGCCGTGGTATCGCAGGATCGTCCATAAGAGGATCGCGGCGCTGATCGTCAGGCCGAACAGTCCTGGTGCCTCGGCGAGCGGATGCCGTTGCCCGTTCGCGGAGTGGACGAGTAACGCGCCGAGGGCTGCGAAGGCCAGGCCGGTGCGTTGCCAGGCCAGGTAGGTGCGTTCGCTCTGCAGCCCCTCGTCCGGAACCTCTCCGTCGTCCTTATCGTGATCGGCACTCACTTCGGGTTGCTCCTGCCGGCGATGAGGATGAAGACGAACGAGGCGAAGCCGATCAACGCGAT
>NZ_CADDZT010000096.1:30214-31488 GCF_902812655.1 Candidatus Frankia meridionalis | reverse complement strand
GGCGGTGGCGGTGGCGGACGCAACGGGTAGATGCCGTGGTCGGCGGCAGCCCGCGGGCTGCCGCCGACCGCACAACCGCCCCGTCTCATCCGAGTCCATCCCACCTCGTCGGGGTCGGTGACCCGAAACGCCGCCGTAATCAGAACCGTTGGCAACCGATCCGGCGGTGGTCCAGGTTTACGCCCGCATACGAGCGAAGTAACAACCGGCGCAGACAACACCGCAGATGTTTACTTGGCCGCCACACGGCGTCCCCTGACGGATAGCAAACACGGGCTTTAGCCTGACATCCGCCCAGTAAACGCCCTCGCGTTGTTTCCCAATGCGGTACTTCCGGAGGTCTGCTGTGTCCGTTCTTTCTCGTGTCAAACGCCCGCGTCGGGCACTCACCGCCCTCGGCGTCACCGCCGGGTTGGCTGCCGCCTCGGTCGGACTACTCGCGTCCAGCGCACAGGCCGTGGCACTGCCCACACCCGATCACGTGGTCGTCGTTGTTCTCGAGAACCACGCCTACTCGCAGATCATCGGTAGTTCGAGCGCACCGTACATCAACAACACACTGAAGGCCGGCGGCGCTAACCTCTCGTCATCCTATGGCATAACCCATCCCAGCCAGCCCAACTACCTCGCAATCTTCTCCGGCGGCACCCAGGGCATCACCGACGACAGCTGCTACACCCCACAGTTCAGCAGCGCCGTCAACCTCGGCTCCGAACTGATCGCCGCCAGTAAGACCTGGGGCAGCTACAACGAGGGTCTGCCCTCCGAGGGCTCCACCGTGTGCACCAAGAGCAGCACCAAGTATGCCCAGAAGCACAACCCGTGGTTCGCCTTCAGCAACGTGCCACTGAACACCGCCCACACCTTCACCCAGTTCCCGACCGACTACACCACGCTGCCGAAGGTCTCGTTCGTCACCCCGAACCTGTGCAACGACATGCACGACTGCTCGGTCTCCACCGGCGACACCTGGGTGCAGAACAATCTCGGCGCCTACGCCACCTGGGCCCAGACCCACAACAGCATCCTCGTCGTGACCTTCGACGAGGATAACGGCTCCAGCGGTAACCACATCGCCACCGTGCTCTACGGGCAGCACGTCACCCCGGGCAGCACCTCGTCGACGACCTACAACCACTACAACGTGCTGCGCACCCTGGAGGACCTCAGCGGCCTCACCACCCATGCGGGCAACGCCGCGAGCGCGTCGGACATCACCGGTATCTGGAACTGAGCGACCGTGTACGTAGCGGACACCCGCACCCCGTCCGCGT
>NZ_CADDZT010000096.1:24945-29719 GCF_902812655.1 Candidatus Frankia meridionalis | reverse complement strand
CGGCCCCCTGCCGGGTGCGGCCCCCCGCGCCGTGTCCCGGGCGGGGGGCCGCACCGTGCCGCGGGCCATACCCCGGACCGTGCTCATCCTGGGCACGGTCAGCCTCATCACCGACATCTCCTCGGAGATGGTCACCGCCGTCCTGCCGCTGTACCTGGTGGCCGAACTGGGCCTTTCCCCGCTGGGTTTCGGCGTGCTGGACGGCATCTACAACGGGGTCAGCGCCCTGGTCAGGCTTGTCGGTGGCCATCTCGCCGACCGCGGACGGCGGCACAGGACGACCGCCGCCGTCGGGTACGGCCTGTCCGCCCTGTGCAAGCCGGCCCTGCTCGCCGTCCACAGCGTGCCGTTGATCGGTGCGGTTCTCGCGGTCGATCGCACCGGAAAGGGTCTACGGACGGCACCGCGTGACGCCATGATCTCACTTGCCTCCCCGCCTGACATGCAGGCCCGTTCCTTCGGAGTGCACCGCGCCATGGATACCGCGGGAGCCCTGCTGGGCCCGGTCACCGCCTTCTTCGTCCTACGGACGGCGGCCGGGGGGTTCGACGCCGTGTTCACGGTGAGCTTCTGTGTTGCGACCATGGGCGTGTTGGTACTGCTGCTCTTCGCACCCGGACGCATCCTCGAGCCCGCAGCTCCCACCTCGTCCGGTTCCGCACGGGTCGCTCCTGTCTCTGCCGCTCCTGCTTCCGCGGTCTCTCTGCGCGCGGCCTTCGGCCTGCTACGCCGTCCCGAACTGCGGCGGCTCACCCTGTGCGCACTGTTGCTGGGCCTGGCCACGGTCAGCGACTCCTTCGTTTACCTGCTTCTCCAGCGACGCCTGGGGATCTCCGTGCGATGGTTCCCGCTGCTGCCACTCGGCACAGCAGGCGCGTTCCTACTGCTGGCCGTGCCGCTCGGGCAGGCCGCCGACCGGTTCGGCCGGTGGCGGGTCTTCCTGTCCGGGCACCTGGGGTTGCTCGCGGCCTACGGGATGCTGCTCACGCCGGCCCACGGCACGGTGCTGCCGGTCGGGGGGTTGCCGGTCGCGGTGCTACCGGTCGCGGTGCTCGTCCTGCACGGCGCCTTCTACGCAGCCACCGACGGGGTGCTCATGGCGTCCGCGGCCGGCTCCGTGCCGGCCGAGCTGCGTTCCAGCGGGCTGGCCCTGGTCCAGACCGGGCAGGCCAGCGCCCGTTTCGTGTGCTCGCTGCTGTTCGGCGCAGCCTGGACGGCGTGGGGGGCCCACACCGCGCTGGCCGTCGCCACGGTGGCGCTGGCGACGTGCGCCGCGACAAGCGCGGTCCTGCGACCCCTGCGAGCGGTGGAGCCGGCAAGGTGAGCGCGCGTACCCGGCTGGTCATCCTGCTCGCCACCGTTGCGGTGCTTGCCGCGGTCGCCGTGGGCTCGGTGCTGCACGCCGCCGACCGCGCGGCCCGCAGGGACCGCCTGCAGGCCGGCGGCCCACGCGTGACCTCCGGGCAGGTGGCGCTCACCGCAGCGGGTTCGGCGCGGCAACCGCGGCTGGTCTTCCGCAACATGGCCTGGGGCCCGCACCGTGACGAGCTGGCATCGGTGCCGTCGGCCGACCCGTCCGGCCCGCGCACCGCCTCCACAGTTCACTGCCTGCGTTTCTACTCCGCCGCCGGCACCGGGATCTGCCTGCAGGCGGTGCACGGCGCGGTGTCGGACACCTACCAGGCGGTGGTACTCGACTCCAGCCTGCGGGAACAGCGGCGTTACCCGCTGGACGGCATCCCCACCCGTGCGCGGGTCTCGCCGAGCGGCCACCTGGTCGCATGGACGGTGTTCGTGAGCGGCGACTCCTACGGGGTGGGGCAGTTCTCCACCCACACCTCGATCCTCGACACCCGCACCGGGACACTCCAGAGCACTCTCGAGGACTACCAGGTGGTGAAGGACGGGCACGCGTACCGGAACGCCGACGTCAACTTCTGGGGCGTGACGTTCGCCGACGACAGCCGTTTCTACGCGACGCTCGCCACCGGTGGGAAGACCTACCTGGTACAAGGGGACGTCACGGCCCGCACGCTGACCACCTTGCGCGAAAACGTCGAGTGCCCCTCGCTCTCCCCGGACGGAACCCGGCTGGCATTCAAGAAACGGGTGCCCGGCCTGTCCGTTGACGCACCGTGGCGACTGTACGTAATCGACCTGCGGACCATGGGCGAGATGCCACTCGCCGAGAACCGCAGTGTCGATGACCAGGCGGTCTGGCTCGACGACCGCACGCTCGCGTACGCACTGCCCGGGGATTTCGGCACCGACATGTGGACAGTCCCCGCGGACGGTACCGGCAGCCCGCGGCAGCTGATCGAGGCGGCCATGGCGCCTGTCGTTGTCGGCTGAGCCGGAGACGGTCGCGTTACCGGTGCACGGTCCATTACCCGGCCGGCACCGGTCAGGGCAGAATCCCGGGCGTCGCAATCCCGTCAGCGACATGCACCGGCCCGGGTGGCGACGGCGGCTCCCGGTCGGACATCTCGTGATCAGGCATCTCGTGATCAGGCATCTCGGCGGACTGCTCGACCTCCAGCAGGGACTCGCTGTGCCGCTCGGCTTCGAACGCCGCCCGTCCACCGCGCATTCCGAACAGCCTCTTGGAGCGGACCAGGTACACGACCGCGACCACGTTGATGACAAGCGCGCCGACCCGCAACACCGTGACCCGTTCGGTCAGCTCGTAGACCTCCAAGGGCAGGAACACCGACGTGGCGACGGCCGCAAAATACTCCCCCCACCGTTGCAGCAGCCACAGCCCGACGCCCTCGACGATCTGAATGACCGCATAGCCGAACAGCAACCCGGCGACGAGCAGCAACGTGCTCGGTTTGGTGTGGAGAAGGTGGCGCAGATGGGTGATGGTCGGGCTGTTGTCCAGGTCCAGGTTGAGCACCGAGGCGAGCGGCTTCGCGGCTGGGACCGCCCTGTCGAACAGTTGCTGAAGGTCGGCCTCAGACCGGCGGAACCGGAGGATGGCGTAGGCGACCAGCGCGAGCAGCACCGCGCGGACGACGCGTTCCACCGCGAGCAGCCGCAGGACGGTCGCGTCCCGCAGTGCCCGACCGCGCAGCAGCACCGGCGCGTCCTGCGCCGGCCCGGCACCTACCGGATCGCCGAGGACGAAGTCGCCGCAGCGCAGGCACCGCCAGGCCGATCCGACCGGGGTCCGGGCAACCAGCCGGTCGGCGAGAGCCGGCTCGTCCGGGCGATAGGTGACATGGCCCTTACGGGCGCACGTCCGCAGATTCCACTCCACGACCGCCGATCGTAGATGGCAGCGGGTCACCTGGCACAGACCGAGCCAACACGACACACCGTCGGATTTCCGTCAGCCCAACAGCAAGATGATCAATTTTGGGACAAACGTCGGTGGCCGACCGGTCCAGCCGATTCCGGGGGTACGACTCCCGTGGGTACGACTTCCGGGGTAGGTGAGTACGTCGTTCTGCGTACGCCGAGCCCTTCAAGGATCGATCCCCAGTCGGTCGGCAGGGATGCCAACACACCGTAACCTCGGTGGAGTCAGATCACCGGAAATCCGTGGAGGGTGCACCGTGATTGAAGTCGAAGGGCTGACAAAACGCTACGGGGAAAAAACGGCGGTCGACGGCCTGAGTTTCACCGTGGGGCCTGGGGTGGTGACGGGTTTCCTGGGGCCGAACGGTTCCGGCAAGTCGACGACCATGCGAATGATTATCGGTCTTGACGAACCCACCAGCGGTGAAGTGACGGTCAACGGTCGGCGCTATCGTGATTTTTCGGCCCCGTTGTGTGAGGTCGGGGCGTTGCTGGAGGCCCGGTCGATCCATACGGGCCGGTCAGCCGCCAACCACCTGCTGGCGCTGGCGCAGACGCATGGGATCTCCCGCCGACGGGTGGACGAAGTGATCGACCTGGTCGGTCTGCGAGAAGTCGCGCGCAAGCGGGCGGGTAGCTTCTCCCTCGGGATGGGGCAGCGCCTCGGGATCGCGTCGGCGCTGCTCGGCGACCCCGCAACCGTGATCCTGGACGAGCCGGTGAACGGGCTGGACCCGGAGGGCATCCGGTGGATCCGGACCCTGCTCCAGGGGCTCGCGGCCGAGGGCAGGACGGTGTTCGTGTCCTCCCACCTGATGAGCGAGATGGCATTGACCGCCGAGCACCTCATCGTGATCGGCCGCGGGCGGCTGATCGCCGACATGTCCGTTGCGGACTTCATCCGCAGCGCGTCGACCAACACCGTGAAGGTCCGATCGCCGCAGGCGTCCGGGCTGCGGGACCTGCTCGTCAGCGCGGATGTGACGGTCAGCAGCAGCGCGGCCGACGCATTGGAGGTCACCGGTCTGACCGGTGAGCAGATCGGGCGGACAGCGGCCGAGGCCGGCATCGTCCTGTATGAGCTGACGCCGCAGCAGGCGTCGCTGGAAGAGGCGTTCATGGATCTCACCCGAGACAGCGTGGAGTACCACGCCGACGTTCCGATCAACGGTCGGGCGACAGGAGCCCGGTCATGACCGCCACTGCCGAGGCCGTCCCGACCCCGAGCAGCCCACGGGTGACGCCCGAGCCGGGCGTGAAGGTGACCCAGCGGCGGGTGCTGCACTCGGAGTGGACAAAGCTGTACTCACTACGTTCAACTCGCTACTCCCTGCTCGTCGCCCTGGTAATCACGATCGGGCTCGGCATCCTCATCTCCTGGGGGCGGGCCAGCCACTGGGACCAGGAACGGCCGATCGAACGGCTGTCGTTCGATCCGACCCTGACGAGCCTGAGCGGGATCTTCCTCGCG
>NZ_CADDZT010000096.1:23721-24643 GCF_902812655.1 Candidatus Frankia meridionalis | reverse complement strand
ATCGTCAGCGGCGAGTACTCCACCGGGATGATCCGGGCGACGATGGCGGCGGTACCCACGCGGCTGCCCGTGCTGTGGGCCAAGGCCGCGGTCTTCGCCATGGTCACCTTCGCGCTGATGACCGTTGCCTCGTTCGTGGCGTTCGCGGGCGGGCAGGCGATGCTGTCGTCCAAGCACATCTCCACGACGCTGTCGCAACCTGGTGTGCTCACCGCGGTGATCGGCGGCGGACTGTACCTGACGGTCGTCGGTGTGCTGGGTGTCGCGCTCGGGGCGCTGTTGCGCAGCACCGCCGGCGGGATCGCGACCCTGTTCGGGCTGCTGCTGATACTTCCGATCATCGTGCGTTTCCTGCCCTCGAACTGGCGTGACCACATCGACAGGTATCTGCCGAGCAGCGCCGGACAGTCGATCCTGCAGGTGGTGCACGACTCCTCGGCACTGTCTGCGTGGACCGGGTTCGCACTGTTCTGCGGGTATGCGCTGGCCGCGCTCGCGGGCGCCGCCGTCCTGCTGCGACGCCGGGACGCCTGAAGCGATCCTCCGCTGTCGCCGGTCACCGCAACCCCAGATTGCCACTGATTGCAACTTGAATATTACACAGAGTTCTCATGGAATCTGAATAGTTCCTGAACCCGGACCTCAGGTGACCAGCCGACCCTGAAAGTCCACCAGGTGCGCCACAAGGGGTGCACCGAAGGGGGGAACGACGATGCGGCCTCAACTCGGTACCATGATCACGACAATCGCGACGGTCGGTGTTCTGGGTATCGCGGGTGTCACCGCGGCAGCGATCGCCTCACCCGGATCTTCCACGAACCTGAACTCTCCGACCGCGGCAACGGCGGCGGCAAGCGCGTCGCCCACCGGCGGAACAACCCGGCCGAAAACACCGGGACAGGACAAGGACTGGCCCGGCCGC
>NZ_CADDZT010000096.1:22353-23351 GCF_902812655.1 Candidatus Frankia meridionalis | reverse complement strand
GGTCACGGGGCCTGGGCGGATGCTCCGGCACTACACGGTGAAGCGACGGTGAGGACGGACAAGGGCTACCAGGTCATAGCCGGACAACGCGGCACACCGACGAGGGTGTCCGCAACCTCGATCACGGTCACGAGCGAGGACGGATACCAGGCCACCTACGCCGTGACCGGCGGCACGGCACTGTGGAGCAACGGCAACAAGGCGAAGATCGGCGACTTCACGACCGGCACGACCGTCCTGGTGGCCGCGACCGTGGACGGGGCCACCAGGACGGCCCGGGTCATCGCGCACCTGCCCACCAGCTGACGATCAGCACGGACCTGCGGTGAAATGACCTGAAGTACACCGCCTGCACCGCAGGTCACGGCCGCCCATGATCCCGATGGGCGGCCGTACAGTTGCCCCGGTACCGCCCACTCCAGCCTTGACCGCCACTTCCCTTACGCCTATTCTTCGCTCAATCACATCCGTCGATACGCCGTTTTAGTGAATGCAGCACATTCACGAATGCAGCGCATTCACGAATGGTGTTTCAGCTCATCCGTAGGTTCCGTCGTTGTTCACATGGAGCGCTTTGTGGAGGGTCTTCACGGTGAGATGGGAATGACCGCGGTCCAAGACAAGAACGGGGTGGACGGGCTCGTGGGAACGGCTCGTCAGCACTCGGTCGGGGACCTGCTTCGGCGTACGGCCAAGCGCTTTCCGGACAGGACGGCCCTTGTCGCGGGCGACGTCCGCGAGACATACGCGCAGTTGAACACGACGGTTAACCGTACCGCCCATGCACTTACCGATCGCGGTGTCACCAAGGGTGACCGTATCGCGTTACTGTCGCACAACTGCCGGGAGTTCGTCGTCATCTACCTGGCGCTGGCCAAGCTCGGCGCTGTCCTCGTCCCGGTCAATTTCATGTTGAACGCCGACGAGATCGCGTTCATCCTGCGCCACTCGGGCGCGACCGGGTTCATCACCGAGGATGCCCTCGCCCCGGTCGCCCA
>NZ_CADDZT010000096.1:0-22050 GCF_902812655.1 Candidatus Frankia meridionalis | reverse complement strand
TGCCCGAAGCACGGCTGGGAGGAGGTCTCCGCGTGGCTTACCCACGCCGACACCACCGAACCGGACGTGACGATCACCGACGACGACCCGCTGCGCCTGATGTACACGAGCGGCACCGAGTCCCGGCCCAAAGGTGCGCTGCTGTCCAGCCGCTCACTGATCGCACAGTACGTGAGCTGCATCATCGACGGCGACATGACCCCGGACGACGTCGACATACACGCATTGCCCCTCTACCACTGTGCCCAGCTCGACGCCTTCCTCACCCCGGACATCTATCTGGGTGCCACCAACGTGGTCCTACCCGGGCCGGACCCCGCCATGATCCTCGACGCCATCGAACGGGAAAAGGTAACGAAGCTGTTCTGCCCGCCCACGGTGTGGATCGGGCTGCTGCGCTGCCCCGCCTTCGACTCACACGACCTGTCGTCGCTGCGCAAGGGGTACTACGGCGCGGCCCCGATGCCGGTCGAGGTACTGCGCGAGTTACAACAGCGGCTTCCCCGGCTACGGCTGTGGAACCTCTACGGCCAGACGGAGATGGCTCCGGTCGCCACCGTCCTGCGCCCCGACGAACAGGTCACCAAAGCAGGCTCGGCCGGACGGCCGGCCATCAACGTCGAGACGATGCTGGTGGACGACGAGGACCGTCCGGTCCCACCCGGGACCATCGGTGAGGTCGTACACCGCGGCCCACACGCCACGCTCGGGTATTACAACGACCCCGACAAGACCGCGGAGGCGTTCCGAGGCGGCTGGTTCCACTCCGGCGACCTCGGGGTCTTCGACACCGACGGCTATCTCACGATCGTCGACCGGAAGAAGGATATGATCAAAACGGGTGGTGAGAACGTCGCGAGCCGAGAGGTCGAGGAGGCCGTCTACCGCCATCCTGGCGTGGCAGAGGTCGCCGTGTTCGGCATTGCCCATCCGTACTGGATCGAGGCGGTCACCGCGGTCGTGGTTCCCAGAGCCGGGACGACCCTCACCCCCGAAATAATCATCGCCCATGCCCGGCAGCAGTTGGCTGGCTTCAAGGTCCCGAAATACGTGGTTGTCACCGGATCACTCCCCAAGAACCCCAGCGGCAAGATTCTCAAACGGGAACTACGGACCGCCCATGCCCACCTCGCCGACACCCGGGTGACTCCAGAACCATGATGCGGAACCCGGTAAGGTCCACGCAGTCCGCTCGGTGGAGACCCGCGGGGTGGCCCAGCCGCCGAGATCGCTACCCGCGTGCATCGACGGATTATTCGATTTATCGTGGTGAAGCCCGGCAGCCTCGCACGGACGACCCGTGCTACTCGCCCGACCTGGCCGGCACGGAGGTCACAATGAACGAAGGCGCGAAAAAGATCTGGGCCCATTCGGGTGACTCGCACTTTCTCGAACCGGATGACCTGTGGCTCCAGATCCTGCCGGCGAAGCAGGCGGAGCGGATGCCGCGAAGCGAGAAGGTCGGCGAGAACGAGGAGATCATCCACGTCGACGGCAAGAGCTTTCGCCGTACCCTGCCGAAGGTCATGACCGCACGGGGTGCCAGTGGCGAGACGATCGTGCAGATGTCACACCGGCCACCGGGCGCCCGCGACGTCACTGCCCGCCTGGTCGATCTCAACAGCGAGGGCATCTGGGCGGAGGTGGTGTACGCCTCGCTCGGCCTGTGGTCGAACATGATCGAGGATCCCAAGCTCGTCCGGGACGCGGCCCGAGCTGAGAACGAGTGGCTCGTCTCGGAGATCCAGGACGCCGCCCCCGACCGGCTCGTGCCTGCCGGGCTCATGCCGTTGCTCTCGATCGACGACGCGGTGGCGGAGGTTCAGCACGCCGCCTCGGTAGGGCTGAAGATCGTATCTCTTCCCACCGGGATACCACCCGGCATGAAGGACTGGAATGACGCCTCATGGGAGCCGTTGTGGGCGGCCGCGGAAGAGGCAGGGATGGTCCTCGGCTTCCACATCGGTACCGAAAGTAACGAACGCGTGCTGTACCGCGGGCCCGGCGGTGCCGTTCTCAACCTCCTGGAGACCTCCTACGAGGGACAGCGGGTGGCCGCCAAGCTCGTCGGCAGCGGCGCCCTCGACCGCCGCCCCAACCTGAAGATCCTCATCTCCGAGGGTGGGGCGACCTGGGTGCCGTTCGTGGGCGACCGGCTCAACGAGGGGTACCGCCAGCACGCCGCGTTCGTGCGGCCGAAACTGTCCCGCGAGCCCAAGCAGATCCTCTACCGCCAGGTGTACGCGTCGTTCCAGCACGACGAGTCAGCGCCGGCGGCGCTGTGGGCCATGGGTTACCAGAACGTGATATTCGGAAGCGATTACCCGCACCTCGAGGGTACGTTCGGTCACACTCAGAAGACGTTGCACGAGCTCTTCGACGGGGTGACGCCCGAGGTACGCCATCGCATCACCCGCGGCGCGTTCGAGGAGCTGTTCCCGCACGTCAGCTCCCCGCCCGAGTAGAAGAAAACACGTCAGTATCAATCCGTTGCGAGTCAGTGAGTACCGGAGCGTCCGGCAGCACCTTCTTCCGGTGCTTCTCCGCCGAGGAAGAAGCGATCTTTCCCGACCATGACGAGTGGCTCGACGACATGGCCCGGCTGTTCGACGAGACCGACTCCACGCTTCGCCAGCGAGAGCGACAACGGCCTGCGCAGTGTCGTGGCCGCCGTGGTCGCCGCGCATAACTACGTCTTGCGCGCCGTCGTGCAGGTCGCGTTCGAGGCGGCGCCGTGCGGCGTCGGCCGCGGCGACGATCCGGACCCGCGAGGCCCGGACCTCGGCGAGTTGGGCACGCACCCCGGCGGTGCACACCCACGGTGTCCGCGAAAGCTGCAGATCCTCGGCGAAGAACCCGGCCCCGACCAGGACCATCAGGAGCCCCACCTGGTTCGCCGGCCGGCGGGCATGCGCCAGCGGCCCGGCTGAGGTCCAGCCACCCGCAGATCGGGGTCGTGGTGCTCTCCCAGTACACGAACCCGGAATACGCGCTGAGCCTGTTGGAGCAGGGCAGCGCCGGCCGGGCGTACCTGCTGAAGGACACGGTCGGTGAGCCGCGGCAGCTCGCGGACGCGGTGCGCGCGGTCGCCGCCGGCCGCTCCGTGGTCGACCCCGCGGTGGTGGATGCGCTGGTCGCGGTGCGGACGCCTGCCCGGTCGCCGGTGTTGGCCTCGCTCACCCCACGCGAGCGGGAGGTCCTCTCCCTCATCGCCCAGGGGAAGAGCAACGCCGCCGTCGCTGCCGCGATCTTCCTGACTGAGCGGGCGGTGGAGAAACACATCAACACCCTCTTCGCGAAGCTCGGGCTGACCGCCGAGCCGGACGTCAACCGGCGGGTCAAAGCCGTCCTGATCCACCTCGCCGAACAGCGGACCGCGGCAGGCTGATCCCGCGCTGAATTCCGTGCTGATATTTCCGTGCTGATTCCCGCGCGCGGGTGGTGGCGCCATCCACGCCGGGGGCCAGCACCCTTGTGACGGCCTCGCCCCACCGCCAGCATCGGCTGCATGGCGGCGCACGGCGACACGGTCGCGGTTCTCGTCGTCGACGATCAGGAGCTGTTCCGTGACATCACGCGGACCCTGATCGCCATGATGCCCGGCTGGCGGGTGGTGGGTGAGGCCGCCTCCGGTGAGGAGGGCGTGGCCCTCGCCGAGCAGGTCAGACCCACGATGGTGCTGATGGACATCCACCTGCCCGGCATCGACGGCATCGACGGCATCGAGGCGACCCGTCGGATCGTCGCCACCGACCCGACGGTGACCGTGCTGCTCATGTCGACCTACGCCGTAGAGGACCTGCCGGCCGACGTCGGGAACTGCGGCGCCGCCGGCTACGCCCGCAAAGACGACCTCACTCCAGCGTTCCTGGAGAGATTCACCGGCCGCGGCTGATGTCACCGGGAGCCGCGGCGGTATCAGCCGGGGACGGCAGCGCCTGCCACGGCACCGGGCCGTCCAGCGCCCGGTCGACCTTGAACACGCCCGGCCCGTACCGGTAACGGGCCAGCGCCCATCGCCGTGTCGGAACCAGGCCCGTCGTCGGTCGGCAGTGGATGCCGGGCCCGCGGCATCAGGTCGTCCGCACGGATGGTCACCACTCCGAGGACGTCCATCAGCAGGCACAGCATGTAGCCGAGGTCGATCTCGAACCGGTGGTAAGAGAATCGGGCCGATCGTGGAAAGACATGACGGTTATTCTGATAGCCCTCTCCGTAGACCAGCCAGGCGCCCAGGTGGTTGTCACAGGAGTCGTCCGGCAGATCGAAGGTGCGCGAGCCGACGGCGTGTCCATCATCGATGGCTCCTGGTAGTGGACTCAGACACCGGGGCTTCTGAGACGTGCCGCGGCCGTGGCCGTGGCATCCAAGGATGGTAGGACCCGGAAGGCCGCGTGCCAGCACCCCTGGTAAAGACAGGCCAGTGCCCCTGGTCCGGGGAATTCCCGCTCTCTACCGTCGGACGCAGGCCACACCCCACCTTTCGGAGGTGTTCCGGTCCCACGAGACGAGGAGGACCCCATGAATGGAAGACGAACACGAGTCCCGGATGAGCCGCCGCCTGCTTTCTGTCATATCGACGCCCGGCGGGCGGAAAAGCGGATCGGATCCGGCCGCAGCCAGTTGAAAGCGAGGCTCCGACCGGTGCGCAGGCTGACACGCTTTCGCGGTATTCGTGTGCCCGCGGCCGTCTCACTGATGATCGCCGTTTTTCTCCTGACGGGGGCTCCCTCCTGCGCGGCGCCGGAACCGCGGCCGAACACCAGTGCAACACCGGCGCCGCGGTCAAGCACCGGTACTGGGAACCCGGACCGCGGGAGCGGGAACGGATGCGCGCAACCCGGCTCCCTGACCCGGTCGCTCCTACCCGACCTCTCAGGCGACCAGATCAGGACAGTCGCCGAGGATCCCTGCCTGAAGTTCGCGCAGCTCGCCGACCGGGTGCTCTCCATCGTCCCCGCCAGCCAGCGGTCCAATCTCCAGGGCGGTGAAACTTCATTCCTGCCGAAACTCACTCAGTTCGCCAACAGGGTGATAGCGGTCAACGACGCGGCCGAATGCGCTTACAAGACCGACCGGCTGGCCATCGGCATCTACCAGCACCAGAACTACCTCTGGTCGGTCGGTGTGGTGGCGGTCATCCGCGGCGACCTGCCCGCCGCTGTCCTGGATGCGGGAGCCTGCCTGCTGATGGAGAAACTGACACCGCTGTCAGGCGATCGCCTTCGCAGCGCGACCAGCGGTCCGCAGCCGGCTGTCTGCGCCGACCACAACACTGTGAGCCGCGGCAACCAGAAGTACACGCTGATGTGGCTCGGCTCGTCCGACCGGATGTGCAACCAGCTCTCAGGCAAGCTCGACGGAAGCTGATTTCCTGTGGTCAATCGAAGAAGCCGAGTTCGCCGCACCCACGGCCCTCTTCGCACAATGTGCTCCTTGCTGTGTGACGGCCTGGCGGATCGACGATCGCGCCACCGGGCACGCCCATCCGCGGGCAGAGAAGTGGGCAAGGAAGTGGGATCCGAAAAGGGGTCACCCACCGCCGGGGCCCAGCGCGCCGGTGGGGGCGGGTGAACCGGCCGGTCGGGGTTCCTTCAACTCAATGAAGATCGAGTGTGTCTCCGTGTCGCCGATGTTCTCGCCGCTGTGCTGCTGGGCGTCGAGCCAGCGCACCTGCCCGGCTGGGAGATCGACCTCGACCTGCCGGCCGTCGGCCGTGATCCGCCGCCGGAACGCGGTCAGCGTGTACATCACGCTGTCCGGATGCCGGTGGGGGCTGGTCCTGTCGCCGGGTCGATCCCGGTACTCCAGGACCCGGAGACGGTCGTTCTCGAAAATCACCGTGTAGAGGCCGGGGTCCGTCACCGCGGGGTCCAGGCACATGAACGCCTCACCAACTCCGTCGTCATGGTATCAACATGCCAACATGGGACTCCAATCCCATGGGATGACGGTACCATGATGGTAATGTCAGTCCCATACGAGCTGACGGGACGCAGCCAGCAGAAGGCACGTACCCGCGACGCGCTCGTCTCGGCCACCCGTAGGCTGCTCACACAGGGGGTGACCCCCACCGTCGAGGACGCCGCGGCAGCCGCCGAAATCTCCCGGACGACCGCCTACCGCTACTTCCCCAACCAGCGCACCCTGCTGCTGGCCGCCCACCCCGAGATCCAGCACGAGTCCCTGCTGCCCGACGACGCCCCCACCGACCCGCTGGCCCGGCTCGACCTGGTGATGCAGGCCCACCTGCGCATCACCCTCGACTGGGAACCACAACTACGCACCGCCCTGCGGCTGTCGCTGGAAGCCGCAGCCGACGCGGAACCACCGCTGCTGCGTCAAGGCCGAGCCATCGGCTGGATCGAACACGCCCTGGCCCCCCTGACCGCGACCCACCCCCACCTCGACCTGCACCGGCTGGCCATCGCGATCCGCTCCGCCGCCGGCATCGAAACGCTCATCTGGCTCACCGACATCGCCGGCCTCTCCCGCGACCAGGCCGCCCAGACCCTGCGCTGGTCAGCCCGCGCCATGCTGCAGGCCGCGCTCGCCGGAAACCCGCCGCCGCAGTGACCGGCTGATCGCTCCTATGGTGGAGCATGCCGCCGGCCAGGGCTATGATCACAAATCCGCCAGACTGGCCCGTGTCCACGGCATCAAGATCGAGGGCTGGTAGCCATCGGAGGACTGGTGGCCATTGCCGAAAACCTCCCGCTCGTACCGGTCCCACACCCGGTCCGGGATTACTCTGGCCACGTAGTAGGGCAACCTCGGATGCTGTAGCAGGGGCAGCCACCCCTGGTACTCCTCATCCCGAGCGGCAGCCACCTCGTCCGCGATTTCCTGGCGGTATGCCATGCACGCCTCGTGGCAGGTGTGGATCCCCGCCTCGCGGGCCTGTCGCGCCGCGGTGGCCCTGGTGGCGGCAACCCGTTCGGGCGTGCGGGTCCACCATTTGCGGTCGGGATTGAGCAGGCTCCCGTTGTTCATCGCCCCTCTCCTCCGGCGGTGGTGTCTTCGGAGTTCATGTTGTCCAGCTCGGCCTCATCGACGAGCACGGCGAGGAGCCCTCCTGCTTCTACATATGAATATGACTTGAAATATGAATATGACTTGGACCGCACAGTGGCGGTGCGAGGCAGGTACCCGTCCGGCGTCGCGAGCCCGACAGCGGTTCGTGCGATGCTCCCCTGGATGACGACCTCTCCCCCGGCTTCTATCTTTCAGTCATTCCGGGAACTCTCGGCGACAGGTTCACGACACCCGGATGCCGATTCAGAATCCCCAACAAGATGATCTAGATCATCGCATCACCATAAATCAGGCAATTACTAGAAATCCTGTACAGAACCTGATAACCCTCAAATTCCGATCGATCCATCCCGTCCTCCGCCAGGGAGAAACCGCGCAACCGAACCGATTACCCGGACCCTCAGGTATCCGATAAACGCGGATATGCCGAAAAGAGAATCAGTCAGCCCGTCGGCTGCCTTCTCCGGCCCATAACCCCGGTCACGTCTCGTCCGCTCCGCTGAAAGGTGGTGGGCGGAGGACGGAGGAGTCCGGACAATCCTGACGGCTGGTATATGCGGCTACCTTCTCAGCTGTCACCCGGAGATCGACGAGTTCAGGTCGCCGCGCCCCGCTCTGGAGCATCGCGATACACACGGCGGCAGGTGGCAGGTCGACCGCCTGCGCGTAGACAACGCCTGGATGAGGGAAAAGCGCAGCCGAGCTTGCCGGGAGTATCCCGATTCCGCTGCCGGCGGCGACTTCCCGCAGAAAATCGCTCGGCGTCTCGCAGCGGGCGATCACCTTTGGCTCCGAGCCGTCCGGGCGTGGCGAGACGGTCCAGAACGCGGCGACCGACGGTAGGGCGTAGGCGCTGTAGACCAGCGGCTCGGCCACGACGTCGTTCAGTGACAGGTACGGTCGGCGGGCGTCCTTGTGGGTGGCTGGAAGGCAGAACACCCTTGGCTGAGCCTGTAGCGGGACATAGCTGAGGTCGAACATATCGGAAAGGATGTTGGGGAGGAGTGCGAACGTCGCGTCGACGGCCCCGGCACGCAGGGCGCGGCTCTCCGCCCACCAGGGGATGGCGCGCAGAATAATCTTGATGTCGGGAAAGTACTCACCGAAGAGGCGTAGCAGATGACGCGCTGCCGGGCAGTAGTAGTTGGGGCTCGCTCCGAGCACAAGTTGGCGACGGCCGGTGCCACTGCGGCCGGTGCCACTGCGACTGGTGCTGCGGACCCGATCCAGTGACGCGGTGACGTGATCCACCAACGCAGGTAGCTCCGCGCGCAGGGCCTGGCCCGCCTGGGTCAGGGTGACCTGTCGAGTGTTGCGGACGAACAAGCTGCATCCCAGCGAGTTCTCCAACGCCCGCACGGAGCGGCTGAGCGCCGGCTGGCTGAGGTGGAGCTTTCCTGCCGCGCGAGTGAAGCTGAGCTCTTCAGCGACCGCCGCGAAGTGCTCGAGCAGCTTCAGATCCACATGCGGACTCTAGCGGCGCACCGGCAACCGCCGCCATGAGCACCAAGCGAACCGGGTTGGCTACGGGATGCGCAGGTATCCACCCTCGGTGGCGAGTCAGGTCACGCAACAAGGGTGATCCCCGATTGATGCGTGAGACGCATAGGTAATTGACCACATCCATACCGGCCAATACTTTCATCGTCAGCAGCGACGAACCAAAGAACACTGGGGTGGGCCGCCCGTTGGAATCGATCTCTCGCCGTATCGACCGCCCGCGGGGGGAGAGAGGCATTGGTGCATGTGACGGGATCGGCGCCGGGCAAAGCGGAGGATATGACCTCCCGGAACGAGAAGGCGGAGACTGATGCGCTCGTACGATGTAAACGTGGACGTGACCAGGCGGACGGATCTTCCTGGAGAACTATGGACGGCCGCCACCGTCCACCTTCCCGATCATATTGATGGTCCGGTTACCGCGTTTTTCGGATTCCCGGGAGGCGGATTCGGCCGCAAGTATTATGATGTCCGCTTGATTCCCGGCTACAGCCAGGCTGAATATCATACCGCCGCCGGTTTAATCTTCGTGGCCTGCGACCATCTATTTGTCGGTGACAGCAGCAGACCCGACGATCCCCTCGCGCTGACCTATGAGAACCTCGCGGCCGCCAACCATGTCACCGTCGAGCACATCGCCGCAAGGCTTGGCGCTGGCACGCTGGCGCCGGGAGTCTCGCCGATCGACGTCACGAAGGTCGTGGGAATGGGTCAGTCGATGGGTGGTTGCCTGCTCACCGTTCAGCAGGCCAGGCACCGCACCTTTGACGGCGTGGCCTTTCTCGGTTGGAGCGGGATCTACACCAATTTCCCTGCACCCGACGGCAGCCGGATCACCTACCCCCTGCCGCGCCGCGGCACCGACCTGCACCCCATCGCAGACCAGGTGCTCGGCGTCGTGTCCCCGGACGAAGAGCACTTCCGGTTCTGTTTCCACTGGCAGGACGAGGAGCCGGAGCTGATGGAAGCCGACCTTGCCACCTACCGCCCCTTCTCCGGCGTGGCCCGCGGCGACAGCAAGACCCCGTGGGGAAGCCTAACCACGCCACCATGTGCGATAACCATGATGACCGAAGGCGCGGTCACAACCGACGCGGTCGCGATTGACGTACCCGTGCTCATTGCGAGCGGAGAGCGGGACGTCATCCCCGATCCCCGGGCGGAACCGTCCGCTTACCGGTCGTCGTCGAATATCTCGCTCGTGGTTGTTCCGCGCATGGGTCACATGCACAATTTCGCCCGGACACGTGAACAGCTGTGGGAGCACATCGCGGCCTTCGCTCGCACGGTACCGAAGGCGAAAGCAACGTGATACGAAGCGTCCACGGGAAGGGCGCGCATCCCCGTGTTCAGGTGTCCCCGTTCCTCTCCACTTCATAGCTTCGGAACCCTGTCCATGGCCATGAAAAAGTCCTCGTTGTTGGCCGGGTAGAGGTCCTCACGGGGGCGTCCCTGATCGGCGCGACGTTCTACCAGGCAACCCTTGCCGGTGCGAGGCTCACCGGGGCCAACCTGACGCGGGCGTGGGCCGCCGAGGCCGACCTCACCCGGGCACGGCTCGACTACGCCAACCTGACCGGAGCAAACCTCGGCATGGCCGGCCTCACCTACGCGTCGCTGCGCGGGGCAACCCTGACGGGCGCCACCCTCGACGAGACGGTCTTAGTGGGAGCCGACCTCGACAGCGCGGACCTGACCAAGGCGAGGCTGTTGACCGTCGGCCAGCTCCTGTCCGCCAGGCTGACCGAGACCACGCGGCTGGACCCCAGACTGGCCGACCGTCCGGCGTTGATCGCCCACCGGGTCGCCAGCCGGACCAGGCCCGCCGCGGGGAGCAATCGATCGACGACCAGCCGCTCGTCGTGACCGAGAACCAACGACTCGAGCTCACGCAGCCGAGGACCCGGTTCGACGCCGAGGTGCTCGACCAGGTTCTGACGGGCCGTGCGGTACGCGGCGAGGGCGTCGGTCTGCCGTCCGACCCGGTACAACGCCGTCATCAACGAGGAAGTGGCGTATCCAGTCGATTCCTGAATCGCGAGCTCTCGGGCCGGCGGCCCGCTGCCCATAGGTCGATCGGTGCTGGAGTGGGAGCGCTCGCTCGCGCGTCTATTCGGCCGGGGACGGGTGGCCGGTGAAATCGAGTATCAGTTTGCCGAAGGTTGTGTCGTTGCCGAGGTGGTCGAACGCTGTTTCCGCCTGGTCGGCGGGGTAGATCGTGTCGATGATGGGCTGGAGCCGGTTGGTGCGGACCAGTGGGCCGATCCGCTGGGCGAGCAGGCGGGTCAGCGCGGTCTTCTCGGTGTGGCTACGGGTTCTGAGCATGCTGCCGTGCAGAGTGAGCCGGCGGGAGAGCAGCTCGAC
Source organism: Candidatus Frankia meridionalis (assembly GCF_902812655.1). Classification (GTDB taxonomy): domain Bacteria; phylum Actinomycetota; class Actinomycetes; order Frankiales; family Frankiaceae; genus Protofrankia; species Protofrankia meridionalis. Next base: position 11,151 of record NZ_CADDZT010000096.1, on the reverse strand, counting down.
GAGGTCGAGGGGCTGGTCGCGTCGCGCCAGCGCGCCCAGCAGGACGATCCGCCCCTGGCTGGCTGTCGCGGCGATGCTGGCGGCGATGCTGGCGGCGAGGTCGGTGCCGACGAGGTCGAGCACCACGTCGACCGGTCCTGCGGCATCGCGAATGTCGGACGGAGACGCGGGCGCGAGTTGTCCGTGGTCGAGACCCAGGCGGCGTGCGGCGGCGAGCTTGGTGGCGGATCTGCTCGTGCCGACCGTGATCGCACCGGCCAGGTTCGCGAGCTGGAGGGCGGCGGTACCCACACCGGACCCGACCGCGTGGATGAGGACCCGTTCGCCTGGTTGGATGCGGGCGAGCGTGAACAGGGCGTCGTAGGCGGTGAGGAACGCCTCCGGCACCGCGGCGGCGGTGGCGCATGAGGACATCGGCCCGGTTGAGGGCCGCGCCGTGCACCCGAACCCGCACCTCCCGCGGCCCCGGCACCGGGACCGGCCGGTCCACCAACACCGGCCGCAGGATGCCTACGCTGGTGGACAGCGCACCACGGGTGCCGGTCATGCCGCGACCGGTGACGTGTCGACCGGTCACGGCGAACTCGACGGCTCTCACGTCCGGGCCTGTCCGGGAAGGCGGCTGATCGCGTGGCGGACGAGGTCGGTCAGGGCGCCACGGTCGTCGAGGGCGTCGTCGGGAACGCTGTAGTAGGCGCGGACCGTCACGGTCCTGCCGGCCGCCTGGTAGGTGAACGGCCGGCTGCCCGCTGCCTCCCATATCGGCCGTTGCACGTCGGCGACTTTGACGTAGAAGGTGTCCATGACCATCGCGACCTGGCGGCCGGCGTGACACAACGCCCAGCCGCCGAAGAACCGTCGCAGCGTCATCCCGCCCAGCGGCTCGACCTGGTCAAGGACGTGCTGGGCGAGGTCGCGGTGCCCGCTCACGGCCGGGTCGGGGCGGTCCGGGCCGGCCGCATCGCCTCGATGACGAGTTCGGCGACCCGTGCCGAGGAAGCGGGGTTCTGCCCGGTGACGAGCTGACCGTCCCGGATGACGTGCGGGGCGAAGGGCTGGCCTGCGGCGTACCGGGCGCCGAGGGCGCGCAGCCGCTGTTCCAGGGAGAACGGGACGAGACCGGTCGCGGCGACCAGCTCCTCCTCGGCATCGCTGAACGCGGTCAGCTGCCGGCCGTGGACGACGGGGTGTCCTGCGACCCGGATGTCCACGAGCGCGGCGGCGCCGTGGCAGACCGCCCCGACCGTCCCACCCCGGGAGAGCACGGCGGTCAGCAGGTCGGCCAGCGGCGGGTTGTCGGGAAAGTCCCACATCGTTCCGTGGCCGCCGACCAGGATGACACTGTCTAGGCCGCTGGCGTCCAGGTCGGCCAGGTGCTCGGTCGCCGCCAGGCGGGCGAGGGCGTCGGGGTCGGCACGGAACCGGTCCACCGCGCCGGTGACCGCGCCCGGCGTGAGGCTGGCGGGATCGACCGGCGGCTGCCCGCCAGCGGGCGAGACCAGAGTGACCTCGACGCCGGCGTCGGTCAGGACGTAGTACGGGGCGGCGAGCTCCTCGTACCAGAAGCCGGTCGGACGGTCGGACTCGCCGAAGCGAGCCGTCGAGGTGAGAACGAGTACCGCTCGGGAACCGAACACGGCGAACCTCCAGATGGACGTGAGCATGCCGAAACAGACGTGGACAAGGTCGATCAACCAGCGAGGACGTCGCCGGCACTACACGGGCCTACGCGGACGCGGCTTCCGCGCCACTGCCCGAGACAAACCTCTTCGGGTGGAGGGTGTCGGTCAGCCGGGCGCTTCCCGCAGCGAGGTCACGATGTCGTCGGTGACCTGCCGCAGCCGCGACGGCTCGGCACCGGACCGCACCAAGACCAGCACGCCTTGGTAGTCGACCAGCAGCCGCAGCCCGAGAAGGTCCGCGGGCCGGCCCGCCGGGACCTGACCGGCCGCACGGGCGCGTACCACCGCACCGGCGAAGCCCCGTTCGATCTCCTCCAGCCCCTGCCGCACACCGCGGATGGTCAGCTCGTCGAGCGCGTAGGACTCCACCGCGCTGTTCGTCACCAGACAGCCCGGGTCAGGGTCCAGCCCGGTCTCGAATGTCGAGGTGAAATAGCTCCGGACACCGGCGAGCGGGTCGTCGACCCGTTCGAGGTGCTCGGCTACCCGGCGGCGAACCACCCGCTCGATGTAGGCGTCCAGCGCCGAGCGGAAGATCTCTTCCTTGTTCCCGAACGAGCGGTGCAGACTGCCCGGGTGCAGTCCGGTCGCGGCCTCCAGATCCCGTAGCGACGTGGCGTGAAACCCCTGGCGGCGAAACAGCTGCATCATCGTCAGCAGGACCTCGTCCGAGTCGAACAGCTGCCGCCGCCCCATCATCACACCCCAATAGTTGGTCGATCGACCACAAATCTAGCGGATGGGTCGGACTTGTCAACCCACCGCCAGCATGGCCAGCCCGCATCCGGAACCAGGCGTCCTGGACACGGACAGACGCACCCTCGCCGCGACGGGCCACCCCCTGTCCAGGTTCCCGGCCAGAACCTCTCGTCGCACCACGACAGAGTCAGTCCGCCCCCCGACCGCTGCGGGCACTACGCCCGGACGGCACAGGCCCCGTTGGGCGTGTCGCCTCGACTGGTTCAGGTAATGCGCTGGTCCCGCCGGTCAAGAGGAAAGAGCGGTTTGTCCGCCGACGTCCGCCGACGTCCGCCGTGTCGGCGCGACCTGGGCTCGTCGTCCGCCGGTGTTCGTACTCGTCCACCAACGTCCGCCGGCTTGGATACAGCAATGGGTACAGAAATGGGTACACCTGGACGGATCAGAGCGTGCCGCTGGAATCCACGTTACGAGCTTCGGTACCCGCCGCGTTTCCCGTTCTACCCCGATGCTTGTCAGTGCTACGGGCACACGGCGGGCAGGACCAAGCGAGGCTCCAACAGCTCCCGCCCGCCCATGGGATGGCCCGTAGCACGACGTAGCATCTCGTAGCAGTATCGACTAGAATCATAAACATGTCGCAGCCTGTCTCGCATGAGATCACCCAGCGAGAGCTCCGAAACGACTCCGGTGCGATCCTGCGCGCTGTCGAGCACGGCGAGACGTTCGTCGTCACGCGGAACGGCAGCCCGATCGCCGAGTTGGTTCCGCTCCGACGGCGGACCTTTGTCCCTGCTGCACAGGTTCTCGCCATGTTCGCCCACGAGGCGCCGCTCGACGCCGACCGGTTCTTCGCCGACCTCGACGCCGTTGTCGACCAAGGGTTGTTTGGTGACTGATCGCCACAGTCGAGGGCTGCTCGACACGAACGTGATCGTCTATCTTCCCCGAGTGGACCCCGACGAACTGCCGATCGAAACCGCGATCAGTTCGATCACCCTCGCGGAACTGACAGCCGGTCCACACGCCACAAACGACCCCGTTGAACGTGCGGTCAGGATCGGACGCCTTCAAAGAACGGAGGCGACCTACGACCCACTACCATTCGACGCAGAAGCCGCACGCCACTACGGTCCCGTGTACGCGGCCGTACTCGCCGCGAACCGGACACCGCGGCGCCGTCTTGCGGACCTACTGATCGCTTGTGTGGCCGTCGCCAACGACCTTCCGCTGTACACAATTAACCCTGACGACTTCACCGGCCTTGAAAGGCTTGTCCGCGTCGTGCCCGTCACCCGTCCACGATAGTTAAGGTCCACTTGACCGGCCGAGGTGCATGCCTTCAAGGTCCGGGAGATCCGGGAGGAACAGTGCCTAACCCAAGTCGCGCGGATCCCGTCCGGAAGCATTCCACAGGTTATGATCGGCGTGAGTTTGTCGTTGTGTACGATTTTTGGCCAATTTAGCGTACCCAACAACAAACTCACGCGGATCTTCGGCATAGCCGGCGAACCTGATGTTGGTCAGCCAAGCCATCGAGGCGCCGCAGATCGAGGGACCGGCTCTCTTGGCCGACCCCTCGTGGACACGATCAAGGGTTCAACGTTATCGAGCCTCAAGGAACTGCGACCCGAATCGGTCGGGGCGAGCGAAGTGAGGCGCTGGTATCGCGCAGCGATTCCGTTGGCGGAGGCGGCGTATGCGGATCACATCAAGCGGATGAAGACGCAAGGAGACGACCAGTGACTGACCACCTGAAGGATCCGCAAGCGCGTTCGCGGGAGGACCTCACTGACGAGCTCGCCTTCACCGCCGCCGAACGTGAAGAGATCAGCACCGGTGCGCAGCGCCTCATCGCCCACGCACGGGCATTCCGTCTCACGGAGGTGCGTCGGCGTCAGCATGCGACTCAAGTTGAGGTGGCCAAGGCGATGGGAGTGACACAGGCCCGCGTGTCCCGCATCGAGAAGGGCCAGTTGGAACGCAGCGAGGTTGACACCCTTGCCGCGTACGTCCAGGCGCTGGGCGGCAAGTTGAAGATCGTGGCCGACTTCGGCGACGAGTCGTACGTTCTCGGATAGCTGGTACCACCGGCCTACCGAGGGAGAGACCACGCAGCGTGGTACAGAGCGGGCGCACATCACCCCAAGAAGGATCTTGTCTTGGTGATGATCTGACCGAGAACACCAGGTCAGGGTGGGTGCGCCGCCAGGGACTTGAACCCCGAACCCGCAGATCAAGAGGAAAAAGCGGTTTGTCCGTGGGCGTCCGCCGTGTCGGCCTGACCTGGACTCGTCGTCCGCCGGTGTTCGTACTCGTCCACCGATGTTCGCCGGCTTGGGTACAGAAATAGGTACACGCCGCATGCCCCGGACGATCAATTGGAACGGACCGCGGTCCCGCGTCAAGGCCTGTCAAAGATGTCATGTGTGCCGACCCGTAGCCAGACGATGTGTGCCTCGCCGTCCTTCTCCGGCTCGCCATAACGGAACAGGGCGCGACCATCGCCCGCCCACGTCATCTCAAAGACCCCAGGCTCTCCGCGGAACCCCTTGACCCAATGCCGTTTAGCTTAAGTGGATCTTGTCGGGCGGGTTGATCTTCTGGGGCTGGTGCGGCGTGGCGACGTGCCATCGGTGCTGGCGGGTGGTTTGGTCACGGTTCGTGGCTTCGATGGTGTCCCCGGACCAGGTGTCGGTCGGGGTGCTGGTGACGGCGGTGCCGCGGGACGCGGTGGACGAGGCGGTCGCCGTCTGCGGGGTGGGGGCGCGGCGGGCTGGCGGGAAGCTGCCGCCGCATGTGACGGCGTATCTGACGTTGGGGATGTGCCTGTTCCCGGACGACGACTACGCCGAGGTCGCGCAGAAGGTGACCGGGTCGTTGGACCGGTTCGGTTGCTGGGACGCCGTCTGGTCGCCACCGACCGCGGGCGGGATCACCCAGGCCCGTAAACGGTTGGGCCCTCAGACGATGGCCGAGGTGTTCGAGCGGGTCGCCGGGCAGGTCGCGACGCTGTCCACGCGGGGGGCGTGGCTGCGGGGCCGGTTGCTGCTCGCGATCGACGGGTTCGAGGTCGACGTGCCGGACACCGAGCCGAACGCGGCCGCGTTCGGCTACGCCGGCTCGGGTGAGAAACGGTCGGCGTTCCCGAAGTTGCGGGTCGTCGCGTTGGCGGAGTGCGGCACGCACGCGTTCCGGGCCGCCGAGGTCGGCGGGTGGACGACCAGCGAGAAGGCCCTGGCCCGGGGACTGCTGATGAGGCTTCGCCGGGACGAGGTGCTGACCGCTGACCGGGGGTTCTACTCGTTCGACAACTGGGGACTGGCGGCCGGGACCGGCGCGGACCTGATCTGGCGGGCCCCGACCGGCCTGAACCTGCCGGTCGTGAAAGTCCTGGCTGACGGCACGTTCCTGACCATGCTGATCAACCCGAAGATCACGGGTGTGCGGCGGCGCCGCGCGCTGCTCGACACCGCGAAGGCCGGCACCGACCTCGACCCGGACGAGGCGCACCTGGCCCGGGTCGTCGAGTACGACATCCCCGACCGGGCCGGGTCCGGTGCCGGCGAACTCGTCGTCGCGCTGACCACGATCCTCGACCCCCGTGAGGCCCGCGCCGACGAGATCGCCGCCGGCTACAACGAACGCTGGGAGGAGGAGACCTCCAACGATCAGCTCAAGACCCACCTGCGTGGCCCCGGCAGGATCCTGCGCTCCCGGCTGCCCGACCTCGCCATCCAGGAGATGTGGGCCTGGCTGATCGTCCAGCACGCGCTCACCGCCCTGATCGCCGGCGCCGCCGAGGCCGCCGACATCGATCCCGACCGGGTCGGTTTCGCCCGGACACTGCGCCTGGTCCGCCGTTCCGCCACCGGGACGGCGGACATTCCCCCCTGAGGACTGGAATGCCCACCTGGCCCGGATCCACGCCGAAATCACCCGCGAGCTCAACCCACCCCGGCGCCACCGTACCTGTCCCCGCGTCGTCAAACGCGCCCGCCATAACAGCTACCACGTCAAGAAACCCGACGAGCCCGCCTCGACCCGTCACAACCGACCCGCCACGATCCGGCTCCACCCGCTCCAACCACGCGCAGCATGATCAAAACATGAAGATCAAACTACGCTAAACGGCATTGCCCCTTGACCCGGAGGCTCTTGCGGAAACCGACCCCGGCTTGGAGGTCCTCGACAAACAGGTCACGCGCCCGGAGGAACCGCTCCCGCTGGGCATAGGTGAGCCGTCGGTAGTCAGCCCAAAAGCGGTCGAGCGCATCGAAGGTGGGCACACCGAACATGGTAGATGTCCGGCATATACCTCATGCCGTGCGACGCAGTGTCTCTCCGTCATCAGCGGTGATCTGTCGCGCGTATGCGTCGAACTCCTCGACCGACCCGAACGACAGGACGCATCCCGCAGCAAGATCCGCATCCGCATCCGCAAGTACTCTGTCAAGCCACTCCGGAGGATCAACAAGCTCGACATCGCGGAAGGCTGCCGGCAACTCAGGTTCGTACACGGCGGGCCTCCTCGCTACCGGACTCACCTTAAACGGTACCGCACCCCAGGGGGCATGGAACGTGACTGCGATCCGGGTCGCTGTCACGGTTGCCGTCAAGATCGAGAAAAGAGGACTACCTAAAGTGATAATGGCTGGTCAGAAGGGGTCTGCCGCCAGGGACTTGAACCCCGAAACCGTGGGGTAAACGTGGGGTTCAGTGCCTCGGACGCCCGACCGTGCGGCGAGAAGTGCCTGTGCTGCAAGCAGTTTTGGTGCGCCGCCAGGGACTTGAACCCCGAACCCGCAGATTAAGAGACACGTTTGTGATGTTCGTGGAGGTTCGCCGACGTTCATCAGCTTGAGTCGGCGGGCCTCCGTCGTTCGTTGTCGTCCGCCGACGTCCGCTCACGTTGCTGTCAGCGGTTGCTGTCAGACCCTCCACTGGAAGCCCGACCGTCGACTCCGTCAGATCAGCCCCACAAGAGCTTAACCCCTGAGTTAAGATGCTCCTGTGCAGAGCTGGGAAGTCCTCTTGGTAGAGGAGGTCGCCGAGTGGTTCGTCGACCTGACCAAGAACGACCCCCAGTCGGCCGACCTCGTCGAGGACGCCATCGACCGACTGGCAACCGTCGGTCCAACCCTCGGCCGGCCGCTGGTCGACCGGATCAAGGGCTCACGTCACCACAACATGAAGGAGCTACGGCCAGGTTCGGCAGGCACGAGCGAGATCCGGATCCTGTTCGCCTTCGACCCGGTCCGCCGGGCGGTGCTGCTGGTAGCCGGGGATAAGTCGGGCAATTGGCAGCGCTGGTATGAGACCGCGATACCCGCAGCGGATGAACGCTATGACCTTCACCTTGCCGAGATCGAGAGGAGGGACTACCGATGACAACGATGCGATGGGACGACGTCAAACGCCAGGCCGAGCAGGCACGCCTCGCCGCCGGCTATCCGGTGCGGACCGCCGCCGATCGCGAGGCCGGACAGCGCCGCCTCGACGACGAGATCCACGCCTACCGGCTGGCCGAGGTCCGACGCAGCCGTGCTCTGACTCAACGTGAGGTCGCCGAAACCATGGGTGTATCCGGCCCCCGCATCTCCGACGTGGAACGCGGAAAGCTGGACGTGGTGTCGGTGTCAGTCCTGCGCGCCTACGTCGAGGCACTTGGCGGACGGTTGAAGGTCACGGCCGAGTTCGACGACTCGAGCTACATCGTCGCCTGACATCGCCAGCCGTCACCGAACAAAGCGGTAGCCCGTAACAAACCGCAACGAAGCTGCCCACTGCTCAGCAAGCATGTGGAGTGTGGGTGCGCCGCCAGGGACTTGAACCCCGAACCCGCAGATTAAGAGGAAAGAGCGGTTTGTCCGCTGATGTTCGTGGACGTCCGCCGCGTCGGCATGATCTGGGCTCGCCGTCCGCCGGTGTTCGTACTCGTCCACCGATGCTCGCCGGTTCGGGTACAGCAATGGGTACACGCAGACAAGTTGGAGCTTGTACCTACGCAGCCCACGCGACAAGATCGGGAAACCTGTGCCGCGGCTGCCGCCGACCTGGGTTCTCTCGTTCCGGCCCAGGTCAGCGGCGTTCCGCTCCCCACCAAAGATCACAGATCGGACCATATGCTGACCGTTGCTACTGGCACGCGAATGGCACGAAACGAGTTCCGGTGGCTCGGTGCCGGTTCGACCGGGTACCTTGCGTCGCCGACTCTAGTTGGCTAGGTCGGCCAAAGCCGTACAGGGTCGTTCCCCTCGTCTCTGGGCGTCAATGGTCACCCTCACCGTCAGCCGGGGGCTGTGCGGAGGTTCCAGGGGTTTGGGATGGCTCTCGGGAATCGGCTCGCGGCCAGCGGGCACGGGCAAGAGCTCGACAGGAGGCAACCCAGATGGTACTGATTGCGATGGTTGCGTCAGGGTACCCGAGCGCGACGATGGCCACGGCTGCTGCCAGGACGAAGACCGTCCCAAGAACGACGACTCGCGTGTGGGCTGCATCGGAGTCCACCTGCCTTCGGCGCGGGGGCTGCGGGTCGAGCCCGGGGGAGGTTCCGCTTGTGGATCTCGTTGGCATGCGTCAAGGATCGGGGGAGCTGCGCTCCTAAAGGAACCCCGCAAAAACATGTATGATCCAAGTGTGGTTGAAGACCGGCCTGATCCTGCAATCTTGGATGATCTGCTGAGCGATGCCGACAGGTTGGGCTTCCCCTCCCTCAATGAACGCCTGGTGCGGGAATGGCATCAGAAAGGTCTTATTGGAAGCCCTTGCCGTCTATCGCTCGGCCGGGGGCGTGGACAAGCACCGGCTCTCTACAGCTCCGAGCAGCGGGCGCTGTTCATTGCAGTCGTCCGCAATCGTGCCCGAGGATACAAGTACACGACGCTTGCGACAATCCCGGTGTGGGCGTGGCTGAACTTTGGCGAGGACTGGGTCGAGATGGGCCAGTTGCGGCGCGCTCTCCGCACCGCCATCGGTCCGAATCCGCGTCGCTCGGTGAAAGCCGCCTGCAAGGCGGCAAATGTTTTGGTGTGTCAGATAGATTTGCATCATGCAAGCTACGAAGCGAGGACTCGGCTCCGTAAGGAGATCAGCGCCGCACTGAACCTCGGCCAGGTAAACTATGAGTGCCTTCGCGCAGCCGTGGCAGGAGTCTACGAACCGTGTGGTGTTGCAATCGTTCGTGGCCCTGCCGGTGCGCCGCTCACCGTCGATAGCATTACGGCGCTGCTCGACGCAAGAATCCGCGGAATGAAGGAGCTCTATTCTGCAACTGACGAAGCCTTACTCCTCGCGCGGTCCCGACATCAGGAGAGCTGGCCAGAATATCAGGCGCGACAGGCAGCGTACTCGGCCGAGGCAGGACCTCAACTCGCTTCGCTATTCGCTCCATCGGACGTTACAAAACAGGTGGAGGACTCCGTGTCGGAAGTCGTTTTGCTACTTGGCATCGAGAGGCAGCGGACGGACCGTGCGGCACACATGGACGCTCATCGGTGACCCCGACCCTCGTCACAGCGGTCGCGCAGCGGCCTTGATTACTAACGCGTGTGTCACGTGGCGCAGGTCGGGGATATTTCATTGTCTGAACCTTGCACCGATGGCGCGTCGCTGCTCCCCGCAGCTGGGAGATTCTTCAACTTCGACTGCTTCCGGACAGTCCCAATTCCTACAGCAAAAAGATTAGAGCCAAGGTACCGGCCATGATTGCAAGTACCGTCCCCCACCACTTATGAGCTGCCGCGTAGCGGGTCCGCCTATGTGGCTTTTCGCACTACGCCGGAAGCTGTATCTGATCAGTTACGCCTATCAAGTGCCCGACGTGGCGGGATGTAGCCAACCTGGGGTATTTATCCGGAATCCGACTGCGGAGTGTCTACCGAAACCAGTCACTGTTAGCGATTGATCAAATACGATCCGGCGTAGTGCAAAGAGCCGCCTATGTCCGCTGACGTCCACCGGTGCAGGTCGAGGTCTTGATTCTTTCTGTGGATATTCACTCGCGTCCGTGGTCGTCAGGGGGCTTGACTACCACGTTTCAGAGTCGGGTTCGGAGCAGTCCTGGTGTCAGGACGGCGATGTGGTCGCAAGGGCGAGTCTGCCCGTTGTGACCTTGCTTTTGCCGTTCCCAAGAACGACCCGCATTCGTACATCCACGGATTCGCCGAGGAAGCCGGCGAGGCCAACCGCCCTGCCTGCGATGACGGCCGCTTCCACGGGCATCATCGGCACGAACAGCATCTTAGAGGAGTGAGGCTCCAGGCGGAAACCAGGTTCTGGATTGAGACGAAATCCCGGCTGCTGGAAAGCTACGCCCCGCGGAAGGATCGCTTCCACCTTGTCGAGACTCACCGCGAGCCGGCCGATGTTCGTGACCTCCACGGCCAGACACTCTTCACGGTAACCGTACTCGGCGCCTTGGCTGCGAAGGTTCGCGAAGATCTTAGGTGGCCCCGTCAATGCCCCGCCGTCACCCACCATCGCGACGCGCAACACCACTTTGACCCGGCTTCCCGTCAGGAGGTAGTTCGTGCATTGCCACCCCAACGAGAGGCAAGCTACGCAGAGACTGATGATCGCAACGACCAAAGCTCCGGTCATGCCCGTATCTTGCCAGCTCGATCCGGCCGCACTGCCGTGCGGGTACCTGCTAGGGACTTGCATCGCGTGCGGATGGCGAAGTGGCGCCGACGATCCTGATTCTTTGGGAGATGTGGCCTGCCGCTGCTCCAGTTGCCGCTCGACGACGCCAACAGTGTGCAAGGAACCA
>NZ_CADDZT010000095.1:23512-25124 GCF_902812655.1 Candidatus Frankia meridionalis | reverse complement strand
GTGTCGCGGGGGTGGGACGTAACGGGTCTATTCGATCCGAGCGGGGAACGGGCGGGCGGGAGCTGTGTGGGTTCCGGCGGGTTTCTGCATGACGCCGGGGATTTCGACGCGGAGTTTTTTGGCATCTCGCCGCGCGAGGCGCTGGCGATGGATCCCCAGCAGCGGCTGCTGTTGGAGGTGTCGTGGGAGGCGTTGGAACGGGCGGGAATCGTTCCGGGTTCGCTGCGGGGGACGGATACGGGCGTCTTCATGGGGGTGATGGCGCAGGAGTACGGGGCTGGTCTGAGCGAGGGTGCGGGCGAGCTGGCGGGTCATCTGCTGACCGGGCTGGCACCCAGTGTGGCTACCGGGCGGATCGCCTATTCGCTGGGGTCGGAGGGTCCGGCGATCACGGTGGACACGGCGTGTTCGTCGTCGTTGGTGTCCCTGTATCTCGCGGTCGCGGCGCTTCGCCGGGGGGAGTGTTCCCTGGCGTTGGCGGGTGGCGTGACGGTGATGGCGCGACCGGGGATATTCGTCGCGTTTTCGCAGCAGGGCGGGTTGGCGCGGGACGGGCGGTGCAAGTCATTTGCCGCGGCGGCGGACGGAACGGGCTGGTCGGAGGGCGTCGGGGTACTGGTTCTGGAACGCCTTTCCGCTGCTCGTCGGGCGGGGCATCGGGTGTTGGCCGTGGTGTGCGGCGTCGCGGTGAATCAGGATGGGGCGTCGAACGGGTTGTCGGCACCGAACGGGTCGGCGCAGCAACGGGTCATTCGGGCCGCGTTGGCGGATGCGGGCTGGTCGGCCGCGGACGTCGACGTGGTTGAGGCGCACGGCACGGGAACGACCCTCGGTGACCCCATCGAAGCCCAGGCGTTGCTGGCCACTTACGGGCAGCGCGACCGTGGGGGAGAGCCCCTGTGGCTCGGATCGCTGAAATCCAACATCGGCCACTCCCAGGCAGCTGCCGGCGTCGCCGGTGTCATCAAGATGGTCATGGCGCTGCAGCGGAACGTGCTGCCGCGGACACTGCATGTCGATCAGCGGACCCCCCATGTGGACTGGGCCGGCGGATACGTGGAGCTGCTGACCGAGGGTCGGCCGTGGCCGGCCCGTCACGACCGCCCACGACGGGCCGGAATATCCGCCTTCGGCATCAGCGGCACCAACGCCCACGTCCTCCTCGAGCAGTCACCCGACCCCGACCCCGATCCCACCGACCCGGCTGGTACCCCCGCCGGGCAGGGAGGGCTCCGCGACCGCGAGACGCATGTCCTGGTGCTGACGGCCAGAAACCGCCCGGCGCTGGGCGCGCTGGCGGACCGTTTCCGGCAGTTGCCCGACGGGCCGGTGGCCGACCTGTGCCACAGTGCGAACACGCGGCGGAGCCGGTTCGCCCACCGGATGAGTGTCACCGGCCGCGACCTCGGCGAGCTACGCGAGGGGCTCGCCGAGGTCGCGGCGCAGGCCGACGAGCTGCCCGCGGGTGTCCGCACCGGCTACGTCCGGCCCGGGTCGACGCCGCGGGTGGCCTTCCTGTTCACCGGTCAAGGGGCGCAGTACCCGGACATGGGACGGGGGCTGTACGACACCGAGCCGGTGTTCCGACAGGGCATCGACGAGTGCGACGCCG
>NZ_CADDZT010000095.1:17896-23426 GCF_902812655.1 Candidatus Frankia meridionalis | reverse complement strand
TCGGGCTGCTGGACGCGATGAGCGACGACCGGGTGCACCGGACCGAGATGACCCAGCCCGCGATCTACGCGGTCGGCTATGCACTGGCCGGGATGTGGCGCTCCTGGGGCGTGCAGCCCTGGGCGGTGTTGGGCCACAGCGTCGGCGAACTCGTCGCGGCCGCGGTGGCGGGCATGATATCCCCGTACGACGGCGCGCGGCTGGCTGCCGCACGCGGTCGGCTGATGCAGCAACGGTGCCGGCCGGGGGCGATGGCGGCGGTCATGGCGTCGGCGTCCGTGGTCGAACCGCTTCTCGCAGCCTATGGCGAGGATGCTGCGCTCGCCGCGGTGAACGGGCCGGACAGCGTCGTCGTCTCCGGAGACCCGGCCGCGGTAGCGGCGATCCGCGCCGCGCTGGACCGGGACGGCGTGCGAACCCGGCTGCTCCCCGTCAGTCATGCTTTTCACTCGGCGACGATGGATCCGATGCTCGACGAGTTCGAGGAGCTGGCCGCGACGCTCACCTATCACGCGCCCCGGGTCACCTTCGTCTCGACGGTCACGGCCGCGCCCTGGGACGCGGGCGCACCGATGACGGCCCGGTACTGGCGTGACCACGCCCGCCGTCCGGTGCTCTTCGGCGCCGGGGTGCGCTGGCTCGCCGAGGCCGGCGCCACGGTGCTCCTCGAGGCCGGCCCCGCCCCGGTCCTGCTCGGTCTGGCCCGCGGCTCGGTGCCCGAGTCATGCGCGCTGGTCCCGTCGCTGCGTCCGCGTCACGATGCCGTACGGACTGTCATGGACGGCGCGGGAGCCCTGTTCGTGCAGGGAGCCGACGTCGACTGGGCGGCCGTCGACGCGGGCCGTGGCCGACGCGACGTGCCGCTGCCGACCTACCCGTTCCAGCGGCGGACGTACTGGCTGAACCCGACCTCGCCCGCCGCGTCGACCCGGCCCGATGTGCAGGGTGATGGGGGTGCGGGCCGGACGCGGGCGTCGGACCCGGAGCCGGTCGGCTCCGCTCTGCACCCCGTACGGATCTCGTCCCCGCTCGCATCGCGGCAGTTCGCGCTCCGGTTGTCCGCCGCCGCGGACCCCTGGCTGGCCGAGTACGTCGCGGACGGTGCCCCCGTCGTGCGGGCCGGCGCCTACCTGGAGGTGCTGCGCGCGGGCTGGGCGGCACTGCACGGCAACGGCTTGTGCCAGGTGGACGGCTACCGGACGACGACTGACCTCCGCCTGCGCCACGAGACCGACCTTCCCGGTGAACTCGTCATCGATCCGGACGGCCGGTGGTCCTTCCACGTCGAGCAGGCTGTGCCCGACGGGCCGCCGCGGTGGCGGCGCTGCGCGCAGGGCACCGTCCGGCCGGCGATGCAACCGGGGTCGGACGGTGTCGATGTGGCTGAGGTGCTGGGACGGCTGCGCGCGGAGGTCTCGCCGGACGAGTTTTATGACCGGATGTGGCGCCAGGGCCGCTATCTGGGCACCTCGATGCGTCTGATCAGCCGGATCTGGACGGGTCCTGGTGAGGTGCTCGCCCAGCTGCAGGCCCCGGCGCGGGTTCGCGTCGTACGGGATACACCCCGGCCTGGTCGAGGCCATGCTGCAGACCGCGCAGGTCTGCCAGGAGGGAACCGGCCGAAAGGTCCCCGCCGGCCTGGCGACGGTGGTCGAGCGTTTCGTGTTCCGGGCCTCCGACGCGGCGCGGGCGGCCTACTGTCATGCGGTCAGCGGCTCGGAGCACGGCCGGGGCGGGGACGCCGGCCCGGCCGTGCTCCTGCTCGACTCTGCTGGCCAGGTCATCGCCGAGGCGTTGGGTGTCAGTGTAGATACTGTAAGTGATGATCCGGTTACCTGTCGAGCGGATCGGCCGGATCCGGCGCGGTCCGCGTTCGGCGCGCCCGATGGACCTGCTGGGCGGTCCGCGCCTGCCCAGCAGGCGGCCGAGCCGGTCGGCGCCGCGGACCTCGGCGCCGCGGACCTCGGCGCCGAGGTGACCCGGTCGGTGGCGCGGGTGCTGGGAGCGGCACCCGCCGACCTCGACGTCGACCTGCCCTTGCGGGACCTCGGCCTGGACTCGCTACTGGCCGTCGAGCTCCGGCGCTCCCTGGCCCGCGAGTTCAGGGTGGAGATACCCCTTGCCTCGCTGCTCGACGCGAGCGGGCTGCCCGCCGTTGTCGAGGCGCTGGAGTCCGGGCGCGGTGGCCATGGTGCCGGGTCGGCCGACCGGGCCGCCTGGTCCGGGGACGATGTCGTCGCACCGCAACTGACCGCTGACGGCGACGCCCGGTACGAGCCCTTCCCGCTGACCGACCTGCAACAGGCGTACCTGATCGGCAGGCAGCCCGGCATCGAACTCGGCGGCATCTCGACCTGCTTCTTCGCCGAGGTCGACCTCGTCGGGGTTGATCTCGACCGGCTCGTCTCCTCGTTCCGGCGGCTGGTTGACCGGCACGACATGCTGCGTGCCGTTTTCACCGCGGACGGATACCAGCGGGTGCGACCGGACCCGCCCGACTACCAGATCCGACGGGTCGACCTGCGTGACTGCCCGCGAGAGCAGCTCCAGGAGCAACTGGACGTCATCCACCGCGAGGTCTGCGACCAGAGCTTCGACATCGAGAACGGGCCGCTGTTCGACGTCCAGGTGACCCTCATCGACGCGCGGACGGTGCGACTGCACGCAGGTTTCGACGCCATGATCGTCGATGGCTGGAGTGCGTCGCTGCTGTTCCGCGAGTGGGCGGACCTCTACCGCCGTCCGGATGTCGAACGGCCTCCGCTGGAGATCCGGTACCGCGACTACGTGCTCGCGGTCGCGGCCCGGTCGGAGAGCGTCGAGGTCGAGCGGGCCTGGGACTACTGGCGCCCACGCATCGCGAGCCTGCCGCCCGCGCCTGACCTCCCGCTGCGCCGCAACCCGGCCACGATCACCAGACCCGTCTTCGTCCACCGGTCGGCCCGGCTGGGCGGGGCGGAATGGGGCCGCTTTGTGTCCCACGCGCGAGCGCATGGTGTCACTCCGTCCGTCGCGCTATGCACCGCCTACGCGCAGATCCTCGCGGCCTGGAGCACGTCGAACCGATTCACACTCAACCTGCTCGCGTTCAACCGCAGTCCCCTGCACTCCCAGGTGAAGGAGCTGATCGGCAACTTCAGCAACACGACGCTGCTCGCCGTCGACAGCGACCCGGCCGCCTCCTTCGCGGCACGGGCGCGGGCCCTTCAGGCGCAACTACTCACCGATCTGGAACACGGTGAGGTCGGCGGCGTCCAGGTGCTGCGGGAGCGCAACCGACTGCGGGGCAGCGGTGTCCGCCCGGCGATGCCCGTCGTCTTCACCAGCACGGTGGGGCTGACCGGTTCGGACCCCGAGCATCGAGCCGCCGGGATCATGAGCTATCTGACCGAGCTCGGCGAGCAGGGCCGGCCGGTAGCCAGTTCGGTCCGTACCCCGCAGGTATGGCTGGACCACCAGGCGGTCATGGAAGGCGACGAGCTGACGGTCAACTGGGACGTCGTCGACGACCTCTTCCCGGCCGGGATGCCGGACGCGATGTTCGACGCCTACGTCGCGGTGCTCCACCGGCTGGCGGCCGGGGAGCGGGCCTGGGAACAGCCCGCCGGAAACCCGCTGTCCGCCCGGGACGTGCAGGTGCGCGACGAGGCGAACGCCACGTCCGCACCACTGCCCGCCGGTCTGCTGCACGACGGCTTCCTGGCTCGCGCCGTACAGACACCCGACGCCGTCGCTGTGATCGCCGCGGACCGCAGCCTCAGCTACGGCGAGGTCGACGCCCTGTTCAACCAGATCGACCGGCGACTGCGTGACCTGGGCGCCCGACCGGGGACGCTGGTCGCGATCGTGCTGGACAAGGGATGGCAGCAGGTGGTTTCCGCGGTCGGCGTCCTCAAGTCCGGGGCGGCGTACGTGCCGATCGACGCACAGGTGCCGACGCGGCGGCTGCACCAGCTGCTCGACGGCGCGGGCATCTCCCTCGTGCTGACCCGGCACGTGGTCGAGGAGTCGACCCGGTGGCCCGAGGGGACCCGGCGGATCATCGTCGACGGGGGTTCCCTCGCCAGCCTCGCCACCACGCCGCTGCCCGCTGCCGGGGCCGTGCCACACGACCTGGCTTACGTGATCTTCACGTCGGGGTCCACCGGTGAGCCCAAGGGAGTGATGATCGAGCATGCGGGGGCGCTGAACACCGTCGTCGACGTGAACGACCGGTTCGCGGTCACGGCGGCGGATCGGGTGCTCGCGCTGTCCGCGCTCAACTTCGATCTCTCCGTGTGGGACATCTTCGGGACCCTGGCGGCCGGTGGCGCGCTCGTCCTGCCGGCCCCGGACGCGTTGCGGGAGCCCGCCCGGTGGGCCGAGCTGGTCGCCGAGCACCGGGTGACCGTGTGGAACAGCGTGCCGGCGCTGATGGAGATGTTCACCGAGCACGCGATCGCGGCCAGGGCGCACCTGGAGTCGCTGCGGCTGGTGATGATGAGCGGCGACTGGATTCCGGTATCCCTGCCGGACCGAATCCGCCGGATCGCGCCGGATGCCGACCTGTGGAGTCTCGGGGGCGCCACCGAGGCGTCCATCTGGTCCAACGTCTACCCGATCGGTGCGGTCGACCTCGGGTGACCGAGCATCCCCTACGGGCGGCCGATGCGTAACCAGCGGTTCGCGGTCCTGAACGACCATGGGCTGCCCTGCCCTACCTGGGTGCCGGGCAACCTCTGCATCGCGGGAGCCGGCCTGGCCCGCGGGTACCTCAACGACGAGGCGAAGACGGGGGCCAGCTTTGTCACCCATCCCGCGAGCGGGGAACGCCTGTACCGGACAGGCGACCGCGGCCGGTACCTGCCTGACGGAAACCTGGAGTTCCTGGGCCGCCAGGACTTGCAGGTGAAGGTCAACGGCTACCGGATCGAGCTCGGTGAGGTCGAGGCCGCGCTCGCGCGGTGCCCGGGTGTGCGCGCTGCCGTCGCCGCCGTGGTGGGTGACCGCGAGACGTCCCGCCAGCTGGTCGGCTACGTGGTGGGCGGGGAAGCTGACGAGGTGCTCGCCGCGCTCCGTGAGCTGCTGCCGGACTACCTGGTTCCACGGCGCCTGATGGTGCTGGGCGAGCTGCCGTTGAGCCGGAACGGCAAGGTTGACCGGGACGCCCTGCCGCGGACGGACGCACCGGCCGGCGGTGAGGCGGCGTGCCCGGCCTGGCCCGCCGACGAGGTCGAGTCGGCGCTCGCCGACATCTGGCGCGAGTTCTTCGGGCTCGAGGCGGTGAGCGTGACGGCGAGCTTTTTGACCTCGGCGGTGACTCGCTGCTCGGGATCAGGCTGATGGCGCGGATCAAGCAACTGTTCGGTCGCTCGCTTCCGATCGCGACGCTGTTCGAGCGCCCGACCATCCGGACGCTGGCCGCGGCGCTGCGCGACGGGGTGACCGGGACGGCTGGCGTCGGTCCCGACGGCCGGGCCGTCCCGGATGCCGCGGACCGGGACCACCGGCGGGCGCTCGTCCCGATCCGGCCGGACGGGGACCGTCCGCC
>NZ_CADDZT010000095.1:12119-17623 GCF_902812655.1 Candidatus Frankia meridionalis | reverse complement strand
CAGCGGCGACGTCCTGTGCTATGCCGAGCTCGCGGCGCTGGCGGGGGAACGGCAGCCGTTCTTCGGCCTGCAGGTCCCCGACACCACGGAACCTCTCGTGTCGGTGGGAGACCTGGCCCGGCACTACGCCGGGACGGTGCTCGAGGCGTTCCCGACCGGCTCGTTCCGGCTCGGCGGCTGGTCGATGGGCGGCGTGGTGGCGCTGGAGGTGGCCCGCCAGCTCCGGGCCACCGGCCGTGAGGTGGACCTCGTCGTGATGGTCGATGTCAGCGAGCCTCCGGGCGCCGGCGCCGGCCGCCAGGTCAGCGACGCCACCCTGCTGTCCTGGTTCGCCGGCGACCTCGCCGGCCTGTCCGGCCGGACCTGGCACCTGCCCGCCGAGGAGCTGGACCGGGCCGGGCCGGTCGGCGCGCTGCCGTTGCTGCGCGACCGGGCCCGGTCGCTCGGCCTGCTGCCCGACGATGTGGACCTGCCGACCGTCGCCGCGGTCGTGAGCCGGTTCTGCGTGAACTTCCGCGCGCTGCTGGGCCACCAGCCGGCCGGCTACGACGGACGGGTGCGGGTCGTGCGCGCCACGGCCGGAGCGACGGCGGCGACCGCACGCGCCTGGCTGACGCTGCTGCCGGGTGACGCCGGCGTCGTCGAGATTCCCGGCAACCACTACTCGGTCGTACGTGCGCCGCACGTGCATGAGCTGGCGCGCGTGCTCCGGCACGCCCTGGACGAGGCCGAGGGGCCTGCCCGCGACGACGGAAGGAACGCGGAGTGACGACAAGCGAACCGAACCCCAGACGATGGATCATTCTCGCCGCGATGGCGTTGTGTATGTTCATCGCCACGGTAGATAACACCGTCATGACGGTGGGTCTGGCGACCACCCAGGAGAAGCTCGACGCGTCCAACGCGCAGTTGCAGTGGGCGATGGACGCCTACACGCTCGCGTTCGCGTCGCTGCTGTTCACAGCCGGCCTGCTCGGTGACCGGTTCGGCCGCCGGCGGGTCCTGATCGGCGGGCTGTGCCTGTTCCTCGTCGCGTCGCTGGTGGGGGCCTGGTCCAGTGGGCCGCTGCAGCTGATCGGCTGGCGTGCCCTGATGGGCGTCGGCGCGGCCGTCATCCCGGGCTGCACGATGGCGGTCATCGCCGGCGCGTTTCCCGCGAGCGAGCGCACCCGCGCGATCGGCCTGTGGTCGACCGCCGCGGGCGCCTCGGCATCGCCGTCGGCCCGGTCCTCGGCGGGTGGCTGCTTGGCGTGTTCTGGTGGGGATCGCTACTGCTGGTCAACGTACCGTTCGTGGTCGTCGCCATGGCGCTGATCATCGCGCTCGTGCCGGAGAACGCCCTTGCGCCCCGCCGTGTCGACCGCATAGGCGTGGTGTTGTCCGCGGCAGGGGTCGGCGCGTTGGTCTACGGCATCATCGCCGGCGGCGAGCATACCTCGTGGCTACGGCCGGTAGTCGTCGTCCCGATCGTGGGCGGGCTCGGCGCGCTCGGCTGCCTCGTCCTGGTCGAACGCCGATCGGCGAGCCCGGTGTTCGACCTCGAGCTCTTCCGCCAGCGGCTGTTCACGATCGGCTCGGTGATCCTCGCCATCTCGTTCTTCGTCGGGACCGGCGGTACCTTCCTGCTGTCCCTGTACCTCCAGCAGCTCCGGACCTTCAGCCCGGTCGAGACCGGCCTGCTGATGTTGCCGCTCGCGGTGGGCTCACTGATCGCCGGTGTGCGCGCCGCCCAGTTCGTGTCCTTGTGCGGGCGGTCCCGGGCACTCGCATTGTGCGGGCTCGGCATCGCCGCCAGCTGCCTGTACTTCGTGCTGATCGACAAGTCGTCCTCCCTGGTCCTCTTCGAGGTCGCGCTCGGTGTCCTCGGGCTCGCATTCGGTGGAGCGTTCGCGATCGGCATGGCCTCGGCGATGTCGGTCGTCCCGATGGCCCGGGCCGGCGCCGGTTCGGCGGTGGCGAACACCATCCGGCACATGGGCACCGCGCTCGGCGTCGCCGTGCTGGGATCGGTGCTCGGCGCGGCCTACCAGCACGCGATGAGCGGGAAGGTGCAGGGGCTTTCGGACGGCGCGGTGACCTCGCTGGGGAGCACGTTGCGGGCGGCGGCGTCGTTGCCTGAGCAGGCTCGCGTCCGTCTGGTCGGCGACGCGGAGTCATCCTTCGTCACCGGCCTGCATGCAGCCATGTGGGTGAGCGTCGGACTCGGCCTGGCGGCGACTGCTCTCGCCTTTGTGGGCGTGCGATCCCGGGTACCCGCCGCGTCCGTGGAGCCGATCCCCAGCGTCCCCGTCAGCGGGTCATGAGCATGGAACGAAATGATCGTGTCGAGCCTACCGAATCATGGGAGGCGGCCGGGCCGGTTACGAGAATGTCCGTGGTGGTGATCGGCGGCGGCCAGGCCGGCCTGGCCGCCGCGTACTACCTGTGTCGGCAGCCGGGCCTGGATTTCGCGGTCCTCGACGGCGGACCGCGGATCGGTCACGTCTGGCATCGCCGTTGGGACTCGCTGCGGACCTTCACCTCGGCCAGATATTGTTCCTTGCCCGGTCTCGCATTTCCGGGTCCGCCAGACCGTTATCCAGGAAAGAACGAGATCGCCGAGTACCTGGCCCGGTACGCCACGCACTTTGACATTCCGATCCGGCTGGACAGCCGGGTTACCGCTGTGAGGAGGGTCCACGACGGGTTCGAGGTCCAGGTCACGACGGGCACCGTCATCGCCCGCAGTCTGATCATCGCGACGGGGGCGTTCGGCGCGCCGTTCATACCCGCCTTCGGGTCCCAGTTGCCGGTGGGCGTGCGGCAGCTGCATTCGAGTGAGTACCGCAACCCCGACCAGATCGGGGCCGGTCCGGTGCTGGTAGTCGGCGCGGGCAACAGCGGGATTCAGATCGCGAGGGAGCTAGCCGGCGGCCGCGAGGTGATGCTGAGTCACGGACGGCCGAGGCCGGAGCTTCCGCAACAGGTGCTGGGCCGCGACATCTTTTGGTGGATGAGCATTTTCGGCGTGATGACGGCGCCCGTCGAACTTCCCCTCGTCGACGCGCTGACCGGCTCGGACCCGGTGGTCGGCAACCGGTTACAGCAGATGGCGCAGGATTGTGCGGTCCACCTGGTGGGCCGAGCCCGCGGAGTGTCAGGCGGACAGGTCATCACGGACGACGGTGAATGCCTGGCCCCCGCGACTGTCATCTGGGCGACCGGGTACCGTCATGACTGGAGTTGGCTGGCGCCCGAGTTTCTCGACGGTTCCGGCATGCCTCGTCATGCCGCCGGGGTCGGGGCGGTGATGGGAAGCTACTACCTGGGCCTCTACCGCCTGAAGACCCGGGGTTCGGCGCTGTTGGGTTTCGTCCGGCGGGACGCCGAGCGCATAGTCGCGCATCTCGTTGACCATCTGGATACAGACATGACGCTGGTTCCGGACCAGGAAACAGTCGACTGACCTGCCCGCGAGACCGGCTGACGGGTTCAGACCGGTCGGCCGGTCGCGGCGCGGGACGACGGGCTTCGGTCAGCCGCCGACTCGGCCGACCAGCTCGGTTATGTCCGCCTCCTCGAGGCTGAGCTGGGCGACGATGCTGGAGATCAGGACTACTTTGGTCCGTACCGTCGTCTCGGCGTCCGCGCCAGGATGCGAAAGACCGGTCAGCCCGGCTGCGTCGGCAAGGAGGGCCTCGCTCAGGCCCGGATCGAGATCGACCCCGCCCGGCCCGAGGGCCAGGCGCGTCTTGGCCACGAACTCGACGATGTCGGCCGTCGAGCTACTCTCGTCGAACCGACGGCAAACGGCCATCCGGAACGCGGCGTCGACCCCGCGGCCAAAATCAGGATCCCACTGGTCCAGGGATGCGGCCGCGGTCACGAAGGTCATCAAGTCGAGGCGCAGGAGGCGACCTATCATGTCCGTTTCCCGGCCGACCTCATCGAGGGCATTCTCTGGAATTAGACCGAACATTCACCTATATTAGCAGGTCCGCGCGGCTCTCGTCGGCGGTAAGGGTAGGCGAGATCCACCGTCTCGGCCACCAGGCAGGATGTCCACGTGCCCGCTCCTCACCCACCTAAATTCCGTCGTCGCGCGGTCGAGCTCGCCCGCCGCGGCGAGCTATCGGTCGCCGCGCTCGCGAAGCAGCTGTCGATAAGCGAGTCCTGCCTGCGTCACTGGATGGCCCAGGCCGACGCCGACGACAACAGCAGTGAAACCAGGCTGACGAGTGCCGAGAAACGCGAACTGACCCAGCTGCGACGTGACAAGCGCCGACTGGAGATGGAGAACGAGATCCTGAAGCGGGCGGCGGCTTACTTTGCCCGGGAGAACGTCCTCCCAAACTAGCTTTTCGGCTGGTCCGTGAACTCGCCGACGACGTCGAGCTGGACGTGGACGTCGCGGTGGCCTGTCGAGTACTGAGTGTTTCCCGGTCGGGCTACTACGACTGGCTGGGCCGGCCGCCGTCGTTACGGGGACAGGCTCACGACCCCGCCGACGCCACCGGTAAGACCCTGGTGCACGCCGACCTCCACGCCGGCAACCTGCTCATCGCCGACCACCGAGCGTTCGTCATCGACTGGGCACTGGCATCCCACGCAGCCCCCTGGGTCGACGCCGCGCTTCTCGCACCCCGGCTCATCGCGGCCGGACACACATCCCACGCCACCCACGTACTCCTCGAAAGCCTTCCCGTCTGGCAATATGCACCCTGGGAGACGATCTTCGGGCTAGCCGCCACGCTGACACTCTTTCGGGAGTACGAAGCGCGCTACGGCCCACCACGGCTCCGCACCAGACGCAAACAGGTCGCCGACGCTGGACACACCTGGCTCCGCACCCACGCCGGCTGAGCCGGAAGGCCATCGCTAATAGTCTGTGCGTGTTCAAGGCCGCACCCCCGGGGCGGCAACCCCCACGCTGACCAGCCGGGCCATCCAGGGCATCGAGTCGGGGGCGCCGCACACGCCACGCCGAACAGGACCCCGCCCGTTCGCCGCGGCGGAGCGTCGGAGCGTCGGAGCGTCGCACGTGGTGCCGGGGGCGGAGGACAGTCAGATTTTTATGATCACAAAACGACGATCGCCGTACTAGTCTTGTGCCGCGTGACTGCCGACATTTGTGAGATTCTGCCTCCCGCGACCAGCTCCGCGTACCTCGCGATGGCCACGCTCCGCACGAACATCCACACCGAAAGCGAGTTCGTCCGGCTCGTCGACGGCATCCAGCGACCTGAGGGCTACCGCTTGGTAGGGGCGTTCGAGCCATCCGATCCGGCTGCGCGGGCGGTAGCCGGATTCCGCATCGGCCACGCCCTGTCCTTCGGTCGCTATCTCTACGTGGACGATCTCTCAACACTCGAATCCGCACGCCGACACGGATACGCGGGCCGTCTGCTCGCATGGCTGTTCACAGAGGCCCGCCGCCTCGGCTGCGACCAGGTCCGGCTGGACTCAGGCGTCGGGCCGACCCGGACGGACGCTCATCGTCTCTACCTGAACGCGGGCATGGCCAT
>NZ_CADDZT010000095.1:10338-11622 GCF_902812655.1 Candidatus Frankia meridionalis | reverse complement strand
CAGCTTGAGAACAGTGGGGCTCCGCCCCGAACCCTGGCCCTTCCTCTGGAGGAGGGGGAGGAGTCGCCGCAGGTCGCCAGGAGTCGGATGCGCGGCACCGCTGATCGCCGAACTGGACGGCGTCGTGGTCGGCATGGTGGTGGCAGGAAAGGTCGAACCCGGTGGCTCCGGAACCTCTACACCCGCACAGACCGCAAGGACTGAGCCCGAAAGATCGACAAGGCCGGGATGAATAACGTAGTTCGCGCACCTGTTGCGTGCAGCGGTTTACCCCGCTGGTCTTGCAGCTGCCGACCATCCCTCCGGGATCAACCGCCCAAGCGACGCTACAGCGTGCGACAGCGTGCGAGCCCAGCCGCGGCGCTACAAACGGCCGCCTCACGGCACTAGCGGTCACGCTACGCGGACCGCACCACAGCATGACGGTGCGTTTACTCAGTCGGGCGCTCGATCGCGCCGGGTGATGGTCTGCTCGGCGGGCAAAACATCGGAGCCCCAGGGGTTGACCAATTCCAGACCCAGGCCAGTGAAGTCGCTGGTGTTGCGGGTGGCCAACACCGCGTCGCGGGATCGACAGATGGCCGCGATCTGGGCGTCGAAGCCGCTGATCGGAGCCCCGGCTTGTTCACGCTCGACCACCACGTCGGCGTAGTGGCGGCCCGCCGCGGCGTCGAAGGGCAAGACTTTATCCCGGAATACCGCAAAGACGTCGTCCGCGGCCGCCAGCAGCAGCTCGCGGCGGCGACCGACCGGCAGTCGGACGATGCCATAACGCACCTCAGCTAGGCTCACCGAGGTCGTGTTCAAGGCGTCACCGGGTCGGCTGGTTACCCACGTTACGACGCGGTCGGCTGGTGCTGCGCGCATGAGCTCGGAGATGACGTTGGTATCGAGAACGATCATTGTAAGGGTGGCGTCCGGTTACGTGAACAGGTCCGCTGCGCGCGGTGCCTGGGTCCGCACCGGCAGCTGAAGATCGACGCCACCAAGCGCGCCGAACCGGGCGAGCAGGGTCTGAGCAAGACCGGCAGCGTCCTCGGGCTCGCTGACCGCCTCGGCGAGGATCGCGCGGATCTCGGCCTCCATCGAACGGCCGTGGCGCGCCGCCCGTACGCGCAGCCTCTCCCGCACGCCGTCGTCGAGGTCTCGGATGCTGACAGCCGCCATCTGGACCACCTCCTGATAGCAATGCTAGCACGACACCCCGGACCCCACGGGTTGCCGGGGCTGAGTCGTCCCCACGCCAACTCCGAGGGCGCCTGCCCCAACTGCAACGGCGCCGGC
>NZ_CADDZT010000095.1:7070-10280 GCF_902812655.1 Candidatus Frankia meridionalis | reverse complement strand
GGCCGGCGTCGCCACCACCTGCGAGGAGTGCGAGGGGAAGCGGTTCGGAGCATCGGTGCTGGACCACCACCTCGGCGGCCGCGACATCAGCGAGGTGCTCGCGATGTCGGTGACCGAGGCCGAGGAGTTCTTCGGCGCCGGCGAGGCGCGCACCCCGGCCGCGCACGCCATCCTCAACCGGCTCGCCGACGTCGGGCTCGGCTACCTCAGCCTCGGCCAGCCGCTCACTACGCTGTCCGGCGGCGAGCGGCAGCGGCTCAAGCTGGCCACCCACCTGGCCGCCAACGGCGGCGTCTACGTCCTCGACGAGCCGACCACCAGCCTGCACCTCGCCGACGTCGGGCAGCTGCTCGGCCTGCTCGACCGGCTCGTCGACTCCGGCAAGTCGGTCATCGTCATCGAGCACCACCAGGCGGTCATGGCGCACGCCGACTGGATCATCGATCTCGGCCCCGGCGCCGGCCACGACGGCGGCCGGATCGTCTTCGAGGGCACACCCGCCGACCTCGTCGCCGCCCGGTGCACCGGCCGCTGCGCGGAATACCCCATGCGGTGCAGCAGCTTGTCCACCCCGGTCAGGGTGTAGGACTCCCCGAACAGCCGGGCGATCAGCGTGGCGATCCGGGCCAGGGTCCACCGCTGGTCAACCGTCCAGCCGTGCGCCGCCGGCCCCCGGTCCAACTCGTCTGCCAGCCGGGCCTGCTGCTCCTCATCGAGGCGGCACCGCGCCGCCGGCCCCGCCGAGCGCAGCGCGTCCCGACCGTCGGTCTCCCACGTCTGATGCCAGGCGTACGCCGACTTCCGCGACACCCGCAGCCGCCGGGCCACCGCCGGCGGTGACGTCCCACCAGCGAACAGGTCCGCGGCCTGTAGCCGGACTTCTTCCCGTCGTGCACGATCGGCGGCGGTCAATCCACCGCCATCCGGATACCTCATACACCCGGGGTACCCCACAAGACCCGGATGTCACCCTACGAATTCAATGTCAGTAAAAGTGCACGAAACGGCGTTAGACGGCCGCCTGGGCCGTTCGGCGGCGGTGCTCGGGGCGCAGGGAAGGATTGCCTGTCAGATGGACGATGCCGGCGATGTCGGTGCCGGCCCGCACCCCGCTCGACCAGATCAGCCACCCGCTGCTGACGAAGGCCAGGGAGTAGTTCGCCGATCCGGGCACCCCGCACGAGCGAATCCGGGCCGTCGACGACGCTGTCCTGTTCAAGGTCAAGATCGGCCGATGGTGCGGCGCCGTCTTCACTGAACCGCATCCTTTCGGGGCGTTGGGGCTGATAGGTCGCTGGTGGCGCCCTCATGCGGCCCTACCTTCTTGATGGTGTCCTGGTCGTCCGGAAGGATCGGGGCACGCAAGTGTGCCCGGGCCGCTGGCTACTCGACGAATGGCCGCCCGGACGGCCCGGACCCACCGACTACTGGCTCTGGAGCACGGTCGTTGATGCTGTCCGTACCCGAATCGGTACAGTGACCTTCCGATATGGCCCGTATCGTCCGAGGAGCCGGTGACGGAGATCGCAACCGATCGTGCCGCGATCATCCGGTTCTGGGGTGCCGTGGAGGCGTTCACCCCACCTTCGGTCGAGAAGGCCAGCAGGCAACGGCGGGTGTACACGCTTGGTCCGGATGAACCGCTTCCCTGGCAGCCAGGCCACGAGCTAGCCCGTGAGCGTCTGCGGCGAGGCCTGGTCTGGCGGCATGTCGTGTTCCTGGGTGTGTATTCGCTCGAGTCGGTTTACGGGCTGCTCACACAGATTTTCGGCTCGGACGCCGAGAGCTTCGAGGAACGTCCGGGCGGGGAAAGCGCGTTGGCGGCATTTGTTGTGGACAGCACTGGGCATCCGCTGCCGGACTCCGTGACCTTGTCATCCTGCGCGTCGGAGACTGGACGGGCGGCGCGGCGTAGCCCCGAGGTGCACGCGCGGCTGACCGCCGATAGCACCGCTACCGGCGTAGCGCCTGGCTTCGAGCGACTGCTCAGTCCGTTCGTCGTCCAGCCTGAGGACCCCTGCGACGCGGACGGCCGTTCGACACGGCCCCAGATCGACCTGCGGACATTGTGGGCGTGCCGGGACTCCGCAGCGGTGGCTACCGAGGTCGCAGGTCTGTTCCCGTACGCGGAGATCCGTGTCAGCAGCACGGCCGTGTCGGAGGCCGGTGAAGGCTCCGAGACCCACGACTTCCTCAACAGCATGGTCGCGCACGACCTGCGCAGGGTGGCCGAACAGGCAGGACGATCGGTCGGCACCGTGCTGCGAGAGTATCTGCGTCCGAACGCCGAGATCGACACGGCCGCCAGGGTGGACGTCCGGGAGCGAGTCGAGGTCGTGCTCGGCGCGACCGCGCCGGCCGAGGTGCCGCTGGGTCGTTGGCCCAGCAGCTCCGATCATCCGTTGGCGCTCGGCCAGCAGCTCGCCGTCAACGGTGTGCTGAGAATGGCCGGTCCCGACGGCGGCCTGTTCGCCGTCAACGGGCCGCCGGGGACGGGCAAGACGACGATGTTGCGTGACGTCGTTGCCGCGGTCGTGGTCGAACGGGCCCGGCGGCTGGCCGAGCTGGCCAAGCCGGGGGACGCGTTTACCGGGCAGCGTCATCGCTGGATGACCGGTGAGTACAGCCGCGTCGTCCACGAATGGAACCCGACGCTCACTGGTTTCGAGATGGTCGTCGCCTCAGCCAACAACGGGGCGGTGGCGAACGTGACAGAGGAGATCCCGGCCCGGGACGCCATCGACGAGTCGTGGGTGGCCGAAGCAGCGCGGCTGGACTACTTCCCGACCGTAGCCGACGCTCTGCTGGTCAATAAGCCCCTGCCACAGGGAGTCGAACCGCCCGCCGCCGCGTGGGCGCTCGTCGCCGGGCGGCTGGGCAACAAGGAGCTTCGCGGCCGGTTCGTCAGCGACTTCTGGTACGGCCGGAGGGCAGCCGCGCCGGGACCGCCCACCGGCCGCGCCGGATCACCGCCGACCCCGGTCGGCCGGCCAGCGGGCCCGGCGCCGGCTCCCGTCGCAGCAGCCGCCCGACCTGCGATGATGGCGATTCTGCGCGGCTACGAGGCCTCACCGCCGCCTCAGTCCTGGTCGTCGGAGGTGGCCGAGTTCCGTCGGGCGCTGGCCGCCGCGGCATCTACCCAGGCCGCACGAGACGAGACGTTCCAGATGCTCGCCCGGCAGACGCACCTCGCGTGGGCGACCCAAGCGG
>NZ_CADDZT010000095.1:962-6537 GCF_902812655.1 Candidatus Frankia meridionalis | reverse complement strand
GGCACGCCGCCTCCGCCAGGAACTGGACCTACTCACCCGCCGTCTCGACGAAGCCAGCGGTCCGCTGGGCGAACAGTTTCCGGACCCGACCTGGTGGACCAACCGCCACCGACGGGAGCGGACCGCCCCGTGGACCGACCCGGCATGGAACGCGACGCGCACGGGGCTGTTTTTCGCCGCACTTCGACTGCATAAGGCGTTCCTGCGGCACGCGCCGCGGGAAATGCGGCAGAGCCTGCAGGCTGCGATGGACGTCGTCGGCGGGTCCGCGCCCGGAGACATCTCGCCCGCCGCCGCACGGGAGGCGTGGCGGGCGTTGTTCTTCGTCGTACCGGTCGTCTCCACGACGTTCGCGTCGTTCGCCCGCCTGTTCTCCCACCTGGGGAGGGAGGACCTGGGTTGGCTGCTGATCGACGAGTCCGGGCAGGCAAGCCCCCAGGTCGCCGTCGGCGCGCTCTGGCGGACCCGGCGGGCGGTGATCGTGGGTGATCCGTTGCAACTCGAGCCGGTGTCGACCCTGCCGTTCCGGGTCGAACAGATGCTGCGCAGAGACCACGGCGTCGACGAGCAGTGGCTGCCGGCCCGCACCTCCGTCCAGGCGCTCGCGGACCGGTTGAACCCGTTGGGCACCTGGCTACCGGGCGACACGGAGCCCATCTGGGTCGGAGCACCGCTGACCGTGCACCGCCGCTGCGACGAGCCGATGTTCGGGGTGGTGAACGACGCCGTCTACGAAGGCCTCATGATCTCCGCCACGTCCCCGGCGGCCGCGAGCCGATTCGCGTCGTCGTTTCCCACGCTGCCCGAGTCGAAGTGGATCGACGTGGTGTCGGACGAGTCCCACGGCAACTGGGTGCCGGCCGAAGGACAGCAGGTCGAGCGCATCCTGGCGGCCTTGGCTCGGGTCGGCCACGACATGTCCGAGGTGATGATCATAGCGCCGTTCCGGGACATAGCCCGAAACGTCGCACCGTACGCCCACCGGTATCCCGGACTTGTCGCCGGAACCGTCCATACCGCCCAGGGAAAGGAGGCGGACGTCGTCGTCCTGGTCCTCGGCGGCGATCCAGCCCGGCCTGGTGCCAAGCGTTGGGCGGCGAGCAAACCGAACCTGCTCAACGTGGCGGTAAGCCGAGCCAAGCGGCGGATCTACGTCATCGGCGACCGGCGAGCGTGGTCTGCCCAGCGGCACTTCGACGTGCTGGCCGCGCGGCTGCCACACGCTCCTCCCCGGTAGACCGGCGGCTACCGCCCAGTACCACCCCGCGTTCTCAAGGAAAGTGCCGACCGAGGCCGCTCAGCGCAAGGGTCACAGGAACGTCAAGCCGACCACGATCCCCATACCCACGGTCACGAGGTTCACCGTCGGCGCGGGTCCTACCCGAAGTACTGAACATGTGTTCGTGTCGGTTGATGATTTCGTACTCTCGGGGTGCATTGTGCTGGGCGGGTTCAAATGGACTGTACATGACCGAACTCGTCCGGAACAAGGGCCAGTGGCGCAGCTTTGACGACATCGAACTCGCCACTCTGGAATGGATCGGCTGGTACTGGGGATGGTTCATGTTCCGCCTGGATCTTCCGCATGCTCGTAGAAGGTCAGGGTCTTGCTCCACTGTTGGGGATGAACAGGATGGTGTTGATGTATTCTGCGCCGGTGCCGGTGATGACCGTCTGGAGATAGCCATGGTGGGCTGCTCCGGTCATCGCCTTTTGGTGGGCGACAAGGTCGAATCCGGTAAGGGGATGCATCCGCTTACCCTGGAAGAACCAATCCTGGTAATCCCAGCTTTCCAACAACTCCAGGGTCGCGGCGGCTGGAGACCGATGATCCTCGATCTCAACAACAAGCTTGGGACGCCACCGGTGGATGATTCCCTCGGCGCCTTTGAGCGTCTGCAGCTAGTGTCCCTCCACGTCGATCTTCACCAGGCCAACGTTATCGACGTCAAGCCTATCAAGGCGGATTGTTTTGACTTTTACCGTGTGACCTGGGCCGAGTGGTGACAAGGAGGCACGCCCCTCGGTGCCTCGGCCACCTTCCGGCAGCCACAGTTCCGCGATGCCTTCCCTGTCGGAGGCGGCCTTTGCCACGACTCGTACATTTAGCCGGGCGGTGCGGCTGATAAAGGCGGCCAGCTCGGGGTTTGCCTCGACCGCCACGACACTGCGGGCACGGCGTGACAACCAGTGGGTCCATGGCCCGTACCAGGCACCGATGTCCATGGCCGTCTGGTCGGCGGAAACAAACTCACAGATCCGGCCGAGTATCGGTTCGAACCGGCGGTGAGCCAGGGCGATAGTCCTGGCGAATGTCCGATCTGGGACAAGTTCGGCGAGGGCGCTTGTGAAAGCCACGGTGGGTTCCTCCACCAGTAAGAGTCGGGTGCTGCTCGAAGACCGACCCGATGAAACCAGTATCCGCATGCCATGTGGTGGAGGCTGTGCTGGTACGTGGGGTGAACGGACCACGGTGTGAAATCGACATACTTGGCTATGAGAAATAACCCTCGGGTTGCTCGGCTTCAGGGCCATGACTCGTGGTTCGTGGCCCGGACCAGCGGTTTTCCGCCGGCTGCGACAACGCTGGCCGGGCCTGCCGAGTACTTCGGCAGGCCCGGCCATGAACAGTCGGTCGAGCAGGCGAATCACCTCGCTCGCCGCTCCTGCGCTCAGCCTTCGATGATCAATGGATGGCCGCGGTGGCGCCTATATGCTGACTGTGGTGCTCCGGTTCTCTGGGTACGGCCTGATGGTGGTTTTTCAGATGAATCTTCGCGCGAAATTCGCCCCGCGTTGGACGTCGTCGAGGTGGACGCCAGGTCCCTCGATCCCGAGGGCTTTCAGTAAGCCCGCTGTCGATACCTGATAGCGCCACCCGAGCCGCATGACCGGGCAGGGGAATCGCTGGGAGTGTACCAACTTGTAGGCCGTGTTGATCGAAATCCCGACGGCGCGCGCAGCTGTTCGGAGATCAACAACGGTTGGAAGCTCGAACAGCTCAGGAAATGTCAGTGGTCGGCTGGTCATGCCGCTTTACCCGCCGGTAGATCTGAAGTGCTGAGGGTCTGATCGAGTCCGAGTCGGTGCGCGAGGGCGCCCAGTCGCTCTCCTTCCAGGGAAGCGCGTCCCACCGTGTCCAACTCCTCGGCGACCGGAACGACGCTGTCGACCAGGCGGAGCGTTGGTGCGGTCGACCGAGATTCATCATATTCGTGTGTCTTGAGATTTCCGACTAGTTCTATGTCGGCTGTCGGTGTTTCCCTGCGTGCGTGTGAACATGCTCGCTGAACATGCCGGTAGGTGGTCCACCACAGCCAGCTGCCGAGCCCCTCCCGTTCCGGCTCGGCCGATTGGAGGGCTTCGACGAGTCCGGCGACAGCCTCGGACTCAAGCTCACCAGGGTCCATGGCCGGGTTGTAGCGACGGCACCGGCGACAGATCCGACGAAGACCCGGGGCCATCATCCAGATGACAGCCAGGTCCCAGGGCTCCTTCTTCTCGCTCGCCAGTCGGACAAGCTGGGACCAGATTGCATCTCCAGCGGTAGCCGGTGCGGTGGGATCCATGGCGAACTCACGTGCCGCCGTGAGTGACAGGCGTGTGGCCGGCCGGCCGGTTTCCGGCTGCACCGCATCCAGGGAGAGCGCCAGCATCTGTGGTGAGAGCGCGAAGTATGCCTCGATCGAATCGAGGATCCGCTCATGGAGTGGGATTCCCACCCGGTTCCTCCTTGGAAGAAGATCAAAAGTCTGCCCTGATCGTCTAACTGACCACAACAAGTACATAATCCCATTTGAAGTAGTGCTCCGTATGTAGGCGTAAAGTGGTCTTCTTGATGGATTCCGTTGCTTTTCGTCGGATCGGTCCGTTCGCCGATGAGATGTACGGCTACGGTGCCCAGGTCCTATCGACCGGTATGAGGTGCAGGCGGCTCTCGAAGGTAGGACCCTGCTCCCAGGCGCAGCGCGACGTCAGCCACGAAGGCGTCCCCGGTGGCATCGCGGAGCCCGCGAAGCGGGGCGAGATCCCCGTCCGGGACCTGTCCGGCCGTGCCGGGCGGATGAGGATTTCAAGGCCTTCAGCATCCTCGCTGAAAGCGATGCGCTCCGGTCGTCGTTGACATGAGCGTGACGGTCAACGTACGTCGAATCGCGCCCGATGACGTCGAGCGGTTACGCGGCGTCCGCCTGGCGGCGCTGGCCGATGCGCCCGGGTCCTTCTGGCAGACCTTGGCGGAGGAGAGCGCCCGTCCTCGTGAGAGTGGACTGGGCGCGAACGGTGGGTGCGATCGGCGTCCGGCTGTGGGTCGTGCCCGACAACCGTCGTCAGCCAGCCGCTGAGGTTGTCGATGACGGCTGTATCGCTGCGGCTCAGGCGCAGCCACGCCTCCTGCACCGCGTCCTCGGCCTCGTTCGTCGAGCCCAGCATCCGGTATGCCACCGCCTTCAGGCGTGTCCGGTTCTCCTCGAAACTCCTGGCCAAACTGTCGTCGACGTTCCAGTTCATCAGCCCGGTCACAGTCTCTGGTCGGGGTCCGTCATAAGGATGACGGCCGAGAAACGGTCGCCGTGACCAAGGAGATCAAGAATCATGCAAGTCCGCATCTCCAGGTCGTGGTCGCCGAGTTCGTCGGCAGGGTGGACGCAGCCGGGTACGCCGACCTGCGGCCGGTGCGCGGGATGGTGTTCCAGGCCCTACGCGGGTCCGGCGCGACCGGGACGGAGTTGGCTGACCGGCTGGGCGTAACCAAGCAAGCCGCCGGCCAGATGGTCGACGACCTGGAAATGCGTGGCTATGTGCGCCGCCAACCGCATCCCGACGGCGGCCGACGCAGGCTCATCGTCCTGACCGACAAGGCGCTTGACCATCTGGTCGTGGCCGGGTGAGCTTGACCCCTCAGCACGGACACCTTGTCTGATGTGGCCTCGGCCACCAGGCAGGATGTCCACGTGCCCGCTCCTCACCCACCGGAGTTCCGTCGTCGCGCGGTCGAGCGCGAGCGGCCCAAGGGGTTCGGTTCGCCGTGGCCGGCGCCCGTCTCTTGCCTGGACCGGTTCAGGTTTCCAGGTCGGCGAAGGAGTCGAGGAAGGCCCGGACCTCGTCGAGGGTCTCGTGTCGGGACGCGGTGGTGACGAGGGTCTCCTCGGGGGCGGCCACGTCGCGGGTCATCCGCAGGCGGGCGAGCATGCGACCGTCGGGTCCGACCCAGACCGCGAGCACGAGCAGCCCGGAGCGTAATGACTGCCCGTCTTCAACGCCGTCAAAGTGGGTCACGCTGCATGATGCAGCCGGGCCCATCATCCGCGCGTCAGTGGCCCGTCACCCGTCCTGCCGGGTTGTCGGTCCACCGTTGCCACGCCCGGTTGCCTCGGCTCATGGCATCGTAGGCCTGATCAACGATGTCAGCTGCATCGACGGGGGAATGTCGAGTTCACGGCGGAGCAGATCTGCGTAGGAACGGTAGGTGCGCAGCGCCTCATACCCGTTCCCTTCGGCGAGATGGACGCGGATGAGCGTCCGGTGCGCGCTCTCCCGCAACGGATCGGCGTGGATCGCACCGTAGGCGGCGTCC
>NZ_CADDZT010000095.1:0-925 GCF_902812655.1 Candidatus Frankia meridionalis | reverse complement strand
AGTAGTCGGTCGGCGAGGGACTCCAGCGCATGCAGGGTGAGCTGACGAAGTCGCTCCCTCTCGAAGACAACCCAGTCGTCGTACCAGCCAGGCAGCAGCATCCCGAGCAGTGGCTGCGGATGGAGCCGGCATCCGTTGAATTGGTCGGACGGTTCCAGCAGCCGCCGCGCATACGCGATCGTCTCGTTGGCGTCCGTCCGTACCGCGGGATACAGGCCGAGATGAGTGGGCGTCGCGGTGACGAGGGTCCGCTCTGTGCGTCGCAGCCGCCACAAGGCCGTCCGTAGGCAGCCGTTTGCCTGCGCCTCGTTGGCCTCGGGCCACAGTGTTCCCGACACCTCCGAACGGGCCACCTCCCGAGCCCGCAACGCGAGCAGCGCGACCAGCCGCTGGGCGGCGAACGGCACCGGTGTCAGCCGCTGGTCCACGCAGAGGCGGAAACCGTCGAGCAGGAAGACGTGGATACCGGTTCGCACCGCCCCGGGGTCGCCTGCTGGGATCGACGTCATAGGTACGTTTCCCCCCGGGGCGCGGTCGTCTCTCCGCCGCCCGGGCACAGCCGGCCCGGCCCCCAACAGCGGTCAGGGACAGGGCTAGCCACGCAGCCAAGGAACAGCAGGACGGTGACAGGGTTGACGAGACCACAGGACGGCGCTCCGGCGCTTCGGGGAAATCCCTAGGGTTTCGGCGACCTGTGGTCGCCGGCGCCGGGGGTGGTTCGCTGCACGGACCCCGTATCCGAGAAGGTGCCCGGTGCCAGACGCCGCGACGATGGCGGCTGCGGGGCGTCTGCGGGGGCAGGGTGGTCGGCCGGTAGTCGGTGGGTGTGTCAGCGGCCGGGAAGCCCCTATCGGGGCAACCCGCCGCAGAGCGGTGGCATTCGCCGGGCGGAGTCTGTCGTACCTTCCTGCGCGGGATGTGGGGG
>NZ_CADDZT010000094.1:54522-63691 GCF_902812655.1 Candidatus Frankia meridionalis | reverse complement strand
ACCTGAAAAGGAATCATGGACATGGTACCAGCCCCGCTCATCTCTTGAATCCTGCTGTTCTGGCTGCCCTCGCAGTCGTAGTTCGGAGCCCGCATCCGGCCGGACTGCCCAGCTGTCTGTGACCTGGAGCACAGCAATGTTGCGGGTGTCTGTCGTTGCAACGCGGCCAGAAGGCTTCACCGGGCCCTTCACCTGGTGTTTTGCATGCCGGCCCGCCGCCGCCGGTCAGGGATCCCCGCCACCCGGTGTGGCCCGCCGAGGGCTAAAGACCATTACTGACGTTGAACTTGTGGGGTAGTGGCTGGGTCTCGCGGGGTACCCCGGGCGGATGAGGTATCCGGATGACGGTGGATTGACCGCCGCCGATCGTGCACGACGGGAACACGTCCGGCTGCTGGCCGCGGACCTGTTCGCCGACGGGATGTCGCCACCGGCGGTGGCCGATGGGCTGCGGGTGTCCCGGAAGTCGGCCTACAGCTGGCATCAGACCTGGGAGTCCGGCGGCCGGGACGCGCTGCGGTCAGCGGGGCCGGCGTCCCGCTGCCGCCTCGACGACGACCAACTCGGCCGGCTGGTGCCATGCGACATGATCGTCTCCCTTCGTCGGGCGCTAGTCTCCGTCACATTCCGTGGTAACGCAGCGCGATCGGTTGCCGTGGCGCAGGGCAATCGTTGCTGGTGAGGGCGCCTGTTCAGGTCTCGTTCGAGGTCTGGATCGCGGCGCCCGGTTCGCTATGGGCCGGGCTGGGGTGACGGGGTGCCCGCGCCGCCCCGGGGGGCGGCTGGGGCGCTTGGGGGTGCCGTGCAGGATTCGCCGCGCCGGCCAGGCGGAGGCCGGGCCCCAACCCCGCGGCGCCGTGCGGGCAGGCGGGCGCACGTGGTGGGTGCGTAAGGCCCGCTGTAGTTCAGGGCCAGGCACAATGTCGTGAAGTTTGGCGGGGGTGGTCTCTGTCAAGGTGTCGGGGCGAGGATGTCGACGCTGAGGGTGGCTTTGTGGCTGGGTCCGTGAAGTCGGCCTTTGGCGGTGCTGGCGGCGTAGTTGGAGATCGCGCGTTTGACGACGCGGGGGCTGATGCGCAGGCGCCGGTCGGGGAGCAGGTCGGCCAGGACCGCGCAGCCGATGACGCCGACGAGGTCGACGGTCTCGCCGTCGATCACGCCGGCGGCCTTGATGACCTGGTCGCGGGCGGTCTGCAGGGCGGTGGTGAAGCTGCCGCGGTCGGGGTCGAGGGCCGGGTCGCTCAGGGCGGCGTTGGCGATCGCGATCCGGATCGCCTGGTAGGTCACGAGCAGGGCGTAGATCTCCTGCTCGACGCCGTCCGGGGTACGCGAGCGCAGGACCGCGCCGCCCAGGATGGTCGACTTCAGCTCAAGGAACGCCGTCTCCACCTCCCAGCGATCATGGTAGAGGCGGATCAGTTCGGCGGCCGGGACCGATGGGTCGAGCACGGTCGTGACCAGCAGGTAGTGCTCGGTGCGCCGGGTGCCGTCGGTGGTGGTCACCGTGATCTCGCAGCGGATCACCCGGAGCTCGACTGGGCCGATCCGCGAGATCCACGACCCGTCGGGCAGTGTCCGTAGCACCGGTAGCTGCCGGTTGCCCGTGACCCGGATGAGCAGGTCGGCGCCGGTCGTCGCGATCGCCTTGATCGTCGGGGTGCCGGCGAACCCGCGGTCCGCGAGCACGATCATCCCGGTGTGCAGCGCCCGGGCGGCCAGGGTGGCGGCGTAGGCCGTCTCGCCGGCGCTGGTCGGCCCGAACATCGCGTCGACCAGGGTGCGTGTTCCGCAGGCGACCAGCGCGACCAGGCGGACCTGCGGGTAGCCGGTGCCGCCGTGGTTCCCGGCGCCCTTGAGGAACCGGCGCAGGTTCTTCGTGCCGTCCGCGCAGGTCAGCGTGCTTCCATCGAGTGCGATGACCAGCAGCCGGCGCCAGAACACCCCGCGGGTCGAGGGGGCACCCGACGCGCCGCGCAGCAACTCGAACAGCGCGCGCAGCGGCGCGACACCCAGTCGTAGGCGGGCCTGCCACAGCGCGGCGCCCGACGGATCGGCAACCTCAAGGCCGGCGAGGCCGGCGACGAGCCGGCCCCATACCTTCCGCCAGCCCAGTCCCTCGAACAGGCCGGCCGCGAGTAGCAGGTAGACGACCACCCGCGCGGGCAGGTCCCGCACCCGCTGCTCGAACTTCCCGGTCTCGGCGAGGACCGCGTCGACCATCTCGAACGGGATGATCCGGGTCGGTTCCCCAAGGTGACCCGGCGCGAACCGACCCGCGGCGACCTCGATGACACGAGTGATGACAGACTTGGTAGACAGCGGAGCTCCCGGGGTAAGGGCGTCTTTGGAGGACACCCCGATCTACCGGGGCTTCGCTGCCTACTCACCCCGACATGCCGCGCCCCGCCAGCCCTTGACAGGAGGGCGAGATCGCCGTGCTGATCACTATGGGTGCAGGAAAATGGACTGGGTGTCCCGGTCAGCCGCTGGGTCTGCGATGCCGATGAGCTCGTTTTGACAGGATGGCGATGGGGGCCGGTCAGGGAACTACGGATTGGTGCCCGGGCGGCGGCCCGCTGCCCGGAGCCCGCGTGTCAGACTCTGCCTCCTCCCTTGGCCCCTCCGGGCCGCCCGCTGGACACGGACGTGTCACGCGGAAGGGAGAACACCATGTCCCGGCAGGATGTCAAGGACGAGGTCATCCATCTACGGTCCGCCGGGGTGGACCTGGGCAAGCGGTTCCTCCTCGCCTGCGCGCGCACGCCGAGCCCGACACGGCCGGGGAACTGGACGTTGGAGACTGAACGATTCGGCACCACCCGCACCGAGGTGCTGCGGCTGTTGGCCTGGCTGCAGGAACACCGGGTTGAGGTAGTGGTCATCGAAGCAACCTCCGACTACTGGCGCTCGATCTACTACACCCTGCAGCCGCATCTGAACCTGATGCTGGTCAATCCCGCCCACCTCAAAGGCATTCGCGGCCGCAAGACCGACCCGAGCGACGCGGCGTTCCTCGCCCGGGCCGGCGCCTCCGGCCTGGTCATGGCCTCCTTCGTGCCGGCCTGCGAGATCCGGGAACTACGGGATCTGACCCGTCGCCGGACCGAGATCGTCCGCGCGGTAGGGCGAGAAGCCCAGCGGCTGGAGAAGGAACTGGAAGACACCGGCATGAAGCTCACCTCGGTGATCAGCGATGTCACCGGGGCCACCGGCCGCGCGATCCTCACCGCTTTGCTCGGCGGGGAACGGGACCCCAACCGCCTGGCTGACCTCGCGTGCGGCAAGGCGCGCCAGAAGATTCCCGCCTTGGTCGAGGCGCTGGACGGCGAGTTCACCGACCACCACGCCTTCATGGTTCGCCACTACCTGGACGAGATCGATCGTCTCCGCGGCATCGTTGCCGCGTTCGACGCGCGGGTCACCGCCATGCTGACCGATCACCAGCAGGACCTGGACAACCTCGACACCATCCCGGGAATCGGCCGCCTCGCCGCCGAGATCATCATCGCTGAGACCGGCGGCGACATGGCCCCGTTCGCGACCGCCGGCCACCTCGCTTCCTGGATCGGCGTCTGCCCGGGACAGAACGAGTCAGCGGGGGTGAACAAGTCCGGACGGACCCGAGCGGGCAACAGCCACCTCAAGCGGCTCCTCGGAGTTGCAGCGATGTCGGCCATCAAAGACAAGACCTCGTACCTGGCTGTGTTCTACCGCCGCATCGCCACCCGCAGAGGTGGCAAACGGGCCTTGGCCGCAGTCATGCACAAACTGGCCATCGCGATCTGGCACATCCTGCATGACACGGTTCCCTACCGCGAGCTCGGTGCTGACCACCTCTCCGCACGCACTCCCGAACGAACCATGCGACGCATGATCAAGGAGGCCAACCGTCTCGGCCTCACCCTCCGCTTCGAGCCCATCGCAGCGGCTTGCCCATGACCGGGTGCACGTTATTTTCGTGTCAGCCCCGCGTAGCGTGCCCTGTGGTGAGGGTCACAGCCAGATGGTGATGAAAAGTCTCACTACCTGACGTCCAGTCCGACGGACGAATGACGGACAAACGATCAAGGGCTTTGATCAGATTTTCCTGATCAAAGCCCTGACCTGCCGATATGGGTGGAGGTGAGGGGACTCGAACCCCTGGCCTCCTCCGTGCGAGGGAGGCGCTCTACCAGGCTGAGCTACACCCCCTGGAAGTTCTTGAAGCTTACCCCAGGCCTGGACGGGTGTGGTGGGCGGCCCCTGAACAGTCCGGGGCCTCCGAGCGGGCGGGAAGGACCATGATCGCCCACTCTTTGGCCAACTACTGCGCCGTGGCCCGGGTCAGGCGTGGGCCCCCTGCCCTTGCCCTCGGCACCAGGACCATGCCGGCGTCGATCTCGGTAGCCGCATCCGCCTCGGCCAGCAGGTGGGCGAACAACCTCGCAGCGGCTGCCGGCCGCAGCAGCCCGGCTTCGTGGCCACGCCAGCCGTATTCCCGCGCACCGTCGAAGACAACCTGATGATCCGGATTTTCCTCGCGGTCGAACACCATGCGAGCACCATCCGGTATGTCATTGTTTTCCCATTGATTAAAATCGGACACAACGTTGTCTGTATCCCACGCGGACAAGTCCGGATGGCCGAAAGCCCGGTATCCCGTCAACGGGCGGGCCGGCGGGTGGTTGACCCAGAGCGACAGACCTTCCTCCGGGCTCCATTTCGGGTCCCAGACCGGCACCTGCCACAGTTCACGTCCTGGACGGAACAACGCCAGTGTCACCCGTACGCCGCGGCACCGCAGCTGGAATCCGAATCCGTCCGGACGCAGTCCGCGCAGCTCCACCGGCACGGCAAAACTGCCAGGGCACAGCCGGAATCCTGCCGTCCGCAACTGCGAGGTCCACTCCTCGAACGTCCGCTCCTGGGATCCAGGGACACCGGAAACCCCGGTCCACCGACCACGATGGTCATTACTCACTGTGACGCCCCTTTGCGCTCGTCGGCGATGACAGGCGGCGGAACAAGTAGCGACGAGACGTCCGGGATGCTGGCCCGCCTCGCAGCGACCGCCGACCGCCGACCGCCGACCGCGCTTTGGAACGCAGGTCAGGCGACAACGGCCAGGTCAGAGCAGGTCGACTTCGACCTGACGCATACAGGGCAAGCCGGGGCTAACCGAACTTCTCAGGCGATGGCCCCTCGCGCACACCATCGGCCGGAAATGCCGGACGGGGGACGTCGGGACGACAAGGCGGACGTCAGCGCACGCGAGGGCACCGACAACAGG
This sequence comes from Candidatus Frankia meridionalis, assembly GCF_902812655.1. GTDB lineage: Bacteria > Actinomycetota > Actinomycetes > Frankiales > Frankiaceae > Protofrankia > Protofrankia meridionalis. Next base: position 58,422 of record NZ_CADDZT010000094.1, on the reverse strand, counting down.
CCCCCGCGGTGGCGCACGCGGCAGCCTCGACGAACAGCTCGAGGGCGTTCGGCGCGCGCATGGTCACAAGAGCATTATGCACTGGCCGACCCCACCCCGCCGGCATGACCCGGGGCACCGGTCCATCCGTCAGCGTCACGCCGTGGTCGCCCCCGGCATCCGCGAGTGGAGCGGACCGGATCTCGAAGGTCCACACATCAGCCGAGCGTCGACACCTCGACCACGGGCAGGCCCGCCTCCTTGGCCTTGTCGACCAGGTCATCGGTCACCGACGCCCGGTACGGGCCTACCGGACGCAGGACCAGCACGACAATCTCCTCGGCTGGGATGAGCCGCAGCCGCGCCGCACGTTCGAGCAGCCGTGTGTTCGTCCGGTGATATACCTCACCGTCCTCAACCTCACCGAGGATCTCCAGCTCACCCGACTTCAGCGAGCCGATCAACCGGTCGTACCGGTCGCACCAGACCGGCCCACGGTCACGGACCGACGTCCGCCGGAACGTAGCTGCGTCGAACGGCAGCACCACCCGCACACCCAGCCCACTCGAACGCGCGGCGTCCAGCACCACCAGGTCCGCTCCGGACGCCGCGGCACCGACCAGCAGTCGTGGGCGCAGCTGGGTCAGCACCTCGGCGGTTCGCCGTTCGACGTCGGGCACGTCACTCTCACGGAACCGGGGTTGGCGAATATCACAGCTGTCAATCTGAACCCCGCCGAAGACGACAATCATGAACGACCGGCAATCATGAACGACGCACCACGATGTCGAGTTTCCCACACATCCGACGGATACGCGGAACGGCCGCAACCTCGCGGAGCCCGGTTCGTTGCATCCACCGCCGGGCCGGGCGGTCAGCTTCCGACCGCGTGCCGACGCAGCAACTCGTCGAGATCGTCCGGATCCTCGGTCCGCGGCTCGGGCTGCTGCGAACCGGATGCCGCAGGCCCGGCGGTGAGACCGCCGTGCGTTCCCGGCGGGTTGACCTGCACCCTCCCTGGCCTGGATGTGTTCGGCCGTGCTCCCGATCGGGTGGCCGGACGCCCGTTTCCCGGCGTCCCCGACCCCTGACCGAAGCCCTGTTCGGCATTCGCCGCATCCTCGAACTCGTCGGTATCGGCCACGGCCTGAGCGGACCCTTCGACCGCGGTTCCGTTGTCAGCAAGGCCATCAGCCACCCGGCCGTCGACCACCGCACCGTCGACCACCGCACCGTCGACGACCGCACCGTCGACCACCACGCCGTCGACGACCCACGGCTGCCGTGTGCCACCGGCTGTCGCGGTACCCGCGGCGGCTGCCTCGGCGATCTCCCGAAGGTCCGCTGTCTCGGCGGTGGTGACCCCATGGCCCTCACCGACGCTGCCGTGGGCCGCGCCGGCGTCGCGATCGACCATGGCGGGGTCGGACAGTCGGAACGGTTCGCTACCGTCCGCCCACTGCCGGCCCGTGCCGCTGAGCGCACCGAGCCCAGGCGCCCGGCGGGCATGCCGGGCAGCCCGCTCCGCGGCGATCCGCCGGTCCCGGGCCAACCGGGAGGCACGAAGCCGCCGCTCGGACTGGGCGGCCCGCCGCAGATGGACCACATAGCCGAAGAGCCCGACATCGACCAGGACCTGGACGAAGATCCACATGCCGCCCAGCAACCCGGCGAGCAGCGCGGTCACCGGGATCGCGGCCAGCAGGACGAACAGCCGCTGCCTACGCAGCCGGATCAGGGCCAACCGATCGGCCTCCCGCTTGCGCCCACTCGGGGGAACAGCGCGCCGTCCGATGTCCTCATCCGGATCGGCGGCGGCTGGTCGCGGTACGGACTCCTGATCCGACCGTGGCGTCCCGCGGCGCGACAGAACGCGCATGGCTGTCGTGAAACGTTCGGCTGACCGCTGTTCCAGCGTGCCGTCATGGTGGCGCAGCCACATCGGTATAAGCACGAATCCCCACACCGCGACGATCGCGAGCCAGATGAGCGCGCTCATGCGCACGGGAATGGAAGGCGGCACCGTGCCGCGAAGCGCGAGCCGCCCGCACGGGCCTCAGTCGGCGCACTCTGCCGCGCGTGCGAGCTGACCATGAACGGTGGCCTTCCTGCCGATCCGAATATCGAAGATGACGATGGTGTGCCCGGACCTCGTATGTCGGCGGCGCCGAAATTACGAGGGGCCCCGAACGGCGCGATCATGACGTGTCTCGCGCCACCGGCGGTCCTAAGGAACGCTAGTGAGGGAATACCGTCCGGTCACCGACCTGAAGCCCGCGTGTCGCACCATCGCGACCCGCACCATGTTCGCACCCGGATGCCGCCGCCGACACCGACAGGCCCCACCAAAAGCGATCAACTCTACGACACAGCGCCTCCAGCACCACAAAAGGATCTTAGTGGCCGGACAAACCGTGATGACCGGACGCATCAAGTGGCCGCCATCACGCAAAAAGTAGCTATCCGAACACTCATCGTTAGGTAATGGCGTGTACGCCGCCGAGCTCAGCTCTGTGATGCACGGGTGCCACGCCACCGGTTCAGTAACCCTTCCGGCGCGTCCTCCACGGTGATGGCGTAGCTGATGTGGTCCCGGTAAGCCCCACCGATCGCGAGATAGCGCCGGTGGAACCCCTCCTCGCGGAACCCCAGCTTTTCCACGACCCGACGGCTCGCGGTGTTCTCCGGCCGGACGTGTGCCTCCACCCGGTGTAGCGCCGCGGCAGTGAAGCAATGGTCCACCACCAGTGCCACCGCGGTCGGCGTGATACCACGTCCGGCATGCCCACGGTCAACCCAGTAGCCGACATGCCCGCTGTTCAGCGCCCCACGAACGATCGTGGAAACGGTGACCTGCCCCACCAGCCGTTCTTGGAACGTCACGGCAAAAGGTAATGCCGCACCGAGACGTGCCTGCTGACGCAGCCGTCGCACCATCCGGCTGTACACCCCGATGGTCTGGCGTTGTGCCCACCCGTCCTCGGTGACGGGCATCGCTTTCGGTGTCGCCTCCCATGGCACCAGCCAGTCACCGTTACGTACTCGGAGATCGACCCAGGTGACGGCCTCACGCAGCCGCAGCGGACGCACCCCTACCGGACCGTCCGCGAGACTCACCGGCCACCCGGGTGCCCTCATCACGCCTTCCCCGACCCACGATCACGATCACGATCACGATCACGATCACGATCACGATCACGATCATCCATGCCGCCATGATCATGGCCATGACCGCCACCACGTATCTGCGCCACCGCATGCCCGACCACCCCGGCAAGCACGTTCACGCCGTCGGAGACACCACCGGTGGAACCCGGCAGGTTCACCACCAACGTCCCACCCCGGACGCCGACGATCCCGCGGGAGAGCACCGCCGTCGGGACCTTCTCACGGCCGGCGGCGCGCAGCGCGTCGGCAAGTCCGGGAACCTCACGGTCGACCACCTGCCGGGTCGCCTCCGGTGTCACATCCCTCGGTGCGAGACCGGTGCCGCCGGTCGTGACGACCAGGTGGACGTCTGCGTCGACCGCTGCCTCCAGCGCGGTCACGATCGCCTCCGCCTCGTCCGGGACGACAACCACCTCGTCGACGGCGAACCCGATCAGCCCCAGCGCCTCGGCGGCCAGCGGCCCCGAACGGTCCGCGTAACCGCCGGTGTAGGCGCGGTCCGAAACGGTAACCACCCGTGCCCGCAGGCCGCTCGGTACCCTCGCCGCGCGACTCACCGTGGTGCACCACCCGGCTCGACGGCGTCCCCCGTCCGGTGCCAGTCGCCCGAACGACCGCCGGTCTTCGCCAGCAGCCGAATGTCGGTGAGCGTCGCCTCCGGGTCAACGGCCTTGACCATGTCATGCAGGGCCAGCCCGGTCACCGCGACCGCGGTCAACGCCTCCATCTCCACGCCGGTGCGGTCCGTCGTCC
>NZ_CADDZT010000094.1:53642-54171 GCF_902812655.1 Candidatus Frankia meridionalis | reverse complement strand
GGCACCGTCGGCATCTACGTGGGTCAGCCTCGGTTCGGTCATGCGCCGGCCTCCGTCTCGACCGGAGCGGCCATCACCTCGTCGCCGAGCGGCAGCACGGTCAGCTCCTGGCCCACCGACACCTCGGCCCGGTCCTCCGGGACGATCAGCAGCGCATCCGCGGCCGCGAGGGCCGACATCTGGTGTGCGCCCTGTCCCCCGGCGAGATGGGCCACCGGCGGCCCCCCGTCGGCGGAGACTACGAGACGAACCCGCAGGTACGAACGCCGGCCCCGCGGCGACTGAAGTTCCTGCGCCGTGGTGGCGACCAACGTCGGTCGGTGCACGGACCCAAGCCCCCGCATCCGCCGCAACGCCGGTCGGACGAACAGCTCGAACGACACCAGCGCGCTGACCGGGTTGCCGGGCAACGTGAAGACCGGCACCCCGCCGATCAGCCCGAACCCCTGCGGCATGCCGGGCCGCATGGCGAGGCGTTCGAAACGAACCTCCCCGGAACCGGCAAGGACCTGTTTGACCACGTCGAAGG
>NZ_CADDZT010000094.1:52553-53316 GCF_902812655.1 Candidatus Frankia meridionalis | reverse complement strand
TCGGCGAGGATGCCCGGCAGTACCTCGGCGAACGCATCCGGGGAGTCTGGGACGTGGGCCTGCCGCCGAACCTGCGCGCCGGCCTCGCGCACGGCCGCGGCCACCGCGTGGCTGTTCGAGTCGACGATCTGCCCGGGGCCGAGCGTCCCACCGACCTCGACCAGTTCGCTGCCGGTCGAGAGCACCGCCACCCGGGGACGGGGGTGAACACTCGGCGCCGCCACGCCGAGCGCGGCCAGCAGACCGATCTGGGCCGATCCGAGGAGCCGTCCGGCCGGCAGGACCAGGTCGCCCACGGCCACGTCCTCACCGGCCCGTCGGATGTTCTGACCGGGGAAGGGCGCGCGCAGCACGGTCACCGCGTCCGTCCGGCCGTCGGTCCACTCGAGTTGGACGACGGTGTCGGCGCCAGGCGGAAGCGGCGCGCCGGTCATGATCCGGGCCGCGGCTCCGCGCGCCACCGGTGCCGGCGTGCCCGCCTGGGCGGGGATGTCTCCGGTGACCGGCAGGGTCACCGGAGTGTCGGGACCGGCCTCGGCCACATCGGCCGCGTACACCGCATATCCGTCCATGGCCGAGTTGTCGAACCCGGGAAGTGGGGTACCCGCACGCAGGTCGGCGGCAAGCACACAGCCGTGCGCTGCCTCCAGTGGAAGCGACCGCGGCGGCAGCACGCAAACCGCGGCGAGGATGTCCGCAACATGCGCATCCACCGACTTCACCGCAATCGCCTCCTCACCGCGATCGCCTCCGGCGGCCCGGA
>NZ_CADDZT010000094.1:50213-51954 GCF_902812655.1 Candidatus Frankia meridionalis | reverse complement strand
CCGACGGCGACAGGACGTACCGCCCGATGATCGCGAGATTGCTGGGCGCCTCGTCAACCGGGGGTTTCTCCACAAGGTCGCGGATGCGGACCGTCTGGTAGGGACCAGCCGCGGCGACGGGAGCCGGATCGACGGTCGCGACCCCGTACAACGACACGAGATCCTCCGGTACCTCCATCAGCGCGACGACGCTGCCACCGAAACGCTCCCGTACCGCGAGCATCTCCACCAGCAGCGGGTCACGCTCGTCGATCAGGTCGTCGCCGAGCAGAACCGCGAACGGCTCATCGCCGACGTGCGCGGACGCGCACAGCACCGCGTGTCCCAGCCCACGCGGTGCCTGCTGGCGGACGGAGTGGACCTCGGCGAATCCGGCGGACGCGCGGACGCGCTCCAGACGGGCCGTGTCGCCCTTACGTTCCAGGGCGGCCTCCAGTTCGACCTCCCGGTCAAAATGGTCTTCTATTGCCTTCTTGGTACGACTCGTGACAAGAAGGACGTCTCGCAGTCCGGCGCGGGAAGCTTCCTCCACCACATACTCGATAGCCGGCCGGTCAACGACCGGCAGCATCTCCTTGGGAAGGGACTTGGTCGCTGGCAGGAATCGGGTGCCCAGCCCCGCAGCCGGAATCACCGCCTTCGTTACTGACATGGGCGAAACCCTAGTCGCCGGCCGCTCACCGGGTCGCCGCGGCGCGCATCATCACCTTTTGCGCCGATGCACCGGCCTTCACCAACCGAGTCCCCGCGTCCCGGAGTCCCCGCGGATCAGGACGGCGCGGTGCAGGCCCAGTCCACGGCAAGCAGAATCGGCGCGTCGGGCGGGCCCGCCAGACCGAACCGGCACGTCCAGTCCGTCACCTTCGGCCGACCGAGACGTTCCCACCTGCCGATGAGCGCGGTCGCGACATCCAGGGCGACCGGGTTTCCTGCGAGGATCACATCATTGTGGGTGAACAACGCGGCGGCGGCGGTGTCGGGGTCGAAGACACCGCATCCGCCCCACTCCTGCGGCGCCCCGACAATATGCACCCGGGTCACCCGCTCGTCCAGACACGCGGCGGCGAAGCACAGATCCGCCAGGGCGTTCGGACTCAGCGCGGCGGGCAGCAGCCGGTGCCGGGTAACCGGCACCGCGGTCGCGCGGACGAACGGCGGCACCGAGGACGGATCCTGCCAGCCGAGAGGTCCCGCGGCCGGTAGGAAGCCGGCGGAGGCCAGTCCGCGGCCCCGTACCGTGCTCCCCGTGGCCGTGTCCCCCGGACCTGCCGCATTCGCCGTGTCCGTGTCCATGTCCGTCGGACCTGCCACCTCCGCCGTGTCCGCATCCGCCGCACCGGAAGTGACCAGGATGAGCGGCGACAGGCCGCCATGCCGGATCGGGACCAGGATGCTCCCCCGTGGGGCGAGCTGGTGCGTCCACGACGGTGCCAGACCGTTCACCGCGCACGTGACAACCACCCGGTCGTAGGGCGCGTCATCGGGCCATCCCTCGTAGCCATCGCCGTGGACGACCGTGCCGAGCGAGGTGTCGACGCCATCGGCGGCAAGCCGTGCCAGGGAGGCCCGAGCCTCCATCACCACGGCCGGGGAGACATCCACCGAGGTCACCCGACACCCGAGGACGGCCAGCAGCGCCGCGTTGTATCCGGTGCCCGCACCGATCTCCAGCACCCGCAGGTCAGGGCCCACGTCCAACCACTCGATCATCCGCGCGACCAGCGACGGTTGGGAACACGAC
>NZ_CADDZT010000094.1:48147-49949 GCF_902812655.1 Candidatus Frankia meridionalis | reverse complement strand
CGGCGTAGGCCGCGTCGAGAACGTCAGAAGACGGTAGATGGTCCTGGGGCACGGTCAGGTACCGCGAGGTCGGTCCTGTCGCGTCGTAGAAGCCGGTCAGGCAGCGGTCACGCCGGACCGTGGTGAAAGCGTCCGCGACATCCGGCCGGGTGATCGCTCCGAGCGCCCGCAGGCGCTCGACGAAGGCGTCGAGCCGTGCCGGCATCGTCGGGCCGTCGTCGTCCTCGCCGGGCGGACCTGGCACCGGTGCGACCGGATCTGTTCCATCCACCAGACCAGGGTCAGGCAGATTGCCGACACTTGCTGCCCATTCGAGCCAATCATGATCGAATTTGATGGATTATTGCGTAGAATGCCAACTTCACCAACAACCCGGCTAGCAACATGCAACTTTTGGACAATTCATACGTGCCACCGCCTCGCGGCGGAGGACGTGAATCGGGCGCAACCCGAAAGTTCGAACAAGCGATCCGATATCGCCGAAGCGGACGATGGCGCATTCGGTTCGGATGCGGCCTTACCGCAGGCCGGCCAGTTCCCGGCTCAGATTGGCATGGGCGGCCGACTCCCAGTGACGGGACCCCCACAGGGTGGCATACACCCCGTTTTCGAGCAACGAGCACAGAACGGCCGCCCGGCCGGAGATCCACTGCTCAGGGGAGACCCAGGCATACTCCCGCCGGATCCTGCGCACGTAGCGGTCGTACTCGGGCGCCGGCCGAGCCAGCACCCGAAGGTCCGCATCGTTGACCACCGCTTCGTCCGGTTCGGTGGACGCGTGCGTCCGGGTCGCGCGCACCAACCGGTCGACGTCACCGACCAGCGACCCCGGGCACTGCAAAGCGGTGAGCGTGGCAACCGCCAGTTCCCCCGACCGGGCCTCGTTGTCGCCCGCCCGGGTGTCGTAGACCGCATCGTGGAAGAAGACCGCCAGCACGCAGGCAGGATCCGGCCACGCCAGGCAGACGTCGCCATACGGCCGACCACCGCTGCGGGCGCGGTTGCGGTCGGCCGCGACAAGCAGCCGTACCGCCGTCAGCATCTCCGCTACGTGGCGGAACGTGTGATAAGAACGCCCGGGTTCGGCGTGTCGTAACGCCAGGTCGGCAAATGCGGACGCCCTGGCAGCCGCATCCGCCCGCGCACCGGCCGCCAGCAGGGAGCCGTCGAACGCCCGAGCCAACAGCGACAGCGCACCTGGGCCCGCCTCCACGCGTCGCACACCTCGCTCCACACGTCCCGGATAGCCGTGAACGCGTTCGCGAGACTGCACCCGTCCCGTCCCGGCCCGGCCCGGCCCGGTCACGCGTTCCAGTCCGATCATCGGCGCGTTCCCGCTCCGCCGTGGCGGAAATACCCGAACCAGGCAACATACGGCCACCCAAGTCCCACCGAGACCACCAAGGCCCACCGAGACCACCCAGGCCCCACTGAGACCACCCAGGCCCCACTGAGACCACCCAGGCCCCACTGAAACGACGACAGTGCCACGCCGACGACCGCGCCATGCCGATCAACTCGCGGTCGGTCCGCACCGTCACAATCCACGACGTGGTCACGACGGGTCCGGACGACCCCACCCACCGCCACCAGGGGTACGGATAGTGACTACCGCACCAGCCGGCAGATCGAGGCTCGCCTTCGGCGCCAGCGCGACACCGTCCACCTCGTTACGACCCATCGCGCCCGGCCCGCCACCGGCAGCACCCTGTGGAGCATGCCTGCGACGATCGGTCAACACCGACAGGGTCGCCGGCTCCAGGACACGGATCGATCGGACCAGCCCCGCGCCGCCCCGGTGG
>NZ_CADDZT010000094.1:44548-48022 GCF_902812655.1 Candidatus Frankia meridionalis | reverse complement strand
CCAGGGCCGCAAGGACGATGTCCGCTATCCGTTGGGACGTCTCCACGTTGCCTGCGACCACGGCTGACGGCCGGCGCGCATCCACCAGCGACCCGGGCTCGGTCAGCACCTCCAGCGGGGCGTAGGTGCCGTCGTTGGCCGGGACGTCGTCGGGCAGCAGCACCCGCAACGCGAAACAGCACGCCGACCGGGTGACCGCCCGCGGGCAGTTCACGTTGCCGGGCACCGCCGACGACGTACCCGCGAAGTCGACGGTCAGCGTGTCCCCGGCGACCGTCACAGTCACCCGGATCGGGATGTCGTCGTCATCCACGCCGTCACCCTCGACCTCGCCGACGGCGGTGTAACGGCCGTCGGGCAGGCCCGCGATCATCGTCCGGGCCCGCCGCTCGCCGTAGGCCAGCACCTCGGTGAACGCCTCCAGTACCACCGCCAGGCCCCGGCGTTCGACCAGTTCGGCCAGCCGGGTGCCGGCGAGCCGGTTCGCGGCGGCCTGGGCGCGCAGGTCACCGCGACGCAGCTGGGGCGTCCGGGAGTTCGCGCAGATCAGTTCGAGGATGTCGCCCTGCCACTCATCGCCCGAGACAAGGCGTACCGGTGGGATGATGAGCCCCTCCGCATAGATCTCCCGCGAGTCCGCCGGCATCGACCCAGGACGCATCCCACCCATGTCCGAGTGGTGCGCCCGCGTCGCGGCATAGGCGATGATCTTGCCTTCGGTCGCCAGCGGCGAGACGAGCGTGACGTCGGGTAGGTGGTTCCCGCCGGCGAACGGGTCGTTGAGCACCCATACGTCCCCGGGCAGGGCACCACGCTCGGCCACCGCGCGAACCGACTCGTACATGGCGCCAAGGTGCACGGGAACGTGGGCGGCCTGGGCGACCATCCGCCCTGCCGCGTCGAACAGTGCGGCCGAGCAGTCCCTGCGTTCCTTGATGTTGGACGAGTAGGCGCTGCGGACCAGCAGCGTCCCCATCTCCTCGGCGATACCGGCGAGCCCGCTCGCCAGCACCGACAGCGTGACCGGATCCACACGCCCTTCCTTCGGCTCGTCGCGGACTGCCTGATCGATCCTGAAGAATCTCACGACCAGGGCCGCGGACGCCGTAAAATACGCCTCCATCAGGCCTGGGGAGTATGGGTGATCATCGTTCAGGAGTTGCTCACGAGCGGTCCCGACGCCTACGGAGTCCCGACCGGTACCGACCGTGGTTGACCCGAACAGCGCTCGGAAGAAACAGCACAGAGCCACACCGGAACCGATCGACAAAGCCGATCCGGCGACCGTGGCGGCGCTGTCCGCGGGCATCGCCCCCGAGCGCTGTTCCAGGAAGCACTACGAGAAAGAACTCGACCGCCTGCAGAGCGAACTCGTCCGGATGCAGGAGTGGATCGTCCATCGCGGCCTCCGCGTCATTGTAATCATGGAAGGCCGGGATGCCGCGGGCAAGGGCGGAGCGATCAAACGCATCATCGAGAAACTCAACACCCGCTACTGCCGGGTCGTCGCCCTCGGGACGCCGACCGGACGTGAACGGACACAATGGTATTTCCAGCGTTACATCGCACATCTGCCCGCAGCCGGCGAAATAGTACTGTTCGACCGGAGCTGGTACAACCGGGCAGGCGTCGAAAGAGTCCTGGGCTTCTGCACCGACGAGGAGTACGAGGATTTCCTGCGGACGTGCCCGCAGCTCGAACGAGCACTGGTACGGTCGGGCATCATCCTGGTGAAATACTGGCTGTCACTGAGCGACAAGGAGCAGGAACGACGCTTCGCCGACCGTATCAAAAACCCGGACAAACGGTGGAAGCTGTCAGCCATGGACCTTGAGGCCCGCGCCCACTGGGTCGACTATGCCGAGGCGAAGGACCAGATGTTCTCCTACACCGACCTCAGGGAGACGCCATGGTATGTCGTGGACGCCGATGACAAGCGCAGCGCTCGGCTGAACCTCATCAGCCATCTGCTGACCGTCGTCCCGTACGAGGATCCTCCGCACCAGGAGATCGCGCTGCCGGCACGACAGGAACGCGCCTACGCACGTCCACCCGTCGACAGCCAGGCCTGGGTACCACGCCGTTACGTCGTCGATTGATTCCACATCGTCGGTCGATTCCACGGTCGCCGGCAGACTCCACGGTCGCCGGCAGACCGACAGGCGGCATGGTGTCCGGAGGGATCCACGCGTAGTCGGAGGTGAATATGCGCAAGTTCGTCATCATGGGTGTGCAGGGCAGCGGTAAGGGCACGCAGGCGAAGATGCTCGCCGATGACCTCGATCTCGTCCATATCAGCGTGGGTGACATATTTCGGTGGAACGTGCAGAGCCATACCAAACTGGGCGCCCAGGTCAAACGCATCGTTGCCAGCGGCCACCTGGTCGGTGACGACCTGGTGGAGTCCGTGGTCCGCGAACGCCTCGCCAGCCACGACTGGAACTACGGCTTCATCATCGACGGTTTTCCCCGCAACGCCCGACAGGCCGAGTTCTTCCTGGAAAGCTACGACATCGACGGGGTGATCTATCTGGATCTTCCCGGCGAGGAGGTGTACCGCAGGGTCCTGGCAAGACGGCTGTGTTCGCGATGCGGACTGGACTACAACCTGATCGCCAGCCGTCCCGCGGTCGAGGACACGTGTGATGTCTGCGGAGGTCAGCTGCTGACCCGGTCCGACGACAACCCCGAAGCCCTCGCGGTACGCCTCCGCGAATATCACGAGAAGACACGGCCGGTGATGGAGACATTCCAGCGCAAGGAATACGTGGCGATCATCGACGCCCGGCGGCCGGCCGCCGACGTCCAGGCCGAGATCCGCGAGCACTTCGACCTGCCCAAGCTGTCGTGAGCACGGGCGGGCGGGACCGCCGCCAACGCCACCGGCTGTATGAGATCGTCCTGCGCGAAGGCCGAGCGGAGGACATCCTCACCTACATCGACGGGGCACTGCTCGTCGACGCCTGGCCGGAGCTGGTCCTCCCCGCCCTTGTCCGGCGCGCATGGGAGCGGACCGCCCTCGGATGATCACGCCGTCGCCGCGCTCGGCGCTCGCCCAGGACATGCGCAACCTGCCCCGCTCCAGCCGGACCGGAGTGGTCGGGCAGGCGGATGGGGCGACCGCACGGATCTGGCTGCGCCACGTCGTCAGTAGTACTCCCGGATGTACCCGAGCGCGCGCTCGAAGACGTCATTGTCGCGGATCTTGAATTTGATGTAGAGGGTCTTGCGGAGTTCCCGCTGGACGAACGGCAGGTCGACGCATTCGTCCACCTTGCCTGATCAAGGACCCGGCGAACGCAACAGACCCGAGGAGATCCAGCCCGCCTCCGCGATGCGGCTGATCCAGGGAGGCAAGGGCGAGGTGGAGTCATGCAGCGAACCAGCCACCGGACGCCAGGCTGTGTCGTAGCCTCAACTCATGGCCAGCCCGACGCCCGAGGCACGAGCGCTGCGGGCGATGATCACTCACCA
>NZ_CADDZT010000094.1:35351-44081 GCF_902812655.1 Candidatus Frankia meridionalis | reverse complement strand
CAACCCGTTGATGCGGCTGGCCGGGATCGCCGAGGAACTGACCAGCCTGCTCGGCGTGCGGGTGGATGTCGTGGCGGAGCCGTTGCTGCGCGAACCGGTTTCGACGACGGCTCGTGCCGACCTCGTTCCGCTGTGAGCCGCGATCCCCGCGAGCGGTTTGCGGGCATCCTAGCCGCGATCGAACGCTGTCAGCACTACCGCAAACGGCTGTCGGACCGCGACGAACTCATCCCGCTCGCCGACGCGATCGGGCAGCTCGCGGTCGGCGACCAGGAAGCTGGCGATACCGGGTGAGCGTGTCACAGCGGCCGTGACGCACTGACTGGTTGAATCCGCCCGGTGATATCTCCTTTGTCATCCAGCTGCGGGAGGCGACCGGCACGGCCGGTGTGCACCACCAGATCGAAGTCACCACTGCGTCACTGTGCCGCTGTTCTTCACCGAACGGCTTGGGATCGTCCCGGTTACGGATCGGACGCGGACGGGTCGGACGCGGACGTGATAGGCACGGAACGCCAGGCTCGTGATGCCGTGGGCCTGTCGCCACGTTCACGAAAAACATCTCAGCCCGCATCCGCTGCTCCGAGAGGCCCTCGTCACAATGCCGGTCGTCGTCGTCGCCACGGTCTTCCCCCGTCCCGAGCGCGCGGAGGAGGTCCTGGAGATCCTCCGCGGTGCGGTCCCACTCGTCCACGCCGAGGAGGGATGCAACCGCTACGCACTGCACCATCACACCGATCGCTTCGTCACGATCGAGGAGTGGGCCGATGCCGAGTCGTTCGCCGCGCACGGCAGGAGCGAGAACGTCGCCAATGTCCGAAAGCAGCTTGACGGCCTGCTGGCACAGCGGGGTGAGATCGTCGTCCTGCAGCCGGTACCGCTCGGCGACCCGGTCAAGGGAGTGATCAGTTGATCGGACGTCTCCCGCGGACACGTCCGCACCGCCACCGTGGCGCGCGGGATACGGTACGGCCGGCGTGTCATGTCGGACGCGCGATGCCACGAGAGGAGAGAAGCCCGCGATGAGCGACGAGCAGCTCGTCCGGCCGGCGCCGGTCAGCGGGTTTCCCGAATGGTTGCCCGAGGTCCGGCTGGTGGAGCTGCGGTGGCTCGACGAGATCCGCCAGGGGTTCGAACGCTACGGCTTCTGCTCGGTCGAGACACCGTCCGTCGAAGCCCTCGACGTACTCCTGGCCAAGGGTGAGACCTCGCAGGAGGTCTACACGCTGCGCCGACTACAGGCCGAGGCGACCGATGACGGCGACGCCCGACTCGGCCTGCACTTCGACCTGACCGTGCCGTTCGCCCGGTACGTGGCCCAGCACTTCAACGACCTGGTCTTCCCGCTCAAGCGTTACCAGATGCAGCGGGTCTGGCGTGGGGAACGCCCCCAGGAAGGCCGCTACCGCGAGTTCACCCAGTGCGACATCGATGTCATCAACGTCGACCATGTCCCCCTGCACTTCGACGCCGAACTCCCCCGGATCATCCACGAGATCCTGACCGGTCTGGGCATCCCCGCCTGGTCGATCAACATCAACAACCGGAAGGTGCTGCAGGGCTTCTACGCCGGCCTCGGCATCGACGACCCCCTCGCCGTGATCCGGATCGCGGACAAGATTGACAAGGTGGGCACTGCCGGTGTCGAGAAACTGCTGGCCACCCGGCTGGAACTGTCCTCCGGACAGATCCGCTCCTGCCTGGACCTCGCCCACATCCGTGGGAACGACGCGGGCGTCGCCGACGACATCCGCCGCCTCGGTGTCACCTCCGACCTGCTGACCGAGGGGCTCGACGAGCTGTCGTTCGTCCTGGACGAGCTGTCCGACCTGCCGGCGGGCAGCGTGGTGGCGGACCTGTCCATCGCCCGTGGCCTGGACTACTACACCGGCACCGTGTACGAGGGTAAGTTTGTCGACTGGCCGGACTACGGCAGCATCTGTTCGGGTGGCCGCTACGCCGACCTGGCCGGGTCGTTCATCCGCCGGAACCTCCCCGGGATCGGCATGTCCATCGGCCTCACCCGGATCTTCGCCAAGCTCGTGGCGGAAGGACGTCTGGCCACCGGCCCGAGCTGCCCCAGCGACATCCTGGTCGTCATCCCCGGTGACACCCGGCGCGGCGAGGCCCTGGCCACCGCCGCGCGGCTGCGTGTCCGCGGCTACAACGTCGAGGTCTACCACCAGGCCGACAAGCTGGGGAAGCAGATCCGTTACGCCTCCCGCAAGGGGATCCCGTTCGTCTGGTTCCCCCCCTTCGAGGACGGCAAGCCGCACGAGGTCAAGAACATGGCCAGCGGCGAGCAGCTCCCCGCCGACCCGGAGACCTGGCACCGTCCCTAAGCCGGGCGGGGGCGTGCGTGCGTCAGGTGGCGGCGGTGAAAGCCCGGAGCTCTTTTTTGAGCCGTTCGAGTTCATCGACGAGCACGTCGTCCCCGGTGTCCGGCAGTCTGCGACCGTTCACCGTAACGTGCCGGCTGAGCCCCTCGCGCAGGCCCCGCAGGCAGTCACGTAGCTCCTCCGCGGACGGCCGACGGGAAATCGGACGTCCCGCTGCCGATCGACGCCGATCGACCTCCTCCTTGTGCGCGGCCGGGCTGGCGTTGCGGTAGCACGCGAGGTCGTTGGCCTGTCGGACGTGTCGTGGGCTCTTTCGGTCACACAGCGTCCGCCATCCGGTGTCGCCATCCTTTCCCAAAGTCCCTTCGCACAGGGCCGCGGCTCGTACCGCACAGCCCCATGGATCACTCTTCGCAAGCGTCTGGACGAGTCGCAGCCGGGGACGCAGCAGCAGAAGCGAAGAAGTCTCCTGATCCGGCATGCCGATCGAAGCGAGCCATTCCGGATCGATGCCGGCACCCGTCCCGGCGGTCGGTCTCTTCCTCCCCCGGACGCCATCACGGGGGGCCGGGACGAGAGAAAGCCTGCGCACTCTGGCGGCAAGTGGCCGCAGCGACCCCGCCCACCCCTGGTCGAGCGCTGCCGCCGCGGCGCTGATGTCCAGGCAGTCGAGTGCGGACAGAGCGACCCCGGCCAGTTCGGCTTCCCCGGCGACGCGGTTGAGAATCGCCTCCCGATCGAGCTCCACGATCGACTCGTTCGAGCCCGCCGCGGCAGAACGGATTTCCACAAGCCGGGTCGGGCAGGCCGACGACAGACCCCACTCGATACCCGTGAGCAGGAGCCCGAGCCCCTGGGGCTTCGGACCGGGACCCGTGACCACCCAGACCTCCCCAACGGTGTCGAGCTCGCCGTCATCGGCGGCGAGGGCGTCCCACACGTCACACCGGATAGCCTCAAGATCACCGAAGTCGATCCCGCATGTCAGCAGAACCCGGCAGTCGACGTCCTGTGCCCGGGCCTTCGCCTCCCACAACCGGCCGATCGGTTCGGTCTCCGCGGAAACGACGATCCGGATCATCGGGGTGATGTCATACCGGTCATCCTGACGTGCCTGCCTGATGAGACCGTCCAGACCGGATGTCAGCGAATCCTCGCCCCTGCCCTTTCCCAGGGCGATGAGAATCAGAGCGCGCTGGTCACCGAGGTAGGGCCACCTCGGGTATCCAATCTTCACGATCTCCTCGTCATGGCGGGGCAGATAACTCTGCGCCTCCAGGAAACGGCCGATGATCCGCGGGTCCTTCGGATCCGCCCGGTTTCCGTGCGCCAGATCCTTGGCCGCGTTCTCCGCCGCGGGAAGCCGCGGATGAAGCAGGAAGTCGAGCGCGGACGTCCGTAGTCCCTTCGCCCTGCGTACGTCCCGCAAGGACTCGATCTCCCTACGTGCCAGCGTCTCCTGCCTGCTCCGAGTCTCCCGGTCGGGGAAACGACGCCTGATCAGATCGTCGAGCTTCGCGTCCAGGTCGGTATTGTCCCGGTCGGCGAGGCCACGAGTACGGGTCTTCAGCCAGGCCCGGAAAAGAAAACCGTCGACTGCCTCATACCGGTCGATCCGCTCAAGGAGCACACGGGCCAGATCCCCTTCGGGCATACCCATGGCTGTGCCGCCGTCACCGTCGCGGTCGGTGGTCTCGGCCACGAGAATCTGGCGGTCCAGCCGACTCTGCCACAGTTTCTCGTTATCGGGATCGCTTTTGATCATAGGTGAATAGAACCGGTTCCGGATGAGCCAGCGCTGCGCGTTCTCCTTATCGGCGGGAAATTCATCCCGGAGCGGGATCCTCCTACCGGTCCCGCCGGTCAGGAGCACCAGCCGCGGTTCCACACCGGCTTCGAGCGTACCGGCGACCAGCCCGATCCCCGCGTTGGTCGCGCCACTGGTGAACTGGATGTCCACCTGAGGCGCGGCCCTACCCGCATACATACCCATCAGCCGGTCACGGATGGCCGCACGTACCTTGGAGCTGTGCGGGGCGCCGACCTCCAGCAGTTCCACGGCATCTTTTTCGAAATGGACGCCGTACAGGCCCTCGCTTTCCAGCCGCTCTTTCATCGCCGTGCCGAGCGGACGGGTGAAGTCCTCGTCGGGCACTGTACCGGCCTGTGGCCTGGTCACGACGAGGACAACCCGGTCGTACCGGGGGGCGCCGTCCGCAAACACCGCCGCCAGAGGTACCGGGCGCTTCGGGTCGGCGCTCGCCGTCAACAGGCGGGCGGCCTGCGCCGGGTCGGCCGCGCCGAGTTCGGCGAGCTTCTCCCTGAACCGTGGCCCGGACGGGACTCCGAGATCGGCGGCACCGACCATGTGAACGAGGACGCGGCCGGCAACAGGGGACGGCTCGTTGATGGTGGCCATGGCGTGACACCCTCCGTGGTCATTGGTCGATGCTCCACGGGTTTCTGACGGACGACCGACTCGTAGCATCCATCCGTTCCCCCAGGGCGAGGATGGCACCAGGGACGCCCCGCGCGTCATCCGGGTCCGCCCGACCGCAGGGTGGGCGTCCGTCAGGGGTGAGGTTGGCGGCTGTCACGGTGGCAGTGCCCGGCCGGAGGGCGGAGAACGATGAGCGGCGACACGACCGGCGGGACTGCGGGAATCGGGCACAGGTACGGCTGTGAGGGCGCTGTCACGATCGGCGCGCTACGGGTGGTCGTCGCGCCGGGTCGCATCGTAGGCCTGGACGAGCTACCCGCCTACAGCATCGCGTTGGACGGGTTGGTGCAGGGGCCGCGGCTCGATCTCGACGCTCGGCGGCTCAGCTTCGACCACCATGGCAACTGCGTGCGGCTGGTGACCTCGGCCACGTGCCGGCAGGTGCTGGACGCACTGCTGCTCGGCCTCGACCCCGCGCCCTACACGGTGTACGTCAACGACGTCGACGCGGACACCGCGCTCGCGGTCGCGTTGCTGGCGCATCCCGGGTGGGTCACGCCCGGGGCCGCGCACATGCCACGCACCCGGGCTCTGGTGGAGGCGGTCGGCAGCCGGGATGCGCACGGTCCCGCCTATCCGGTGGCGGACCCGGCGCTGCTCGCCGAGTTCGCCGCGAGGGTCCCCCTGCCGCGCGGGCACGCCCCGGCGAACGATCCCGTCGAGGCGCTTGTCACCTGCGTGGCCGCGATCGCGGAGCTGGTGACGGATGCATCCGCGACGAACCAGGCGTCCACCACGCCGGCCCGCGCAGGGTCGAACTTCACGATCACCCACAGGGGTACCGGCTGGGTGATGGCCACGAGCGACGGCGACGGTTTCAACCCGCTCTACGCCGCGGGGCATACTCGCGCGGTGCTGTGGCGCCGGCTGCCCGACTCCTCCGTCGCCTACACGATCGGGCGGCGCAGCGACCTCGTCGACCGCTTTCCCGTCGGCCCGCCCGGCGGATCCGGGACGATCCTCGGCGCGCTCGCGACCCGTGAACCCGGCTGGGGCGGCGGCACGTCCGTCGGCGGCGCACCCCGGCATCCGGACGGTTCCCGCAGCACGCTGGCACCGGACGAGGTCTTCGCGGTCATCGAGGCGGTCGTCCGGGATACAGCGGTCGTCCGTCAGGGATAGATGCGGGGGGCTGCCGGTCCCGCTCCCGCCATCCCATCCTGGGCAGGACCGGCGGTTACCGACACGGAAGAAAAGGATCAACCGGATGGACTTCACCTGTCATGTCGTCCTCATCGAGACGTCGGGAAACCAGACCTTCATTTTCGACACCACGAAACGGCGGGAGAACGTCGGCGCGTCCGAACTCATCTACCGGCTCGAACAGTGGGTACGCGATGCGCTGGCCGAGGAGTTCACCGGGTTCGACCGGGGGTGGCGGATCGCCGACAACAGGCCGGCGCAGCTCCTGGTGAACGCGGCGGGCAACGCCAAGATCGTCGTCCGTGACCCGGAGCAGGGCAGGGCGCTGGTGGGCCGGGTCACGGCCCGGGCCCTGCGGGAGGCTCCGGGCCTGGACGTGTGCGGTGTCGTCGGCGAGCCGTTCGACTGGGCCGGTGTGCACGAAGAAGTGGGAAAGCCGCCCGTCAGCATGCTGGCCCGGGCATGTCGCGAGGTCCACGAATCGCTGCCGGCGGTCAGGAACGACCGTCCCGGCCCGATGAACCGCTTCCCGCGCATCCCGATCGTGGACGAGTGCGCGGCCAGTGGCCTGCCCGCCTATGACGTCGTCGTGGACGGGGACGGCGCCCGCTCGCGCCAGCCCCGCTCACGTCCCAGCCTGGCCAAATACGACGCCCGGGATGACGGGTTCCACCGGCTCGCCTGCCACGCCGGCATCTCGAAGGACACCCTGAAGAAGATCGCCGACCATCTGGACGACAAGCCCGACTGGGTCGCGGTCATCCACGCGGACGGCAACAGCCTCGGCCAGCTGATCACCGAGCTCGGCGGCGGGAGCGACGACAACTCCGGCAGCGAAACCCCCGGAAACGGGGGCATGAACACACTCAGTGACCGCTATGCCGGAGCCCTCCACCCGTTCTCGGAGGCCGTCCAGGACTGCACCGTCACCGCGTTCCAGAAAGCGCTGGAACACTGCCGCCGGGTTCTCCCCCGCAGGCATGACGTGAACGGCGCGGTACCGGTCCTCCCGCTGGTTCTCGGGGGCGACGACCTCACGGTGATCTGCACCGGTTCGGTCGCCCTGGCCTTCACCGAGGCGTATCTCACCGCCTTCGAGGAGGAGACCCGCGGCAACAAGGTCATCGGGAGAACGGCGCCAGACGGGCTCACCGCCTGCGCCGGGGTAGCCGTCGTCAAACCGCACTTCCCGTTCTCCGCCGCCTACGAGCTGGCCGAGGAGCTGACCAGGGAGGCAAAGAAGGCGGTCAAACGGTACTCGCTGGACGGCGGGCCGGCTGACAGTTCGGCTGACGGTTCACAGCCGGGCGATGCGCGGACAACGGACGCTCCGGAGCATCCGCGTCCGCGCCCCCGGGCGTCCGCGTTCTCGTTCCACGTCCTCTACGACAGCGGCGGCAGCGATCCTACCCATCTGCGCGACCGGATGAAGGTCCCGCCCGGCGCCGCCGACCTCACGGCCGAACCCGACCCTGAAAAGCAGCGGGAGCTACGCGCCCTGCTGTACGCGCAGCCCTACGTCGTCACACCGCGGCCGCGCCTCGGCGACGCACCGTGGACGCGGGGACGCCACTGGGACGATCTTCTCCGGCGCACGGCGGCCCTGACCGACACCCTCGAGGCCACCAACGGGCCTGACGATGCGGGTGACCGCAAACTCCCGGCCAGCCAGATGAACGACCTGCGGGAGGCGCTGTTCTCCGGGCGGGACGTCGCCGACAGCCGCTTCCGCCAGCTGCTGCGCCACTACCGCGACCGGGGTCTCGACCTTTTCACTGCGGACGGCACCCCGGACGGCGGGAACCCGAACGCCGGAAGCCCGGACGGCGTCGCCCACAGCCCGGACACGGCGTCGCTGTTCTGGCGGGTCCGCGACCGCGGCCTGATCGACGGCCGGCCCGCCGACATCACCGAACCGCCGGTCACCGCTCTGCTCGACGCGATGAACGCGGTCCACCTGATGGGGGACCTCCCGGACCGGCACAACCGGGAGACACGCAACCCGCAGACACCGGCCAGCCGTACGCGAGCGACCCGGGAGGCTGCGGTATGACGGTCACTGCACCGGATCACGTCCACCGGACGGGCCACCTCGCCCTCACGCTGACCCTGCATATGGACAGCGACTGGCACTGTGGCACCGGCCTGGGCATCCCCGGCGGGGTCGACAAACTGGTCAACACCGATCATGACGGCCTGCCCTTCGTACCCGGCAAGACACTGACCGGGGTGTGGCGGGACGCCTGTGAGCTCGTCGCCGCCGCGCTCGACGGTTCACCGCAGTCAGCCCCCGGAACCGCGACCGCCGGCGGGTCGGATGGGTCGGATGGGTCGGATGGGTCGGATGGGTCGGATGGGTCGGATGGGTCGGATGGGTCGGATGGGTCGGATGGGTCGGATGGTGGATGGCACGCCTGGGTCGACTTCCTCTTCGGAAGCCAACCTGTGCTGACCCCGGCCGGGCGGCCCGTGCGGGGTGAGCCGCGTCCCGCTGCCCTGTCCGTGCGGCCGGCGCGGTATCCGGCGACGCTCGCCGCCGCCATGCGGGGGGACGACCGACGCCGGCTGCGCGACGCGACCACGTTCGTCCGACCCGGAGTGAAGATCGACCCGGACACCGGGCGGGCGGCCGACAGCTTCCTGCGCTTCGAACAGATGGCGCGCTCAGGCGTCCAGCTGACCGCGACCGCGACGCTCGCCGGCTGGTCGGGGGCGGATTCGGAGCTGGACTACGAGGGCCGCCTGGCC
>NZ_CADDZT010000094.1:33940-35264 GCF_902812655.1 Candidatus Frankia meridionalis | reverse complement strand
GCCGGCAGATGTCGCCTCGACGTGGCCGACACCGACCTGACCGACACCGACCTGACCGGCACAGGGGTCACCACCGGCGGGGAAGCGGCCACACCGCTGCCGACCCCGGACAGCCTCACGACCTGGTTGCGGGCACGTCACGGCGTCGCGCCACCCGTCCCTCCCGTGCGTGCGCAACCGCCGACCCCGGCTGATCCCGAGCGGCCCGACACCACCGGCTGGGAGGTCATCGGCCTCCGGATGCACCTCGACACACCGCTGGTGGTCCAGGAACGCACCGTCGGCAACGCCGTCCGGTCGCTGGACTTCGTACCCGGCTCGCTGCTGCTGCCGGCCGTTCTGCGGCGGCTGGGTGACCGGCCCGGCTGGGATCCGGGCGGGCTCGCCCGGGCCGGCGACCTCGTCGTCACGAACGCGACCGTCGAGGTCGACGGTGAGCGTGGCCGGCCGCTGCCGCGGGCATGGTTCCATTCGAAGGACGACACCGACGCGGCCGTGAACCGGCTGGTCGAGGATCCGCGGGAGCCCGGTGCCGCGGCAAAGCCGTACCGGAACACCTACGTCGGTGCGTCACCCGCCCCGCCCGCCTCACCCATGACGGATGGTTCCGAACCGTTCACGGTAGGCGTCCGCAAACCGGAACTCACGATCCGCACCCACAACGTCATCGACGACGAGCGCCAACGCCCCACGTCCGACCTGGTCGGCCTCTACACCTACGAGGCGCTCGCCGCCGGGTCGACGCTGCGGGCCGAGGTCCGGGTACGCGCGGGGCTGCTGCCGGACGGCGCCTGTGCGGCACTGGCGGGCACGTGGTCGCTCGGCCGGTCCGCCAAGGACGACTACGGGCAGGTCACTGTCACCGTCGAAGGCCCGCCGACCAGGTGGGCGACGACGGCGGCCCTGCCGGCCGGGTGGGGCACCGAAGCAACCGTCACAGAATCGACGATCACCGTGTGGCTGCTGTCGGACGTCCTCATCCGCGACGCACGGTTGCGCCCGTCGACCGACCCGTGCGATCTCGCCAGGCACCTCGGCGCCGCGCTGGGGGTCAAGCTCACCCCCACCGCGGGGATGTCGGCGGACCGGTTGCTGCTGCGGGCCGCCGCGACCCGGCGGACCGAGTCGTGGCAGCGCGTCTGGTGCCGGCCGCGCCCGACCCTGCTGGGGCTGGCCGCGGGCAGCGTCCTGACCTTCACCACCACCGCCGTCCCCGCCCCCGATGCCCTCGCCCGGGTGCGGGCCGCGGGCATCGGGGAACGCACCGCCGAGGGGTTCGGCCAGATCGCCGTCGACGACCCGCTGCTGGTGATCCATCCGGGCC
>NZ_CADDZT010000094.1:31128-33634 GCF_902812655.1 Candidatus Frankia meridionalis | reverse complement strand
GGGAGGCGTGGCGGGCACACCTCCAGCGGGAGGCGACCGCGCGGACCGCCACACGCGAGGGGCGCAGGAAGGTCCTCGGACCCGCCGACACGGTGACGTCGACCCAGCTCGGCGCGTTGCGCGACGTCCTCACCCGGTTGGAGCAGCAGACGGAGATCCAGTACTGGCTGAAGCGGCTGTTCGCAGGTGACCGCTGGCCCCGAGACGTCCACGGGCAGGTAAAGAAACTCCTCACGGACCGCTCGGAGGTATGGAAGCTGCTGGGTCTCGGCCCGGCGGACGACGGGAACGCGGCCGACGAACTGGTGCTGACCGACGGCGGGGCCGACCGGCTGCGCGCCGACACCGGGCTGTGGGCGGAGGCGGTCCGGACACTGGTCACGGCCTGCCTGACCGCGCACCGGCGGGCGGCGGCGGAGAACACGGACGCCGCGGACGCGGGCGACTCCGCCGAGATCCTCGGGAAGGTAACGGTATGAGCCTGTCGAGTACGAGCCTGTCGACCACGGGCACGGCGGTACGGGCCGGCCGCCCGATGGTGCGCCGGCTGCGGGTCCGTGGATGGCTGCGGCTGGAGACACCGCTGCATGTCGGCGGCCTCGGCGGCGACCCGTCCGTCGATCTGGCCCTGGCTGTTGACGGACAGTCACGACTGTATGTGCCCGGCACGAGCCTGGCCGGGGCGCTGCGCGCGTTCGCGGCACGGTCGGTGGCTGACGACGCCGTCCTCGACGGGATCTGGGGCAACGTCTCGCAGAACGTCTCCGACGCCGGCTGGGCGAGCCGGATCATAGTCCATGACGGGCTGGTCACAGCGGACACCGATCCGGGTACGCCGTTGCCGCGGTCGCGGGTCGAGGCCCGTTCGGGCATCGGCATCGACCGGGTCTCGGGAACGGTCGCGCACGGCTTCCTCTACGGGCGGGCGGTGCTCCCCCGTGGCGCCCACCTGCGCCTGGAGATCGACCTGGAGTCCCGGGAGAAGGATCGGGCAGCCGACCCGGCCACCGCGATGCTCGGCACTCTGTTGCGCGCGCTCGCCGGGCGCCGGGTCCGGCTCGGCGCGGCACGGACCCGCGGTCTCGGCTCGGTCGTCCTCGACGGCGACCCGGAAATCGTCGAGCAGCGTTTCGACAGCCTGGACGGCCTGCTCGGCGCACTCGGTCTGCTACCGGCAACCGGAACCCGACCGGCGGCAGGGACCGCCACGTTGGTACCGGCGGATCTCGGTGGCCAGGATCCGGGCAAGGACCTGCTCACGGTGAGCGTCGGGTGGCGCCCGGTGTCCCCGGTGATGGTGCGTTCGGGGGTGGACGGGTTCGCGGTCAACGCGCTCCCGCTGGTCAGCGGGGTCGGCCCGGACCATCCATCCGCACCGGGAACGCGCCGCGGCGGACGGTCTGCGGCCACGGCCGGCCCCGGGTCCGTGACGGGCGCCGACCAGGTCGCGCTCGTCCTGCCCGGCAGTTCGATCAAAGGAGCGCTGCGGTCGCACGCGGAACGCATCGAGCGGACCGCCCGTCACACCGATGCCGCCCATCCGCTGGACGAGCAGGCCGGGCCGAAGCGGTCGGCACGGTTCCGGACGCAGCTCGATGAGCTCGACGCGGTCCGCGTCCTGTTCGGTTCCGCGGGTGGGACCCCCGGCGAGGACAACGACACCGAGGACAACGACGCCCGGTACCGCACGCCGTCATGGGGGGTCGGGGCGCTCGGCGTGGACGACTGCTACGCGACCCGGCCGATCTCCGGTGATCTGTGGCGCACGCTGAACGGCGCCCACGTCGAGGGTCTGACCATCCTGGCGGGGAACGGCCCGAGGCGCTCGTGGGAGAAAGACCGGGCGCAGCTCACACCGGAGGTCCGGGAACGGCTCAAGCGGCTCGACATGGATCAGGCCGACCATGTCGCCATCGACCGGTGGACCGGCGGTGCCGCCGAGGGCCGCCTCTACAGCACCCTGGAGCCGCATCACGTCGGATGGCAGAACCTTGAGCTGACCGTGGACCTGCGGCGGCTGAGCCGGTTCAGCCCCCATCCCAATCCCGGCAACAGCGACGGCAACAGCGACGGCAACAGCGGTCTGGCCCAGCCCGCCCTCGCGCTGCTGCTGCTTGTCCTGCGGGACCTGGTGGCGGGGCGGGTCCGGCTCGGGCACGGAGTCAACCGCGGCCACGGGGACGTCATGATCACCTCGATCGAGGTGATCGGCTTTCCGGATGTCGATGGCACCCACACCGATCTTGACGCGCTGCTGGCGGAGCCGGCTGTTGCCGCGTGCGCCCAGCGCTGGCGGGCCTATGTCGACAGGTCCGATGAATCCGTACCCGCGCGGCAGGAAGGGAGCCGAGCATGACGCCGCTGTACTCCGCCACATCCGAGAAGGACGCCGTAAGGGACGCCGCGTCCCCGGGCATCACCCTGCTTGAGGCGATCCGCCTTGCCGACCTCGGTGCCGCCGTGGCCCTGCTGGCGAGCCCGCGGGCCTACACGGTCGCGCGGCTGG
>NZ_CADDZT010000094.1:24260-30851 GCF_902812655.1 Candidatus Frankia meridionalis | reverse complement strand
TCCGCGGCCGTGTTCGAGGCCCGGATCTTCAACCGGGACGCCGAACTGCGCTGGCTGCACACGGGCAGGGGCCTTGGCACCGCGGTGATCCTGTCGGAATCCCCGGATCCGTGCGCCCGGCTCGCCGGACCCCTCGACCCGCTGACGGCCACCGGGACGATCGAGAACAGGTACCTGCTGTGGGGTCGTCCGCTGGGTCCGCATGACGAGGCCGCTCCCACCGGGCCGGTGTGGGTCCGGCTGGCGGAGGCCCGCATCGGCCTGCTCGACGTGCCCCTGCCGCGCGCCCCGCGCAGGGACGAATGCGTGTTCCTGCGGACCGTCGAGTACGTGACCACCGAGCCCGTGCACGGCAACTCCTTCGTCGCCGAGGAACGCCTCGTCGGCCTGCACCTCGACGAACCCCGGCTGTCCGCCGCCACCGGCGTCGGAAGCCGTCAGAAGCATCCAGCGGAGGCAGCGCGATGAGCAGCCGATCCGGCACCCTCACCTGGAAGACGATCGCGGACGGAAGCCGCAGACTCGTCATCATCGAGGACGGCGCGGAAGAACGGCGTTTCGAACGCCGCTTCCTGGACCCGGCACTGGCCGACCTCAGCGACGAGGACCTCGCCGGCCGGGCCGTCGAGTTCGACTGGGTAGGAGGCCGGGCCAAGCGCATCCGTGACAAGGGGGCCGAGCCGACGGCCGTGTCCCCGCCGCCGGGCGCCGGCACGGCAACGCGGCCGGCAACTCCGCCGCCGGCCGCTCCTCCCGCATCCGACCGGCGGACGGTCCGTCAGCCCCCGCGGCACATGGCACCGTCCGCCCGGTCGGCACGGCCGTCCCAGCCGTCCCAGCCGTCCCAGCCGTCCCAGCCGTCCCACCGCGCACCGGAACCGCTCAACGCCTTCCTCAACCCGTACGGGTTCGTGGCGGCGCCGCGGCGCGACGAGTCGCACCGGACCCTCGGCGATGTGGGCGACCCGACCGACCGCGACCGGCTGGCCGGGCACGACCGGCTCCGCGACGGCCGCTGGTCGGGCACGATCGGTGTCACCCTCACGGTCGCCACGCCGCTGCTGCTCCTGGACACCCCCCGGGTCAAGCGTGATCCGGAGACCGGGCATCCGACCTACCGCGTCCTGGAACGGCTCGTGACCACGCCGGACGGTAAGGAGGAGCCCCGCCCGCACCTGCCACCGACAGCGGTGAAGGGGATGCTGCGCAGCGCCTATGAGGCGGTGACGAACTCCCGGTTCGGGGTGTTCACCGGCCACGACACCCGCCTCGGCTACCGGATGGCGGCCCGCGACGGGCTCGCGTCCATCCCGGCGCGGGTCGTCGGCGAAGGAGACACCGCCGAGATCGAGCTGCTGCCCGGGACGACTCCCTCGGGCTATCAGGGCCGTCACGGCTCGCCGATGCACGCGGCGTGGCTGCCGAGCTACTGGACGACGAACGGGTCGAAGCACGTCCGCGACCCCGGCGGGAAATCATTCAACATCACCATGCCGGACGGCTCACCGCCCAGGCACGGCACGCAGGTCCGCGCCCGCATCCAGCTCGTCCAGCATCACCGGTGGGACCGCCGGTCGGCCACGCACACGCCCGACTTCCAGCTGTGGTGGGTGCGTTCGCTGGCCTGGCCGGGCGGGGAGCCGGCACCGGCGCCACTGCGGACGTCGAAGCAGAGCGGGGCCTCGTGGTACGAGCCGATCGGCCCGGAGAAGGTGGTCGACGGCTGGGTCTGTGTCACGAACCGGAAC
This sequence comes from Candidatus Frankia meridionalis, assembly GCF_902812655.1. Lineage (GTDB taxonomy): Bacteria > Actinomycetota > Actinomycetes > Frankiales > Frankiaceae > Protofrankia > Protofrankia meridionalis. The sequence continues at coordinate 29,103 of NZ_CADDZT010000094.1, read as the reverse complement.
ATCGACCGCAAGCACGACGAACGGGTGTTCTTCCACGACCCCGACGCCGACCTCCGGGAGTACTTCCCCCTTGACCGCAGCCTGCGGCGCGTCTGGCGCGACATCATCACCGGTTACACGGCGGCGCACCGCCCGGGCGAGATCCCGGCAAAGGATCAGGATGACGACAGCAGGGATGACATCACCAAGGGCGGATGGAGCCGTCATCTCGTACACCCGAAGAGCACCCTCACCGACGGCGATCTCATCTACGTGCGGCTGGACGCCCGCGGCGAGGTCGACAGCCTGTACCCGGTGACGATCGCGCGGGAGCTGTTCAGCGTCGCACCGACCGATCTGCTTCATAGCTCCCTGCAACCGGCGGACACCATCAGTGAACTGTCGCCGGCGGACCGGGTGTTCGGCTGGGTGCGCACCGAGGACCCGCGGGATGATCGGCGGGATGACCGGCAGACCGCTGACAGAGACGACCGTGCCGGCGCGTGGCTGGGCAGCCTGCGGATCGGCCCGGTGATCTGCGACCAGGCGTCGGCGACGGCCGTGGAGCGCTTCGAGGGCCGCGGCCTGCCCCTGGCGATCCTCGGCCAACCCAAGCCGGGTCAGGGCCGCTTCTATGTGGGTGCCGAACGCAACGGCCATCCCGTGCCACTGCCCGCCGGGCTGCCCAAGGGTGACTGGTTCGTCTCCGCCGGCCGGATGCTGCGCGGTCGCAAGGTCTACCCGCATCACGCGGGCCTGCCCGACGGTTACTGGAAGAATCCGACGGCCGACCGCACCCAGGTACTGGACGGCGGCCGTTATCAGGAATACCGCCGGCCACGAAAATCGACGGTGCCCAATGACGATTCCCGCGCGAACCCGTTGAACCGCGAGGGGACGGCGTTCGCCACACAGACCTCGGGCGGGGTAAAGGAGGACGAGAACCGCGACGACCAGAACCGGTCGGTGAACGGCTGGGTCCGCCCCGCAACGACGTTCCGGTTCACCGTCGACGTCCGCAACCTCACCGACGTCGAACTCGGCGCGCTGCTGTGGCTGCTCGACCTCGGCAATGAGGGCGGGGAGGATAACGGGGACCGCCCCGCTGGGAGTCCGAGCCGTTTCCACCGCCTCGGGCTGGGAAAACCGCTGGGTTTCGGCAGCGTCCGGCTCACCCTCGACCCCACGCGGACGGATCTGCGCACCGGTGAGTCGTGGGCCGGGTACTACCGTTCGCTCGCGCCGGAGAAGCCTCCGGTGGATGGCTTTCCCGCCGAGGCCCGGGAAACCGTCGACGCGTTCAGGAACGCGGTCGCGGGCGGGCACCGCTTCGAGGATGTGCCGCACATCCGCGCCTTCCTCGTCGCGGCTGCGGGTGACCCGTCCACACCCGTGCACTATCCCCGGGTCCGGCCGGGTGGCCTGCGGGTCGACGTCCCGGTGCCGCCGGACCCGCGCGGCCGCTCGTTCGAGTGGTTCGTGCAGAACGAACAGCAGCAGGGCGGTCGCGTCCGTGGCGACCGCGGTGTCAGCCTGCCCGACCCGGGCGCGGGTCCCCTCCCCGTCCACCCCGCAAAGGACCGGTGACCCCAGCCACTCGGGGACGGGTTCGCATGCGATTGGCCAGGCCGCGGGACGGGGGCGGCGACAGCGGCGCGATGAACGGCGGTGCCATGGCGTGGTGGACGTTGCGGTGGCACGGTCGTGGGGACGGGGTCGTGGGCACGGTCGTGGCAACGTCAGGGGGCCGGTCTGTCGGGACGTGAAGGGAGGGGTGCCGGATGGGCGCAAACGTGGGTCGGTTGGCGGCGTTGGCCGGCATCCCACCGGCGTCCCGGCATGTGCAGGGCGGCTTCGGGCCGGCCACGCTGCGACTCGCCGGGGCCCGGGCCGTCCTGGAGCTCGACGACGGCGGCACTCCCCCGTTGCGGCTGAGCTGGACAGACGGACCGCAACGGTTGGTCGGCCCCCTGGTCGCCGCCCTGCTGCGCACTTCGGGCACGGCCGAGCTGGAGCGTCCCGACCTGCTGCGTGTCGCCGGCCGCAGAAAGATCACCGATCCGCCTCTGCCACCGGGAACGCCGGCCGCCCCACGGTCGGTCCGGGTCATCGCGACGGACGACGGAGTCCGGGTCGAGATCGACCCACCACCGGAAGGTTGCACCGCGTCCGATGTTCCGCGGAACGCACCCGGCCTTCCGCGGAACACGGATCCGGGCGCGGGGGCAGCATCGGCGATCCCCGAAACGCCTACGGCCCATGGCAAACCTCATCTGACGACCTGTCCGGCGACGCGCGCCGTCGTGCTGTCGGCAACGCAGGCCCGCGACCTCGCGGATCTGCTGGAGGCGTGGGCCGCTCTGCCCCCGCGATGACGGCCCCCGGGATGACGGCCCCCGGGATGACGGCCCCCGGGATCATGCCGCGTACCCGTCAAGACCGTGAAGCAGGCTGTCAACCCACCAGACCCCGGCCGCGGCGACGAGCTTCACGAGACGGGCGACCTCGTGGCCGGCGGCATCCTCGTCCAACCGCAGAAGCCGCCGAAAGACCGCGACAACGTCGATCTTCCGGCCGTCTCCGGCGTCGAGGATGGACCGCAGCAGCCGGACCCTGACCGGGTCCGGGCCGCGGGCCCGGCCGGAAAAACGGCCGGGGTCGAGCGCCAGCTCGGCGAGGATCGCGTTCCGCGGAACGCGCGCGTCGGCCTCTGTCGCGCAGATGTCCTCGGCCGACGGTGCGGCCTCACCGGGCCGGCCGGCCTCACCGGTTGATCCGTACGACCCGGTTGATCCGTACGACCCGGCGAGCGGCACGGCCACGGCCCGCTCGTAGAACTCGCGGTTACACCGCGGCAACAGTGCGAGCGAACGCTGGAGCCGTTCGTCGACCTCCCGCGCGGTGAGCCTGAACTTCAGTTCCATGGACGGCAGCGAGAACGGGTCGGTGATCTCATCGCGGATGCCGAGCAGGAACTCGATGAGAATGTCCCGGTCGACCGGGTCGACGCGCAGCGGAGCCGCCCACACCGCCGTGCAGATCGCCACCTCCGGACGGGTCGGCAGACCGCGTTCGGCCGCGGATTCGCGGCGCACGGTCGGCACGATCCGGCCGGACGTGGGGTAATTGACAAGCTGCGCCCATGCGGCCCGCAACCAGTACAGGTTCGCCGGGGTCTCCTCCCGCGCCAGGAGATCACGCCGGGGGTTGAAATCCCGCAGCATGACGCCGAAAGCGGGAGCGTCCTGGAGTTCGGCCGCCGGCGAGAGGACGTGATCGCGGATAACCCGCCATTCGTGCATCTCCTGGCCGGCGTTACGGCCACGGGCCACCGTCGGCAGCCGGCCCGCGAGCACGTCCCGCAACACCTGGAAACCAGGGGTGAGCAGATCCGTCCACAGGACCGTGCAGCGTGCGCACAGCGGCCCGGTGACGTCGACGGCCCCGTCGAACACGGGCGGGTACTCGGGACGGCAGTCGCACGTACCCGGTTTGGCCCGGTGGACGTCACGGACGATCCGCGTCCACAATGCCGGGCCCACAAGATCACGGTAGGCGAAGAAGGCGACGTTGTCGTCCTCGTCCGCGATATCGGCGATGCTCGGCGGGATCATCGGTCCTCCTGCGAAGGGCATGCCAAACCAAAGGTGGTATGGCTCTTCATGAACGTCAGGTAGACGTCCGAGCACCCGGAGTCTTCGGGTGCTTCACAGGAGACCGAGACCGCAAAGATCCCGATCGACGGTCGGACAACATCCGGGACAATGCCCGACCTGGGCCACACGCCATGCGTGTCGACCGTGGTCGAAACATACGGCAGTCGAAGAAAAGCTGTCAACATCGGACCGGATCCGACGGATCGTTCCAGCGGCTTGCCTCTCGGATCGCCGCCCCCCACCTCCGCGCCATCCGGCGCCGGGTCCCCGTGTTCGATCTTCACCCGTTCTCCCCGAGTTCCCCACCCCGGGACAGCCTGTGACCCCGGGCGTCCTTCCACCGGAGAAGAACAGGTCAGAATAGGGGACGCCACGACACGACACACACCAGGGTGTACGCCCGGCACGCAGGGATGCCGGGCCGGATGCCCGGCGGGCGAGACCGGGTTCAGTCGGAGGGGACCGACGAGAGAGTCCCCTCGGGGTCGAGCGCGGCCAGGACCGATTGACAGATCGCACCGAGCTGGTGGACCTGGGTCTGGCTGAGCGGGTCGAGCAGAAGCCGGCGGACCGTCTCGACGTGGCCCGGCGCGGTCGCGACAAGGATGGCGAAACCGGCGTCGGTGAGCACGGCGACCTGGCCACGCCGGTCTGTCGGGCACCTGTCCCGGCGCACCCAGCCTCGCTCCTCGTGACGCGCCACCACATGGGACAGCCGGCTCTGGGAGGAGTTGGTCGCTCGAGCGAGCCCACTCATCCGCATGGCCCGGCCGGGCGCTTCGGAAAGGGTCACCAGCACTGCATAGGCTGCATGGGTCATGTGGGCGTCGGTCTGGAGCTGCCGGTCGAGGGCATCAGCGAGCAGCTCCGTCATGGCGAGGAACGCCCGCCACGTCCGCTGCTCGTCGGCGTCGAGCCACCGCGTCCCGACCATGGTCATACCCTAGCCAAAGGTGAATTGATCATAGTTCATGGCGTCACCGGAGGCTCCAGCGGTCCGTGGTGACCGCCCGCCTGCGCCCCGGCCCGGCCCGGTGACCTTTCGATGACCCCTCTCCCAAACTAGTTGTTTGCACGAACATCTATATGCTGATGGAGCACGACCCGCCAACCGCTCATGACCATCCAGGCGGACAACCTTCCCAGGAGAGAACCATGACATCTGCAACGACCGCTCTCAACGAGCTCACCGGCACCTGGACGATCGA
>NZ_CADDZT010000094.1:15630-23707 GCF_902812655.1 Candidatus Frankia meridionalis | reverse complement strand
GGTGCGCGGGAGCTTCAGCGGCTTCGAAGGGACGCTGAACCTCAACGGCGCCGACCCGCAGTCATCCAGCGCAACCCTGACAATCTCCACCGCCAGCATCGACACGGCCAACGCCGACCGGGACGGGCATCTGCGCAGCCCCGACTTCCTGGACGTGGAGGCACACCCCTCGATCAGCTTCGTCGGTACCGGCGTCAAGGCCGGGGACGATGAGAACAGCTATGTCCTCAGTGGCGACATCACCATCCACGGAACGACGAAGCCGATCGACGTCGAGGTCTCGTTCGAGGGCATCGCCAAGGACCCGTTCGGTAACACCCGCGCGGGTTTCGAAGGCACGGCGACAATCAGCCGTAAAGAGTTCGGAATCAGCTTCAATGCCCCGCTCGACAGTGGTGGCGTACTCGTTGGCGACAAGATCAAGATTCAGCTGGACATTTCGGCTATCAAGAGCGCCTGACAGCTGCCCGTCACCCGTACCCGCTCTCGTGTCGCCGGCTGCAGATCACTGCGACGCGAGAGCGGTTCCGCCGGCCATGCGGGAGGTCCAACGGCCAACCCCTGCGGTCAGTGTCCGCAACGGGTACGGCCCGTCCCAGCATTCGTCGCGGCTACGTGTTTCGAACGCCGAGGTTGGCGATGGCGTGCGGCAAGGGGAGGACTTCGTATCGTCCGACGCCTTCGAACACAACCGGGTCGGCGTTCTCAAGTTCCGTGACTTGTGCCAGGGAGTCGGTTTGGACGACGGCCATGCCCCAGTCACCAGCCGGATCGGCCACAAGACTGAAGATGAGCGCCACCCCGGCGTCTACGTGGCCCATCCAGTAGGTCACGTGGCGGCCCATCACAGCGCGTTCGTTGTCGGTCATTGTCGATGCGAAGTCGCTCCTTGGTGGAATGAGGCGCAGCCGGTCCCAGTAGCGGTGCTCGAGGTCAACGCGGGTTGTCTGCGCGTCGACGGCCGTGAACCATGGTTCGACTTCGGTCGGCGTCCCGGTGACGTTCCAGGTCACTGTGAAGCCGGCAGGAGGATTCCAGGCCAGGTCCAGCAGACCGCGCAGCCGGAGACCTCCTGGTCGGGCCGTAGGACACCCTACTCAACGGGTCAGTTCGGTGGTCACTCGCGGAGAGCTCAGCCACCGACGTCAAGACAGGGTATGTGAAGCCCTCCGCTTGGGATGGAACGAAGAGTCGATGATCGGCCTCAGGTGAGGGCGCCAAGGACGGCAACGATGTCTCTGTGGTTGAGGTAGGCGAGGATTCTTGGCCCGCCGTCCTCTCGGCGGAGCAGGAAGGTGGACTCCAACCGCAAAGGTTCCTCATCGCCACGGTCGGCGTCCCAGTCCGATGTGACGAGAACGTGGCGGTCATCGAGGTCGAGTTGTGCTGCGCCGACGCATCGAGCGTTTCCGACACCCGCCGTTTCGAACATCCCGCGCCGATAGGGCAACGAGGCGACGAACGCCTCGCGCGCGAGCACCATCGCACGGTTGGGGTCGGCGACAACGAACTGATCCGCGAACTGCTCGCCGCTGTCCGATTCTGGTTCCGCGCCACGGCGCTCGAACTCGGTCAGGAATTCGCGGATATCGGAGTCGAGTGGTTTCCAGGCGGAGGTGATCACAGTTCTGCGGCCACTTTCTCTAGGAGGTGGATGGTCGTGACAAGATGGGCGCGTTCGGTGTCGTTGAGCTGGCTCTGTAGGACCTCGTGGATGCGTTCGAGCACCACGGCGTCACGATCGCCCAAGGATCGGCGCCCGTCGTCCGTGATGGTGACGACCACACGGCGCCCGTCCGAGGGGTCCTTCGTTCGTTCGACGAGTCCGAGGCGTTCGAGGTGCCTGAGGGTCTCGGCGATCGCAGGCCCCGTGACTCCCTCGCCCTCGGACAAGGCCCCCGGCGACGTCGGCCCTGAACGGTCGAGACGGTCGAGGATGCCGAGTTCGAGGAAGGCCAGACCCTCCCCGCCATCAACGAACAGTCGCCGTATCCGGCGGGCCAGTCGCCCGACCGCGAGCCGAAGTTGCCGTGCGGCGACCGGATCGACCCCGCTGCTATCTGCCATATACCTAGTCTAGCTTAAGTAGTTCAGATTAGCTAATGACGACGTCACGGGCTGACGCCGCGAGGGAGGATGGACGGGCCCGCCTTCGTCTCCGCGACCGGCGTGCGCGTGGTCCGTTCATTACCGCGAACCCCATCGCGACCAGCCGCTCATTCACCTTGTCCGGCCCGGATCCGGCCCTTCGACGTCTCGACGTCGGCCACGTGGTTGGTGCCTACGACCCAGAACTGGGCAACGAAGTCGTCGGCCTCCATGGTCCCGGGCGGGCTACCGCCCTCGCGCAGCGGCGTCGCGTATCGGGTCGATCGCACCCGGCGCAGCGTCTTCGGTTCTCGGAGCACGCCCCTACTCTGCCGGTCCGACTGCCGGTCCGACTGCCGGCTCAGGCTGCCGGCTCAGGCTGTCAGGTCGACGAATCGGGCCCAGCCCCGTTGTGATCATGGCTAGCCCTCCGGCTCCGAATGGAACGGAGGCCCCGTTCTACCCCGGTCACGCGATTCTTCAGGCTGGCTACCTGGCCGTTCACTTTGTGCATCAGAATGCGATTACTACTTATCCGCATTCGCGCCATCGAGCAGCTTCACTCCTTCCTGACAGGTGGTCCAGTTCAGCACTCACCAACCCTCCGAGCATCGAGCCGGCACCCGGCGGGCCGCCCACCAGGTCGGGCTCAGCGACCCGGCCAGCACCGCGCTCGCCGGCCCCGGCTCCACCCAGGTGTCTTGCCTGCTGATGCAGGACGCCGTCGCGGCGAAGGTCCTTTCCGCGGCGCAGGGTGCGAACCCCGGCATCCTGACCGGCAAGGTCGCCCTGTTCGCGAACCCCTTCCTGGACGGCAAGGAGGAGGCCCTCGTCGTCGACACCAACGACCGGCTGACCTACCTGCAGCGCTCACCCACCGAGACCAGCTGGCTCCAGGTGCTGGTCACCGACAGTACCGGGGTGCTGAAAGCCGACGAGGTCGTGGTGGTGGTCCATCCGCGCGATCTCACGATCTGGGCGATCTACACTCCTGGGAAAGGCGGTCCACCCGAGGCGCTCAAGCTCGTTGCCACCACCAAGGACGGCGTGACGAGCTGTAGCTGGCAGAGCTTGCCCGACATGATTACCGGCGGGCTGGGGTACCCGGTCGTTGGTCTCAGCAAGATCTCTGTCTCTTACGACGCGCGGACCCCGTGGATCACCGGCATCGACACGAGTACCGGCCGTGTCGTAGCGGTCTCGGCGATGATGAGCGGAATTTCCTGGTTCAGCTGCGTCGCCTACGGTACGTCGTTCACGACGCAGGGGCCCGTGTCCGAGCTGGCGGGTGGCCGGGCGGGCGTGCGGCCGAGCAGGAAGGGCGGTAATGCCTTTTCCCCCTTGTGCTACCTGCGCATCGGAAACAGGCTCGTCCGCTACGACCCCGCCACGGAGGACCCGCAGACGATCGCGACCGACGTGTCCCGGATCGTCGGGGTCTTCCGGTCTTACTCGGTGCCCGACGTCGGCTGTGTCTACCTCGACACAGCTGGGAACCTGATTACCGTCAACTTCTACCAGGGCGGCTTCCCGTCTCCGTACCCGGTGACCAGCACGACGCCCGGCCTGGGCTTCGTCACGGCGAGCTCCTGGGTCGACGTCAACCAGATGCTGCACGTCTACGGCATCGACGCCGCGGACACGCTCAAGGTGCTGCACCAGGTGTCCTGGGCCGCCAAAGGCATACCCGTCTGGTCCCGGTCGCGGGTCGAGAATCCGGCCGCGGGCACCGTCACCGTGCCCTCCTGCGTGGGGCTGGTACCCAAGGTGGCGGCGTTTGCGCTGGACCCGTTCCCGGACGAGCTGCCGAACCAGCTGGTGAAACTCGCGGACACCGCGTCGCCCGACGAGCAGGTCAGCTTCTACACCCAGGACATCACCTCGGCGCGCTGGTCGCGGGACAAGGTCCGGCTGCCGTCCACCGGCGACCCGCAAAAGGTGACCCACTACGTCAGCTCGGTCACCGTCCTGGACCGGCGCGGCACGGCGATGCCCCTCCTCCCGGTCAAGGTGTCCGCCGAAACCCTCGCCGAGATCCAGGTGGATGGGGCCTCCTACCTGGTCGGCCCCGGCCACAGCGCCTCGCTGGCCACCAACGCTTTCGGTCGGATCACCATCGCGACACCCGCCGACAGCCTGCTGCCCGCCACCTTGCACGTCGACGCGGTCGGCCTGCGAAACGGCGCGGTCATCCAGCCCGCCGCGGCGGTCCACGACTACCTCGGCGGCACCGGGACGCTGCCCTCCCAGCAGGGGTTGTTCGACGAGGAGGCGCTCAAGAAAGCTAAGATCGTCGAGCCGGGGCACGAGGACTCGATCCACGCCGTGGTGACGCATTCCAAGCAGGTCTTCGCCCTCGCGGACGGCAAGCCGCTGGTCTCGCACCTGTTCACCGGGGCTGGCCCGGCACCGGGCATCCACGGCTTCGCGGTCGGCCCCACACCCGGCGCGCATCTGGGCCAGGGGCCGCACCCGGTCGTCTACCGCGAGTTCGACACGCCAGAGGCGCTCGCCGCGCACCTGGACGCTATCCAGGCGCTGCCCCAGTACGGCGGCGTCTGGGAAGACTTCGCCAACTGGGCCGGGGACGTCTGGCAGGGGATCAAGAACGGCGCGATCCGCGTCTACGACGTCGCCGTGGGCGCGGTCACCACGGTCTTCATCTGGGTCGGGGAGAAGATCCTACGGCTGGTCAACTTCGTCATCAACACCGTGGAGACCGCGGTGCGTGCCGTCGAAGCGGTGTTCCGCCAGGTCGTCGAGACGGTCGGCAAGGTCGTCGACTGGCTCAAATCCCTGTTCGCCTTCAAGGATATCTGGGAGACCAAGCAGGCCCTGACCGACGGGATGAAGACCATCATGTCCTACGGTGCCGCGACGATCGAGCACTTCGGGGGCGTGGCCGACGGCTGGTTCCAAACGAAGGAAGCCGAGGTCACCCGGTACTTGAACGAGCTCAAAGTCCAGTATGCCGGGCGTCCCCTCGGTGACGCCGGCAACCGGGTCCCGGCGCTGACCGACGCCTCGGGCCATGGCCTGACCGCATCCGACCTGCGGGGCAACTCCACGGCGCGGGGCCGCTCGCCGACTCGCCAATACTCGCGGCCTGGAACGCCTTCCTGAAAAAGCTGTCCGAGACCGGTATCACGGACACGGTCACCAGAATTCTGGGCGACCTGAACGTCATCATCACCTCGATCGTCGACCCCCGGGACTCCGACGGCGCGGCCAAAACCACTGTGCCCGCGTTTATCGACATCCTCGAAACACTGACCGTCAAGGTCCTGCAAGCCCTGGACAGTCTGTTCAAGCTGTTCGTGAGCCTGATGCGGGTCATCGCGGACCATCTGGCGGACGTGCTGGACCATCCGCTGCCCGCCGGCCCGCTCAACACCCTCTACCGTTGGATCCAAACCGAGAGCGAGATCGCGGATCCCGAGGACGTGACGCTCGGCGGTCTGGTCTTCCTGATCGCCGGGTTCGCCGTCACCACGTCATACAAACTCATCCACGGCGTCGACCAAGCGCCCTTCCCTGGCGGCCGGTTCCCCGCCATCCCGGCCCCGCCGTGGCACTCCGCCTATGATCCGTCCCAGGAGCTCGAGACGGTCCCGGACCCCGAGATGAACGCACGCATGCAGGGGCTTCAAGGCGTGTGTGGTTTTTGCGGCCTGTTCGGCGGTTTCTTCGATCTGGCGGCTGACCTCGTCCCTGCCGTCGGCGCAGGAACGCTCCCCAAGGGGTTGGACGCGTTCGTCGCGGCCGGCTCGACAATCCTCACCGGATTCATGTTCGGCGCGGTGACCTCCTGCCCGCCGGTCACCGGCACCAGCTGGAGCGCCGCGGGCGGGAAATGGTCGCAGGCGTTTCTCGTCTCCTGCATGAGCGTGCTGGCGTCCGCCGGCGCGATCTTTGCCGACCGGAAGGACGATGCCGACACCTCGATCCTGAGGAACACCGGCAAAGTGGTCATAGGGCCAATCACCGTCGGGACCCTGTCCGTCGCCTACATGATCCTCTGCGGCCTGGCCTCCGATATCGACGGCACCAACCCCTACACCGAGGCACAGATCCTCCTTTCAGCGCTGCCCGGAGGGTTCCAGTTCCTCCGGATCGGGATAGGCAAGGGTTCCCTGATGCGAGCCGGCGCCGTCGCGGCGCTAGACGTCGTGTCGACCGAAGCCTCGGCCCTCATGCTCATAGTGGCCGCCCTCACAGAGGGCCCGGCAGTCGACAAGAGCCAAAAGCTGCCGAAGGGCAAAATCGGGAGCCCGTACTCGACCCCGATCAAGGCAACCGGCGGCACCCATCCCTACAACCAGCCGCTGAAGGACTGGCAGATCCGCACCGGCTCGCTGCCCCCGGGGCTACGCCTTGACGCGAAGACCGGTGTGATCAGCGGAATCCCCACGACCGCCGGCACGTCGAGCTTCTCGGTCTGGTGTTCTGATTCCTACGGGCCGCCGCAGTTCTCGAAGCCCGTCACACTGTCCATCCAGACCGAGGCCTGAGCGCATGTCGCCTCCGCTGGTCCACACTGCGTCGTCACGAACAGTCGCACCCCGGTGAGAGGAATGCTTGGAACCTGTGGATCGGTCGGGAAGGTACGGTCCGTGTTCACGGTGGTCGAAGACGGTGGATCGGATGAGAGCGGCTCGGCGGGGAGACCGTCGCTGATCGATGAGATCGTGCGGGAAGGCGCCTGCCGGATGCTCGTGGCGGCGTTGGAAGCGGAGGTGGATGCCTCCCTGGCCGGTGAGCGGGATGAGCGGGGCCGGCGGCTGGTTGTGCGTAACGGTCCATGCCCAGCCCAGGACGGTGATGACCGCCGCCGGCGCGGTGCAGGTGACCGCACCGCGGGTCAGCGACAAGCGTGTCGACCCGGTCACCGGCGAGCGGCGGCGTTCCTCCTCGGCGATCCTGCCGCCGTGGTGCGGTAAGTCCCCGAAGATCGCCGAGGTGTTGCCGTTGCTGTACCTGCTGGCACTGATCGGGGTCCGTGCGGATGGCCGCAAGGAACTGATCTACAGGTCTTGACAATTTCTTACTTCTACCTGCCAGCTGAGGCACCCGGCCAGGAACTGGGAGAAAAGGTTCGACCACTGTACGGTTCGGTGCCCCTGGCAGGAATCGAACCTGCGGCCTACCGCTTAGGAGGCGGTCGCTCTATCCACTGAGCTACAAGGGCGGGTGGGTCGCGAGGAGGTGCCGAACGTCGGGCAGTACCTGACGACGCTCAAGCTTACGCATCATCGTCGTTCACGTGCGCCCGGCATGTCGCCGACCCCGGTCGGTCACGAAGGCGGCACCGGAGGCGGCACCGGAGCCCGTCCGCGACGACACGGACGCCGAAGTCCTCACGAAGATCGAGGACGTCCGTGCCGTGGCACGTCGCCCGTCCGGTCAGCCGAGCTGTTCGGCCATCTCGACGAGTTCCTTGCACCTCGGGCACACTGGGAACCGTTGGGGATCACGCACCGGCTCGAACTTGTAGCCGCAGAGCGCCGTCACCCTCCCGCCTTCGATGGACGCCCGGACGATCTCCTCACGGCGTGCGTAGTGCGCGAAGTCGTTACCCTCGTCCGTACCACTGTGGGTGGTCTCCGGAACGATCTGAGTGGAGCTCATACCCCGAGTGTAGGACGCCCCAAGGTTGTGGAGACCGCCGAACCACCCTGCCCGCACGCCTCCGGCGACCCGTCGGCCGATGCCCTCGACCCGCCCTCGATCGATTCCACGCCCACCCGTCGGTAGACCGTCCGACGTGCACCCGACGGCCTGCGTCCAGCCTGGATTCCCGCTGACGGGCGTACTCTGGAAGCTCGACGAAGGAGCCCGGTGACTGGACTAATCGACAGTACCGAGATGTACCTCCGCACCCTCTACGAGCTGAGGGAGGAGGGCATCCCACCGTTGCGTGCCCGCCTTGTCGAAAGGCTCCACGTCAGCGCGCCCGCAGCCAGCGAGTCCACCTCTCGGCTGGCGAGCG
>NZ_CADDZT010000094.1:7070-15314 GCF_902812655.1 Candidatus Frankia meridionalis | reverse complement strand
CGCTCGCCGATGACCGCACCGTGCAGTTCACCGAGAAGGGGCTGACCCGGGCTACCGCGGTCATGCGTAAGCACCGCCTTGCGGAGCTTCTCCTTACCAAGGTCATCGGTCTTGACTGGGCGCTGGTCCACAACGAGGCGTGCCGGTGGGAGCACGTGATCTCCGACGAAGTGGAGACACGGCTCACCAAGATCCTTGGTGACCCGAAGAAATGCCCGTTCGGCAATATCATCCCGACCGGCTCCTTCGACCGTTCGGCAGGCCCGCGCCCGTCCGCGCCGCTGAGCCTGCTGGCCGCCGCGGACATCGCGGGCTCCAGGACGACCCCGGTTACCGTCAGCTGGATCTCCGAACGGCTACAGACCGACGAACGGGCCATGCGCCAGCTCCGCGACGGTGGCGTCGTACCAGGTGCCACGCTCGCCGTCCGTGGACACGGTGACGTCATCGAGATCACCTCGCCGGAGCAGACAGCGGGGAAGGCTGCTACCGCCATCGAGATCCCTCGTCGGGGAGCGGGACTCGTCTACGTCGAACGTTCCACCGCGAACGCGGCCTGACCCCCCGGCTCCCCTGCCGGGCCATCCCGCCTCGTCCGGAGACGGGGTTCACCCACCGGGCCGGACCGCTCCCACGTACGTCGTCCACCAGACCGGTTCAATACGGATCACGGTTCCCGTACGCGGCGCATCGATCATCTCCCCATCGCCGATGTAGATCCCGACATGGTGCAGGTCCGCACCGAAGAAGACCAGGTCCCCCGGTATCAGCTCGTCCCTGGAGATTCGGCGTCCCTCGTTCCACTGGGCACCGGTGAAGTGGGACAGGGCGACTCCCGCCTTCGCCCACACCCACTGGGTGAGCCCCGAGCAGTCGAAGGTGTCCGGGCCGGCCGCGGCCCACACATACGGCTTGCCGAGTTGTGCGCGGGCCTCGGCGACCGCGACGGCCGCGCCGCCTCCGCCGCTGACCGCGGGCGGCATCGACGCCGTGATCGTGGCGGCGGTGAACCCGCGGCTGGCACGGTCGGTCTGCTCACTCAGGCTGCGTAGCCGCTCCTGCTCGGCCGCCGCCTGTTGGGCCTGGACGGCGGCGGCTTCGGCGGCTGTCTGCTCGCGAGCCTGGCGCGCGGCGGCCTCGAGTTCCTGCGCCTGACGGACGAGGTCGGCCTGCCGCGCAACGAGTTCGTCCAGCAGAACCTGCTGTGCTGCGACGGACGCCGTGATGCGCTTCTTCTGTTCCTCGAGGGATGCGACCTGCCGGCGTTGCTCGTCGAGGGTCGCCTCGGCGACGGCACGGGCATCGGTGAGGTCGTGACGAGCCGACCGCAACGCCACCTCGGCCGTCTGCCCGCGCCGGGCGAGCGCATCCATTGCGCCTGCCCGGTCCAACGCGGTGCCGGGATCACCGGACAGCAACACCGACAGCTGTTCAAGGCCACCGGACTGATAGGCGATCGATCCCAGGGCGCGGCGCTTGTCCACGGCGGCCCGGACAGCGGTGTCAGCGCGCTGGACACTGTCCGCGGCAGCCGACGCGGCCTCCTCGGCGGTGGCGAGACGTAGCCGCCCGGCGTTGAACGCCTCGGTCGCGGCCTCGGTCGAGCCGGCCAGTTCGGTCAGGCGCTCCTGAGCACCGGCCACGTCGCCGACGATCTTGTTCATGTCGTCGTCGGCCCGGGCTGGAAGTGCTGCGGCCGGTACAAGCATGATCCCACCGGTGATTGCACCGAGCAGACCGACGGCAACCGGAGTCCCCGCGAGAGCGCGGCGTCGGGGTCTCAGAAGATCGGGTGGCCGTCCACGGGATCGCACAAAAGCATATGAATCCCCATAACCGGTATAATTACATTCGACGTCCGAGGTGTCACACACAGAGAGGCACGGTAACTCCTGGCGGCGGTAGCATCACGCAAACGCGCCGGTCGACACAAAGAGTCATGCCATGTGCGACACATAGCTACCCGATCAGACCATGGGCTACCCAATTCGGCGATTTCACACATCAGAAACGATAAAGCTACCAATTCGCAACAGATCCAATCGACTCTTCGGCCGAAGGATCCGGGACGGCGGATGTGGCCTCGAACCGGGGCGAGCATAGGCCGCGCAGGCGCGCGGGGCGACCGACAGGAGAGATATGAACCCACAGGAGATACAAGCGGGCATCGCAGGCGCGCTCTCGGCCGGCAACACCGCATGGATTCTGGCCGCGTCGGCGCTGGTGCTACTCATGACCCCCGGTCTGGCGTTCTTCTACGGTGGCATGGTCCGGTCGAAGAATGTCCTCGGCATGCTCATGCAGAACTTCTTCTGCATGGGAATCGTAAGCGTGGTGTGGGTGCTGCTGACCTACAGCATCGCTTTCGGTGACGCCAACCAGATCATCGGCGGCTTCCACTTCGTCGGTCTCCAGCACATGACCGAAGCGGTACCAGGCGGACTGGGCGCGACAATCCCTCCGATCGTGTTCGTCTCCTTCCAGCTCATGTTCGCCATCATCACGCCAGCACTGATCACCGGCGCCACCGCGGACCGGTGGAAGTTCGGGCCGTTCATCGTCTTCGTCACGGTATGGGCGATCCTCGTCTACGCCCCGGTGGCGCACTGGGTGTTCGCGCCCAGCGGCTGGCTCGCCAAGCGCGGCGCCGAGGACTTCGCGGGTGGAACGGTCGTGCACGCCAACGCCGGTGCCGCCGCTCTCGCCGTCGCACTCGTCCTGGGTAAGCGGCGCGGCTGGCCCGGTGGCGACTTCCGGCCCCACAACGTCCCGTTCGTGCTTCTCGGTACCGGTCTGCTGTGGTTCGGATGGTTCGGCTTCAACGCCGGATCCGAGCTCGCCGCGGACACCCGCTCCGGCTACGCGTTCATCAACACCAACACGGCGACCGCCGCGGCGCTGCTGGGCTGGCTGATCGTGGAGAGGATCCGGGACGGCAAGGCCACCGCACTCGGCGCCGCCTCCGGCGCGGTCGCCGGCCTCGTCGCCATCACTCCCGCCTGTGGTTTCGTCTCCCCCCTCGGCTCGATCTTCATCGGACTGATCGCCGGCTCCGTGTGTGCCCTGGCCACCGCCATCAAGGGCAAGGTCGGCATCGACGACTCGCTCGACGTCGGCGCCGTCCATCTCGTCGGCGGTGTTCTCGGCGCTCTCCTGATCGGTTTCTTCGGCACCAGGGACACCTACGACAACACGACTCTCAGCAGCCACGGGGATGGCATCTTCTACGGCGGTGGCGCCAGCCTGCTCGGCAAGCAGGCGCTCGCCGTCGTTGCGGTGGTCGCCTACTCGTTCGCGGTGTCCTACGTCCTCGCCTTCCTGCTCAACCTCGTCTACAAGATGAAGCTGACACCGGACGAGGAGCAGGAAGGTATGGACACCGTGCTGCACGACGAGTCCGCCTACGAGTTCGTCTCGCTCGGCGGCGGCTCGGCGGCGTCCCTGTCCGCGGCCAAAATCGCTGAGGAGTCAAAATCGTGAAACTCGTGACCGCGGTCATCAAACCGTTCAAGGTGGAGGACGTGAAGGCCGCGCTGGAAACCCTTGGGGTGCACGGCCTGACCGTCTCCGAAGTCCAGGGCTTCGGCCGGCAGAAAGGCCACACCGAGGTCTACCGGGGGGCGGAGTACAAGGTCGACTTCGTCCCGAAGATCAAGATTGAGGTCGTCGTGGATGACGAAGCCGTCGAGGATCTGGTGACCGCCATCGCCACATCCGCACAGACCGGCAAGATCGGCGATGGCAAGATCTGGGTGGTACCGGTCGACACGGTCGTACGGGTCCGCACCGGCGAACGTGGATCGGACGCGCTGTAGACCTTGCGCCTGCAATGGCGACCACCCTGCGAACGGCCTCGGTGACGACCCTGCGCATGCAGCGGTGACGAACCGACTCGCAACACTGCTGGGCCGGTCCGACGAGTTCAACGGAACCGTCGGACCGGCCTTGCGTCACGCCCTGGTGGAAGTGGCCGACAGTGCGCTGCTCGATCTGTTCGGCGACCCGGGCGCCGGCATTGCCCTCATCGCGGTCGGCGGCTACGGGCGCGGCGAACCCGCCTTCGGCAGCGACCTCGACCTCGTGCTCGTCCACAACGGCCACCGGGACGACATCGCCCGGGTCGCCGACGAACTCTGGTACCCGCTCTGGGACGTCGGCGTCGGCCTCGATCACAGCGTTCGCACCATCGAGGAGGCCGTCACCGTTGCGGAAAATGACCTCAAGGTCGCTCTGGGTCTACTGGATGCCCGCCTGATCGCCGGTGATCAAACCCTCGCGGCATCCCTGCGCGACCGCGTCCGGACCCGCTGGCGTGCCGGAGCACCCCGCCGGCTACCCGAACTCGCGGACATGGTTGCCGAGCGGGCCCGGCGCCACGGCGATGTCGCCTTCCTGCTCGAACCGGATCTGAAGGAGGCCCGCGGCGGGCTGCGGGACGTCCACGCCCTGACCGCGTTGGCCGCCGCCTGGGTCGCCGAAATGCCCTCCGAGCGGGTGCTCGCCGCCTACCGGATGCTCCTCGACGCCCGCGGTGAGGTGCGCAGGCTCGCCCGCGGCCGGGCCCACGACCGGCTTCTCCTACAGGACCAGGACACCATCGCCGCCGCCCTGGGCTATCCCGACTCGCTCACCCTCGCCCACGCCACCGCGGACGCGGGCCGCACGATCTCCTGGACCTGGGACGTCACCTGGTACCGCGTCGCCTCCGGTTTGCGGTCGTCCTCGCGGTGGCGCCGCGGCCGTCCGGTCCGCCGTCATCTCGACGACGGTGTGGTCGAGCAGAACGGTGAGGTGCAGCTCGCCCGGGAGGCCGACCCCACCCGCGACCCGACCCTGGTGCTGCGAGTTGCCGCCGCGGCCGCGCGGGCCGACATTCCCATCGGGCGGTTCGCACTCGACCGGCTCGCCCGGGAAGCCCTACCGATGCCTGCGCCATGGCCGGCCGCGGCGCGCGACGCACTCGTGACCCTGCTGGCGACCGGAACACCCGCGGTCGGTGCCCTGGAATGCCTTGACCAGGTCGGACTGCTCGTCCGGCTGATCCCCGAGTGGAGCCGGGTACGCAGCAAGCCGCAGCGCAACCCGTATCACCGTTTCACCGTCGACCGGCACCTGATGGAGACCGCCGCGGGGGCGGCGGCGTCAACCCGTACCGTGGACCGGCCCGATCTGCTGCTGCTCGGCGCTCTGCTGCACGACATCGGCAAGGGCTGGCCCGGCGACCACACCGACGCTGGCGTCCGGGTCGTGGGTGATCTCGCCCCTCGGCTGGGCCTGCCCCCCGAGGACGCCGATGTCCTGGTCACGATGGTGCGCTACCACCTGCTGCTTCCCGACTCCGCGACCCGCAGGGACATCGACGACCCCGCGACCATCGAGGCGGTCGCGCGCGCCGCAGGCAGCCCGCGGGTACTCAGCCTGCTGCATGCCCTGACTGAGGCCGACTCGCGCGCCACCGGCCCGACGGCCTGGAGCCCATGGAAGAGCCGACTGATCGGCGATCTGGTGACACGTGCGCTGGCGATCTACCGTGGCGAACAGGTACCGAGTCCGCCCGCGCTCAGCGACCGGCAGCGGACGCTGCTCGCGCTCCCCGACGACTGCACGGACGACTACGTGGTGGAGGTCAACCCGCTCCCGGACGACGGGATGTTCGAGATCGTCGTGGTGGCGCCCGACCGGCCCGGGCTACTCGCCGCCACCACCGGGGTGCTCGCCCTGGGCCGCCTGGACGTGCGTCGCGCGTCCGCCCGAAGCGCGGGTGGACGCGCCCTGCTGCAGGCGGCAGTGGCGACCACGGCCGGGTCGGCGAGGATGCCCGGCGAAGCGCCCAGCCCAGCGAAGCTACGCGGTGACCTGCGGCGGGCCCTTGACGGAACACTGGACGTGGAGGCGAGGATCGCCGGCCGAGAACAGGCATATGCCGGGGTGCGACGCTGGTCCACACCCGCACCACCCCAGGTGATCTTTGACGACTCCGCGTCCCTCACCGTGGTCGAGGTCCGCGCCCCCGATCGTGCCGGCGTGTTGTTCCGGATGGTCCGCGCGCTGTCGGACGCCGGGCTGAACGTCCATACCGCGATCGTTGCCACGCTCGGCCTCGACGTGGTGAACGCGTTCTACGTCCGGGAGACCGGCGGCGGCACGGTGACCGGCCGGACCCGGCGCGAGGAGGTGGCGAGCACGGTCCTGGATGCGCTACGGGTACCGTCCGAGCCCTGAAGGTCGGACCTGCCGTGGGTACGGCCTGCTCCCACACGCCGGGCCCGTGCCAGATGGTTGCTGGGAGACGGCACCACCGATGATCCACGTAGTGTGCGTGACACAGCTCACAATAGTGGGAGGATGCCAACAAGATCGCGGCAGACGTGGTGGCTATACTCAGAACGCACGTTGGAGGCTTCGCCTAGTCCGGTCTATGGCGCCGCACTGCTAATGCGGTTGGGGGTAACGCCCCCTCCCGGGTTCAAATCCCGGAGCCTCCGCCCTTGGTTACTGTTGTCACAACTCTCGATCAAGGCTCTGGCCAGGAGGAACGTCAGCCCCGGTCGGGGCCTTACTCGTCTCGGCGGTCGTTGTGGGCACGTTGTGGGCACGTCTGCGCGGGACGGCAGCCGCGACGACCTCGGCCGCGCGCTGGCCGGACGACCTCAGCAGGTGGACGTAGAGGCTTCCCGTGATCGCGGGCGACGAGTGACCGAGGCGCTTGGACACGAGGGCGATGTCGACTCCTTCGGCGAGCTGGATGCTCGCGGACGAATGGCGAAGATCATGAAGCCGCCGGCGTGACAGCAGCCGCTCGCCGAGATCGTCACCCACCCCGAGGTCGACCGGCAACGGCTCGGCCAGGTGCAGCAGCGCCCGCGAGCCTCGCATCCCGGTCACCCCGATCACGGTCATCTCGCCGATCGCCTCCCGGTCCCGGTAGAGCGTCCACGTACCCTCGGCCGGGCGGTAGCGGACACCCACGACAACCTCTGTCGCCCCCGCCGGTGCCGCCTCGCGGATCGTGGTGCACAGGCCCACGCGCCGCGCGATCTGCTGCATCCGCCTGGTGACGAACTGCGGGTCGAGGTACCGGCCGTCCGGCCGGGTGAACATCAACCCGGACAGCTTCACCGGGTGCCCGTGCTCGTCGGGCAACGTGCCATTGTCCCAGCCCGGACCGACGACATCTCGTTCGTTGTCCTGGCGCAGCTTGTGGGCCAACAGCGACCCGAGCGTCGTCGCGTCGAGATCGACCAGGCGCTTGCCGCTACGCGTCTTGGGCGGCCACACGCCGTACTCGGTGTCGCGCTTCACGATCTGCTGCGTGATCCTTAGAACCGACCTGTCGACGGCCAATCCCGGCCAGCTCGCCCCGCACGCCTCGCCGCGTCGAACCCCGTGTAACGCGATCAGCTCGTACATCGCGGCCAGGCGGTCGCTCGCGGCCTCATCCAGGAACGCCCCGACCTCGTCGGCCTCCCAGGGCTCGACCTCTTGCCGGGCGTACTCCGGCAGCTCGACGCCGTCAGCCGGATTGAACGGGATCATCCGCTGGTGGACGGCATCGGTGAGTGCCGTCTTGAGCATGGCGTGCACGTCGGCGATCGTCGCTGGACCTACCGGCCGGGCGCGGGTCGCGTTGGACTCCTCGATGCGTTGGTAAGCGGCGGCGAGGTGGTCGGACCGCAATGCGGCCAGCGGCATTATGCCGATGTAGGGGCGGATATGGAGTCGGATGTATTGCTCGTACCGACTCAGGGTCGTCGGCCGGAGCCTGCGCTTCCCCGGTAGCCACAGGTCCGTCAAATAGGTGTCGACGGTCAGGCCGCCGATCGAGCGCTGCCCAGCGCGAACCTTTGCCAACTGCTCGAGGCCGTCGTCCTCCGCCGCTTTTGACGTTGCGTACCCCGAGCCACGCAGCCACTGTTTGCCGACCAGAGGGACGAGTTCGTCGGGCACTCGCAGCCGGAACGACCACTTGCCGTGGCCACGCTGCTTGAGCTTGGGGCATGCAAGGCCAAGCTGCTTGCCCAATTCTGAGCGGCACCCACATCGCTTCTCCGTGGTGACCTTCACCGGGCCACCCCGACCAGAGAACCGCTGTAACGGATGTCGAGCTTCATCAAGGTTTCTCCTCGGTCTCGGGGCGAGAAGGCCAACCACCCTCCGCCGCCCCGTTGTGCGTTACTGTGCGTAGCCGCATGCGGTGGCGTTTTTCTTCTGTTTTTCGGTGGGCGGTGCGCGAACGAGGCGAAA
>NZ_CADDZT010000094.1:2086-6867 GCF_902812655.1 Candidatus Frankia meridionalis | reverse complement strand
CAGGCCGTGGTGGGTGACGAAACCGCCGGCGGCCTGCGCCCAGGGGGTGAACTGGCGCATCACGTGGCTGGAGCGGGGAGCGCCGGCGGCGACCCAGTCGGCGACGAGGACGAGGACGTTCCACATCAGCTCCCGGCGGTTTGCCGGTGCGGCAAGCCATGTTTCCAGGTCGGGGATCGCGAACCCGGTTCGCTGGTCGGGGTTGGGCATGTTCGGGTCGAGTCGGACCACGGCGGTGCGTGTGGCCATGTCCCCGCCGAGGCGCACGTTGTTACCGGTCGCGAGCCACATCCGGTCGTTGGCGCGTTTGGCGGTCTTGGACGAGCCGAGTAGCCGGTCGGACCATTCGGTGGCCGTGAGGAGCCCGGCGAGGATCGGGGATTTGACCTGCGTGCCCTCTTCGACGTTGTCGAAGACGATCACGGCTTCGGGGTTCGCGAGTACCGAGGTGACGACTTTGCGGAGTTCGTCGTCGGTTTCGGGCCACGGCTGTTGGCGTTTGCCGTGCAGCGCTCCGGCGATGTCGGTGAGCAGGGTCTTCCCGGATGCCTGCGTGGTCGCGGTGACGAGGCCGAAGGGGGTGAGCGCGCGGGTGTGGGGCCGCAGGATCGGTGAGACGAGGAGGCCGAGATAGTTCGCCTTGTCGGCCGGCGCCACCCAGGGGAAGTCGTGCAGGACCCGTTCGACGAACTGTTTCGCGGTGACGACCTCGGCGCGGGAGGGTCGTTCGGGGACGGGTCGTAGGGTGACTTTCGGGGCGTAGTGCAAGCCGGTCGCCGGGTCGTAGCCGGGGGTTTGGAGCAGGGTGCCGTCGGGTCGCAGGACGGGGGAGCCGACGATCCCGCGCAGTGTTCGGACCCCCGGCCAGTGCCGGGCGGACAGGACGGCGGCCAGGACTCTTTCCGCCGGGACGCATTCCTCTTCCCAGGTGGTGCCGTTCGGCCCGCGGGCGGTCCGGTAGACATAGGCCTGGTGGGCGAGGGCGGCGGCGAACCGGGCCGGGGTCAGTGGCGTGGCGGCCAGCGGCAGGGGGTCGTCGGTGCCGATGGCGGTGTCCCCGGAGACCGGGCCGACGTGGACGATCTCGCCGTTGGTGACGTACAGGTCGTCGAACAGCCCGTCGTCAACGGCGGCGGTCAGGTTCCGGATGCCGTCGGGTGCCCCGCCCGCCTCGATATGCGGTTTGCCGTGGGGCCGGTCGGCCGCCGGTCCCGGGCGAGCGGCGCTGGTGCCCTTCGCTGCGTCCCGGGTGTCGGTCACCCCGGCTTTGTGCGCTTTGTCGAAGCTGGTCCTGCTGAGGAGTTTGTCCGCGGTGAGGGTGTCGCGGTGTTCGGCGACGGTGAGCTCGTCGGCGCCGTGGCGGCCGAGGAGGTAAGCGTGTTCGCGGGCTGTTTTGGCGCGGGCCAACTCGTCGACCTGTCCCGTCAGCGTGGCGACGACGGCGGTGAGATCAAGCTCGACGGGGGGCAGGGTGGCCGGCTCCACCGTCTCGGCACTCATCCGGCACCGCCTGTGGTCCGCGGTGACCGCATCCCCGCCGCCAGTCCGGACATGACCGTCCGGGACGCTTCGGTTTCGGACAGGCCCGCCGTGACGCCGGCGTGGACGAGCGCGCCGTGGACGTCCTGCTCATCCAGCAGGCCCCCAGCAACGAGACGGCCCAACTTGTACGCGGCACCGTTGAGCGCATGGTTCCGGCCGCTGTCCGGGGGCATCGCGGCGATGTCGGCGCACTCGCCGTGCAGGGCGGCCAGCGCCCACCGTTCCCGTCTGCCCCCGTTGGACGTTTGCAGCCGCCGGACGTCGACGGCATCTCCCTTTCGGGAAACCCCCCGGGTGGTTGGCCGCTCGTCGGGTTGTGGCCGTTGGTCCAGCGGCACCCACGGCGGGATGATGGTCATCGGGTCGCCTCCACCCGACACCAGCTGTACCGGCGGCCGGAGATGTGCACGGACGGCGGAGCCACGACATAGCCGGATTTCCCCCGGTAGTCGAGTCCGGGGAGGAACCGGGTCTTGTTGGTGTCCCCGGAGACGGGCACGAACAGGTGCCAGCCGATCTCACGGCCCGTTTCGGCGATCCCGAGGATGTTCGGGCGGTAGCCGGCACGGTCCATGCCCGCGAGTCCCGCGAGCCCTTCCGGCCCATCGACATCGATCACGTCGAAGTGCACACCGGTCGGCAAACCGATGTTGGCCTGCGGCCAGCGGGACCACCACGACCGGATCGTCTCCGGGTCGAGGCTGGCGTCATGCAGCCCGCGGGGTGCGGCTCGCCCGATCGGGTGCTTCGCCGGCCGGTCGCAGTCGGGTTTACCGCAGGCGCACCGGCCGCCGTTCGGCCACCACAGCGGGAACACCGGCCAGCCGCGCCGGGTGTACGCGAGAGCGGCGCTCACCCGGCCGCCAACCGGGTGAGTCGCTGCGGTGACCTCGGGGGCTTCGATGGCCATGCCGGTTCAGCCAGCACGAGCGCTGAGGTAGACGACAGGAGTTCCGGTCTGGTGGGCGTAGGCGATGTCCCTCCACGCCCGGCGGATGCGGTCGGGGAACGCCGGGCGTTTGTCGCCGGGCCGCAGCGGGAAGACGTGCCAGCCGCGGGCGGCGGCGTCCAGCGCGGCGGCGAGGAGACCGCCTGGTGGGTGTGGGGTCATGCGGTGGCTCCGTCCAGCGTGGACAGCAGGTCGGTGGCGGGGGCGGCTGGTTGAGGGTTGGTGGAGGGTGACCCCGACAGACAGCGACGCCCGGTGATCGTCGTGGGCGGGGCAGCGCACGCACTGCTGGGTGCGGTCGGTACGGACGTGGCCGGCGCCGAGGAGCTCGTAGGCGGCGGCGAACGCTTTCAGCGGCGACCGGGTGCCGGGTGTGGGCGGGGTCATGCGCTGGCTCCGTCCAGCACGGAGAGCAGGTCGCCGGTGGGCGGGGGCTGGTTGAGCCACAGCACTTCGACGCGTGCCCGGCGGGTGTGGGTTTGGCCGGTGGTGGTGGGGATGGTGATGCGGGTCCAGTCGGCGTAGAGCTTCTGGTAGAGCGGGCTGTCGTAGCCGGACAACACGACCGTGGCCTGGGCCGCACGCAGCGCGTCGGCGAGTTCGCGGTGCTCGTTCTCGCTGGTCATCTCGTGCCGGTAGTTGCGGGCCCGGGTGGAGCCGAGATAGGGCGGGTCGGCGTAGAGCAGCACATTGGGGTGCCGGCCGTAGGCGTCGATCACTTCCAGGGCGGGGCGGCATTCCAGCGAGACGGCGGCGAGTCGTTCGGCGACGGCGGCCATCCGTTCCACATAGGCGGCGAGGTAGCCGGGCATGGACGCGGAGGATCCGGACGGGTCGACATAGTGCCGCCAGCCGGTGCGCCGCAGGGTGCCGGTGCGGGTCTGGGCGATACGGACCCAGACCCGGCGGGCCTGCTCGATCTCGTCGTGGGCTGGGGTGTGGCAGGCGGCGAGCTCGGCCCGGGAGTGCGGGGTCAGCGCGCATGCACGGGCGAGGGCGTCCGGCCGGTCGCGCAGCACCCGCCAGAACGTCATCAGGTCGTGGTCGAGGTCGTTGACCGTCTCCATCCGCGACGCCGGTTTGGCGAGCAGGACCGCGAGGCTGCCGGCGAACGGTTCGACGTAGTGGCCGTGCGGGCCGAACAGGGCCACGATCCGTTCGGCCAGCGTTGTCTTCCCGCCGTAGTAGGCGAACGGCGGCTTCACAATGCCACTGCGTGTGCTCACCGGCGGATCCTGTCGGTGAGTGGCAGCACGCCTGCGTCCGCCGGATGGTCGAGCCGGACTGTGTCGTAGCACCGCAGGTCCTCGCCGATGTCCTTGGTCAGGACGTCCACCGCGGCTTCGGACCACGGCGGGGTGTCCTCGTCCACCGGGTTCCGACTGCCGGCGGGCAGCGGCGTGCCGGTGGTGTCGAGGACCGCGGTGACTTCCAGCCGATAGTCGTCGGCGGTCAGCCGCAGCGCCGCCGCCTGCGGCCACCACGTCCGTACCCGTGCGGTGATTCGCCGCAGCAGGAGGTCTGCGAGGTGGCGCCGGGCGTCGTCTACCAGCCGGTCCAGCACCGACGTTCCCCCGTTCACTGGGCACCCCGGTTGGCGAGGTCGTGTAGCCAGCCGGGCCATGCCACGCCGCGGGCGGGTAGGCAGATCACGACGGCGTGGCCGGCGGTGAGCCGTTCGGGCAGGTCGTCCGGCGCCCAGCCGAGCGCGGTTATCCGGGCAGCGTCCAGCCCTCGGGCAGGCCGATCGGCCACTCGACGGCCTCGGGCGTCGGCCGCCACCCGCCCGTCGCCGGTCAGGAGGCGCCTGAGAACGTCCTGGCGCTCGGCGTGGCCGCCGGGAAGTGCGCGTTCATGACCTGGGCAGAACGCGGCCGCCTCGCCCGCGAACCAGTTCCACGAGGCTGCCTGGGTGAACCGAGCGGCATCCTGCGGGTGGCGGTCGGCTTCGGCCCGGAGCCAGGCGATGACGTCCTCGGTGGTCGCGGGGGGTGCTGGGTCTGCGGTGGTCATGGGTCTCCTGTCGGGGCTCTTTCTCGCGGTTCGGGGAACGGTGCGGGCGGACGCCCACCCGTCTGGCGTGGCTCCGGCTGTGGTCATGCCTGGCGGCTCCTGTCGTCGGGGTCAGGCGGCGCGGGCGGTGGGTTCCCACTGGCCGTGGCGGGGCTGCCTGATCAGGCCGTCGGCCGCCAGGGCGTTGAGCACCTCGTGGACGCGGGCTTTCGAGTAGCCGGACTTCTCACGGATGTCGCCTGTGCCGCCGACGCCGTCGCCGATGAGGGCGTAGATC
>NZ_CADDZT010000094.1:0-1447 GCF_902812655.1 Candidatus Frankia meridionalis | reverse complement strand
GACGGGTAGCCGCCGGCCTCGGCGGAACCCGTCTGGTGGGTGTCACGGGCGGCGAGCGGGACGACGGTCGTCCAGGGGGCGGCGGTCAGGGTGGTGCCGGTGGGTGTGGTCCGGGTAGCGGGTTCCCGGTTGGTGGGCGGTGGTGTCCCGGGTGGGGTCCATAGTTCGGTTGACGGGATGAAGAGGTCGGTGTCGAGTGCGGATTGGCGGGAGTGCCGGTCGGTGAACGTGGCGCCGAGCGCCTGGATGGCGCCGGGTTCCAGCCGGGACCGCAGCGGGCTCGGGCCGAGTGCGTCGTAGGCGGCGCGTAGGGCGGGCTGGGTTTTCATGTCGGAGCCCAGGTCGAGGGGTTTCCAGGACCGGGCGGGGACGTCTCGGGTGGCGGGGATGCGGAAGCCCTGGCCGGGCAGGGTGAGTTCAGCGGGGTTGCCGCGTAGTCCGGCGAGCAGCTGCGGGCCGATCTTCGACAGGATCATCATCACGAATGCGTTGCCGCGTAGCACATTGCTGCGGATCTTGTCGCTGCCGCCGAAGACGCCGAGTTCGGTCATCTGGCTGGCGAGCAGGACACCGAGGCCGCATTTGCGGTACATCGCTGCCAGCCGTTCGATGATTTTCGTGTGGGGGTGGTTCTTGTCCGGCAGGACCTCGTGGCACTCGTCGATGATCAGGAGCAGCATCGGTGCGTGCGGGGTGATGGGGTGCACGGAGCGCTTGTGGCGGCGGTTCTCGAGCTGCCGGTACCGGCCGAGGGTGTCGACGGCCTGCATCATCAGACTGATCTCGGTGGGGTCGGTGGCCGCCCAGGGGGCGTAGTCGGTCAGGACGGGGAGGGATGTCCCGAACTGC
This sequence comes from Candidatus Frankia meridionalis, assembly GCF_902812655.1. Taxonomy (GTDB): domain Bacteria; phylum Actinomycetota; class Actinomycetes; order Frankiales; family Frankiaceae; genus Protofrankia; species Protofrankia meridionalis. Next base: position 598 of record NZ_CADDZT010000094.1, on the reverse strand, counting down.
GGGTCGATCATCCAGATCTCGACCAGGCCGCTCTCGATCAGTGTCAGAGCGAGCAGTTCGATCATCCGGGATTTGCCGCTGCCGGTGCCGCCGAGGACCAGGCCGCTGAACGCGCCCCAGTCGTCGCTGAAGACCCGCCAGGGCAGGAGTTCCCCGTCGGCGTAGCGGCCGGTGTAGGCGGTGGCTTCCCCGTGGAGCAGTTCGAAGGCGGCGGCCACGCCGGGGTAGGTCATGTCGGCGGCGGCGTCGGATCGGTCCAGGACGAGGAGCCGGGCGAGGTGTTCCCGGCGGTCGGGGTGGACGTCGACCTGGCATTCGTCGAGGCCGAGTTCCAGCGCGCTGGCGATTTTCGTGGCCTTGGCTTGTAGTTCGGTGCGGGTCATCTCGCCGGGTGGGATGAGCACGGTGTAGGTCTCCATCACCTGGCCGGCCGGGGTCAGGTTCCAGTCGGTGAGCGTCGCGCCGGGGGCGACGCCGCCGGGGCAGCTCACTCGGGCGTCCCATAGGGCGACGGTGCGGGGCCGGCGGTCGACGACGACCGGCGGCGGTGCCGCGTCGGGTTCGGGTTCGGGTGCGCTGTGGGCGGGCGGGTCGGGGA
>NZ_CADDZT010000093.1:100527-113816 GCF_902812655.1 Candidatus Frankia meridionalis | reverse complement strand
AAGATCAGACGATTCTTATCGTGGTGCGTTAGGTCCACAAGAGTCGTCATGTTCGAACCCCGGTTGACCACGGTCAGCCAGGGTCGATCTTTTTCAACGGGGAGTGGGCCGTAGGGTCGCTGCCCGGGCAGGCACCCGGTGAGGATCGGCGGTTGCTCTCGCGGCGGCGGGGCTGCCCAACCTCGCAGGCGCCACCGGGTGAGACCACCGCGGCGCGGTGAGATCTGGACGGTGGGCACCGGGCCGGCGCTGGTCATCAGCTCCACCGTCTGCAACGAGATCGTCGATGAGTCGACCGTGCTGGTCGCCCTGGTCGTGGAGCACGCCACCGACGAGGGGTTCTGCGTCGACTTCGGCGAGGGGCAGTGGGCCGTGATGGGCCTGGTCACGTTCGTGGCCAAGGCAGGCCTGGGCGAGTGCCTGCGCCGGGTCGACACTCAGATGCTCACTAACGCCAACACCATGTTGTTCAAGATTTTGGCTACGCCCGAACGCTGAACCGGGGCAGCTTCAGTTCACCGGCCGGCACGCAAGCATCGGCATCCGGTCGGCCGGGCTGTCCACCTCGGTCACCCACCCGCTCACGGCGTGGCCTCGGTGGTCTCGTGCCTGCGTGCGTCAGGTCCGGTTCGGCCGCTGCCGGTACCGGGGGGCGCCGCGGGGCGCCACCAGAGCACGACCATGACGGTGAGAACCAGCATCACGCCGGCAAGGACACGGTAGCTGGTGGCCATGCCGGCTATCAGGCTGCCGTGGCTGTTGAGCTCGGTGCCGATCACCGCCACCCCGAAGGCCGCGCCGATCTCCCGGGCCGCGGAGTTGAAGCCGGAGCCGATGCCGGCGCGGGCGGGCGGGCGGAGAGGACGCCGCCCGTCAGCTTTCAGTGACGCCGACATACTGTGCGGCCGTCGCGGTTGTCGAGTTTTACGACTGTGGAGGTCCCAAGGGTTTTCCCGGTCGCGTCCAGCGCCCTTACCTGGAAATACGGTCCCCGGTCGTTCGTCGGGACGGCCGTCTCGAACCCGGCCCGTCCGGCGTGTCCAACGACCACCGACAGGGAGCCGGGATCTGGTCCGGCGAGCACCTGCCACGCCGTCGTCCGTGTCGAACCGTTCCAGGATGCGTAGACGATGCTGTGCCCGCCGCTGGCCCGTGCCGCGGCATTCGGCGGGTAGTAGGGGTCGCCGACCCATTCGTTGCGGAACGCCCGATACGAGATGTTGGAACCCGGCATTTTCGCGTCATAGAGCAGACTCGACAAGCCCTTGTTCTCGGAGTTCCCCGCACCTGCGTACTCCGAATAGTAGGGTTTCTGACCCCATCCGATGAATTCATCGCCGTTCGAGAGTGCCTGGGTACTTCCTTGGGACGGCGAGTACAACGGCGGTTCATGGTAGTACGTCTTCACGGCGGTCGCGTTGCGGTTATGGAAGTCAAGGTTGAGGATCAGGCCATGTGACTGCTGTTCGGGTGTGCCGTTCGGTTGGTTGCAGCAGCCGTCGTCGAACATGCTGATCTGGTTACCCGGCCGGAATCGGGCATCGTGTTGCCAGTAGAAGTCCGCATTCCTGCCGAAGGTGAAGTCGCTCTTCTTGCCGCCGAGCTGCCAGCGGATCTTCCCGGTACTCTTGGTGAAATCGTAGACCGCCCACATGTTGCGGGCTGAGATCAACAGCTGACCTCCAGTGCCCTCGTCGATCGAGTTCATGTGGTAGGGGTCCCATACCCCACCGGACGACGCCGTATCGGAGGCCGACACCTCGGAATCGGCAGGGTTCACATGCTGCAGCATATCCCACGAGAAGACGAGTTTCCCCGTCGCGAGGTCGACCTCCTGAACCTCGCTGTCCAGGATCGCCCCATTCCTGGGACCTCCGTAGCCACTGAGGTCCATGGGTTCCGCTTTAGAGGCGATGAATAGCGCGGTCCCTCTGCGGGTCAGCAGGAATTCGTGCTCGTCCGGGCTGAAACCGTGATACGCAAAGACCGTCTTGAGTAGGCGATAGTGGGTGTCATAGATGTAGTAGCACCCACCCGGTTCGGGTGCACCGGCCGGCAGGTTCGTATACGTTGGTGGAATGGCGATGGATCCCTGCCACCAGGTCAGTACCGGCTGTGCCGTTCCCATCCGGGAGTTGTAATAGGTCTGAACCCGCAGGTCGGTGTTCTGGAGGTTTGTGGAAGACAGCGGGCGGAACCAGACCGGATCGCCGGAGTTGTCGGCGATCAGCGACCCGGTCTGGCCGACCACCGTGCCCATGCTGTACGGGGCGACAAAGATCTGGCCGGGGGCCGTGCCAGGTCGTTGCGTAGTCACAGTAACCCGCATGGGATGAAGTCCTGGCGCCGACACAAAGCTCCATACGTCGCTGTCTGGCGTGGTAGGTGCAGGGCCGGTTGAACTGCCCGGCTCGCCAGCACTTCCCGATGGGGGAGCGGGTCTCGTCGCGCACAAACGAGACGAGGTCATTCCTGGACTCGCCGCGGCGGCGGGTACCCAGTTCGCCACGACAAGCCCCACGGCAAGCACCCAGGCCGCTATGATGCTACCCATCCTTTTTCTTATACTGCGAGCCCGATGCTCTCGTGCCGCCATTGCCGCCATTGCCGACCTCCCGGCGCCCGGGCGTCCCTGTCCGATTGAGGTCCGGTCCTTGAGTTGCCCCAGAACACCCGGTTAATAACGATTAAGGTTGGGGAGCTGAGCGCTCTCCGGTGACAACAGGCTGTCTACACCACGCCTACCCGGGTCGTCACGCTTGGAGCGCCGGCGGATTTCACAGATCGCCGGGAGGGCAGGTATCCGGCTTACCGCAGCGTCATTGCGATGCCTTCGTGCCGTTGCGCCGCTTCGCGCCGACCCGTTCCGCGAGGTTTTTATACACCGTGGGCGCCGTCGAAAGCCTCGACGCCCGCCACCGCCACCGGCGCCGGGTCAGCAGCCGTGGGCACATTTTCCACACGCCATGGCGAAGCCGTCGAAATAGCTCACGAGACCGGCCTCCAGCAGGCGCCGGTCGACCGTACCGCTTACCGTCGCCAGAGAGAACAAGCTCCTCGACCTTGACCACTCTTGGCTAGGTGATTCCCAGGGAAACCGCGGTCCGATGACACTCCGACGCACCTATGTGTACTGCTGGGAGCAGGACAACAGGAAAAGGACAAAGGTGGGGTGTGGCATGATCGAGGCTGCTGTGGGCACCCGTCTGCGCGGGCCGTCCACCCCTATCCGCCGCACTGAGGAGTCGGGTGGACGAACGATACTCCGCCAGAGGCAGGGCAGGTTCGCGGTTGTGTCGCTGCTGGTGGTGCTCCTCGCCGGTGGGTTCGTCGCCCGGTCGGAGGCCTCTGACAGTTCGACGGGCAGCGCACCGGGCAGCGGGGAGGTGGTAGGTACTCCCACACCCCTGCGCAACGTGCCCGGGGTGATATCCACCGTGGCCGACGGCACATTGATCGTCTACCGGATGCCGGGTATTCAAGGGAAACAGATCAATGCGACGGCCATGCTATTTGTTCCCAAGGGGGTGCCGCCGGCAGGCGGCTGGCCACTTCTCGTCTGGGGTCATGGGACCGTCGGATGGGCACCGGCGTGTGCGCCGAGCGTCCAGCTCCAGGAACACAACACATGGGTTGACGGGCCGAACGCCATCTTGTTGGCGGCCGTCTTGAAGATGGGCGTCGCCGTCGTTGCTCCAGACTACGAGGGCCTCGGTCCGGTGGCGGATGGCGTCAGGGCGGGACACGGCTATTACCATCTTTCAAGCGCAGGAAACTCGATGATCTTTGCTGCGGTCGCCGCGCAGCGAGACCTTGGTGGTAAATTGTCCGGGAAATGGGTACCGGCCGGATGGTCGGAGGGGGGATTTGCGGCGCTCGCCGCCGCGTACTATGCCGACTCGGCTAGGAAAGCCGACCCCAGGTTGGAATATCGCGGCGCCATTACCCTCGCCCCGGTTCCGGATATCCCGGCCATGAACAAGGTCTTGTGGAACGATATCATAAACGCCTCTCAGTCCGGACTCGCGCCGTCGGACCATCAGATCGACCAGCTTGTCTTCGCCAACGCGGAAACCATTTACTTTACGAAGACCGAACTCCATTCGGGTTACCCCGTCGATCCGGGCCAGATCTACGGTCCGAATATACTGAGGTTTTACCAGCAGAACTGGCAGACCTGCCTGGATGACCTGAATTTCCTCGTCAAGAAGGATATCAAGAACTACCTGAACGCGTCTTCACTCCGCCGCCTGGACTCTTATCCAGGGATCCGGGGGGACGCACCCAACTCTCTTCCGGAGAACAAAAAATTCTACCAGGAGAACCAGGGGAAGCTCGAGAACTCGACGCTGCCAGGATCGATCCTCTGGCTGTACGGGACCGATGACATCACCAGCCCGAGCTCTGTCACCTACAATGTCGTCAACAAGATGCTGGCCAACGGCAATGACATCAACCTCGCAGTCCTTGCCGGAGCCGGTCACTATGACGTGCCCACGGTCGGCCTACCGCTGATCGAAGCGCGTCTGAGGCAGCTCTTCGCGGCGTGAGCGAGCCGGGTCACCCGTAGGTTTCGCGGCGCCGCACGGCTACTCGGCTGACCGGGTCGGCGACGCCGGGCGCACGCACCGTGCGTTCGGACCGGCGAGGGTGCGAAGGCCCGACAGCCGCCGACGTCTCCAGGAGCTCAGGCGTTCAAGGGTTCAGGTGTCGGTGCCCGTCTCGCGGCCCTTGTAGAGACCGCAGTGGGCGCAGGCCCGGTGCGGCGGGGTGCGGCGGGGTGCGGCGGGGTGCGGCGGGGTGCGCAAGGTCACGCGGGTGGTGAAGGTCCGGCCACTGCCGCACCCGCAGATGAACGTCGTGGTCACGTACCCCGGATGGATGTCGGGTTTCCCAGGCGGTGGCGCGGCTGAGACCTTGAACTTCCTTGAAGGGACCGACCCCGCTGGACTACGTACGAGCACGCTGCATGGTGCTGCCGACCCGCACACCGATCGCCGACGGCCGGTTGAGGGCACCGTTGTCATCGGTGGGCAGGCCGGTGGGCAGGGACGGGACCCTCTCGAGGTGGGCCCGAAGGTATTGTGAGTTATATCCTATATGGTAATTTATATCCATTTTATGAGGTTATCGAAATATCTTGTCCCCGGCGGGCGCGGGTCGTCGCGAAAAATCGATTTCCTTGGCTGTCGTCTACCGTGCGAGGACAAAATCTCGAACAATTCATCACAGGTTCATCTTCGATGGCACGCCGAGGTCGTGTTTTACGCAACGGCATCCACACGGACTACCGCGGCCGACAGGTAGGGCCACCGTGGGTCGACATCGCAGCCCAACTGTGATCCGGATGGATGGCAAATCTCGTTTCAGGGACCAAAGATCCTCCAACGTATGCTCCGGGCACGACCATCGGAGATCAACGGGCACCGGTATTGGGCTGGATACGCGCTGGCGCCCGGTCGGGGTGAGATCGGATAGATGCGTTTTTCCGGTGTACTTCGGTAGGCTCGCGCGAGCCCGGTCGGCGACAGGTCCTACGGGTAGTGCCCCTTCCCTCGCGGTTGATGGCATCGACCCTGCAACCAACCGCGTGAACGACCGTGCAACCAGCGGCGGCCTCCACCATCGACGGGAGAGATATCTCGTGACCAGCCAGCAGCAGTCCGATCAGGCTGGCCGGGCTGCGGAGCGGGATGCCGGAATGTCTCGGCGTCGCATGCTGAGGTGGACGGCATCCGGTGCCGTGGGGTTGGTCGTGGGTGCACTTGCCGGCTGCTCCAGCTCGGATCGAGTGACGGCGAACAGTGATCGGATCAGTGATCGGATCGGTGGGAGGCCATCCGATTCCCCGACCGCACACGCGACCGGGAACAGCGATCTTCTCGGCGACCAGTCGGTCGATTCGTTTGAACCTTTTAGTCCGAAAATCATCACGAATCCCGAGCGGACGCCGGAAATTCCGAGCTCGCCGTCGCCATCCCCCCTGCCTGTGCGGGCCAGGCCCGTCTACATGGTGCGTGACCTGCTCCCGAACGCTCCTTCGAACGCGGTGGCCCTGACGATCGACGACGGTCCGGATCCGCGCTGGACACCTCAGATTCTCGACCTGCTTCGCCGCTATGACGTCCAGGCCACGTTCTGCCTGGTCGGCGTCGAGGCCCATGCCCAACGCGGCCTGGTCGGGCGGATGGTCGCGGAGGGGCACTCCATCTGCAACCACACCATGACCCACCCCATACCGTTCTCCCGCCGGGCCCCCGGGAAGATCGAAGATGAGATCGCCCGAGCCCAGTCCGTGATCGTGGATGTTTCCGGCACTACACCGCGACTGTTCCGATCTCCCGGCGGGGACTGGTCGCCCGACGTGCTGGCCGCTGCCGCCCACAACAACATGATTCCCATTGACTGGGATATCGACCCCCGGGACTGGACGCGTCCAGGCTCTACAACGATTACCCAACGTCTGCTCGCCGCTCGTCCCGGCGACATCCTGCTCTGCCATGACGGCGGAGGGAACCGTGCCCAGACCGTCGAAGCCCTGCGCATGGTCCTACCTCGACTCAAGACCGACGGCTATGCTTTCGTGACCCTGTGAACTCCGTCCGGAGGCTTCGTGCGGACATCGTTGCATCCCGGCTGCCGGAAGTGTCACTGAAGATCTACCGAGTATGTCCTAAGCTGCCTGCCAGCGCGGGACGGATACGGAGGCGGGCGTGCGGGAGATCGAGGTCAGGTACCGGGTGGCCGATCCGGCGTCGCTTCTCCTGGCACTCGTTGCCCGAGGTATCCAGTTCGGTGAGCCCGTCCACCAGGATGACCAGGCCTATGCCCCTATCGGCTGGTCATTCGGTGACGAGAAGGTCGGCATCTCGTTCCTGTTCCTGCGTACCGTCGGGAGTCGGCACTTCTTTGTTCTGAAGAAGCCGACGGGGAACGCTCGGACCTGTCTGGAATACGAGACCGAAATCGTCGACCGCGAGCAGATGCATCAGGCAATACTGTGGATGGAATTCGGTCCGACGGTACGTGTCGTGAAGACACGACGAACCGCCGTCCTGGACGATATTTCATTCCACCTCGACTACCTTGAAGGTATCGGCACTTTTCTGGAAATTGAACGGCTGGTACCGGGGGACGGGGATGGCTCCGCCGGGAGAGTGCAGGACGAGCTGGCCGAGTTCGTCGCGGCTCTCGGCGTCGATGTGACGAGGGCCGCGGAGACGTACGAATCACTGGTGCGTAACGCCGGGAACGGGCGGGGGTGAGTGTCGTTCCGACCCCGCCTTGCGGAAGCTTTCGGATGACGGTCGACGTTCTTCGCCTCGGTCGCGGGTGAAACAGCTCGGTCCTGTTTCTCCGGTGACGAGGCAGGACGGCGGGTTCGTAGCGGGCCGCGGCGGCGAGAGGTTTACCTGGAACGGTCACCCGGGTGGAGAGCATGCCGACCTTGCCGGGTGCACGTTATCGATCATGGACTTCGGGTCGCTTGAAGTCTCGACTCCGACCAGCCGTGGGGGCGATCGTGGCGGATGCCGCCAACGGGACGGATCTCCAGAATGTCTCCGGTACGTTACGGTTTTGTAACCTGTCGTTCTGCTTGTTGTCATCGGGTGGAGCAAGGAGTCGGCGAAGAGGAGCCGGATGCGTACCCGGGCGGCGGATGAGCCGCCTACGGTCTATCACGGCCGCGGCTCGCAAGAGGCCGTAACGTGTGCTGGCTGTTGCCGGATGTCACCTGAGGGTTGATGTCGAGCCGTGGAACTCGGGCGTGCGCTGAAAAGATGTGGCCATGGCCACTTGGTCGGCGTCCAACCTCCATCCTGCTCTATAGCTTTGGCGGTGGGCGTGACTTCTGCTCGCTCGGTTATGTGCCAGGCTGTCGCGTCGGGGGGATGGGGCGACAGACGATGGGGAGGCTTGTATGCGCGAGGTTAAGGTCAAGTTCCATGTGAGGGACAGGGAGGCGCTCTTCCTGGTGCTCAAGGCTCGAGGCATCGAGCTGGGTGAGCCGTTCTTTCAGGATGACCAGGCGTATGCTCCCGATCGCTGGACGTTCGACGACAGTCGGCTCGGCGTGTCGTTCCCCCGCCTCCGTACGATAAATGATCGTCATTTCTTCGCGCTGAAGCAGCCGACTATTAATGCGCAGGCCTACGTTGCATACGAGACCGAAGTCGCTGATCGTGACCAGATGCATCAGGCGATCCTGAACATGGGTTTCTGTCCGACGGTGCGAGTGGCCAAGACACGGCGGATGGCCAACGTGGGCAATGTCTCGCTCTGCGTCGACGAACTGGACAGCCTGGGCATGTTTCTGGAGCTGGATTGTCCAGTATCCGCACATCAGTCGGCGGTGGCTGCACAGGAGGCTCTGAATGACTTCGTGGCTTCCCTGGGTATTGATGTGATGCGTACCGAGGAAACCTGTGACTCCCTGGTGCGGACTGCTCAACTGCGCGCTGCCTGAGTGGCATGCCGGCGGCCGGCGTGACTTCGGTAGGTGCGGGGATGCGCGAGGAGGAGCGGGATCCGGGTGCTGCCGACGTGGCGAGGTGCTGCCGGCGGGAGATGGTGGACCGGCGCGCCGACCGGCAATGCGGTGATCACGACAAGTTCACTCTGAGGGAGTAACCACAGCATGCTCTCGGCGGGTTGAGCAGGTTCTGTCCTACACCTCGTGGATAAACTGGTCATGGACAGGTTGCCGGATCCCATCGCCAGGGTCACGTGGTTAGGGTCACGTGGTTAGGGTCACACGGTCAGGGTCACGTGGTCCACCTACTGGAGCAGGTTCGACTTTGGCCGGCACGAAGTGTCGACCGCTGTCTGTCGACTGCCGGCACGGGATGCGCATAACTGCAGAAGCGATGCACGCGACTACAGACGGGTGGGCCGCAGCACATGCCGCGAAGCTGTGTCCGCGCCGATGGGTGGAGCGCGCTCTCATCCGGTCGAGCTGGTCGACCTGCATCTGCCCACCTGCTCGTGGTGAGACGAGAACCGCCCGAGCTGTACTCTCGATCATGATCGACATTATGGCGTTCGTGTCGGTGTGTGCCAGTCTCGCGATCGAACCGCGCCGGTGCGATGCAGCCGTTGACCTCGTGGTCGGGCTTCCTGCCCGCCTCGCCCGCGGCGTGCTCTCCCTTCTTTTCCGACTGGCTGATCTTCTCCGCTCGGCCGAGGCCTGCCGGGTGGAAAGCGGGGACCATGGCGGCCGCGTGTGTCCATATCCCGGCCCGTCCGGTGCCCGTCCGGCGGGTCGGCTTCTGAGGTACGCCATGGTCCGCCGAGGGCCGCCCCGCGTCCCATCTCGCCGGCCTCGGGCATACCCGCGGTTCCTCGCCGAGGTAGTGGCTGTCCCGTGCACCGCTGTGCCCGGCCCGGGGCCGGCATCGGGGCCGGCATCGGCATCGTCCACTCGTTGACGGGCGACCCGCCTCGTCCGACCTGGTCATGATTTCGTCCGCCGTTTCATGTCGGCGGGCGGCTTTCATCCACGAATGCCCAGTTTGCGTTGTCACAGGCACCTCTCCGGATCGGTTGAACGCATGCGAGGTCCCGCCTGCCGGGGCGCGCTCAGATCGCCGACAATCCTTCAAGGACGGTTTTTGTTGACCACTCTTGGCGCTCGATCAGCACAGCCGCACGACGACATCGATCAGGCGGCGGACTCCGGCGGGGTTGTCCGCCGCCAGCCCGGCGAGCTGGAAGGAGCGGTCCTCGCGGTTCTGTGGGCCGCTCGTACGCCGGTGAGCACCGGGACCATCCAACAGGAACTCGGCGGGGGGCTCGCGCACAGCACGATTGCCACCACGCTTGCCCGTCTCATAGGAAAGGGGCATGTCGAGCGGGTACGGGTTCGGCGAGTCTGGATGTATCATCCGACCCGACGCCAGGAGGAGTACGCCTCCGCGCGAATGCTCGCTCTGCTGCGGCAGGTGGACGATCCGGACGCGACCCTGTGCCACTTTGTCACGAGCCTTCCGCCCCACCAGGTCCGGTTGCTCCGGGTACTGCTTGAAGCGGCCGCCGGGGATTCCCTCCGGACAGAGTAATGCCGTGGATTCAGACAGCCGTCCTGTCGCCTGCCGGGATAACCGCTGGCCAGCGGGACCGTCGTGAGAGGTATCCCCATCGGGTCCGGCCCGGTGAAGTCGGGTTTGGAGCGGACCGTGCCGTGCGGGATGTCGGATGTCGACCTGTCACAATGAAGGCAGGAATCCTGTGGCGGCGTGGAGAACGACGCCACCACAGGCGAGGTGTCGGTGGTCCGGATCCGTCGAGGTGGGTAGGACAACCCACCCGATGGTCAAGGGCGGCCGAGGTATCCAACAGCCCGATTTACCGGACACGACGCTGTGCCGGAAACGCTGGCACCTTCCTGGTCGGTAGTCGGAGGCGGTCTTCCGGAAGCTGCCTGCCTGATGTCGGTCGTGGTGGTTCAGGCGCCAACGCTTGCTGCCGCGCCAGCCCCGACGATGATCGCCAGTACCACGCCTGCGCCGAGCACAACCATAATGATCTGCCCAGGGTGCGATCTCCACCGGCGGTGCGCATCTGCATGGCGCACTCGAGCTCGTGTCGTTATCTGCCGATATACGGCCATGGGCGCCCTCCGATCGTCGTGAGGCGCAGGCCGAGCCGGCTCCGCGGGCATGTCCCGCAAGCCCTCGGCGAACACCTCCGTCGTATGCGTCTAACATGATCAGTTAGCTGTGTGTCAGGAAACCATCCTCGCCGCGGCCTCGTTCTATGCAGCACATCCTATACGGAGAGTAATCATTACGCGGAGCGATGGGGTGCGGGTCATCGTCTGTAGATCTTGCCGCTGGTGATCGGTCCGACGTGGCCGTCAACGGTCACATCCGGACGCCCATTACTCCGATTCCCCCGTCATACCTCTGATCGGCAACTTCTACCGTAATGCCAGGTCATGGGGCATGAGACCGAGAAGGGCAACTAATAGGACATTCATGTCCCGAGTAAACCCGGTACCGGTGGGCAGGTCCGACCGGATCCGTGCCGGATGGCGGGTGCCGGGGGACGAGAGGTGACTGGCGCGGTGCCCGTCGGGTTGGAGTGAAGCTGTCGGTAACGGTGAGGCGGGTTGAAGTCGGAACCGACGGGTGTCGGTCGGCGTCCTCGGGGCTGTCCGTCAGGTTTTTCGTCGCCGGTAGTACTCGACGATCCATGCGTCGATGTCACGCTTGCGCCACACCCGGGTGCCTTTGGAACCCGCCGTCGGTGCGTTGATGACCTGCAGCGGAGCAGGGAACTGCGGGTCTTTGCGCGTCCAGTAGTCAACCGCCTGGCGGGTGATCTTCAGCTGGAAGGCTATGTCCCCGATACCGACCAGCCGCTCACTGTCGTCCACGCGAACATCGTAACGGCTTTGCTGACTGCCAAGTACACCGCTATGGTTTGTTTTGCTGGACCGCAAATAATTCGGGAGGATACTGATGGTGGTACCGGTAACCCGCCGCGCCGCGGTTCGGGCGGCGCTTGATCGCGACGAGGCGTATGACCAAGATCCGAAGGGTGACCCTCCGGTCTCGGTATCCCGCTACCGTCGCGCCGTGCGGGCGGCGATCGATGTGGTGCCCGAGGCCGTGACGGAGAAGGGAATGTCCAGGTCAGCCGTTGAAGCCGAGGCATACTCGGCAGGTGTGCTCGACGCCTTGGACATGGTGACGGACGCGATCGCCCTGGTAGTGGTTGTGGACGCGGGGGAGAGCGGTCCGCTTGGCGGCGAGACCCCGTGGACCAATGGGTGACCCGCACGCTGGCCGACATGTGGTCCGGTCGGGCGCCATCGGGCGAGTGACGGCCCACCTGGACCGGCGACCCGGACAGCACGTCGAACGCATCCGAGGTGGAGGAGGAGTGCTGGTGCGGGACCTCGAATGGGATGGAGAACGGTCCGACGACGACCGTGACATCGGCTGGGGCGATGACCAGGACACGGTCGAGGCCGGGGCGGACGCCGACATCGAGTGGCTGCGTGCCGAACGTCCGCCGCATCACATCGACCGCGACACCTCCTGAGGTGGCTACCGACAGGGCCAGGGACGAGGCAAAGGCCTTGCTGCGCGCGCGGTTGTCGGCGGCGCGCGCCGGCCGGATCGCCCGCTCGGACGCGGGGCCGGGGGGGGAAGGGGCGACCGAGACCCACAGCGCTGCCGCGTTGGCCCGACGCGTTCTCGATCTCCCGGAGGTGGCCGGGGCGCGCTGGGTGGCTGCGTACGTGGGTCTGCCCGGTGAACCGGAAACCGGTCGGCTTCTCATGCGGCTGCGGGAACGAGGAACGCGGGTTCTGCTGCCGTCCATGCGGCCTGACCTCGATCTGGACTTCCGTGAACACACCGGACCGCTCATCGCGGGGGCCTTCGGGACCCGCGAGCCGCCGCTCGGCGCAGCCGTGATCGACCTCGCTCTGGCAGACGTCATCGTTGTCCCGGCGTTGGCGGTGGACATGTCCGGCGGGCGGCTCGGGCGTGGGGGAGGCTCTTATGACCGGGCTTTGCGGCGGGCACGGTCGGACTCGTTGATCGTCGCGATGGTGCATGACCACGAACTGGTCGCTCACGTTCCCACCGAACCCCATGACGTCGGTGTTCACGTCGTCGTCACCGTGCGGAGCACTGTGCGGACCGCGGTGCGGTGTGGACGGAAGGCGGAATAGGTAACTTATGGTAGTAGCATTACTTCGCGGAGTGTTGTCGGCGTTTGCTGATAGATGACAGGGTGGGCACATGGCGACATCGAACGGCAGTTGGAGCGTGGTCCGCGACGTACCAGGGTCCGTCTCGGGTTAGAGTTGGCAGTCGTCGATGTCGAGTGCTAACTCCGGGGAGGAGTCCGTGCCGCGCTACGAGTACCGCTGCACCGCGTGCGATCAGGATCTCGAGGTTGTGCAGAGCTTTAACGACGCGGCGCTGACCGAGTGCCCCGCCTGTGACGGAAAACTACGCCGGGTGTTCAGCTCGGTCGGTGTCGTGTTCAAGGGCTCCGGTTTCTACAAGACCGACAGTCGATCCGGTGGCAGCGGTGGGGCCCGGGTCAAGGAGAAGGCCGCCAAGGAAACCGGCACGGAGGCGTCCGGAAAGGACACCGTCGGGGCCGGCACGTCCGCTGGCGGTGGTTCCGCGGACGGGTCGTCGAGTTCCGCGGGCGCGTCCAGCCCGTCGACCACCGCGAACGGCGCGTCGTCGGGAACGGCGACTTCGTCGAGTGGTTCGGGAACCGCCGCGGCCTGATCGACCGGAATCTCCCGACGGCCGTTGCGG
>NZ_CADDZT010000093.1:98198-100258 GCF_902812655.1 Candidatus Frankia meridionalis | reverse complement strand
GGCGGTGGCGCTGGGCATCTTTGTCCGGTTGCTTGTCCACAGCTTGCGGTCGGGCCGTGACGGCGGACGACTCTGGACCTAGCGTGATCTTTGGCTCTTTCGTCAAGATCACGGAGGTCGCGATGTCGTTCGGCGGACGTAGGGCGGCGCGTGTCGGGGATGCGCGTGCCTGGCGGCTCGCGGTCGGGGCAAGGCGGCGGGTGATCGCCGGCCTTCTCGCTGCTCTGGCCGTGGTCCTCGTCGTTGCCGAGCTGCGTCCCACGGAACCGTTGTCCGGCATGCTCGTGGTGGTTGCAGCGGTCGATCTGGAAGGCGGGGTGACCGTTTCCCCGACAGATGTTCGCACGGTGTCGTTGCCGGCAGATGTGGTTCCGGTGGGCGTCGTACGGCGTCCGGAGGATGCGGTCGGTCACACTCTGGCAGCTCCTATCCGCCGCGGCGAACCGATCACCGATGTTCGGTTCCTGGGTCCAGGGCTGATCACACGGCGGCAGGCCTCGGCAGGCCTGGTGGCGACACCTGTCCGAATCACGGACGCTGGTTCGGTCGTCTTTCTCCGAGCCGGTGATCGAGTGGACGTGCTTGCCGCATCCGCCGAGATGACTGTGCCAGTACCGCAGACGCGGGATGGAGCGACGCCTACGGATGGTGCCGAGCCTGCTGTCGGTTCGTCAGCAGTGCCCATGACCGGCCCGGCTCGCGCGGCCGTCGTGGCCCCCGGCGTCGTCGTCCTGGCGGTCCCGCGCCCCGGAGCAGCAAAGGAAGGTGCTGCGGGCATGGCGGACGGCGCCTTGGTCATTGTTGCCGCAACATCGCGGGTTGCCGAAACGCTTGCCAGCGCGGCGGTGCACGCCAGACTGTCGGTGACCGTATTGGGACGGGAGTCCGCAGCCGGGTGATCTCCTCGTGTGATCAGAAAATGCCGTGCGCTGACAGCTCGTTCTTGGCTGTCGGTTCGAGGGAGCGAAGGGTGTGGCCGGGCTGGCAGGCGCCGAGGTCGATGCCGAGGCTCTGCCCGGCCTTGCCGGATCCCTGGCAGCGGAACTCGGCATCACCGTCCGTTGACGGGGAAATTCGGTGGCTGTGGTCCGACGGTTCGTGAGCGCGACTTCCGCTCGTGAACTTCGCAAGATTGGTGACTATATGAAGTCGAGACAAAGCGGAAAGTTTGTACCCGGTGTGTGAGGTCCAGGCTGTACGTGCTTGTATCGGGACTGGCCGCAGGAGACTACGGCCGGTCCCGGCGCGGGCTTACTGGTTCACGGCTGGTCGGCGCCGGTGGAAACCGGGTCGCGACGAAGCAATCCGGACACACGCGGGGAGGGGACGACGATGGGCATCTCCATCGACGATGGTGCCTGTGGCGCATGGCAGCGCGTACCCGATGAGGTCATCAGCCGGCTTGACGGCCTGCCGGGTGCGGCCTATGAAGTACCGGACGAGGTCACATGTGCGCTTGAAAGCGGGCATCCGGACAAGCACATGGCTGTTCTCCAGGGTTGGGGGAACCAGGAGGCGTGGCTGGTCTGGACCACGCCCGCAACGGTCACCGCGCCCGGATGTCGAACGGACGGGCTGACCTGCCTGCTGTCGGCGGGACATGTCGGGCGGCATCATGTGATCATGACGGACGTGGTGGAAGACGAGGGGCCCTACTGGTGCGACAGCCGAGCGGACCTCGAAATGCAGCGTGCACACATCTGACGGGCGGGCACCGAAGGCTGATGTTGTCACCCAGGGCCGGTACATTCATGAGCGCTGTCCGTGTGGAAGACGAGTGTGACGTTCGTGTCGCTACCGAAGTCGACGAGACGGGCATGAGCGGGTAGTACGCCGAGCGCCCGGCAGAGTTCGGACAAGGCGGATCCTTCGCTGACGGTGACAACATATTCACGAGATCCCGTCCCGTTCGGACGCTCGTGGGTCAGGCTTCCAGCATCCGGTACCTGTGTCTGGGCGGCGTGCGTGGACGCTGTGCGGGCGGCACTGACGAGAGCCGCCGCAAGACGATGTGCCTCGTCCGGTGCCAGGTATGCCGCGGAGACGATGTCCGGGAGCGA
>NZ_CADDZT010000093.1:88302-97914 GCF_902812655.1 Candidatus Frankia meridionalis | reverse complement strand
CCGGTGCCCGGTCGGGCGTCGACGCTGACCTGAGTTCCATCGACCCGGCCGAAGAAGGTCGTCGTCTCGTCGCTTCCTGATCGTGACCGTACGGTTTTTTTGTTCATGACATGAAGACTCGCCGCGGATACAGGTTGCGTCCATCCCGCCGGACGGGGAGTTTTGTACGGTCTTTCCTAAATATGGGGTGTGCCCTGCCGGGACGCGGCGCGGGGAGGACCTCCGACCTGGAGGGAGACCCGGCACGGTCGGTAACGTATAGTAGTCGCTGGCCTCGGGGTGCCCCTGAGTGTCCCCTCGAGCAGGCCCCCTGAGCAGGCCTTGGGCGTGCTCAGGGAGCCGTCGCGTGTTGTTCGGGACGTACCCGTAAGTAGTCGGTTGTAGTCGACTCGGCAAAATCTGCGTAGAAGTGTCCAGGACCCCGGATGTGTTCCGGCTGGTGTCCCTTTCGCGTTCGCTTCTATTCATCCTTCGTTCATGCGGAATCGCTTCGATTCTCGCCGGCACCCCAGTCCGGGGGCGGACAGAACGGCGCCATTGCGCTGAAGACGAAGGGTCGCTTGTGAACATTGGGAAGCATCAGGTCGCGGTCGTGGGCCTTGCGATGTCGGCGGTGCTGGGGGTGGCCGCCTGTGGTTCGGACAACAACAACCAGGTGACGCAGGCCGCTACGGGCGGCGCCACCACGGCCGCGATCTCGTGCGCGACCGGGTCGATCACCGCATCGGGTTCCTCCGCGCAGAAGAACGCGATGGACGAGTGGGTCAAGAAGTACCAGGCGGCGTGTTCCGGGTCCACGATCAACTACCAGTCCGTCGGTTCCTCCGCCGGACGACAGGCGTTCGTCGACGGCCAGACGGCGTTCGCCGGCTCGGACTCGGCGATCGCTGGAGACCAGGCGACCGCGGCTGCCAAGCGCTGCACCGGCGGGCAGGTAGCCGACCTGCCGATGGCTGTCGGGCCGGTCGCGGTGATCTACAACCTCTCCGAGGTCAAGACCCTGCAGCTGAGCGCCCCGACCCTGGCGAAGATCTATTCCGGTGCGATCACCAAGTGGAACGACCCGACGATCGCGGCGGAGAACCCCGGGGCGAGCCTGCCGGACAAGACGATCTCCTCGGTACACCGTTCCGACGGCTCGGGCACCACGGACAACTTCACCAAGTTCCTCACCGGTGTTGCCAAGAGTGACTGGACGTTCGGCTCGGGTTCGGACTGGAAGGCCCCGGGCGACCACGCTCAGGGTTCCAAGGGCAGTGACGGCGTCACCGCGACGGTGAAGTCAACCCCGGGCGCCATCGGCTACGTCGAGCTCTCCTACGCGGAGAACGCCGGCCTGTCCACCGCAAAGATCAAGAACGGTGCCGGTGAGTACGTCGCCGCGAGCACCGACGGTGCCTCGAAGGGCCTGAGCGCGGCCAAGGTCGCCGATGGCAGCGACCTGAAGCTGACCTTCGACTACACGGCGACCACCGCCGGGGCCTACCCGATCTACCTGGTCACCTATGAGATCACCTGCACCAAGGGGCTGCCGGCCGACCAGGCCACGCTGGTGAAGTCCTTCCTGACCTACACATCCTCCTCGGGTGGTCAGACCGCCATCTCCAGTCTCGGTTACGCACCGCTGCCGACCGAGATCGCCAGCAAGGTGAGTTCCGTCGTCGCGACAATTTCATGATCCGTATATTGCGGTCCGGTCTGATCCACGGCGTCTGATCGGACAACCGAACCGGTGTGCCCGCCCTCCGTCAGGTAGGCGGGCACACCGGCTGACATCATCTGTTAAGAGGGACGATGACCAGTGACCCGGACGGCCCGCGGACACACCTGTCGGGCGATGGCGGATCCGTCGCCACCACGGAGCCCACCAGCAGCAGCGACGCCGCACGGGTCAGCCCGGTGGACGTCTTCTTCAAGAACCTGACCCGGACGGCCGGCCTCGGCCTCCTCGCCCTCATCGCGGCGATCGCCGTGTTCCTGGTAGTCAAGGCGACGAGCGCCCTGAACGCCAACACCGGCCACTTCCTGACGACCACCGAATGGTTCCCGAACGCCAGCCCGCCGTTCTTCGGGGTCGCGGCCCTGCTGTTCGGCACGCTGCTCACCGCCGTCATCGCAATGGTCATCGCGGTGCCGGTGGCGGTCGGTATCGCGCTGTTCATCACGGTGTACGCACCACGCCGACTTGCCATGCCGCTGGCGTTCATCGTCGACCTGCTCGCCGCGGTTCCCAGCGTCATCTTCGGGCTCTGGGGTCTGCTCGTTCTTGTCCCGCGGATGGACGGCCTCCAGATGTGGCTCACCGACTACTTCGGCTGGATCCCGCTCTTCGCCACCGACAACGGCGCGGTGGGCCGTTCGATCTTCGTCGCCTCGGTCGTTCTGGCCATCATGATCCTGCCGATTGTCGCGGCGCTGTCTCGTGAGGTCTTCCTCCAGGTGCCGATCGCGCACAAGGAGGCGGCGCTTGCTCTCGGCGCGACCCGCTGGGAGATGATCCGGGCAGCGGTGCTCCCCTACGGCAAGCCAGGTGTGATCAGTGCGTCGATGCTGGGTCTTGGCCGTGCAATGGGTGAGACGATCGCAGTCGCGCTCGTCCTCCCCGCATCCTTCGGAATTTCCTGGAAGATCCTGGCGCCGGCCGGCAACACCATCGCCGCGAACGTGGCCAACGGTTTTGCCGAGGCCAACAACACCGGCCGGGGCGCTCTCATCGCCTCCGGCCTTGTGCTGTTCATCGTCACCATGATTGTCAACATGGCCGCGCGTGCCGTCATCGCCCGCCGGCGCGAGTTCTCGGGTGCCGCCTCATGAGTACGACAACCGTTTCCTCAACGACCGGTACCGGCGGCGGACTGGCCCTACGCGGCCAGAAGCTGCCGAACGCCGCGTTCCCGGTCATCGCGGTGGGCGCTGTCGTCCTCACCGTCCTGCTGTACCTGGTGACGTCGATAGACAGCACGATCCAGTTCGTGCTGATTTCCGGCGTCCTTTACCTGATCGGCCAGACCGTGGCATCAGTTCTGGTCGAAGGGTCCCGCCGGGCCGCGGACCGGTTCGTCACCACGCTTGTCTACCTCGCCTTCCTGCTCGCGGTGATCCCGCTGGTCGCGGTGCTGGCGAACGTGATCGCCAAAGGCGTGGGACGCCTTGATGTCGGTTTCCTCAGCCACTCGATGCGGGGTATCGGCGCGCGCGACGCCGGCGGCGGTATTTACCACGCCCTGATCGGCACGCTGGAACAGATCGCGTTGGCCAGCCTGTTCGCCGTTCCGTTCAGTCTGCTGGTCGCGATCTACCTGGTCGAGTACGGCCGCGGCCGGATCAGCAGGACCATCAGCTTCTTCGTCGACGTGCTGACCGGCCTGCCGTCGGTCATCGCGGGTCTGTTCATCCTCGCCTTCTACATTCTCGCGCTCGGGCAGAAGCCCTCCGGATTCGCAGGCTCGCTCGCCCTGACGATCCTGATGATTCCCATTGTCGTGCGTGCCGCCGAGGAGATGCTCAAGCTCGTCCCACACGAGCTTCGCGAGGCCAGCTACGCGCTGGGTGTCCCCCGATGGCGGACGATTCTCAAGGTGGTGCTGCCGACGGCCCTGCCGGGCATCGTCACGGGCGTCATGCTCGCGGTGGCGCGGGTGGCCGGTGAGACCGCGCCGTTGCTGCTCACCATTTTCGGGACCGACTCCATCAACTTCAACCCGTTCTCCGGACCGCAGTCGGCGCTGCCTCTCTACATCTACTCACAGGCCGGCCAGCCGCAGCAGACCGCGGTCGACCGGGCCTGGGCCGCCGCGCTCACACTCATCGCTCTCGTGATGCTGCTGAACGTCGTCGCCCGGCTGATCGCCAGGATGGCCCGGGTCCGGTGACCGTTCACATGTCACCGTTGCCGCCGCTTGTACTCGCCGTCTGCTCCCTACCGTCCACCGAACCACCGAAGCGCCAAGAGCCGAGGTAACCCATGGCCACCCGTATTGACGTTTCCGGGCTGACTGCTTTCTACGGGAAGTTCAAAGCCGTCTCCGACATCCACTTCAGCATCGAGCCGAAGAACGTTACGGCATTCATCGGGCCGTCCGGCTGCGGAAAGTCCACCGTGCTGCGGACGCTCAACCGTATGCATGAGGTGCTGCCCGGTGCCCGGGTCGAAGGCCGCGTTCTCATGGACGGCGAGGATCTCTACGGCCCCGGGGTCGACCCGGTGAACGTACGCCGTGCCGTCGGGATGGTCTTCCAGCGACCGAACCCCTTCCCGACGATGTCCATCTACGAGAACGTCGTCGCCGGTCTGAAGCTCAACGGCACCCGCAAGAAGTCACTGCTCGACGAGCGGGCCGAGGAGTCGCTGCGCGGCGCCAACCTCTGGGAGGAGGTCAAGGACCGGTTGGGCCGGCCCGGCGCGGGCCTGTCCGGTGGTCAGCAGCAGCGGCTGTGCATCGCGCGAGCCATTGCCGTCGAACCGCAGGTGCTGCTCATGGACGAGCCGTGCTCCGCCCTCGACCCGATCTCGACTCTGGCCATCGAGGATCTGATCGTCAAGCTCAAGTCTAGTTACACCATCGTCATCGTGACTCACAACATGCAGCAGGCCTCGAGGGTCAGTGACACCACGGCGTTCTTCACCCTGGACAAGACCGGAGACCCCGGCCGGTTGGTGGAGATGGACAAGACAGAGAAGATCTTCTCCAATCCGGCCCAGAAGCGTACCGAGGAGTACATCACCGGGCGTTTCGGCTGAACCGGCAACTCCCGCCCCCGAGCCCACCCGACCGGTCACAACTGCTTGGACGCATCTTGTGCAGCCACCTGACGACGAGTCCCCTTCCCCGGAGCAGCGGCGCCCCGGGGAGGGACTCGCCCCATCCGGCACCCTGAACCCGACGTTGCTGGTCGCGGACGCCGCCGCGGACGAGGATCTGCTGTCCGTTTTTGCCGATCATGGTGTCGGGGTAAGCGTCGCCCTCGACGGGGCCCAGGCGCTGCTGGACATCGGGCGTCTCACACCGGCAGTCGTGATCATCTCTGCTCGGCTTCCGGTCCTGGACGGCGTGACAGTGGTGCGGACCGTCCGCACCCGCGACGACATGCCGATACTGCTCGGCGTGGGCCCCCAGGACCGGCGCCAGGCCGCGGCCGGGCTGGAGGCCGGTGCCAGCGCCTGCGTGGCCAGGCCGTACCGGGTCAACGAGGTACTGGCCCTGGTGCAGTCCGTCAGAGGATTCGAGACCGAGCGCGCGGAGCCCGGCGTGCTCCGGGTCGGACCAGTCACCCTGAACCTCGCCGCATACGAGGTCCGGGTCAATGGCATGCCCGTGCGGTTGCCACCGCAGGAGTTCAGACTCCTGCGCATCCTGCTCGAGCGGGCCGGATCCGTGGTCACCCGCCAGACACTCCTCGAACGGGTCTGGGGAACGAGCAGTCATGAGACGAACACCCTTGCCGTGCACGTCCGCCGCCTGCGCAGCCGGCTCGGGGACATCGGGGACCCGACGCAGCCCCGGCTGATCGAGAGCATCCGCGGAGTCGGGTACCGTTTCCGTCTCGCCGAAGAGCCGACCTCCTGAGCCTTCAGGCTCCGGTGCCGGGGCTCAGGTCCCGGTATCGGTCCCGGCGCGCAGATAGGAGATGTCGCAGCTGTACCGGGTGAAACCGAGGTTCTCGTACAGACCTACCGCGCGCTGGTTGGAGTCGTCGACGTAGAGCAGCACCGTGGCCAGACCGCGATCGCGCAGGTGGTGGAGCCCGATCAGGGTCAACGCCCGGCCGAGCCGGCGTCCGGAGAACGTGGGATCGACGCCGACGACATACACTTCGCCGACATCGGCCTGCCGGGTCTCCACGTCGCCGGCGTCCGTATCGGCAGCGTCCGTGCCGCCGGCGTCCGTATCGGCAGCCCGGTGCACCTTCGTCCAGTGGAAGCCGGCGAGCCGGCCCGCGGACTCGGCGAGGAAGAAGCCCGCCGGGTCGAACCACGGCTCGGTCTCCCGCAGCAAAAGATCATCTATGGTCCACTGACCCTGCTCGGGATGGTCGGCGAACGCCCTACGGTTGACCGACACCCACGCGTCCTCGTCCTGCCCGGGAACGAACGTGCGGACGGTCACGTCAGGCGGCACCGTCACCTCCGGCAGCGGTGTGGGCGTCTCGTCGGCGTCCACGTCCTGGGATGCGGGTGGCAACGGCCGGCGCATCTGCCACAACACCCGATCCCGGGCGAAACCGTACCTGCCCGCGAGGGCAGCCGCGGCGGGTGAGTCACCGTGGGCCCAAATAGCGAGGTCCGCACCGGCCCGGTCCGCGGACGCGGTCAGAGCCCCGAGCAGCTTCCCCGCGATGCCACGGCGGCGCTGCCCGGGGTGGACGACCACCTCGGCCTGCCAGCGGTCGCCGGAGTGGACGGCAAGGTATGCATATCCGGCGATCCCACAGGGTTGCGCGGGACGGGCCGAGCCCGTGACGATCAGATGTTGCCCGGTGGTAAGTGGATCGGATGTCAGTCGCAACACAGCGTCATCGGACAGGGGTGCGACCCCGTCCGTGTCGGTGGCCAAGGTCACCAGTGAGCGTAGGATGCCGACGTCGTCGGGGGTCAGTTGCCGGGTCCAGCGAAGCGTCATTCCCGCGACATTACGACCTGCCGCGCCGCAAAGCGACGCGGCAGGTCTGTACTACGCCCAAACGGGTTAGACGCGTTCGGGGGTGCGGATTACTTCTCGCTCGGTGCGGTTTGTCACCGTTTCTTCGGGCAGTGGGGCGATCGGGGGTGCAACGAACTTGTAGCCGACGTGCCGTACGGTCCCGATCATCGATTCGTGCTCCGGGCCCAGTTTGGCACGCAGTCGACGCACGTGGACGTCGACCGTCCGGGTGCCTCCGTAGTAGTCATAGCCCCAGACCTCCTGCAGGAGCTGGGCACGGGTGAAGACCCGGCCCGGGTGCTGCGCGAGGTATTTCAGCAGCTCGAACTCCTTGAAGGTCAGCTCGAGAGGGCGGCCACGCAGCTTGGCCGAGTAGGTGGTTTCGTCCACCGACAGGTCGCCGGACCGGATGACGCCGGCTTCGGCGGTGCCGCCGGCGGCGGCGACCCGGCCGATCGCAAGCCTCAACCGTGCCTCGACCTCGGCAGGCCCGGCTGAGTCGAGCACCACGTCATCAACGCCCCAGTCGGCCGACACCGCGGCCAGCCCGCCCTCGGTCACGAGAGCGAGGAGCGGTGTGGTGAGTCCGGTCGTCCGCAGCAGGCGGCACAGGCCACGGGCGACGACGAGTTCCCGGCGACCGTCGACTACCACGACGTCCACCGGCGGAGCGTCAAGGAGCGCGCTGGCCTCCAGCGGCGCGACGCGGACGGTGTGAGTCAGGAGCCCGAGTGAGGGAAAGGACTCCGCGGACGGTCCAGGGGCGTTGGTGAGCAACAGGACGACGCTCAAGTTGACTCCTCCAGGGTTCGGTTGCGGTGTTGGGGCAGCGTCGACCCACGGATACGTTGCGCCGGCCCCCGCGTTCCACGACCGTCATGGGCGCGAAACGAACACCGGCCTGTGGGGAGGATAGCGGAGTGTCCTACTCCGCTCCTACCGTCTTCGGGGTTCTTCCCACCGCAGACGCTGAGATCCTCGCCACGACGCATCGCCACCGTGTCCGGTCTGTGACCCAAGATTTATTCGATCTTGGGATCGTCGTCGTACACGGCTTTTCCGGCTTTCGCGACAAGCCCCCGGTCAGGGCGGTGTGCGAGGGCATCCAACCCTTTGCCGGCGTGCTCACGCCCGATCTGCGTGGCCATGGCCAGTCCTCGGGCGTATGTACTTTCGGTGACCTCGAGGTCTTGGACGTGGACGCGGCCGTGGGGGAGGCCCGCAGGCTTGGTTACCGGTGTGTCATCACCGTCGGCTGGTCGATGGGCGCTGTCGCCGCGCTACGCCACGCGGCCTTCGCCCGTGCCGGAAAGTCCGTTCGGGGATATCCGGTGCGTCATGTGGTCGACGCGGTCGTCAGCGTGAGCGCCCCGAGCCGCTGGTACGTCCGCGACACCGTCGCGACGCGACGCCTGAACCGGATCGCCGAAACCGCGACCGGACGCCGCATTGCCCGGCATGTGCTCGGGACCCGTCTGATGCCGGAGATCTGGCCGATGATCCCGGCTTCCCCCCTGGACGTCGTCGGTGGGATCGCGCCGACACCGGTGTTGTTCATTCACGGTGACCAGGACGGCTACTTCACGGTGGACCACGCGTATGCGCTGGCCGCCGCGGCAGGGGCGGGCAGCCGGCTGTGGATCGTGCCCGGCTTCGGCCACGCCGAGTCGGGGCTGGTCCCCGGACTCCTGGACCGGATCGGCCGTCACCTACCCGACCTGCTCCCCGGTCGGGCCGAAGTCCCCTTCGTCCCCGATCGGCCGGCGGGTCCGGGGACAGGCCCACAGGACACGCCCGAACACCCGGAGTCCTCATGGCCCGTGTGACGATCCGGTACTGGGCCGCGGCCAGGGAAGCGGCTGGAGTGTCCGAGGAGCAGCAGAACGCTGAAACCCTTGCCGAACTACTCGAAGTCGTGTCCGACCGCCATCCGGGGACGTTGGCGTCCGTGCTGGCGCGCTGTGCGTTCCTCGTGGACGACGCGCCGGTCGGTCGCCGCCAACATCTCGGCGTGATGTTGGCGGACGGCTGCGTGGTGGAGGTGCTCCCTCCGTTCGCGGGTGGGTGAGCCGCCCAGGACCGGGGATCCGCGGCTGCGGAGGTACGGCACCGGAGCGGGTTGTGGTCTTCGGTGTACTTGTCTGGCCGGGTTCGTACGGTTCGTCGCTCTCGTCGGCGTCGGGTCGTGGGAGCATGGAGGGGTGTACGCCCGCGGAGTCGAGACGGCCGCCCGGACGAACTCACCGGTTTTCGGCGCGGCACGGCGGCGGAAAAGATCGTCGTTGCTTCTCGCCGGTGCCTCGATCGTCGTTGCCGCCCTTGTCCCCGCGCTTGTGGCGGACGCGGGGCCGCCTGCGCTGGCCGCGGTCCTCGCCTTGGAGCAGGTCCTGCTCGGCTGGGCATGGGTGCGGGTGCTGGCAGCCTCGAGCGTGACGTTTGTGATCGTCCTGGTTGCCGCGCTTGCCGCGGACGCCACTGCCCTGATCACCGATTCCGATGAGATCGGGGGCTCGGCCGGGGTGGTCGGTATCGCCGTGGTGGCGGTCATCCTCGGACAGCTGTGGCGCCGACGTGCGGGTGCAGGCGTCGCTACCCGTGATCGTCCGAGCACTCCGGGGGGCGCCGTCGTGGGCTCCGAGTATGAGGCCTCCCACGGCGCCTCGTCCGGGCAGCAGACGAGGATCACCGTGGACATGGCGGCGGGTCTCAGCGGAGTGGTCGTGGTCACTCTCCTGACCAGCTATCTGGACGTGGTCGGCATGCGGACTCCGACCGGTCGCGCGGTCGGTGCCACGGTGGTGGCCGCCGGTCTTCTCGGCGCGGGTGCCGCCGTGCTGTTCGCCCGGCTCTGCGCAGCGGCACGTGCCCGGCCGGTCGTCGCCCGGCTCGCCGGGTTCGTCGTGGGCGCTGCCACGGGATCGGTATTCGGTGGCCTGGCGGGTGGGATCGACGCGGCGGACGGGACGGTAAT
>NZ_CADDZT010000093.1:76590-87904 GCF_902812655.1 Candidatus Frankia meridionalis | reverse complement strand
CGTTCGTGTATGCCATCGGTCACCTGCTGGTGGGATGAGCGGAGTGCGGTGGATATGACCGGTGTGTGGATGCTGCTGGCGGCACTGGCGGTCGCCGGCATGGTCGCCGCGGTCACCCGGGTTCGGGACGGGCGCTTTCGGACCGTCCGCGCCGGCTCGGTGACGCCACGTCCGGCGGTGCCCCCGCCCGCTCCGGTGGAACCCGAGCTGAATCCCACCTCGGATGTGGACCGGTCCAGGACCGACGCCGGGACCGACGACGGGACCGACGCCGGGACCGCTGTCGGTCCCGCTGTCGGGACCGGCATGGCTGGCGACTTGGCGGCTGGTCCGGATGGCGACGGGGGAGGGGATCCGGGGCTGGGGACCGAACTGGCCGCGCTCGGCGTGACGCCTGGGCCGCGCGCCACTCTGCTACAGTTCTCCACCGCGTTCTGCGCGCCCTGCCGGGCGACCAGGCAGATCCTTGCCGACGTCGCAGCCGCCGTCCCGGGGGTGCGTCACGTAGAGATCGACGCAGAGTCCCACCTTGATCTGGTCAGGCGGCTTCGGGTCCGTCGTACTCCGACCGTCCTCGTTCTCGACGCGCAGGTCCGGGAAGTCCGCCGGGCCAGTGGCGCTCCACCGAGCCGGGTGGCCGTCTATGCGGCATTGAACCTTACCGTGGGTGAGATATCTACGGAAAGTGATGCGCCGGAACCGAAGGCGACATGACCTGCGTGTCCGATTGATTCGACCGGCCGCCGAATCGGTAACACATCCTTCATGTTCGCTGCTACGGTCGAGGGGTTATGTTCTCCACCGAGCTCGTCAGACGCCGCGCGGTCGATTTGTGCCGTGTCGGTAGCGCGTTGTGTCCATTTTCCTGAGCTGTGCGTCGATGTCGCCCGCTGTCAGTGGACCCGCCTGTCAGGAGATGAGCTCGTGGTCGACCCGAGAGGTCCCCGGTTCGCCGCTGCCGTCACCAGCGTCGTCCTCGCTGCGGTCCTGCTGACCGCAAGCGGCTGGTTGCTCCTCGCGCAGACGATGGTGTTTCTGACCGGCGCGGTGTTCGGGCTCCGGTGCGCGCCTTATGGGTTGCTCTATCGCGTGGCGATCCGACCCCGGCTGGGGCCGCCGGCCGAGCTGGAGGACGAACAACCGCCACGTTTCGCGCAGGCGGTTGGCGCGATCTTCGGCGGCGCGGGTGCGGCCGGCTTTCTCTCCGGTGTTCCAGCGCTGGGCTACGTCGCCACCGGGCTTGCATTTGTCGCAGCATTCCTGAATGCTGCCGTCAGCTTTTGTCTCGGTTGCCAGATATATCTCGTGATACGTTCCCTGAAAGGAGTGCACGCATGAGTCGTACCAGCGCGCTCGTCGACCCGGCCTGGGCCGAAGCGCATCTCACCGACCCCAAGGTCGTTCTGGTCGAGGTTGACGAGGATGTCTCCGCGTACGACAAGGGCCACATCCCGGGTGCGGTCCGCCTCGACTGGAAGTCGGAGCTGCAAGACCCGGTCATCCGTGACTTCGTCAACAAGGAGCAGTTCGAGAAGCTCCTGTCGGCCAAGGGCATCTCGAACGACGACACGGTCGTTCTCTACGGTGGCAACAACAACTGGTTCGCGGCCTATGCCTACTGGTATTTCACCCTTTACGGGCACGCTGACGTGAAGCTGCTCGACGGTGGTCGCAAGAAGTGGGAGCTGGACAGCCGAGAGCTGACCGATGGGGTCTCGGACCGGCCGACGACACAGTACGCCGCGAAGGACCCCCGCACCGACATCCGGGCCTTCCGGGACGAGGTCATCGCCGCGATCGGTGCGAAGAACCTCGTCGATGTGCGGTCGCCCGACGAGTTCGCCGGGCGGCTGCTCGCCCCGGCGCATCTCCCGCAGGAGCAGTCGCAGCGGGCCGGCCACGTCCCGACCGCGAAGAACATCCCGTGGGCGAAGACCGCGAACGAGGACGGCACGTTCAAGTCGAACGACGAACTGACCGCCTTGTACTCCGAAGCCGGGGTCGACCTGACCCAGGACACCATCGCCTACTGCCGCATCGGCGAGCGTTCGGCGCACACCTGGTTCGCGCTGCATGAGCTGCTCGACCTGCCGAACGTGAAGAACTACGACGGCTCCTGGACCGAGTACGGGTCACTCGTTGGTGTCCCGATCTCGAAGGACGTCTGAGCGTGTGCGGGGCAACCAGCGGCGGACCTTCGGTGGAGGGAATTGACGTGGCCAAGGAAACTGTCATCCAGGGTGTTGTGATAAAGGACGGCTCGCCTGTTTCGGCAGGGTACGTGCGTCTGCTGGACGAGGGCGGTGACTTCACGGCGGAGGTGCCGCTGTCGGCGACCGGCCAGTTCCGTTTCTTCGCCCGGCCGGGCTCCTGGACGGTCCGGGCTCTGGTCCCGGGGGCATCCGGTGAGCGGAAGGTCGTCGCCCGTCAGGGCGAGCCGGTCGACACCGAGGTCGAGGTAGCCGCGTAGGTAACCGGACCGGTCCACTGGCGGTTGTCGGCGGACGGGCCTTTCGGATATTTCTTCCGAAAGGCCCGTTCTGGTTTCCGGGACTGTCAGGAACTGCCGGACCGTGGCAGGGGAATATGCTGGCGAGCGGGCATCACCTTTGTCGGTACGGCAAACGCCATCGGGCCGACGGTGTAGTCGTGCATACCGTTGTCCGCCGCGAACCCGGCCGCGGAACTTCGGTCCGGAAATGGTGCGACGACGCGCCGGACCGTGCGCTGCGCCGTGCTGTCGAACTGGACAACTGCGTACAGGACATCGGGTTCGTGCATCATACGATCACCAAACCGCATCAGCCTCACGTCGTGAAGGAGCTCTGTCGTGTGCTGGACGTGGTCTGCTGTTGCAGGAGCGGTTGCCGGCGTGACTTGATGAACTCCCTCGGTCACCGATGGGGGTGTATGGGTAGTTTGCAGACGACTACCCGCCGACACCCGTAGTGCCCGTCGGAATCAGTAGACGAGACCCTGGGCGCCTTCGGCCAACACCTCGGACACGAAGACCGCCGCACCGGCGATGCGCACGCCCGCGAGCACGTCGTCCGGACCGATGGCCCGCCGCGCCGCACACTGGGTACACAACGTTACCCGCCCTCCGGCCAGAACTGCGTCCAACAGGTCCGCGAGGGGGCTGGACTCTGCCAGGACGAACTCGGCGGCACGTCCGGGCAACGCGAACCAGGCGGACTCGCCCGTCAGCCACAGGGAGACGTCCACACCACTGGCGACCCCGACGGCGGCAACGGTGAATGCCTGCGAGCATCGCTCCGGCGCGTCCACGCCCGCGGTAGCTTTGATCACCAGTGAACGGCTCATGGCTCCAGTCTTGCAGCCGATATCACAGAACCGGAGTGACACAGGCCGGACGGGTGTGGCCAGGCTACGCTAGGCGTGTGCTGGAAATATTCTTCACCGCGCTCCTGATCCTCGTGGCGGTACTCATCGGATGGTTCTCGGTGTACGTGGTCTACAAGCTGTACTCGGGTCAGCATTGAGCGGGTTCGACGCGTGCATGCGCGGGACCACGCAGTCGTGACGGTGTCACCCGGGCCGGTGGTCGACCTGCATCCGAACCTGCTGCCGCTCGCCTTCCTCCTGGGCACCTGGCGCGGTGAGGGCGTCGGCGGCTATGCGGGGATGGACGGCTTCCGATACGGCCAGGAGATCGTGTTCTCCAGCACCGGCCGTCCTGCCCTGTCCTACGAGTCCCGGACCTGGTGGCTCGGCGAGCCGCGGGACGGACGCAGCGAGGGCAGCCCGCTGGCCATCGAGGTCGGATTCTGGCGGGTGCAGCCGCCGGACGGCGACGGGCCGCCGGCGGTGGAGGTCATGCTCGCTCATCCGTTCGGCATCAGCGAGATCTACGTCGGGGATGTCGCCGGCACCCGGGTGGACCTGCGGTCCAATGTCGTGATTCGTACTGCCACCGCACGCGAGGTGAACCGCTCCGAGCGGCTGTACGGCCTCGTCGAGGACGGTGACCTCGCCTACGCCATCGACATGGAAGCCGAGGGCAAACCGTTGCAGTCCCACCTGTCCGCACGCCTTCAACGGGTACCGTCCGGCGCCTAGCTTTCGCATACCGCCGTAGGTTGCAAGGTTGTTCAGCCTTGCAGCCGCGGGTTTGCGTCGGCGGCGGCGACTCGGGCGCGCCAGGCCTTCTCTCGCTCGATGGCGCCGGCGAATCCCAACGCGACAGCCGGATCGAAGTTCTCGTCCGAGTAGGTGCGTGTGCAGCCGAGCACGCGGTCGATCTCGTCGGCGGTGATCGCCGTCAGTGGAAGTCGGCCGGTGAGGTAGACGTCGCCGACGAGGTCTATGGAGAAGTGCACGCCATAGCTCTTCGCGTTGCGCCCGAGCAGGAACGCATACGTCCCGGCCAGGTTCTCGGCGGGCTTTCGCATGAAGAACGCCTCGATGAGCAGGGTGTGGTCCAGCACGACCAGCCATGTCATCGTCCGGAGCTTGTGGTCACCTTCCACAGTGACCAGGAACGATCCCTCATCCACCCGCTCGTAGGACAGACCGATGTCGTCCAGGGCATCGTTGATCACCCGGTCGATGCGTGCCCGTTCGGCGCTGTCGACAGGCAGTGACACGGCTGCTCACCTCATCATGATCCTGGATGCGAGATCCTGAAGGTCGGGTTTGCGGAGATCAGGCCGTTGCGGGAACGGCCATCGGCGCCGCAGCGTCACGGTAACCGGCCAGGACGCCGCGGGCGGTGGCGGACCAGCCGAACTCCACCGCCCGGGCGAGCGCGCCGGCTGCAAGCCGCCGCCGCCAGCGAGGCTGACCTGCGACCCTGGCCAGAGCGTCCGCGTATGCGGCCGGATGGCGTTCCTCCACCAGGATGCCTGACACCCCGTGGCGGACAGCCGTGCGCAGCCCACCGACGGCAGCCGCGACGACCGGTGTCCCACAGGCCTGTGCTTCCAGCGCAACCAGACCGAAGCTCTCACTGTGACTGGGAACGACCACCGCGCTCGCGGCCCGGTACCAGTCGGCCAGCTCCGGTTGCGGTACCGGCGGCTGGAACCGGACGACGTCGGAGATACCCAGCTCGGCGGCGAGTTTCACCAGAGCGTCGGGGCGGTCCAGACCGGATCCGCTCGGCCCGCCGACCACCGCGACGACCAGGCGGTCACGCAACGCCGGCTCACGGGTCAGCAGATGAGCGGTGGCGCGTAGCAGCATGTCAGGTGCTTTCAACGGCTGGATACGCCCGACGAACGCCAGCAGCACCGCGTCCGGCGAAATACCGAGGCGGGTTCGCGCCGCCAACGGGTCGCCGGGACGGAACACATCCAGGTCGACGCCGGGCGCTACCACGTCGACCAGGTCGGGATCCGCGCTGTAGAGGTCGATCAGATGCCGTCGCTCGTCAGCGGTGGACGCGATCAGTCGGCTCGCGCCGGCGATGACCTCCTGCTCGCCGACGATGCGGTGGGGCGGCTCAGGCCGGTCGCCGTGGGCGAGCGCGCTGTTCTTCACCTTCGCGAGGGTGTGGGCGGTGTGCACGAGCGGTACGGCCCACCGGCGGGCGAGAGCGAGACCCACCTGACCGGACAGCCAGTAGTGCGAATGGATGACATCGAACCAGCCGGGTTCATGGGCGGCCTCGGCCCGCAGCACGTCCGCGGTGAACGCGCACAGCCAGGCCGGAAGATCCTCTCGGCCGATATCCTCGAAGGGACCGGCCGCGGCATGGTGCACCGTGACACCTGGTGCGAGCTCGACCGCTGGTTGCACCCTGCTGCTGGTGGCTCGGGTGAAGATCTCCACTTCGGTGCCGAAGGCGGCCAGCTGCCGGGACAGCTCCACGACATACACGTTCATACCGCCCGCGTCACCCGTTCCCGGCTGTTCAAGCGGCGACGTGTGCATCGACAGCATGGCGACCCGTCGCGGGTAGCCGGACCGGACGCGACGCACCGACCACCTCCACACCAACCCGGACGCACCGGCCATCCACTACCCGGTTGTCCGAACAACGGATCCGCTGGCTGCATGCCCGGACAGCGTGTCTCCCGCTGGGCTGGAACCATTTGGTGCCGAATTTCATCGGGCCCGGTTTCCCGGCGGGAGCCCGATTCATCCTGCCAGCGACAGAGCCGATCAGCGGATATCGGATGAAGCATGAGACTCATCTGACTTCCGTGACCGACCGTGGTGGGTGTCACGGAAGTGGGTGCGGCCAAGCGGGCACCGGCAGCCGTCCCTGCTCAGCAGGGGGCGTGATGGTGGGCTGTGCTCGGTCCTGCGATCGTGATGGGGTGTCAGGTGCCTCTCCCGCCCGTCGCGGCGAGCCGCGGCTCGCCGCAGGCAGGGCCAGAGCACTCGGGCTCGCGACCCGAGGGACGACCAATCCGAACAGGCTGCGTAGGGTTGATCGCTGGATCGTCGGGACGCAGGCGGCCCGGCTGCGCGGCGTATCCGCACCGCTGGTCGTCGATCTCGGTTACGGCTCCTCGCCGGTCACCACGGTCGAGCTTTTCGAACGCCTTGAACGGGTCGCCCCGGGCGTCCGGGTCGTCGGATTGGAGATCGACCGGGAACGGGTGGCCGCCGCGGAACCGGCCGCACGTCCGCCGGGACTGGCATTCGCCCGCGGCGGCTTCGAGCTTGCGGGACTACGTCCAGTTCTCGTGCGGGCGATGAACGTGCTCCGCCAATACGAGACCCCGGCGGTCGGACCGGCCTGGGCGTCAATACTCGACCGGATCGCCGGTGGCGGTCTGCTGGTCGAGGGGACGTGCGACGAGATCGGCCGACGTGCCTGCTGGTTCGCTATCGACCGTCCACCGGGCGAATCCGGGCAACCGGGGACGTCCCTGTTCACCTCGACGTTCACCTCGACGTTCACCTCGACGCGGCCGTGGCCGTGGCCCGGCACCCCGACACTCACCCTGGCGGCGCATCTGCCGAGTCTGGGGCGTCCCTCTGAACTCGCGGAACGGCTGCCCAAGGCACTGATCGCCCGTAACGTCCCCGGTGACGACGTGTACGCGCTGCTGAGCGCGTTCGACGACGCCTGGACGCGGATGGCGCCGCGCGCAGTGTTCGGGCCGAGACAACGGTGGGTTGCCGCGGTCGAGTCCCTGCGAGCGGACGGGTGGCCGGTGCGGGGAAACCGACGGCGATGGCGACTGGGCGAGGTCACGGTTGCCTGGCCGCCGACGCCGACGCCGACGCCAGCCAGTCGGGATGTTCCCGCTGCCGGTGGGTGAGGCAGGGGTTTCTCATCCACCGAACGGCGGCCGGCTCATCGGTGACCCGCTGTCAGCGCTGTCAGGTTGTCAGCGCTGCGCGGAATGCGGCGTAGCTGCGTTCGTCGAACAGCACGAAACGGGCTTCCCGCACGCCTGTCGGCGTCGCGAGGACCGTGTCCACGGCGATGCGGGCGGCATCGTCCAGCGGCCAACCGTAGACCCCGGCGCTGACCGCGGGAAAGGCCACGCTCAGCGTTCCCAGTTCGTCCGCGACCCGCAGGGCCTGCTCGTAGCAGGACCGCAGCAGATGCGAACGATCCCGGGTGGCCGACCAGATCGGGCCGACCACATGGATGACATGGCGGGCGGGCAGCCGTCCCGCCGTTGTGGCCACGGCCTGCCCGGTCGCCAGACCATCCGCCAGCGTGGTCGCCCGAAGCTCGCGACACGCGGCGAGGATCTCGGGCCCACCGCGGCGGTGGATCGCGCCGTCCACCCCGCCACCGCCGAGCAACGACGAGTTCGCCGCGTTGACCACGGCATCGACCACCTGTTCGGTGATGTCACCGTGCACCAGCGTCACTTCGGTCATGTCCGCCATCCTTGACCATCCCGTTCCACCGGTGTGTCGGCTGCGGCCGGAGTCAGCCCAAGGTCCGAAGCAGTGATCGGCGATGTGCCGTGATATTTGCGGTGATGCTCTCCAGAACAGTGTGGTTGGTACCCAGGTTTTCGGCGTGCATCGGCCACAAAGTGTCGACCTTCTTCACGACGGAGGTCACCTGGTTCGGTAGGTCCGCGGCCGACACGGTTAGTTTTTGCTGCAGCCGGAAAAAAGTATCCAGGGTCACGGTATCGAACCTGTGTTTTCCGCCGAACTTCAGGCCAAGGCTCTCAGGGCCGTCCGCAGTTTTTCGATATGCGGCGGTGGATACAAGGTCATACGCTGGCGAAAGTGTTGGAATTCGCGGATCACGATAGATCAGTGACCAGTTCTTCAGGTGCGCGTCCCCGTTAGAAATCAGGATGTTGAAGGCCAGTCGGCGGGTGAACTCGCGAAGTGCTTCGATGTCGTGGCCGCGGTATACGAGAGCCGCTACCGTTTCGTAGTTACCTGTGTATTTGGCATCCGGATAGACATTCCGTACCTGTGCGAGGTCTTCGATGTGGATCAATCAGCGGTGCTGGTCCCGGTCGAAGCGGCGGACGGCAAATGCCCATTCCTCCGCGAATTGCCATACACGTTGTGGGAGACCGTCGAGTTCGTCCCGATGGACCAGCCTGACAGGTGGAACGTCGATACCAACAGACGCCGCGAGCGACATCATCGTGTACTCGTTGCGGGGGACATCCGAGTAGCGATGATCGGGAAGTTTGACAATCCAGTCACCACCCTCACCATATGCGGGAAGTGTGAGTCGGTCGTCGGTGGCAAGCATCGAGAACTTCAATGCAATACCCGCGAGCGAAAACCGCCAGCCGGGTGGTCATCCGACTATATCATTGATTTG
Source organism: Candidatus Frankia meridionalis (assembly GCF_902812655.1). GTDB lineage: Bacteria > Actinomycetota > Actinomycetes > Frankiales > Frankiaceae > Protofrankia > Protofrankia meridionalis. The sequence continues at coordinate 79,173 of NZ_CADDZT010000093.1, read as the reverse complement.
ACTGAAATTTTTAGGACGCATTCCACCGTCCCGCGCGGACTTCTCGGGGGGCTCGTCCCCGGCCAGGATCCGAACTGCCCCTGGAAGGTCATGACCCACTTGGGTGAGCAGCTCCATCTCACGAGTGGCGGAAACTCCCCGGTCGGCTGCTATCCAGTCCCTTAATGGCCCCTCTGGCAGCAGATTCGAAAACCAGGGTGGGACTCTGAGCGCGCTGGAGTGACGCGCTGAAAGGTTTTGCTCGAATATCAGGCCCAGAACAGGTCTTTGCGGGTCCTCTTGATATTCGTTGTTCAGGGTGAACCAGGTGTGATCGCCGCGTTGGTGAATCGTACCAACTCGTCGATCCTGCAGCCAGACCGCGTGCAGGGACTCAGGAATCGACATTATCGTCCCCATCGAGATCGCCAAGAATCAGATCGTCGATCGGTGGGGTGTCTTCGAAGCCCCACTCGCACTCATGCTGAAGGAATCTCCTGAGATCATCGCGAATAATTTTCTGACGAGCATCCAGAAACTCGGTGAGGTGGTTCTCGGCGAGCAGTCCGGCTGCGGAACGCGTAATAGCGTGCGAGCGGAGCACGGTATCCCACTGTTCGTCATCGAGGCCCAGTGGTTGCTGGGAGAACAGGGCATCGATCTCGTCGATCGGTTCTTCCTCGGTGGGCATCAGTAGCCTGTTCGCGGCCCACATGCGGTATTGTTCGGGGACAGCTTGGCGACGGAGTATACGGTGAACCGCCTCAGCCGCGGTGGTCTGGTCGGTCAGGCCCTCCGACAGGTCGGAGGGCTCATAGGGTTCACCTGTTCGTGGAGAGCGTGGTCCTGCCTTCCACCATGCACAGAGTACGATTTTTGTGCCGGCATCGTTGGTTCTGAATCTCGACAGGTCGGGTATGGTATCTTCTTCTTTCCCAACGGCTTCGAGAATACCTTGTACAGAGCCGGAAAGGTCATCCGGCCTGACTCTTGAACACAGTACGCGCATTGCGCCGGTAACGCTTCCCTTGAAGACTCCCGGACCAGCGAGGGCGGCCCGCCAGTACCAGCGACGAAGAAGGCGGAGGTTGCGCTGATCGGGGTGAGGATGATGCGCAAAAAAGCGAGCAAGTACGACCAGTAGATATCGATAGGCGAGAAGACTGTAATGGGCGACACCTGCTTCGTCCTTCAGGAAGGTCACCGCCTTCCGTAGCGCCTCCTCGCCCGCCTCGTAGGCCGTATCGCGGTCCTCCCCGGGAAACTCGGTTTCCCTTCTTCCTTGGTCATCGAATTCGTTACGAATCTCGCGGGTGATGTCCGGTCCACGTCGTGCCAGAATTGCGTGGAGCACAGTGTCGTCGTCAATAAGACCGAGGCTGAGTTCGTCGTTGATGTGGTCAGCTATGAGGCTGATGTCGAGGCGGCTGTCCTTGGTGGCCTCATCGCCGGCGTAGAGGGCAGAGAAGACTTCGGCTCGGCTCAGCCGCTTGCCGTAGTTGTTCATCCGGTCAAAGATATCCCGAAGAACCATTTCGTCACCCTGTTCGACCTGGTAGGCGGGAATTTCGAACTGCCGGATGGTCTTTGTTACCCCGGTTGCCTGGTCAAGGTGGTCACCGATTTCCTGATGGCTTGCGAACCACCTGATCAGACGTTGGAGGTCGAAGAGTACCGGGAGCGGGATCAGCCAGGGGTTTTCCTGACCGGGACGGGGTACGAAGTTTCCTTCACGGAGATCGTAGGCGAGCGAGAAACGAGGCTGCGCGCAGCCTTCCTCATGGAGCGCATTTGCGAGGCTGGTGATTCGTTGCTGCCCATCAACCACCCAGAACGCCCGCGGTATGTGTGGTGCTTTGATGGTGAGAGCGCCGAGTCGGACCGACTGCTTCGGTCCTGGACGAACCCAGAGTAGGAGGCTCCCCACCGGATAGCCCTTGACGATGCTGTCGAACAGACGGACCACGTCCTGGCGTCCCCAACGGAGGTCCCGCTGGAAGTGCGGGACACGGATCGCACCTTTCCACGCCTGGGTGACCAGCTCTTCCACGTCGTAGGTGGTCGCGCTAGGACGGGTATCGAGCCCGGCTCTCATCGGATCCTCCTCTGTCGCCCTTCAGGATCCCAGGTCCTACCGACACGTTGACGCCACGGGCGATCTGGCTGGTGGTCTGCGTGGTCGGGCCGGCCTGTCGCGGTAGCGAACAGACGTGCCTGTCGGATCCGGGCAGGCTGTCGGGACGCCGGACGGTGAGCTCGGATGGGGTCTCACCCGGCGGGGGTGGGGACACCGGCCGGCCGCTCGCCCACGCTGAAAGCCGTCCCGGAGGGGAGCCGAACGTGGCTGAACTCGTCGTACTCGGTTTCGACAGTCGCAAGCAGGCCGAGGAGGTCTGGGATGTCGGTCGGCGCCTGCGCACGGAGGAACTGGTCGACTTTGAGGATACGGCGCTCGCCTGGCGTGAGCCGGATGGCCATATCAAGATCCAACAGGCATTCAACCCGACCGCCGCCGGCACGGTCGGCGGTGCGCTGTGGGGAACGCTGATCGGAGCAATCTTCCTCGTGCCGGTGGTCGGCCTCGCGGTCGGAGCCGCCGGCGGT
>NZ_CADDZT010000093.1:70306-76060 GCF_902812655.1 Candidatus Frankia meridionalis | reverse complement strand
TGACCGCCGTCACAGGCGAACCGGTGCCGGGCCTTTCCGGTCCGTCAGCGGTTCGCCTGTGACGCGTCGTTTGCCGTTCCGGGTATCCGCTGTGCCCGGTCAGAAAGCCGGACGCCGGGTCGGGGTAATCTTGTCGAGGACGGCGAGGTCGTCGGCGCGAGGTTGCCATTCGCCGGCCGCGGCATTGGCCCGAACCTGTTCCGCCGTGGTCGCACCGGCAATGACCGACGAGACCGCCGGCTGTGCGGCCAGGCCACCGATCGCGACGTCCAGTATGGAACGGCCGCGTTCACGGGCGAATGTTTCCAATGTCTCGATCTGGTCGAAAAGCTCGTCGGTCAACTCGTCCTGACGGCCCGCGAGCCGGGTACCGGATGGCGGTACCTCGTCCCGCAGGTACTTGCCGGTGAGGATGCCGTTCGCGAGGGGGAAGTATGGCAGGATTCCGATGCTGTATTTCTGCGCCGCCGGGACGAGTTCGGCCTCGACGCGGCGTTCCAGCAGGTTGTAGTGGTTCTGGGTGGAAATGTAACGAGTGGTTCCGGATGCGCGTGCCGTCCACTCGGCGTCCGCGACCTGCCAGGCGGTCAGGTTGGACGAGCCCACGTAGCGGACCTTGCCCTCGCGGACGACCTCGTCGAGGGCGGCCAGCGTCTCCTCCACTGGGGTGAAAGCGTCGGGATTGTGAAGCTGGAAAAGGTCGATGTAGTCGGTCTGAAGCCGACGGAGTGAACCCTCGACGGCTTTGCGGATGTAGCGACGGGAAGCTCGTGCGTTGAAATCGGGTCCGTAGGCGCCGCCCATGTCGTTACCGAACTTGGTAGCAAGGACCACGCCGTCGCGTCGGGTCCGCAGCACATGGCCGAGCAGGGTTTCCGACCCGCCCTTGTTGCCATACGTGTCGGCCGTGTCGAAGAGCGTGATGCCGTTGTCGAGTGCCGCCGAGACAACGGCCCGGGTACCCTCGAGATCAACTCGTGACCCGAAGTTGTTGCAGCCGAGACCCACGACGGACACCAGTAGGCCGGAAGAACCCAGTGAACGATAGCGCATCTGCCGATACAACACGACGGACCGCGAACCCCGGACGCCCGGGTCCGGGGTTCGCGGCAACCGAAACAGATCGGTGATGTCCGGTTGTGTCTGCCATGTTTCGGTGGAGTCCGTGTGCCGGCTCAGGTCAAAACAGTGACCGCTGGAACGGCACCGGGTGGATGGGTGCGGGCCGGACTCGTGACATCAGTTGGACGTGGCCGCGTTGCTGACGGCCTTGCCCACGGATTCGGCGGCGCGCCGGGTCGAGGTGCGGGCGGCTTTGGTCTGGCTGACCGCGGCCCTCGTACGGGTAACGGCCTCTTCGGTGGCCGGGCTCCGGCGAATGTTGGAAACTCGCTTCTCGCCCCGGTCGGCAAAGTCGTTGTAGAGCGATGTTGCGCGTCCCTGCAGGTCGGAAAGCTGGGAGCCGACCGATGAGGGCAACGCCTTGACGGCGGTCTGCACGCTGGTCGGAAGCTTCTGCGCCCGGGCGGAAATGCCGGTGACCAGGCCGGGGAGCTTCTTTACCTCGTCCACGTAGACAGTGGGAATGCTGAGGATTTTTTCCACGGCGGCGTCGGCGGCTCCGACAGAGGCATACAGGGGCTTACGGACCTCGGACAGGGGGATCCTGACGTCCGCCTCGATCTCGGCGGTGTCCTCGGACGTATGGGTGGTGGTTCGGATGGTCGCCACGGCTACCTCCTGTTTGTAACTGTCATCTGACCATCGGTTGTGTTTTTGTTGCTTACGGCTTGTTCATCAAGCGTCCGCATTCGGGTGATCGCTGTCCGCTTCGTCGGCATCCACGGCCCGGTGCGGCGTGCTGTCGGACGATGCGGGGCCGGCGTTCGCGTTGGAATCCTCACCGGATTCAGGCGTGATCACGGCCAACCGCTTGCGTTGGGCCGCCGGTGTCCGCTTCGAGGCGGCGCCGGTCGTTCGCGGTCTGGGAGCAGTGGCGGAGCCGGAGGGTTTCCGCGCGGCCGCGGTCCTTGTTGCCCGGGCGCCGTTGGGCGAGCTCACGGTCGTTTCGGCTGTGTCGGCAGGTGTGTCGGCTGTGTCGGCGTTCGCGTCACTCGCTGGCCGATCGGGATCGGAGCCGCTCTGCTCCGGATCCGGGCCGGACGCCGCCGCGGCTTCGGCGACCAGGCCGTAGGCCACGTTTTCCTTCCGGAACGCGTCATAGATCTCGACGATGACCTGCTTCTGGCGCTCGGTGAGAGCGGTGTCGGCAAGGACGGCGGTGACGACATCGTTGTCGGCCGACCGTTCGTCGAGGATGCCGGCCTGTATGTAGAGCACCTCGGCGGAAATCCGGAGTGCCTTGGCGATCTGTTGCAGGATCTCCGCGGACGGCTTTCGCAGACCACGTTCGATCTGGCTCAGATAGGGATTGCTGACTCCGGCCTGCCGAGCGAGTTGACGGAGTGAGATCTGCGCGGCCTTACGCTGATCCCGGATGAAGTCGCCGAGATCGCGCATATTCAGGGGCGGCACGTTGGGTGTCAACCTCCTCCCATCTGCGCGTTGCGTGAACCGTCCGGATATCTGGACGGCTCGCGACGCCGGACAACCAACGTCTCGCAGCGTACGTCCGGATGCTAGCTATGGCAAGCACCCGGCTAGCGGTTTTGGTCCGAATCGCACGCTCGTCCCGGTGACGGGGGCCGCATCCGATATGGCTCTTCTCGAGCTGTCCGAGATCAGCGGGTCGCGTGCGAGAGCCATTCGCGCTGAGTGGCAAGTGCCGATTCGGCCTTGGCCACCTCGTCGGCGTGTCCGTGCGCCCGAGCACGCTCCAGCTTTGCCTCCAGCTTGGCAACGGACTCCCGTAGCGTTGTCACGAACGGGGATTCCGCGGTCTCCTTCCGGCGCCACCGGACGTCCGCTGCCTGCCGGATCCGGTCACCTGCCGCGGACAGCCGGCGTTCGAGATCGCCGACGGCATCCCGGGGCACTTTCCCGATGGCGTCCCAGCGTTCCTGGATCTCCCGGAGTCTGCGCAGCGACTGGTCGGACTGGGTGGGGTCGAGCGCGGCGGCCTCTGCGAGCAACTGCTCCTTGGCTGCCTGGCTCGCGCGCAGCTCGACGTCCCGCTCGGCGTTGGCGGCGTTGCGCCGAGCAAAGAACGTGTCCTGCGCGGAGCGGAAGCGCAGCCACAGGGCGTCCTCTGCGTCCTTGGGCGCACGCCCCGCAGACTTCCACTGGTTCATCAACGTCCGGTACTGAGCGCTTGCGGATGACCACTCGGTCGAGTCGACGAGCGCCTCGGCCTCGGCGAGGATCGCCTCCTTGCGCTCCCTGGACTGCGCACGCTGCTGGTCCAGCGCGGCGAAGTGGGCGGTCCGGCGCCGGTTGAACTCCTCGCGGGACGCGGTGATCTTTTTCCACATCTCGGTGTCCGTGCGACGATCGACCCCTGTGATCGCCCGGAACTCGACGGCGATCGCGCGGAACCGCTCGCTGGTGGCCTTCCAGCCGGAACTGGGGGCGAGCCGTTCACCTTCGGCGACGAGAGCCTGCTTCGCCTCGATGGCGGCGGCGGTCCGTCGAGCACGTTCGGCGGACCGCAGGGTCGCCCGTTCGTCGGCTGCGCCAAGCACTGCCTCAAGCCGCGTGGCAAGGATGCCCAGGTCACCCACGGCCGCCGCGGCGTCAAGGGACCCGAGCAGCCGGCGCGCACTCGAAGCAAGATCTGCAGGGTCGGCGCTGGGGACGGTGAGCCGCTGTTCGAGCAGCACCACGTCGGCCACCAGGTCGTCGTAGCGCCGGGCGAAGTGCGCGAGGCCCTCCGCAGGACTGCCGGCACGCCAGGAGCCGACAGGGCGTTCACCCGCGGGCGTTCGCACGTAGACGGTGCCGTCGTCGCCGACGTGCCCCCACTCGGAGCTGTTGCGCTCACTCATTGTGGTCCCGAAGATCGACATCAGGTCGACTGTCATTCTTGCAGGGATCGGGTCGATGGGGCACACCCGATTACCGCCTCGGCGGCAAAGGCACTCCGGTCGCACTCTGGAGGATCAACGTTCGCCGGTCGGTGGCACTTGTGGCCCCGATGGCACCCGTACCGCGATGTGTCGACTTGCCCCGTAGACTGAGGACGGCTACGCGGCGGTGGGGCTCGCCGAACCCGATCCGTCGCCGGAACCATCCAGGCGACCAACGGTCCCTACCCGTACCGTCTCGGCGAACCCGCGGGTAGGCGAATGTTGCATGGATGTTCCCACACAGTCGTTGGAGTCCACGGTGGTCGATGCCGACCTCGGCGTGGTTGTCCCTTCCCGGAATCCAAGGTCGTGGTCGGCCGATCGCGTGGTGCTCGCGGTGATCGCTGCCGGTGGCGCGGCCGGCGCGGCGGCCCGTTACGGGATCGGGCAGGCCTGGCGTACTCCCGCCGGGGCGTTCCCCTGGACCACACTGACGATCAACGCTGTGGGCTGCGGGTTGATCGGCATCCTCATGGTATTGATCACGGACGTGTGGTCGGCGCACCGGCTGGTACGTCCGTTTCTGGGAACCGGGATTCTCGGTGGGTTCACCACCTTCTCCACCTACACCGTCGATGTCGAGCATCTACTGGATGCCGGTAGGACCGGCCGGGCGTTGGGCTACCTCGTGCTTACCGTGCTCGTCGCGCTGACCGCCGTGTGGGCCGGTGTGGTGGCCACCCGGCTCGCGAGCCGGATCCATCGGAGGGACCGGCGATGAGGCCGAGTGGTCCGGCGCTCCGATTGACGATCTTCATCGGGGATGGTGACACCTGGCATCACCGGCCGTTGTCGAGCGAGATCGTGCGGCGAGCCAGGGCCACGGGTCTGGCCGGTGCCTCGGTATTTCACGGGGTGGAGGGCTTCGGTGCTTCCTCGGTGGTGCACACGGCCCGGTTGCTCAGCCTCAGTGCGGACCTGCCGGTGGCCGTGGTCATCGTCGACGTCGCCGACAAGATCCGCTCCTTTCTGCCGGAACTGGACGAACTGGTCACCGAAGGACTTGTGATCATCGACGAGTGCGAGGTCATCCGCTACGTCGGGCGGCAGCCATGAGCTGGTTGCTCGTCCTGATCGGCGCGGCGCTCGGCGCCCCACTGCGCTACCTGGTCGACCGGACGGTGCAGGCCCGCCACGCCAGCGTGTTCCCCTGGGGGACGTGGACGGTCAACACCGCCGCCAGCCTGCTCCTCGGCGTGCTTGCCGGTACCGCTTCATCCGATCTGCGCCTCGTGGTCGGTACCGGGTTCTGTGGGGCACTGAGCACCTACTCCACCTTTGGCTATGAAACCCTGCGGCTCGCCGAGGACGGCGCCGTCCTCTACGCCGCGGCCAACGTGCTCGTCGGTGTTGTCGGTGGGCTGGGAGCGGCAACCATCGGTATCGCGATTGGTCGCACCATATAGCGAAATATCGACTGTGCATCCTTACAGTATTCGTTTCTGTTATTGCAATGATTCTCACTCTGTAGGTGTTCGAGACGGTCGCGGTCCTCACACAGGGCGGTCTACCCGGCTCCGGCACCGCGATCGTGTACTACATTTGCGAGGCAGGATTTACCGGTTCGTTCCGGATTGGGTATGCCCCGTGCTCGCTGCGCTCTTACCGGTGGCCGTTGTCCTGCCCGGTGTCGTCCGCCGTGGAGCCGGTAAACCTCCTTGTGCCGACGCAGATCGGTGTCGTCCCGAATTATGTGACGATTTCCGCTCCTGGTACCACCGGCACCGGC
>NZ_CADDZT010000093.1:67985-70263 GCF_902812655.1 Candidatus Frankia meridionalis | reverse complement strand
GCGGCTCGCGCTCGCCGCTGCCGTGTTCACGGTCACCGCGTGCGGGGCAGGCGGTGCGCACGGTCGGTCGGCCGGTTCCAGCCTTCGCCCGACCGTCCGGCCCGCCACCGCGGCCGTGGAGGAGGTGGACGGCGCCAAGGCGTCAACGCAGTGCGCCGCCAGGGTGAAGACGCTACGGATGACCGTGAGCGGGCCGCTCAATGACGCCGCGAAGTCCGGCAAGGCCTACATGGAGAAGGCCCATCCGGGTCTGACCGTCGAGATCACGTCGACCGCGACCACCTACACCCAGATCGTCCAGCAGATCAACGCCGACGCCGCCGCCGGTCGCAGAACGGACCTGGCGGTGGCCGGATTCGACCTGCTGCCCACGTTCGTCCAGCAGCTCGACGCGCAGGAGGTGTCACCCCGTCTGCTGCGCGCGTCCTACGACCAGCGGCTCACATCCCTCGGTAAGGTCGGCAACGAGCTGTACGCCGTGCCGCAGCAGGTGTCCATACCCGTCCTGCTGTACAACGCCGACCTGCTCGCCAAGGCCGGCGTCGATCCGGCGTCCCTGAAGGACACCGCCGGTGTGCTCGCCGCGGCTGAGAAGATCAAGGCGACGCTGCCGGGCGTCCAGCCGATCGACCTACCCACCGGGGACCAGTTCGGGCAGTGGTTCCTGAACACCATCGCCGGGTCGAAGGGCGCGAACATCTCCGACGCCGCGGGTCGACCGGACTTCAACAGTGCCCCGGCACGTGATGCCGCCGGCTTCCTGGCAAAGGTCGGCAGCTACGGTCCGCAGTCGAAGGCGCCGACCGACGCGCTGGTCCGCTTCGGTCTCAGCAGGAAGACCGCGATGGTCGGCGCGAGCATCAACTCGGTGGTGCCGGGGCTGCGGGCCGCCCTGGCCCAAGGCAAGGGCGCGTTCCCGCTCGGCGTCGCGCCGCTCCCGGTGCTGCCCGGTGGCGCGCAGCACCCCGTGGCCGGCGGTAACGGTCTGGTGGTGTTGGCGACCGACCGCTGCCAGAACGAGATGGCCACCGAGCTGATGGTGTCGCTGCTTGCTCCGGATGTGGTCGCCGCCGGTGTTGAGGCGCTCAGCTACCTGCCGGTCGACCTTGAGGCCGCCAACCGACTCGTGTCGCTCTACAAGCAGTACCCGCAGCTCGTGCCCTTCAACGGCATGATCGATTCGATCGTGCGGGCACCTTACTGGGCTGGGGTGCGGGGTGGCGAAGTACCCACCGTGGCATCCGACGCGGTCCAGAGGATCATGGCGGGGGCGGATGCGGCGTCCACCCTGGCCGAGCTGCAGACCCAGGCGGAGAACCTCACCGGATGACCGCTGGTCGCCGGCATCGCGGTCGGGACGCGGTCGGCCGGGAGCGGCTGTTGTAGGTGGATCCGTGATACGGCGTTTCCCGGGGACCCCCGCCACCGCGGGGGTCCCCGGCCGTGATTTCTCCAAGTGATCTCAGCGTGGTCCGCGTACCCACACCGTCCGCAGCCAGGTCTAAGATCTTGCTTGACAGCAAGTAGGTGGGTAGCTGATGAGTATATAGATGGCCATCCCGCGATGTAGCCGCGATGAGCGTTGCGAAACCTGTGCAGTCAGCGCGGTTGTCGGTGATGTGTTGTCCTTCTGTGGCCTTCGTGCGCGCATCGCTACATGATCACGACTGTGCCGGGTGAGGATGCGCCACATAGCGTCGTGAGCCGCTCACCAAATGCGACTCGAGGGAGACGGATGATGTTGACTGAAGGCGCCGGCGCCTGCACTCACCCGCTCGCGTTCGTCCGGGCGCAGCGCGGCTGGTCCTACCAGCGGTTGGCCAGGGTGGTGGCGCGTCGTGCGCGCGACCTGGGAGTGGCCAACATGGCGGCGGAGCGCCAGAAGGTCTGGCGATGGGAGCATCGGGGCGTTGTGCCTGACCGGGTGTCCCAACTGGCCCTTGCCGCCGAACTGGGGGTCTCGACCGACAGGGTCGAGTCCCACCCCTGGCCCGCGTGGCTTCCGACCGGTGATGTGGTGCGCACCGACTACCCCTGGTCCGGAGTGGGCAGCGTGACTTCCATGATCGACGTTGTTGAGGACGCACTCACCGACCGCCGGGGGTTTCTCACCATCACCGGGACAGGTGTGGCGACGTTGGCCAGCGAGTGGCTCAAGCTGGAACCTGCCCACCTGACCGCGGCACGGGACGGCGGTCAGGTGGACGCGCAGATCGTCAACCGTATCGAGCACAACATCCCCGGCTTACGGCTGATGGACGACCGGCTCGGCGGCGAG
>NZ_CADDZT010000093.1:57077-67424 GCF_902812655.1 Candidatus Frankia meridionalis | reverse complement strand
CTCGCCGCCGAGCTCGCCCGGGTCGCCGGCTGGGCGTCGTTCGATGCCGGCTACCACACAAGCGCGCAACGTTACTGGATTGCGGCCCTGCACGCTGCGCACGCTGCCGGGGACCGGCTGATCGGCGCGAACATCATGAAGAACATGGCGCTGCAGTGCGTCGACTTCGCCCGCCCCCGCGAGGCCGTCGAACTGGCGAATGCGGCGGTGGCCAGCGCTGGTGGCATCAGCGGACGGGCCGGTGCGATGCTCCAGATGAGACTGGCGAGGGCGCACGCGGCCCTGGGGGAGCCGACCGAATGTTCCCGCGCGCTTGCCCGCTGCGAGACCGCGTTCGAGCGGGCCACCCCGCAGGACCCCGCGTGGGCCGGCATCTTCGACGAGGGGGCGTACGCCGCCCAGATCGGGATCTGCTATATCGACCTCGGTCATCTGGCGCATGCCGACCGGTGGCTGGAGCAGGCCCTCGAGGTGCACTCGGCCGTCCGCGCCCGAGACCACGCCACGTACCTGCTCCGCCGCGCGGCCGTCCAGATCGACCTGGGCAACCTCGATCACGGATGCGCCCTCGTCCGCGAGGTCGTGCCGCTGCTGGAAGCCACCCGGTCGCAGCGCAACGGACGTAGGGCGGAGGAGGTACGCCGACGTCTGCGCCGACATGCCTCGGACCCGCAGGCGCGGGAGGTCGACCAGTTGCTCGTCCGTCCGACCTGACCACCTGACGGTCGGAAGTCCTGACGGTCGGAAGTCCTGACGGTCAGCGGGCGAGACGACCTGCCGGGCGGGTGGGCTGTGCAGGCCCGCCGGCCGGGTCGATGGATGCCGCGACCTCGCCTTCCTCAGGGTCGAGGACCACCAGCGGGGCGTCGTCGGCGACGGTCCGCTTGATGATTGCGAGCGCGACCGGACCGAGCTCCGCGTGTACGGCGGACGTACCCACGAACCCGACCGTCCGGCCGCCCGCGCTCACCGGCGCGCCTCGGGTGACAGTTGTGCCGTCCAGATGCAGCAGCACCATGCGACGCGGTGGACGCCCGAGGTTGTGCACCCGGGCGACGGTCTCCTGACCGCGATAACAGCCCTTGTCGAGGTGGACAGCGGTGGAAAGCCAGCCGACCTCGTGCGGGATCGTCCGGTGGTCGGTGTCGGAGCCCAGACGCGGTCGACGGGCGGCGACCCGGAGCGCCTCGAACGCGCCCACACCGGCCAGGGTCGCCCCCGCGGACCGGAGCCGCTCGACCGTCCCGGCCAGTTCGGCGTGCGCAACGAGCAGGTCCACGCCGTACGGCATCCCGCGGACGAGCGTCCCCGCGCTGTCGGGGCGTTCCTCACCGGGTGTGCCTGCCGGTACGGCCGTCGGACGGGCAAGTGGGTACGGCCCTCGGGCGAGCGGATCGTCGTCACCGACGGTCGTGTCCTGGGTGGGACGTCCCCTGAAGAGCGCGAGCGGATGGTCGAGCGACCCCAGCGCGCCCGTCACGACCTGCACCGCGTCCGGGCCGATCACCGATACCACGGCGTGGTCGGCGCCGACGTCGACCGGTTCGACCCGCAGTAGGAAGCGCATCGACTCCAGATAGGCCAGCAGGGCTGGGCTGGTGCCCGGTTCGACGTCCAGCCAGGTCGCTGTCCCGTCATCGGCGATCACCATGTGGTGTTCGACATGGCCGTGTGGGGAGAGCACCAGTGCCTCGCTGCCCCGCATGGCCGGCAACGCGTCCAGATGCTGCGAGGTGATGCTGTGCAGCCAGGAGAGTCGGTCCGGACCGGTGACGCGGATCACCCCGCGGTGCGAGCGGTCGACGACGGCGGCGCCGCGTCCGGCGTCGCGCTGCTCCCGCAGCGGGTCGCCGTAGTGGTCGGCGACCCCGAGGTCCGGCGCTGTCGCGGGCACCGCCCCGGCGGCGGCCAGCAGGGGCGATCGGTAGCCCTGACCGGCGGTGGGATCGCCCGGTGGCGCGGGCCTGGATCCGGTGGTGGGCGTGGCGGTGGAATCGGCGGTCATGGTCTGTTCAACCAACTTGCCGGCCTGCGCAGTCCGCACAGCGGCCCGCGAGCGCCACATGGTCGACGTTCACGGAAAACCCGAAGTCATCCCGCAGTCGGGTCACCAGGTCGGACAGTACGTCCGGCGGAATCTCCCGGATGGCGCCGCAGGCACCGCAGACGAGGTGAACGTGTTCTTTGACGCCGGCCGCGTGGTAGGTCGGCGCGCCGTGCCGCAGATGGGCGTGGGAGACGAGGTCGAGTTCCTCGAGAAGGTCCAGCGTCCGGTACACCGTCGAGATGTTGACCCCGCCGGCGGTTCGGCGGACCTCCGTAACGATCTCTTCCGGGGTCGCGTGGCCGAGCCGGGCAACCGCCTCCAGCACAAGCTGGCGTTGTGGCGTGAGGCGGTACCCGCGAGAACGCAGCTGCGTCTGCCAGTTGCCCCGCAGCGCGCCCTTGACGTCCGCGCTCTTGACGTCCACGGCCATGACGTCAGTGTAGGCGCAGCACCTGGGCATGGTCCTTGAGTGACCGGGTCCCCCGAGCGACCGGGCATGACGTGAGGCCAGGATCGGCCTGGTGCGCGGGGCGCCGTTCGACGCGGGGCGCCGTTCGACGCGGGGCGCCGTTCGACGCGGGGCGCCGTTCGACGCGGGAGGATCCGTTCGACGCGGGAGGATCCATGGGCCGACGGCTACCGATCATCATGTGCACGGCAATCCTGTTCAACACCGTCCGGTTGTACGGCCGGCTGCGTGGGCTTGACACGGCGGCGCCGAGCCTGCGCCCGGTCGGACCTGACCATGCGTTTCTTGTCGCCACCGGTGTCGTGCTCACCGAGGACGCGCGTCGCGCCGCGAGCGCGCATGCCGACGCCACCGGCACCGAGGTTCTCGATCTCGTCCCGTCCGATCTTGCCCCGCACCTGGTGGTCGATCTTGCTCGAGTGGTCGACACCCGGACCTACGGCCAGGACCGGTTCGCGACGGGGACGGGGGCGTTTCACGCGCTGCTCGTCGACCGGGGGCTGCTGGTCAGGGCCGGTGTGGAGGAACGGGACGACTACCCACCGGCCGAACTCGCGCTGATCACCCGGAAGCTGAAACGGTACGCGCCCACCAGTACCGACCTGGCCGTCATCCCCGGAGTACACGCCCATCGGGACGCGGCAGGCCGGCGGCTGCGTGCCCGGTGGATGGCTGAGCGTTACCGGCGGCCGCTGCTCGTCGTTCCGTTCATCCGAGGCGCGGCCCTGGCCGTCGGCCTGGTCACGAGTCCGGGCTGGGGGGCCGCGGCGGTCGCCGGCTGCTGGCTGGCACCGTTCGCGGCGTGTGCCGGCCGGCTGCGGACACGGCCGGCGGAGGCGGTCCGCGGTCCAGCCACCCGCCTTCTCACCGGTCCGGGCGTGGTGGCCACCGGGATCAGGACCCGGCAGTGCGGGCACCCGTCCGAGCAGGCCGAGGCGGCCGAGGCGGCAGAGGCGAGGCGGCGGCGGGCCAGGTACCACGACGAGATCGCGGCCGGGGTGGACAACCTGCTCGAGCCCGGACGGAAGAACTGCCCGTGGTGCGGGTCGACGCGGCTGTCGCTGCGGGTCGAGGCCGGTGACACGGTGATGGGCAAGCCGGGCCGCTTCCGGTACGACGGCTGCGCAGACTGCGGCCACATCTTCCAGAACCCCCGCCTGAGCCCGGCCGGCCTGGAGTTCTACTACCGGGATGTCTATGACGGGTTGTACGCCGAGCTCGCCGAGGAGGTCTTCGGTTCGTCCGACACGGTCTACCGGGCGCGGGTCGCCCTGCTGACCCGGCATACGACACCCGCACGGTGGCTCGACGTCGGCGGCGGGCACGGCCACTTCTGCCTCGCGGCGAAGGGCCTGCTGCCCGACACGACGTTCGACGCACTGGACATGGGGGAGGGGATCGAGGAGGCGGCCCGGCGCCGCTGGGTGGGGCGTGCGTACCGGGGGTTCTTCCCCGATCTCGTCGATGAGATCGCGGGCCGCTATGACGTGATCAGCATGTTCCACTACCTGGAACACACCCGTGACCCGTATCAGGAACTCGACACCGCGGCCAAGGCGCTTGCTCCCGGCGGGTATCTCGTGATCGAGGTCCCGCATGCCCACGGCCCGTCCCTACGGATCTACCGGAACCGCTGGGTCGGCCTGTTCCCCCCGCAGCATCAGCACCTGATCCCGCCGGACAACCTCGTCCGGGCACTGGCCGAGCGGGACCTGAGTCTCGTCGAGCTCCAGTTCGGCGGGACCCACCAGGCGATGGACGCGGCGGCGGCCGCCTTCTTCCTGATGCAGGAGGCGCAGCCGGACCCGACCCTGCCGTGGCTGCCCTACGAGGCGACACCGTGGCGGCGGTTGTGTCGCGGGCTCGCCGTGACGGCGGGCACTCCACTGGTGCTCGGCGGGGCGGTCGTCGACCAGTTGACGCGTCCTTACTTCGAATCGGGGCGACGGGCGAACGCCTACCGGATCGTGGCTCGCGGACAGGGATGATCCGGTCCGCGGCGCGTTCCCGTCCAGGTGCGTCAGCAGTCAGGGCGAGAGTCGGGAAAAGCGGTTGCCGGGCCCGCCCGAGTGAACGTAGCGTTGTCCGTACACGGGAAGGGAGGTGGTCCAGTTTTGTGTGATAAACGGACTCGTGAGGTGACTGTCCGCTAGTCGGTCTCGTGGTCCTCACCCGGCCGGGTGGCCTGCGGGCACCGGCACCGGCGAGAACCAGGCAGACACCAGACCCCCGGGCGTCGTCGCTGGTCCCGACGGCCCATCTTTCCTACGTGGATGATGGAAGCGCCCGGGGGTTTCCACGTCCTCCAGGACAATTGGTCCGGAATCGATCCAGAGCGGATGTACCTGGCCGGGATCGGCAAAGGTACCGGGTGTTCAGGCCGACCCGGCCGTAAGACGGCTCCGCGCGCCTGCGCCGCGCCGATACGGCCGCATCCGGCGTCACAGTTACGGCAGGATCGACGGTATGCCGACGCTCGTCCTGCTCCGCCACGGCGAGAGCACGTGGAACCAAGAGAACCTGTTCACCGGCTGGGTGGACGTGGACCTGTCCGAAAAGGGCCTCAAGGAAGCGACCCGCGGCGGCGAGCTGCTGCGTGACTCCGGCGTGCTGCCGGACGTCGTGCACACCTCCCTGCTGCTGCGCGCGATCCGCACCGCCTGGATCGCCCTGGACGCCGCCGGACGCACCTGGATCCCGGTCCACCGGTCGTGGCGTCTGAACGAGCGGCACTACGGTGGCCTGCAGGGCCTGGACAAGGCCGAGACACTCGCCCAGTACGGCGAGGAGAAGTTCATGCTGTGGCGCCGTTCCTATGACACGCCGCCGCCACCGATCGGGCCGGGCCAGGCCAGCGGTGTCGACGAGCGGTACGCCGCTCTGCCGCCGGACGTCATCCCGACAACCGAGTGCCTCAAGGACGTCGTCGCCCGGATGCTGCCGTACTGGTACGACGCGATCGTGCCGGATCTGCGGGCCGGGAAGGTCGTGCTCGTCGCAGCCCACGGCAACTCGCTGCGTGCGCTGGTCAAGCATCTGGACGGGATCAGCGATGCCGACATCGCCGGTCTGAACATTCCCACCGGCATCCCGCTGCGCTACGAGCTGGACGACGATCTGCGGGTCGTCGGTTCCGGGTACCTGGACCCGGACGCGGCGGCGACGGCTGCCGCGGCCGTGGCCGCGCAGGGCAAGAGGTAACAACCGGGGCTCGGCCGGGACGGGGGACATGCCGCCGGCCGGCGGCATGTCCAGCGGGTGCCCCGATTCAGGCGTCCCGGCCGTTCTAGACCTTGTCCCCGGTCACCAGATAGATCACCCGATGGGCGACCGACACCGCATGGTCGGCGTAACGCTCGTAGTAGCGACCGCACAGGGTGATGTCGATCGCCGCTTCCATGCCGTGGGTCCACTCGATTTCCAGCAGGACATGGAAGAGTTTGCGGTGCAGCGCGTCCATCGAGTCGTCGTCGCTTTCCAGCTCCTTGGCCAGTGCGGCGTCGCGGCCCGCGATGACGGACCCGGCCTTGGCCACGATCCGCTGCGCCACCTGACCCATCTCAAGGATGATCGAGTGTAGTTCCGGCGGGATGGCGCGGCCGGGGTAGCGCCGCCGGGCGACTTTCGCGACGTGCAGCGCCAGATCGCCCATACGTTCGAGGTCGGCGACGATGCGTAGCGTTGTGACCATTGCCCGAAGATCGCTGGCGACCGGCTGCTGTCGCGCCATGACATCGAAGGATCTTTCCTCGATCTCATTACGCAGGAGGTCCACGGTCTCGTCGGCCGTGATCACGCCCTCGGCAAGCTGTAGATCGGCGTCGAGAAGCGCGGTTGTCGCTCGCGCCATTGCCGAAGCGACCAGGTTGGTCATCTCGACGAGTGAGGAGTTGATGCTCTCGAGCTCGTCATGGAAGGCGTCCCGCACAGACGGCTCCTTCGTGTTCGCGGCGGTTGTCGGTCCATCTGATCACAGCAGGTGCGGGTTCTGCGATTGAGAGCACGCGCACCCTCCACCGCCCGGTGCCGCACGCCCGGGTCGGCGACCCGCAAGGACACCGCCATCGGGCCCTGCGCGCGTCGGCCCGGGATATGCCACGAGGAACCGGGAGACGGCGGTTGCCTCCCGGACAGCGCGCGATCTTGACCGCTGCGCACATCCTGCTTCGACCAAACGATTGCCGGTGCTGCTCGCCCTCCGGTGAACAGCCCCTGTGAGCTGGATGAACTCCTGGCGACGATCGGCGCCGGTTGGGTTGATACGCGTCAAGGGAACTGCTGGGCACCTACCATTCGGCCCGTGGGCGATGGTGTGGGTGAGCAGGGGTCCGGGTTCAGGTTTCGCCCGGATTCCGCCGATCCGGCGTCGGAAATCCGCCAGGGACGGCCACGGACCCACCCTGTGACCGGATGGTCCGGGCCGGATGTATCAGGGTCCGTATCGGGCGACCCGGGGGGTGACGACGTCACGCCGCACCCACGCCGTCGTGTCCGCAACCCTGCCGGGGGCAACCCGTCGTCCGGCGGTCTCGGGGGGCAGCAGGCCGCATCCAAGGCGATGTTGCCCTCGAGGCTCGTCCGGCGTCTTGTCGACGGCCTGCCGTCCGGGCTCGTCGTGGTGGACGCGAGTGGCGCGGTGGTGTTGGCCAACCCGGTTGCCCGCGCGATGGGTGTGGTCGCGGACGGTCGCCTGGGCCTGGACGAACTGACCGAGCTGGTGGGCCGGACCCAGACCGACGGTGTCGGTCGTGACCGACAGCTCGGTCTGCCGCCACGGCCGGAACCGCCGCTGACCCGTCCACGTCCTGACCAGCAGGCGTCTGCCGTGCGTGCACGTACGCTGCGCCTCGGGTCGGACGGCTATGTGGCTGTGATCCTCGATGATGTCACCGAGGCCCACCGGGTCGAGGCGGTCCGCCGTGACTTCGTGGCCAACATCAGCCACGAGCTCAAGACCCCGGTTGGCGCCCTGCATGTGCTCGCCGAGGCCGTTGCCGCCGCCAGCGACGATCCGGTGGCCGTCCGGCGTTTCGCGTCCCGGATGACGCACGAGTCGTCCCGGCTGGCCCGCCTCGTACAGGAGATCATCGATCTTTCCCGGTTACAGGGCGCGGACCCCATGCCGGACCTGCGACCGGTACAGGTGTCCTCGGTGCTCGCCGAGGCGCTGGACCGCACCCGGCTGGCCGCCTCGGCCCGCGAGATCACCGTGGCCGTCATCGGCGACAGCGACTTCGAGGTCAGCGGGGACGAGGGACAGCTGGTGACCGCGCTCGCGAACCTGCTGGACAACGCCATCAGCTACTCCCCGACCGGGACCCGGGTGGTCATCGGTGTGCGGCGGTCGGGCGGGACCGTGGAGATCTCCGTCGCGGACGAGGGCATCGGCATCGCGGAGAAGGATCTGGAGCGGGTTTTCGAACGCTTCTACCGGGCCGACCCGGCGCGGTCCCGCGCGACTGGCGGGACCGGGCTCGGACTGGCGATTGTGAAGCACGTCGCGACCAACCATGGAGGGAACGTGAGCGTGTGGAGCTCCGAGGGAGCGGGCTCGACCTTCACGATCAGACTGCCCCTGTCGCAGGCCGGCGCCGATGTCGAGAGCGAATACGACTGTGATGACGAAGGAGTGTGACGGGGTGACCCGCCTGTTGGTCGTGGAGGACGAGGAGTCGTTCTCGGATGCGTTGTCGTTCATGCTGGAACGGGAGGGTTTCGAGGTCGCGGTGGCTGCCGACGGGCCGACCGCACTGGCCGAGTTCGATCGACACGGAGCCGATCTCGTCCTGCTGGACCTGATGTTGCCAGGGCTGTCCGGAACCGAGGTCTGCCGGACACTACGCCAGCGGTCGACCGTTCCGGTGATCATGCTGACGGCTCGTGACGGTGAGATCGACAAGGTCGTCGGTCTGGAACTGGGCGCCGACGACTACGTCACAAAGCCGTTCTCGGCCCGCGAACTGGTCGCACGCATCCGTGCGGTGCTGCGTCGCCGTGGCGAGGCCGAGGACCACGTCACAGCGACGTTGGAGGCCGGTCCTGTCCGCATGGACGTCGAACGCCACGTCGTCACCGTCGACGGGGCCGCTGTCCCGCTCCCGCTCAAGGAATTCGAGTTGCTGGAGATGTTCCTGCGCAACGCGGGCCGGGTACTCACCCGCGGCCAGCTGATCGACCGCGTCTGGGGGTCGGACTACGTCGGAGACACCAAGACCCTCGACGTCCATGTCAAGCGGCTGCGGACGAAGATCGAAGATGAGCCGGGTAATCCACGCCACCTGGTGACCGTCCGTGGCCTCGGTTACAAGTTCGAACCCTGAGAGCGTCCGAGGGCGGGGCGTCGCGAGCCGCACGGTCCTGCGTTCGGGCGCTCTCTGCGGTCGGCCTTCGGTAGCCTCCGACATTCACCGGACAAGTCCGCGGAGCTGATCGCCACCGTATGTTTTCAGGGATGATGTTTCATCGGACGCCGATGCCGGCTGCCCTACACGATCGACCTGAGGTGGATGCGAACGTGGTCAAGGTGACGTCGAGGCCCGCGGTTCGTCGGGTGCCCGCCGGTGTGCTCCCATCCCCGGCGGCGACGAGGTCGCCTGCCGCGACCCGCTCCGGACGTGCATGATGACGCTGAAGTCGGACATCGTGGCCCTGCCGGTGACCCATCAGGAGCAGGGACGCCAGGATGGCGGTCAGGCGGTCCGACCGGCCGGGCCCGCCGGTCGCATGCGCCTCGGTGTGATCGACATCGGGTCGAACACCGTGCACCTGCTGGTGGTGGACGCTCATGTCGGCGGGCAGCCGTTGCCGGCGGCCAGCGTGAAGGTTCCGCTGCGGCTCGTCGAACTCCTCGACGGTGATGGCGCGCTGTCCGCCGAGGGCGAACGGACGCTGACCGAGTGCATCATCCAGATGCGCGAGCGTGCCGACGATCTCTGTGTTGACGACCTTGTCGCGTTCGCCACGTCAGCTCTTCGGGACGCCACCAACAGTGATGCCGTGCTGGCCCGGCTGCGGGCGGCGAGTGGCGTCGCGCTGGCGGTCCTGCCGGGGCAGGACGAGGCCCGCCTGACCTTTCTGGCGGTGCGTCGCTGGTTCGGGTGGAGTGCCGGGCGGTTGCTCGCGCTCGACATCGGCGGCGGGTCGCTGGAGCTCGCCGCCGGGATGCACGAGGACCCCGACGTGGTGTCGTCCCTGCCGCTGGGGGCGAGTCGGCTCAGCCGCGACTGGTTCGCGAACGATCCGCCCAAGCGGTCCGAGGTCACAGCTCTGCGCCGGTATGTGCGGGCGCACCTCGCGCCGGTCGTGTCGAACCTGTACGTGGTCGGCGAGCCGACGCGGGCGGTGGCGACGTCGAAGACCTTCCGGTCGCTGGCCCGTATCGCCGGCGCGGAGTCCTACAGCCGCGGCCCGTACGTGCGCAGGGTTCTGCGCCGGGACGCGCTGAGTGAGATATCCGCCCGGCTGTGTAAAATGTCGGCAGCCGACCGTTCTGGTCTGCCGGGGGTTTCGGCCGATCGTGCGGGCCAGCTCGCCGCCGGGTCCGTGGTCGCTGCCGAGACGCTCGACCTGCTGAATCTGGACGAGGTCGAGATCTGCCCGTGGGCGCTTCGGGAGGGCATCATACTGCGCAGGCTGGACTGGCTGACGTCCGCCTAACCAAAAACGGTGCGATTACGGGGGACCCGTCGGATCGCGAAGCGATCTGTCGGGCACGTTTTGCGGCTAGCCGTGCCGTGTGGTGATCTTATGATCACGGAGGGTGCCGGTGAAGATTTGAAGAACACGCCCTACCCTGGAGGGATGTCTGAGGCGCCAACCCCAGCGCCGCGGC
>NZ_CADDZT010000093.1:56010-56988 GCF_902812655.1 Candidatus Frankia meridionalis | reverse complement strand
GCCGCGGCGAGCGGATCACTGCGCGTGTCCCCTCGGCGAGGGTCGCGTTGTCGACCGCGTCGACCTATCCTGAATCGACGGCCGCGGCTTTTGAGATGGCCGCCCGGCTTGGCTACGACGGTGTCGAAATCATGGTGTGGACCGACCCGGTAAGTCAGGATCCGGAAGCTCTGCGGCGACTTGTCGACTATCACGGCATTCCGATTGTCGCCATCCATTCACCGTGCCTGTTGCTCACCCAGCGAGTGTGGGGTGCCGAGCCCTGGGCGAAGCTGCAGCGGGCCCGGACGGTCGCGGAAACGTTGCAGGCGTCGACCGTCGTCGTCCACCCGCCGTTTCGCTGGCAGCGTGACTATTCCCGCGATTTTGTCGAGGGAATCGTGCGGATGGAGGGCGAGACGGCTGTCCGGTTCGCCGTCGAGAACATGTTTCCGTTGCGTGCTCGTGGGCGTGAGATTTCCGCATATGCTCCGGACTGGTCGCCTGTCGAGGACGACTACCGGCATGTCACGCTCGACCTGTCACATACCAGTGTTTCCCGTTCCGATGCGCTCGCCATGGCCGACACGCTCGGTGAGCGGCTCGTTCACGTCCACATTGCGGACGGGATGGGGTTCGCCAAGGACGAGCACCTCGTGCCGGGACGCGGCAACCAGCCGTGCGCCGAGCTGCTGGAGCGGCTTGCGGCCCGGGGTTTCGATGGCACCGTGGTGGTGGAGATCAATACCAGGCGGGCGGAGTCCCGAGCACAGCGGGAGGCCGATCTTGCCGAGGCCCTGGCCTTCACTCGGCTCAACCTCGCGGCAGCGCCCGCGACCGCGGGCGGCCGGGCACCCTGACCGCGCGGGCGTACCGCACCACGCGGTGCGCGATTCTCAACCCGTCGCGTGGGTGTCGTCCGTAGCGGTGTCACCATTCGGGGGTGAGTACCAGGTGGCTGTTCGATCCGCTGGTGACCGCTTACGATGCCGCCCGGCC
>NZ_CADDZT010000093.1:44531-55427 GCF_902812655.1 Candidatus Frankia meridionalis | reverse complement strand
GCCGGGCGTGGGCTTGCCGGCGCCGATGTTGTCGAGGTGGGGGCGGGCACCGGTATCGCCACCCGACAGCTGCTCGCTCGCGGCGCCCGGGTGATCCCGGTGGATCACAGCCCGGGGATGCTGGGCCGACTGCGGGAGCGTTCGCCCAGGATCGGCGCGGTACGTGGCGACGGCGAGGCCCTGCCGTTCGCGAACGCGGTGGTCGATCTTGTCTGCTACGCCCAGGCGTGGCACTGGGTGCGGGTGCCGGTGGCCGCGGCCGAGGCCGCGCGGGTGTTGCGGCCCGGTGGCGCGCTCGCGGTCTGGTGGAACGAGGTCGATGGCGAGGACCTGCGCTGGTGGGACCGTCAGCAGCGGCGGCTGGAGGAGATGAGTCCCGGTTACCGGCGTGACTACCGCATCCGCCCGTGGGCGGACGAGCTGCGTTGGACCGGTCTGTTCACCGAGGTCGTGACGGTGTCCGACCGGTGGAGCCGGACGCTCCCGTTGGCGACCTACGAACTGTGCCTGCGTTCGAAGTCGTACGTCGCGGCGATCGGGGACCGACTCGCGGAGTTCATGGATGCCGAGCGACGGTCCCTGCTGCGGGCCTTCCCGCACGGGATGGTCACCGAGCCGTTCCACACGGTGCTGGTCGTCGCGCGGCCCGGGTAGGCTCCTCGAGCCTCCAGGAACTTGATCATGGTCTTTTCGTATGGCCGGAGACTTCGCGTGGCCGGAGACCATGAGGCATCCTGGGGCGGTGCTGCGAACGGCAATGTTGCGAACGGCGGTGCTGGCCGCGTCGGGCGACCCGAGGGTCCGCCAGCTCGTGTCCACCACGCGGTTGACCCGTGCTGTGGTCACGCGGTTCGTCGCCGGAGAGGACGCCGCGGCAGCGGTCACGGTGGCGGACGGGTTGGCGGCCACAGGTCTGCGGGTGTCCCTGGCCGTGCTCGGGGAGGACACGACCGACCGGCGTCAGGCCGAGGAGTCCGCCGTGGCCTATGGCGGGCTCCTGCGTGCGCTCGCCGACGCGGGCCTCACTTCGGCCGCGGAGGTGTCGGTGAAGCTCTCCGCGCTCGGGCAGAGGTTTGACGCCTCGCTCGCGCGGGACCTCGCGCTGTGGGTGTGCCAGGCGGCTCGGGATGCCGGTAGCTGTGTCACCGTCGACATGGAGGATCACACCACCACCGACGCGACCCTGACCGTGGTCGCCGAGCTACGCCGGGAGTTCGACGAGACCGGCGCCGTCGTCCAGGCCTACCTGCGGCGGACCGAGGCGGACTGCCGTGCCCTCGCCGTCGCCGGTGGGCGGGTACGGCTGTGCAAGGGCGCCTACGCCGAGCCGCCATCGGTCGCCTTCACGCATCGGGCCGAGGTGGAGGCGTCGTATGCGCGGTGTCTGGCGGTTCTCATGGCCGGTCAGGGCTATCCGATGGTTGCCACGCACGACCCGGCCCTTGTCGAACTGGCCGGCAGGGTCGCCGGGGCGGTCAGCGCGGACGGGCAGAGCGCCAGATGGAGTGCCCGAAAGAACGACCGACAGGATGGCGGGTCGCGGCTGGGTCCGGGTCCAGGTCCAGGTCCAGGGCCTGCGCGGCGGCCGTTCGAGTACCAGATGCTGTACGGGGTCCGACCGGGTGAGCAGCAACGCCTCGTCGGGGCCGGCGAGGTCGTGCGGGTCTACGTTCCATGCGGGCGGGAGTGGTACGGCTACCTGATGCGGCGGCTTGCCGAGCGTCCGGCCAACCTGCTGTTCTTCCTACGGGCGCTGCGGTCGTCCGGGTGAGGTCAGCCAAGTGAAGGGATGTCCATGACGGTCGCGATCCTCGGCGCCGGGAAACTCGGTGAGGCACTGCTGTCGGGAATGCTGCGTTCCGGGTATGACCGGGACGATCTGTTCGTGACGGCTCGGCGCCGTGACCGCGCCGAGGAGCTGTCCGTCCGCTACGGGGTTTCGGCGGTGTCGAACCCGGCCGCGGCCACCCGGGCACGAGTGCTGATACTCACGGTCAAGCCCCAGGACATGACTGCCCTGGTCGGTGAGATCACCGGGGTCGTCACCCCTGACCATCTGGTCGTCTCGGTGGCGGCCGGCATCACCACCTCGTTCCTGGAGCACCGGCTTGCCGCCGGAACCCCGGTGGTGCGGGTGATGACGAACACGCCGGTTCTGGTGGACGAGGCGATGTCTGCGATCTCGGCAGGCGCCCATGCCGGCGAGGAGCACCTGCGCCGCACCGAGGACCTGCTGGCGCCGGTCGGCAAGGTCGTCCGGGTACCCGAGTCCCAGCAGGACGCGGTGACCGCGCTGTCAGGCAGTGGCCCGGCCTACTTCTTCTACCTGGTCGAATCCATGATCGACGCGGGCATCCTGCTGGGCATCCCGCGGGCGGTCGCGGCGCAGTTGCTGGTGCAGACCGCGTTGGGGGCCGCGGTGATGCTGCGCGATTCCGGCGAGCATCCGGTGATGTTACGTGAGGCCGTGACGTCCCCGGGGGGGACGACGATCAACGCGATCCGGGAGCTGGAGAACCACGGCGTCCGGGCGGCGCTGTTGGCCGCGATCGAGGCAGCCCGGGACCGTTCCCGCGAGCTTGCCACCGGTTAGGGGTCGGCGACCGGGTAGGCTCGGCGGATAGTTCGTTCAGATCTCCTTCAAGCAGATCGGTCGGGTTCGTGGGTTCGGTAATCAAGAAGCGTCGCAAGCGAATGGCCAAGAAGAAGCACCGCAAGCTCCTCAAGCGAACCCGCGTTCAGCGTCGTAACAAAAAGTAGTCATACGGCTACTTTTTGATGTCCTGGCTGTCGCCCCGGCATGCTGTGTCATTCGGCGTGTTCGGGGTGACAATTCGGCGGTCGGGTACGGATCGGCGGTCATCCGGTTTCTACCGGTAGGTCCGGTGTCGCTGACTGTCGGTGCCCTGTGAGAAGCTGTGCGTGACGGACGGCAATGGAGCCGGCCTCGACACAGGGGATCTTGTCATGGGTTCGTGGATCAGTTTTCTGTCCGATTACGGGCTGGATGACTCCTGCGTGGGTGTGTGCCACGGGGTAATCGCCAGGCACGCTCCGGATGTGCGTGTGATCGATCTGTGTCATGCGGTGTTGCCGCAGGATGTCGAGCATGGTGCGGCGATGCTGGCCGGAGCTGTCGGGTACCTGCCTACGGGCATCCATCTGGCTCTGGTCGAACCGCTCGGTACCGACGGCGATTACACCCGTGGGATTGCGGTACGGACCGCCGACGGATCGATCATAATCGCGCCTGACAACGGACTGGCCTCTCTCGCCTGGGACCTGCTGGGCGGCGTTGTCGACGTACATGAGATCTCCAACCGGAAGCTGTGGCTACCGATGCCGACCGCGGTGTTTCGCGGCCGGGACGTCTACGCGCCGGTTGCCGCCCGGTTGGCAACCGGGCTGTCCCCCGGTGAGGTGGGTCCGCGGCTGGACCCCGCGTCCCTCGTCCGGCTTCGGCCGCGGGTGTGTTCCGTGGACGACGACCACGTGCACGGCGAGGTCGTCGACATCGACCACTTCGGTAATCTCGCGTTGAACGCCACCCGTACAGATCTGGAGGCGGCGGGCATCCTGCTCGGGGATCCGGTCGAGATACGCATCGCCGGACGCACCCTGGCCCTGCGGTTCACCCATACCTATGGCGAGGTGCCGGTAGGCCGGCTGGTGGTCTGCGAGGATTCCCTACGTCGCATCATGATCGCCGTCAACTGTGGTCGGGCCGCGGACACCCTGCGGGTGCGTCGTCGGGCCGCGATCGTGATTGCCCAGGCTCCCCGCCAGCCGCGACCGCGGCCGGCGGCGCCGGCCGTGTCGGTCCCACTGCCCGCCCACGCCTGACCTCGGCATCGGTGGGCCGCCAACCTCCTGGGCCGCCAACCTCCTGGGCCGCCACAACCTCCTGGGCCGCCGTATCGGTACGGCGTACCAGCGGACCAACATGTCGGGTTACATTATCCGGGTTGTCGGGTTACGACATGCGGGTAACGCAGATAATGAGATGCCGCGCCGCAGACTCGATGCTGTTCTGATGTCGACAACTCCCCGGCGTAGGATGACGCCGGGGATCGGGGGCAGGGGGAAGACCAAAATGCGACCACGTTGTGTGCTCGTTACGGGTGTTTCCCGGCCACTCGGCGCGCAGGTGGCAAGTGCTTTCGCCGCAGATCCGGAGATCGAAAATGTGATCGGGGTCGATACCATACCACCCCGTGTCGATCTTGGGCGCACGCAGTTCGTCCGAGCCGACATCCGCAATCCGCTGATCGCGAAGGTAATCGGCGCAGCCGCGGTCGACACCGTTCTTCATCTGAATGTCATCGCCACTCCGCTCGGAGCTGGTGGGCGGGCCGTGATGAAGGAAATCAATGTCATTGGCACGATGCAGCTTCTTGCCGCCTGCCAGAAGGCGCCGAGCGTCACAAAGCTGATCGTAAAGTCCACCACAACGATCTACGGATCATCTCCCCGTGACCCGGCCTTGTTCACGGAGGAAATGGAGCCGCGCAGTCTTCCCCGTGGTGGGTACAGCAAGGACGCGTTCGAGGTCGAGGGCTACGTCCGGGGTTTCAGCCGTCGTCGTCCCGACGTCACGGTCAGTGTGCTGCGTTTTACCAACATCGTCGGTCCGGGCATTGACAGCCCGCTGACGCGTTACCTTGAACTGCCGATCGTCCCGACAGTGCTCGGGTTCGATCCGCGCCTGCAGCTCCTACACAGCGAGGACGCGCTCGGGGTGCTCACGAAGGCGGCGGCACAGGACCATCCCGGCACGTTCAACGTCGCGGGGGACGGAGTTCTCCTGCTGTCCCAGGCTGTTCGGCGTGCGGGGCGTGCGCCGCTGCCGGTGCCCTCCCCGGCAGTGGTCACGCTGGGAAACCTGGTGCGCCGGTCCCGGCTGCTGGACTTCTCCGCCGAGCAGCTCGGCTTCCTCGCGCACGGCCGCGCGGTCGACACCACCCGCCTGAAGCAGGTGTTCGGCTACGTCCCGAGATTCACGACGTCCGAGACCTTCGACGACTTCGTACGCGACCGCCCGATACGTTTTGCGATCGACCGGGACACCGTGATCCGAGCCGAACGTGGTCTGCTGGACGTGCTCGCGCGGCGCAGGTTGGTCGGGACGTCATGAGGCAACGGGCCGGAAACCGGCGGCGTTCCTCGACGGGTGGGCACTACGCGGAAATCCTCACCGTATCGGCCGGACCCAGCAGGCCCGGCAGGCGCGGTGTGAAGGCTGGGAGGACTCTGGAGACGCGAGGAGTACCGGGCAGGTCTCGTAAAACAGGTCTCGTGAAAAGGTGGTCACGGGTGTGAGTGAGGCGCGGATCATCCCGCTCGGCAGCAAGGACGGCCGTGCCAGGACGGGCGGCGGTGCGGCTCGCCGTTCCCGGCCGCCGGGCTCGTCGGACATCGAGCGTGGTACCGGGGTCGACCAGGGTACCGGGAAAGGCGCGGTCGGTGACGAGGTGGTTGTCGGCAGGCGCATGACCGAGCATCTGGCCGTTGAGAACCGCGAGTCGGATCCGGATCCGGACGGCCCGACCGCTTCCGGGGCCTCGGAGGCGAACCCGGCCGCGGCCGGCGCCGGGTCCACCCATCCTGTGGCGGGGGATGGCGGGTCGACCTTCCCGAGGGGCACCCGCGGCGCAGGCGAGCGGGCCACCTCTGCGGGCCGGATGCATTCTTCCGGCCATGAGGCCGGCGATGTCGACGGAGAGCCGGTATCGGCCGTACGGGAACCAGTGGCCGGCCTGGGCCGCGGCGACCCGCCGGATGATCCGGACGTGGGTCCCACGGCGTCGCTACCGTCGGAGCCCCTCGCGGACGCGGGCAGCCTCGAACAGGCTCTCGCAGGCTTCCTGGCGTTTCTGCGCCGACGGATCACCGGTGACTACGTGGTCGACGAACACGGTTTCGACCAGGATCTCACCGAGAACGTCATCGCGCCGCTGCTCCGGCCGATCTACCAGAACTACTTCCGGGTCGAGACCCGCGGTCTGGAGAACGTTCCGGACATCGGTGGCGCGCTGATCGTGGCGAACCACTCCGGCACGGTACCGATGGATGCGATCATGACGGCGCTGGCAATCATGGACCATCACCCGGCGCACCGGCACCTGCGTATACTTGCCGCCGACCTGGTGTTTGCCGTGCCGTTTCTCGCCCCGATGGCCCGTAAGACCGGCAACACCCTGGCCTGCCAGGCCGATGCCGAAAGGCTGCTTGCCGGAGGTCATCTGGTGGGGGTGTGGCCGGAGGGTTTCAAAGGGGTAGGAAAACCGTTCAGCGAGCGCTACAAGCTCCAGCGCTTCGGCCGTGGGGGCTTTGTCTCGGCCGCACTGCGTACCGGTGTCCCCATCGTCCCCTGCACGATTGTCGGAGCCGAGGAGATCTATCCGATGATCGGTAATCTCAAGACGCTCGCCCGGCTTCTCGGGCTACCCTACCTGCCGATCACTCCCACGTTTCCCTGGCTGGGGCTGTTCGGCCTGCTACCGCTTCCGTCGAAATGGCTCATCGAGTTCGGTGAGCCCGTTGACACGGAATCACTGACTCCGGCCGCCGCCGAGGATCCGATGTTGGTCTTCGAACTCACCGACCGTGTCCGGGAGACAATCCAACATTCTCTCTACGGGCTGCTGATGCAACGCCGGTCGGTATTCTTCTGACACATGACTACTGTGGACCGGCCCCGGGGGACAGGACTCCGGGCGGCATCGTGGCGGACATGGGTGGGGCGTTGTCTTGCCGTCGGTTATCTGCTGTCGGTGACCGTGGCGGTTGCGTTGCTGGCTGTGATTGACGATCTTTTCTTGGCGATCTGGCTGGCCGTCATCGAGGTCGTATCGGTAATTGTAATCTTTTTCGTAACTCGTGGTAGCGAGCCATCCGGCCCGCCGCGCACCGCCCGGCTCGGCAGGCCGACCGATCCCGGCATGCCGAGCGGGCGCCGGCAACGCTGACCACCGGAATCCTCTGGGCGGGCTCTGGTCAGGCTGCTATTCCGGTGTACCGGCGGCGCAGCGCCATGCCGGCCGCAACCCCCCCGGCGAGCGCACCCATCCCGGCCGCTGTGGGCACGCCGATCCGGGCAGCCTTCCGCGCGGTCCGGAAATCCTTGATCGGCCACTCGCGTTCGCGGGCAACCGCCTTGAGATCAGGGTCAGGATTGATTGCGACGGGGTGACCGACCAGCGACAGCATGGGCAGGTCGTTGATGGAGTCGGAGTAGGCCCAACACCGGGAAAGATCCAGTTGTTCGCGTTCGGCGAGGGCCCGCACGGCGGCCGCCTTGGCCGGTCCGTGCAGTGGATCGCCGACGAGGTGGCCCGTGTAGCGTCCGTCCGCAACCTCGCTGACCGTTCCGAGCGCCCCGGTGAGCCCGAGCCGTCGTGCGATGACCGACGCGAGCTCCACGGGGGTTGCTGTGACCAGCCACACCCGTTGCCCCGCGTCGAGGTGCTGTTCGGCCAGCGCCCGGGTTCCGGAGTAGATCCGTTCGGCCATCCGCTCGTCGTAGATCTCTTCGCCGAAGCGGACGATCTCGGCGACCTCACGGCCGGCGACGAAGGCGAGCGCGGCCTCCTTGGCGTCCCGCATCCCGTCGGTGTTCTCCAGCCCCCGCACCCGGTAGGTGACGTGCTGCCAGCCGAACTTCAGCAGGTCCCGGGACTGGAAGAAGTCGCGCGCGGCCAGCCCGCGGGCGAAGTAGAAGATCGACGCACCCATCATCATGGTGTTGTCGACGTCGAAGAACGCGGCTGCGGTCGGGTCCGGCGGAGCCTTCGCGGCCTCCTCGGCGGCAGCCTTGAGCGCGGCGGTCGCCGCGGCCTCGGCATCGGCTCGGCGGGTCCTGTCGTCCGCCGTTCGCTCCTGGCGTGGTCGAAACCGCATCGTGATCTCCTGAGCGTCCACGGCGCGGAGGAGGACCGCGCTGTCACTGTGACCTGCGAAGCGTACGGTGGCATCAGGGTTTGAGGGATCCGAACTCCCGGGAGTCCGGTTGAGATCGAGAGGGTTGGCGGGGTTGCGGCCATCCCACGGTCGCCGACCGTCCCCGGGCTGTCAGACGGCTCCCTGGGGGATGTGACGTGCCAACGACCTGGTCGCCCGGAACTGCAGGGCTTTGATCGCGCCTTCGTTCCTGCCCATCGCCAGCGCGGTCTCCCGGACGGTGAGTCCTTCCATGAAACGTAGCACCACACATTCCTGCTGGTCGGGGCTGAGCGCGCGGACGGCATCCAACAGCGCCCTGCTGGTGAAGACGGCCAGTACGGACTCCTCCGGTCCGGACACGACCTGGGCCTGCGCGGCGGACAGGATGTCGTCGGTAGGGAACTCCATCCGTGCGTGGCCGGACTTCTTGTGATCAATGATCAGGTTCCGGGCAATGGTGATGAACCAGGCACCGATGTCACGGCCCTGCCAGGTGAAGGTGCTGATACCGCGCAGCGCGCGCAGGAACGTCTCGCTGACGATGTCCTCCGCCATCGCCTGGCTGCCTACCCGGTAGAGCACGTAGCGGAAGACCATCTCCAGGTAGGAGTCGTAAAGTCGCCCGAAGGCCTCGCTGTCACCGTCCTGCGCACGACGCACCAGGTCCGTCACGTCGATGTCCATCCCGCTGGTACGGGTGGAGGCCACCGGGTTGTGTCCGGGTTCGTGGCCGTCGACCTTGCCGTTGGATCCGCGGCCGTCGCCACGGGGTGCCTGGACGGAGGGTCGGCCCGACGGCGCACCCGCAGCCGAACTCGCCAGGAGCGGCATGCCCCGGATGGCGACATCCGGGGTGATCCTGATGCGCGAGAGTTCGGTGAGCAGCGCCGCGAGCCCCGCGGGATCGGAAGTCGGACGCGGCCAGGCCCGACTCACTTCGGTGATCCGCCGGTGACGTCATCAGGGCAGATCTCGCGGATCTTTGTTGGTGCCTCCGGTGCCCGGACGATCGTGCCCCAACCGTTTGTAGCGCGATCCTGCGCCCGTCGGATCACCTGTTTCTCTCGCGATCCCACGGATCCTTCGAGGGTCCTCTGGCATGCGCCCACCAATATCCACGTGGTAGCCCTCATTTCCGCGTCTCCGATGCGTGTGGGACATCGACGGCGGGCATAGTGGCTCCGAATGATCGAGGAGGCGGGGCGGAGCAGGGCACAGGCTGCTCGGGGACCGAGATCCTCCAGATATGTATCTGACGGGTCGGGCCGGCTGAAGGAATCGCGATCTTGGTTCCTTTCGGGCCCGGCCTTCCTGCCGCCGGGGTACCTCCGGCTGGCGCGAAAGGAACCCCGATGAGAGGTTCGGGAGGTCCTGAGGAACGCTAGGCAGCCGAGTGTAGCTAACGGCTCGGAGCTGGGCGCGCGCAGTGAGTCAAAGATGTTTAGTTGTCCGCTGCATTGCGGGGAAGTGTTTGTTGTTACTTTGTCGTACTATAGAAGAGATCTTCCCGTGTTTTTCGTTTTCTGATGATCGGAGCGATGATGAAGGCTTCCGCGGGCCGAGGTGGTGATCCTGCCGTCGGTGGTGTGCAGGCAGGCGTTCGGGTCGCCCTGCTGACGCGTGCCGGTTGCCATCTCTGCGACGACGCCCGGGAGGCGGTGGTCCGTGTGACGGTGGATGTCGGCGTTGGCTGGAAGGAGATCGACATCAGCACTTCGGCCGATCTCGCGGATGCCTATGGCGACCGCGTTCCGGTGATTCTTGTCGACGGACGGGAGCATGGTTACTGGAAGGTCGAGGAGACCCGCCTTCGGCGAGCCCTGACCGTCGGCCGCTGGGGATGGTCGCGTTCCTGAGCGGTCATCAGGTTGATCGGATGCACCTGAGTCGACCGGGTTACCTGAGCGCAAGATCACATCAACTTCGTGAACGCCTTCACGAAGTCGTAAACTCGCCCGGACAGTCGTCTACCGGCGTCGTTCGACCGCGAAGCACCGTGGGGGCGGACGGCCAGCATCGCCGGCAGCCGGGCGCCTCAAGCGGTGCGGGAGCCGTACATGACTGAGCTTCGGCGGGCAGCCTCGGTCGTCCGTGAACGCTCGCCAGTACCCGAGGCGACAGTTGCCCGACTCCCGCTTTACCTGCGGGTTCTCACCTCGCTGGCTGATCGGGGGGTTCATACGGTGTCGTCTGAGACGCTCGCCACGGCAGCGGGCGTGACATCGGCGAAGGTGCGTAAGGACCTGTCCCATCTCGGTTCCTACGGGACGCGCGGCGTCGGCTACGGCGTGGACCTTCTGCTGAATCGCATCGCCGCCGAGCTGGGTCTCACCGAGGATCGTTCGGTCCTGCTGGTCGGGGTGGGCAACCTCGGCCACGCGCTCGCCGGGTACGGCGGTTTCCAGGCCCGAGGTTTCCGCGTGGTCGCTCTGCTCGACATCGACCCATGCCGCATCGGTGAGTCGATCGGCGGCGTCGTGGTACGCCCGCTCGACGAGATGGAGGTCCTGGTCGAGCACAGCCGCGTCACCATCGGCGTCATCTGCACACCGGCGACCGCCGCGCAGGCGGTGTGCGACCGTCTCGTCGCCGCGGGAGTCACAAGCATCCTTAATTTCGCTCCGACCGTGCTGTCGGTGCCGGCAGGAGTGGACGTGCGCAAGGTCGATCTCGCGGTGGAGCTGCAGATCCTGTCGTTCCACGAGGCCCGTAAGCGGCCGGCATCCTCTCCGGACGGCATGACCCGAGCCACGGCAGGGCGGGCGTTGCCGCGGACCCGGGGCGGCGGTCCCCTGGTGGGTACGACCGGCGGTGAGGCGTCATGAGCCTGCTGGCGGTGGGCCTCAACCATCGGACGGCACCGACGTCCATCCTGGAGATGGCCGCCGTGTCGGACGACGACGTCCCGAAGGTGCTCCACGATCTGCTGCAGGCCGGGCGTGTCGCCGAGGCCGT
>NZ_CADDZT010000093.1:39498-44448 GCF_902812655.1 Candidatus Frankia meridionalis | reverse complement strand
TACCGAGATCTACGCGGAGGTGGAGACCTTCCACGGTGGCGTCGCGGACGTGTCCGATCAGCTCACCCGCATCACTGGAACCGATCTCTCGGATCTTGCGCCGCACCTGTACGTCCACCACGACGCACGGGCGGTCAGCCATCTGTTCTCCGTCGTCTGCGGGCTCGACTCGATGCTGGTGGGGGAGACACAGATCCTCGGGCAGGTGCGTGCGGCGTTGCGTGCGGCCCAGGCGGACGGCAGCGTCGGGACCACGCTCGGCGGCCTGTTCCAGACGGCGTTGCGGGTAGGCAAACGTGCGCACAGCGAGACCGCGATCGGCACGGCCGGGGCGTCGATCGTATCGGTCGGGGTACGGATGGCCGCCACGGTGTGGCAGCCCATGGCGACCGGCACCCCCGACCCGGCACAGGTGGCTGGGCCGGCGTCCCCGGTCGATACGGTGCCCGCCGCTGACGCGCTGGCCGGTCGTCGGGTCCTGCTGGTGGGCGCAGGCGTTGTCGGAGCCCTGGCCGCGGCCGTTGCGCGCCGGGCCGGTGCGGCCGACCTCGTTGTCGCGAACCGCACCGTGGCACGGGCCCGGCGGATCGCCGAGACCTACACCGCCGAGACGGTCCCGCTCGCGGAGGTGGGCGACGAACTGGACCGGGCCGACCTGGTGATCTCGTCCACCGGCGCGGCAGGGCTGATCCTGACCCACCAGGCCGTCGCGGACTCGCTGGCCCGGCGTGACGGACGGCCACTCGTTCTGCTCGACCTCGCGCTCCCGCGGGACGTCGACGTGGACGTCCGCAACCTGCCGGGCGTCACCCTCATCGACCTCGACACCCTGCGGACCGCCCTCGACGGGCATCCGGCGGTCAGCGATGTCGAGTCGGTCCGGTCGCTGGTGGCGTCGGAGGTCGGCACCTACCTCGACCGGCGCCGGGCACACCGGGTCGCGCCGACAGTCGTGGCGCTGCGGGCCCAGGCCGCGGCTGTCGTCCGGGACGAGCTCGACCGGCTGCATACACGGCTACCCGATCTTGCCCCGCGCGACTGGGCCGTGGTCGAGGGCGCGGTGCGGCGCGTCGCGGACAAGCTGCTGCACGCGCCGACCGTGCGAGTGCAGCAACTCGCGGCGTCCCCGGATGGCGATTCCTACGCCGAGGCGTTGCGGGAGCTGTTCGACCTGCCCCGGGAAACCCCGGCCATCGTGTCCGCACCTGATCTGCGAGAGGCACCATGACGAACGGGAACCATCAGCCGGACCATGCAGGCAGCGGATCCGTCCCGTGCGCGGCCGGAAACCGGCGCGCCCTACGGCTGGGAACCCGGGGCTCGGCGCTGGCCCTCGCGCAGTCGACCCTGGTCGCCACCTGGGTACGGGAACGACTCGGCCGTGAGGTCGAGCTGGTGCGCATCGCCACCGCCGGCGACCGTTCCCAGGAGGCGATCAGCCAGATCGGGGGTACCGGCGTCTTCGTGAGCGCACTGCGTGAGGCGCTGCTGGCCGGCGAGATCGATTTCGCCGTGCACTCTCTCAAGGACCTGCCCACCGTCACTCCGGCCGGGCTGGTGCTGGCCGCCGTCCCCCCGCGCGCGGATCCTCGCGACGTCATGGTCACGCCGAGCGGACGCCTGCTGGACGAGTTCGGACCCGGCACCAGGGTTGGTACCGGGTCTCCCCGGCGAGCGGCTCAACTGCGGGCCCTCGGGCTCGGACTGAACGTCGTGCCGATACGAGGTAACGTCGACACCCGAATAAAGAAGGCGATCGACGGAGTGGTCGACGCGGTCGTACTTGCCCATGCCGGCCTTGACCGGCTGGACAGGTTGGACGCGGTGACCGAGGTGCTGGATGCGAACGTGATGGTGTCGGCTGCCGGGCAGGGTGCGCTGGCGGTCGAATGCGCGGCCGACCCTGACGTGCTGGAGTCCGGGTTCGACCGGGTAGACCCCTACCGGCGCCGAGGAACTCTCGCCGAGCTGCTACGGTTTGCGCTGGACGATCCACCATCGCGCATTGCTGTCGCCGCTGAACGCGCATATCTGGCCGCCATCGAGGCCGGTTGTAGCGCGCCGATCGGCGCCCTTGCCGATGTCCGGACAGCGTCCGATGGAGCACCGGATGCCGGTGCGATCCGACTTCGGGCGGTGGTCGCGTCGCCGGAGGGGAACGGTGTTCTCCGGCGCGAGATCATCGGCCCTGCTGACCACCCGGAGGCGCTGGGAGAGCGCCTCGCGGACGAGATGTTGTCCGCCGGAGCACAGACGCTGATGGGAAATCGCTGATCATGGCCACCCGCCGTACGAAGAAGCCCCTGACCCCGGTCGCTCTCGTTGGAGCCGGCCCACGCGACCCCGGTCTGCTGACCGTTCTCGCCACCGAGACGCTGGCCGGGGCCGATTCGGTGATCGTTGATCCCGATGTCGCTCCCGAGATTGTCGACAAGCTACCCGGTGAAGTGCTCCGGATCGGGGATCCCGAACAGGCAAAGCCGATTATGGACGCTGACGCGGCCACGGTCGCGGTCGTCGCCCGGGCCCGCGCCGGGGAACGCGTTGTCCGGCTGTACGCGTCAGATCCGTGGCTGACCGGAATCGGCACCGCCGACGCGCAGGCACTGGCCAAGGCAAAGATTCCTTTCCGTGTCGTGCCGGGAATTCTGACCGGCGCGGCCGTCGCGACCTACTCGGGAGTGGCTCCGGGGCTCCCGGTCACCTTTGCCAGCACGGCGGGAGTGTTCTCCGCCAGCGGTGTGCAACCGACGGTCACGACCCCGGTCACGGACACCCCTGGCCTGCCGCTGGGATCCGCACCGTTCGGAGCCAACCGCCTGGGCGGACGCGGTCTGTCCGGCCTCGGCGGCACCAGTCTCGGCGGTACGGGTCTCGGTGGCCCAGGTCTCGGCGGCGCCGGTCTCGCGGCCTCGCCACTGGGTTCGTCGCTCGGCCTGGGTGGGCTCGGAGCCCCTGGCACGCCGGGTTCGGACATCGACTGGGTGGCGCTCGCTCAGGTCCCCGGAACGCTTGTCGTGACGGCGGTGTCGAACGAGGTCGGCAAGGTGGCGGCCGCGTTGGTCGAACACGGCCGGCCGGGCGACACGCCCGTAGCAGTGACGGTGGACGGCACCACGACCGACCAGCGCACGGTCTCCTCCACCCTGGACCGGATCGAGTCCGACGCGGCTCCCGTCATCGCGAATGCCCCCTGCGTGGTGATGTCGATCGGCGCCGCGGTCGCGGCCCGCGGCAAGCTCTCCTGGTGGGAGTCGCGGGCGCTGTTCGGCTGGACGGTGCTGGTGCCCCGGACCAAGGAGCAGGCGGCGATCCTGTCCGATCTGCTGCGTTCGCACGGCGCGAGTCCGCTGGAGGTGCCGACGATCGCGGTGGAGCCTCCCCGTACAGCCGCCCCCATGGAGCGGGCGATCACCGGCCTGGTCTCCGGCCGTTACCAGTGGGTCGCGTTCACCTCCGTCAACGCGGTCAGGGCCGTCCAGGAGAAGGTCGAGGAACGCAGTCTGGACGCGCGGGCGTTCGCGGGTGTCAAGGTGGCTGCGATCGGTGAGGCAACCGCGGACGCGCTGCGCGCCTTCGGTATCCGTCCGGACCTGGTCCCTTCTGGCCAGCAGTCCAGCGAGGGTCTGCTGGCCGACTGGCCCGAGTACGACGAGGTGTTCGACCCGCTCGACCGGGTTCTGCTGCCCCGGGCCGACATCGCCACCGAGACGCTGGTCGCGGGCCTGAAGGACCGTGGCTGGAACGTCGACGACGTCACCGCCTACCGCACCGTGCGGGCCGCGCCGCCGCCCGCTCCGATCCGGGAGGCGCTCAAGGGCGGCCGGGTGGACGCAGTGGTGTTCACGTCGTCCTCGACCGTGCGCAACCTGGTGGGGATCGCCGGCAAGCCGCACGAGACCACGGTGATCGCGGTGATCGGCCCGCAGACCGCGGCCACCGCCGTCGAACTCGGCCTGCGGGTCGACGTCCAGGCGGCGGAGGCGACGATCCCGTCCCTGGTGCAGGCGCTGGCGGACTTCGCCGCCGAACACCGTGAGGAGCTGGGCAAGGTCGGTCCGCTCGCGGCCCGGCTACCCAAGCCCCGGCGCGGTTCCCGGCGGTGACCATGCCGTCGGGCGCCGCCGCTGGTGGGGCCGTCGGTTTTCCGCTGGCGCGGCCCCGCAGGCTGCGCCGGGGCGGTGCGCTGCGCCGGTTGGTGTCCGACGTCCGGTTACACCCCGCCGACCTCGTGCTGCCGCTGTTCGTCAAGGAGGGCATCGACACTCCGGCGCCGATCCCGTCCATGCCCGGCGTGGTGCAGCACACCAGGGAATCGCTGCGCAAGGCGGCGGTGGAGGCGGCCCGGGCCGGTGTCGGCGGGCTCATTCTGTTCGGCATCCCCGCGGACAAGGACAGCCGCGGTTCGGCCGCGGACGACTCGTCCGGGATCGTGCAGCTCGCTCTCGCCGATCTCGTTTCGGAAGTCGGCGACGATCTGGTGATCATGACGGACCTCTGCCTGGACGAGTACACCGACCACGGTCACTGCGGCCTGCTGACGGACAAGGGCGAGGTCGACAACGACGCCACCCTGGAGCGGTACGGCTCGATCGCGCTCGCGCAGGCCCGTGCCGGCGCCCATGTGGTGGCCCCGAGCGGGATGATGGACGGCCAGGTCGGCGCGATCCGGACGGCGCTCGACGGCGGAGGCTTCCCCGACGTGCCCATCCTCGCCTATTCGGCGAAGTACGCCTCGGCCTTCTACGGTCCGTTCCGGGACGCGGCCGAATGCGCGCCACAGTTCGGTGATCGCGCCGGCTACCAACAGGACCCGGCCCGCTCCGCCGTTGAGGCCCTACGGGAGGTCACCCTCGACCTCGCCGAGGGCGCCGACGCGGTGATGGTGAAGCCGGCGCTGGCCTATCTGGACGTACTGCGGGTGGTCGCTGACGCTGTGGACGTGCCGGT
>NZ_CADDZT010000093.1:37277-38903 GCF_902812655.1 Candidatus Frankia meridionalis | reverse complement strand
GTCGAGGCGGCGGCGGCGAACGGCTGGATCGACCGTGAGCGCGTCATCGCGGAGACGTTGATCGCGATCCGCCGGGCGGGCGCACAGATCATACTGAGCTACTGGGCGACCGAGGTGGCTCAGCGGCTGCGCTGACCCGCCCGAGCCCGGGATCGGCTCGACCGCATGGCGGGCAGGCAGGATAGGACGGGACGCGGGGCGTCGGCGGCGGTCGGGTGTTGCCGCTGCTCCGAGGTCCGCGGTCCGTTGCGAAAGTCGTTTCTCTGGTGCCGGTTGGTAAGCGGGTGGCGGTCAGGTGAATGTGGCCGGGCCGCGGATGGAGGTTGTGGGATGGCTGGCCAGGCAGGTGTCGGCCTCGCTGCCGGTAGCCCGGATGGTGGTAGCCCAGCAGGTGGGGGTTCCGCAGATGGTGGTCCGGACATCGATGCACAGGCGACACGGTTGGCGGTCGGCTGCGCGGAGATCCTGCCGGTCGACGGGTTGCGGGCCAAGCTGGCGCAGGCCGCCCGGGAGAACCGGCCGTTGCGGGTGAAGCTCGGGATCGACCCGTCCGGCTCGGAGCTGACCCTCGGCCATGCTGTCGTGCTCCGCAAACTGCGCCAGTTCCAGGATTTCGGGCACACCGCCGTCCTGATCGTCGGGGACTTCACCGGCCGGGTGGGGGACCCTACCGGCAAATCGGCCACGCGCAAGGTGCTGACCGCCGAGGAGACGGTCGCCAACTCGCACGAGTACTTCGACCAGGTGATGCGCATCCTCGACCCGGACCGGGTGGAGATCCGCCGCAACGCGGAGTGGCTGGAGAAGCTGCCGTTGCAGGACTTCCTGACCGCCGCCACCTCCCTTACCGTTGCCCAGCTGCTCGAACGTGACGACTTCGCCCGCCGGTACCGGGAGAGCCGGCCCATCAGCCTGATGGAGTTCCTCTACCCGCTGTTGCAGGGGTACGACTCCGTCGCGGTCGACGCCGACATCGAGCTCGGTGGTACCGACCAGACCTACAACAACCTGGTCGGCCGTACGCTCCAGCGGGACGCGGGGCTCTCGCCGCAGGTCGTCATCACCGTGCCGCTGCTGGTCGGCACGGACGGCGTGGAGAAGATGGGCAAGTCGCTGGGCAACTGGATCGGCATCCGGGAGCCCGCCGCGGAGCAGTTCGGCAAGCTGATGTCGATTCCGGATTCGGCGGTGGCCACCTACGCGGCGTTGTGCGCCGACTTCACCGCGGCCGAGATGGCCGCGCTCACCGCCCGGATGGCAGCCCAGCCCGCCGAGGCAAAACGTGATCTTGCCGAGCGGATCGTCGCGCTCTACCACGGCGCGGCCGGGGCGGCTGCGGCCAGGGAGCAGTTCAACCAGCTGTTCCAGCGCCGGGAGGTGCCCACCGACGTGCCTGTCGTCCACGTGCCCGCCGGAGAACCGGTCGACATCCCCGGTCTGCTTGTGTCCGCCGGGCTCGCGAAGACGAAGAGCGAGGTTCGACGGCTCGTCGACCAGGGGGGCATCAAGATCGATGGTGTCCCGCTCGCGTCGGGCGAACACGTGGTGGACTTCGACCGGGTGATCGATCGGGTGGTGCAGCGGGGCCGCCGTCAGGCGGTGCGCGTGCGGGCTCACGCGGACCGG
>NZ_CADDZT010000093.1:28333-37006 GCF_902812655.1 Candidatus Frankia meridionalis | reverse complement strand
TAGGGCTCGCGGGCCGGTGCGGGCCGTGCCCGTGTCGCGCCCGGAGCTGTAGGTGGAAACCGTCACTATGGCGACGGTTCCTACCTACGGATGTCGGTGAACCTGTCACTGATCGACCGGGAAGGATCCGGAGCGGGACGCCCCCGCCGTCGGTGCCGCGGGTGTACCAGGGCCGCGCCTCGGTACACCCGCAGGACTTCCTTCGGGTCTACAGGGAACGGCGGTAGGAGTCGAAGGCGCGGGTCGCGAGCGTTGCGGCGACCACCGCGAGTGCGGCCAGCAGAACCAGGTGAACGCTGACCGATCCCCAGTCCGGGTCGACCGATCCGGATTCGCGGGCGGCGCTCACAGCCCAGTCCACCGGGTTGACGTGTGCGATCACCTGCATCCACCCGGGCATCAGGTCGCGCGCCATGATCGCTGATGACAGGAACGTCAGCGGCAGGATGCAGAAGTTCACCGCCGCGATCAGGACGTCCTCCTTGCGGACGATCAGCGCGAGCGCGTTGGACAGGGCCGCCACCGAGACGGCGACGAGCGCCGCGGCGATGAGCAGGACGACGGGCCCGACCAACCCGTTGCGGTAGTGGGTCCCGACCGCCCAACCGAGCAGCAGGATGATGGTCGACTGGATGGTGGTGACCACCACCTGGTAGACCAGCGCGCTGCTGGTCAGCGCCGCGCGGCGGACCGGGGACGCGAGCATCCGGTCCATCACGCCGCGGTCGATGTCGACGATGACCCGCATGCCGGCCCATCCGGCCGAGAACAGGGCGCTCATCACCACCACGCCGGGGGTGAGGAAGTCGAAATAGGATCCGCCGCCGAAACCGGGAACCTCCACGACGTGGCGAAACAGCGAACCGAACAGCGGCAGCCACACCACCGCCTGCACGATCGTGATCGCCAGGTATGCGGGCTGGCGTAGCAGGGCACGCAGGTGTCGTACGGTCAACCACCGCAACTGGCTGCCTGCGGAGGCTGCGTACTGCGACTGCGTCGGCGCCGGTCGGGGCACCGGGATGGCCACCGAGCGGCCCTGGCGGGCGGTGGTTCCCGCGGTGTCGACCGTACCTTGTGTGGCGTCGGGCCGTGTGGCGTCGACCTGTGTGGCGTCGGGCCGTGTGGCGTCCGCGAGGCCTGGCATCACGCCACCTCCTTCGACGTGCCCAGATGCTGGTCGGATGATTCCGCCCCGGCCACGAACCTGCGTCCGACATGGCGCAGGTAGACGTCGTCCAGCGACGGTCTGGCGATCGTCGCGGTGACAACCGCGACGTTCACCCGTTCGAAGGCGGCGAACACGGCAGGCAGGGACGAGGCACCGTGCGTCACCCGGGTGTGGACCTCCCGGCCGTCCACGGTGGTTGCGGTGACGCCGGCCACCTGGCCGAGGGCAACGGTCAGCTCGGCGACGACGGCGGCGTCCGGAACGGTCGCGAGCTCCAGGTGGACGGCATCGCCCCGTAGATCACTCTTGAGCTCGTCGGGGCTGCCTTCGACGAGGATGCGCCCGCCATCGATGATCGCGACCTGGGAGGCGAGCCGGTCCGCCTCCTCCAGGTAGTGGGTGGTGAGCAGGATCGTCAGCCCGTCCGTGGCG
Organism: Candidatus Frankia meridionalis; assembly: GCF_902812655.1. GTDB lineage: Bacteria > Actinomycetota > Actinomycetes > Frankiales > Frankiaceae > Protofrankia > Protofrankia meridionalis. The sequence continues at coordinate 35,403 of NZ_CADDZT010000093.1, read as the reverse complement.
AGTGAACCGATCTCGTCCCACATCTGCGCGCGGGCCTGCGGGTCCAGGCCGGTGGTGGGTTCGTCGAGGAACAGCACGCTGGGCCGGTGCACCAGGCCGACGGCCACGTCGAGCTTGCGCAGCATGCCGCCGGAGTAGGTGCGGGCGAGCCGGTCGGCGGCCTTGACCAGCTCGAAACGGTCGAGTAGTTCGGTGACCCGGTCGTTCAGTTCAGCGCGGGAGAGTCCGTGCAGGTGGGCTGCGAGCGCTATGTTCTCCCGGCCGGTCGCTTCCAGATCAACACCGGATCGCTGCGTCACGACACCGATGGCACGCCGGACCTGGCTGGGATGAGTGAGGACGTCGACTCCCGCCACCGTGGCGGAGCCGGAGTCGGGACGCGACAGCGTGGTGAGGATCTTCACTGTGGTGGACTTGCCGGCGCCGTTCGGCCCGAGCAGGCCGAACACTGTTCCGGGTGCCACGCCGAAGCTCAGGCCGTCGAGTGCTCGGATGCCGCCGCGGTAGGTCTTGACCAGGTCGCGGGCCTGGATCGCGAGCTGGCCACCGGGCCGCGCGGATGTCGTCGTGGCGGTGCCGGGTTCAGCCGCCGGTCCGGCCGTGGGTGCAGGCTCGGCCGTGGGTGCAGGCTCGGCCGTGGTTGCGCCGGTGTCGGCTGCCGTGGTCGACGTGGGCGCGACCGGGTTCTGCGGGTCGGACAGCTGTGCGGTGGAGCTGGCGGGCGGCTGTCCGGCATGCGCCGGAGCCGGATGGGTGGTCATAGGTCCCCCTGTCGGACAAATGATCAATTGTGGATGATCGAGCGTTTGGGGACGACCGGGGATGAACTCGGCGGCCTCACCGGGGACGATGTACGGGATTCGTCCTATGGTGAGAAGCGCTGATGACAAGCACGCTCCGGATGCCGGTCCGCTCCGCGATCGGGTAATCGTCCATCACGGTCCGTGGGTGGGCGTGCCAGCGCTCGCTCACGGACCATGGCTGCGCCAGCGTTTTACTGCTGCATGATCGCTCCCTGGTCCGTTTCGTCCGAACCGGACTCCGCGCCGCCCGTCTTCTTCGTGCTGTCCGTGCTGCTCGTGTTCTCCCGGTTGGTCAGCGCGGCGATCGCCCGTTCGGTCGTCTCCAGGACGGAGCGGGCCGCGAATCCCTGGTGGCCGCCGGCTTCGAGAGCGCGGACCACGACTTCGCGAATCCGGCCGGGTTCGGTCTCGCGGGTGTGGATCGCGTTCCAGATGTGGATGCCGTCGAGCGTCCCGTTGGAGATCTCTTTGATGAGCTCGTCGACGTAGCGCAGTTCGGCCTCGGCGAGCGCGCTCACGTACTCGGCTTCCAGCGTGAACAGCCGGGGGAGACCCTCGCGGACGGCGAGTGCCTCGCCCGCGTGGGTGTGCTCGATCTGGAGCATGAGCCGGTTGCGGCGTTCGGTGAGCAGCCGGATGGTGTCATCGGGGGTGAGCACCGCCAGCATCGACAGCGCCGCCTCGAAGCGCAGGTACTCCTTGGTGGGTGTGCTGACCAGCTCGGACATCCAGTCGTAGAGCTCGGTCCGACCGGACGACGTGATCTCGTAGACGGTCCGTTCGGGACGTCGACCTTCGCGGACGGTCTCGCGGGCGGAGATGTACCCGCTGCGGGCCAGTGCGTCCACCACTGTGTAGAGCGAGCCGTGACTCAACTTGATGCTGTCTTCCTTGTGTCGCTCACGCAACGTGGTCGACATTTCGTACGGGTGCATGGGTCGTTCGTTGAGCAGCGCAAGCACGGCGAGTGCCAGCATGTTCGACATTCGTCGACGGCCCATGCTCCCGGCGCCCCCTGACCTGCTCGTTCCCGCATTCGCCGTTCCCGCACTCGCCGTTCTCCGTTCACGATTACTCGTAGGCGAGTATCCGGGGCGCGGAGTCTGGCTGTCAATCGGGTTCGACGCTGTGTCCACCGCGTGTTCGCTGGACGAGCCCGCGGACCCTCGCGAAGCTCACAGATGCTCCCGCGGCAGCCGGTCGACGGGCTATGTCGAGCGCCGTGCGGCCTGCTGCGTCATGCTCGGAGGTGCGTCGTGACACCTCCGGCGCGGGTGGGCCCGGCGGCACACCCGCGCCGGATTCCGACCATCGTGCGGGCTGTGGACCGCGCCACGGACTGCCGCCGGTGGGCGGCCGGGTTATCCCCCACCCATCGGCGGCGCCGGGGCCCGCCTGACAGATCTTCGATCGTGCGGATCGACCCTCGGTAGCCGCGTCAGGCGTCTTCGGGGACTCGCCGCTCATGACCCGCCGGTAGCGCCACGGCGAGCCCCATGACGCTGGCACCGAGTCCCCACAGCACGGCCGGCCCGACCGCGGCGCCGAAGGACGTCCGTCCCGGCGCGGTGTAGCTGAGCGGCCCGACCTCGGGCCGTGCCACCGCGGCGCAGGCCAGCAGCAGGCCGACCGCCAACCCGCCGGTGAACACCACACAGCCGCGCAGTGCCGCTGCCATGGTCCTTGCGCGGACAGCCATGCCGATCACCACCGAGACCAGGAGCAGGCCGAGCGACACCGGGAGCAGCCAGTACCAGCCGCCGAGATCGAGGAGGTCCGTGAGCGAGTACGTGGCGGTGCCGGCACCGGAACTGACGGTCAGCGGAACCCCCATCGACAGCACGGTGGCGTTGACCGCAAGGTTCGGCAGGAACAGTGCGAGCACCGCGAAGGCGGCGATCTTCGGGCTGGTCCCGGCATGGTCGAGTCGGGAGACTTCCACAGCCGTCCAGACCGAGCTGATCGCGATCGTGCCGGCGATTACGACACCCAGGGCGATGGCAGGTCCGCGGGCCGCCGAAACGATCCGTCGGGTCCAGGCTTTCGTCCGCGTGGCCGTCACAAGGACGACCGAGCTCACGATGGTGGTTGTCGTCCACGCCAGGGCCCGCACCACGGTGGGCCCGACCTCCGCGCGCAACCGCCCGTCGGCGCGGGTCTCATACCGGGTGAAGACCGCGATCACTCCGACGGCGGCGACGAACAGCACGATGACCCGGGCCGCGTCGATCAGTACCACCGAGGTGGCCGCGGTCGCGTCCCGCCGCCACCGCCGGGTCAGGACGACCATCATCAGCCCGAAGCCGGCGAGGGTCGGCAGCATCGGCATGAAACCGATCTGCTGCTGGGAGCTGTACAGCTCCGCCGCCGCGGAAGTGGCCCGCAGCTTTCCCCCGACCGCCAGGACCAGGTATGCGAACGCGAACCCCACCGGGTCCGCGCCGACGTCGGCGCCGGGCGCGTCCACCAGGCCGGCGCCGGGTCCGTCGGCGCTGCCCATGCCGGTCCCGCTACCGGTGGTCGCCATGACGACGCTCCCGGCGGCCAGCAGGATGGCGAGCATGGCGGCCAGCGGTACGAACGCGCCGAGCAAAGCCACCCGCCAGTTTCCGACGAGGATGGCGGTCGCCGTGTCCGATCTCTGTATACGCGGCAAACAGTACCTACCGTCAGACGGGATGCGCGGCCCGCGACGGGTGATGGTGCGCGTGGCGTGAACGTATGCATCCGGATGCACCTGTCCTGGGATCGTACCGATCAATCGGGTTCGTGACCGGCCGCCGCGCTACCAGGAGCGCCATGGTCCCGCGTCGACCTGCGAGGATCGGTGGCATGTCAGTCGGGTCCGAGGCTCCGGCCTCCGAGGAGCTGTTCCGCCGCGCGCGGCGGGTCATACCCGGTGGGGTCAACTCGCCGGTCCGGGCGTTTCGGGCGGTCGGCGGTACACCGCGTTTCATGGTGTCCGGGGATGGCGCGTACCTCACCGACGCGGATGGTCGCAGGTACGTCGACCTGGTCTGCTCCTGGGGTCCGATGATCCTGGGCCATGCCCATCCGGCGGTTGTCGAGGCCCTGCGGGCGGCGACGGCGCGGGGCACGAGCTACGGCACGCCGAGTCCGGGTGAGGTCGAACTGGCCGAGGAGATCGTGTCCAGGGTGGCTCCGGTCGAACAGGTGCGGCTGGTCAGCTCAGGAACCGAGGCCACCATGAGCGCGTTGCGGCTTGCACGAGGGTTCACCCGGCGCTCAAAGATCATAAAATTTGCGGGCTGCTACCACGGCCATGTCGACGCTCTACTCGTCGCCGCCGGTTCGGGTGTCGCCACCCTCGGTCTGCCGGACACTCCCGGGGTGACCCCGGCGACCGCCGCGGACACCATCGTCCTGCCGTACAACGATCTGGCCCTGGTCGAGGCGGCGTTCGCGCAGCACCCCGAGGGGATCGCCGCAGTCATCACCGAGGCCGCCGCGGCGAACATGGGAGTGGTCCCACCGCTGCCGGGTTTCAACGCCGGGTTGCGGCGGCTCTGCGACGCACACGGCACGCTGCTCATCCTGGACGAGGTGATGACCGGCTTCCGGGTCGGACCGGCCGGCTGGTGGGGGCTGGAAGGTGCCGTCGAGGGATGGGCCCCGGACCTGTTCACCTTCGGCAAGGTGATGGGCGGTGGGCTGCCGGCGGCGGCCTTCGGCGGCCGGGCCGATGTGATGGCCCACCTTGCGCCTGTCGGCCCCGTCTACCAGGCTGGGACGCTGTCGGGTAACCCGCTGGCGGTCGCCGCGGGTCTCGCCACGCTGCGGGCCCTGGTCCCGGACGTGTACGCGAGGGTGGACGCGCGCGCCGGCGATGTCGCCGGCATCGTCTCGACGGCGTTGACCGAGGAGGGTGTGCCACACCTGCCCGGCAGCGCCGGCTCGCTGTTTAGCGTCTTCTTCACCGATGCCGGGTCCGTTGTCGACTACGCGGGAGCACAGACCCAGTCGAGCGCCCGGTATGCGGCGTTCTTCCACGCCATGCTGGACGCAGGGGTGTACCTGCCGCCGTCCGGCTACGAGGCGTGGTTCGTCTCGGCGGCGCACGATGACGAGGCCGTCGAGCGAATCGCGGGCGCCGCGTCGGCGGCGGCACGAGCCGCGGCGGCGGTACCCGAACCCGTGGCGGCCACGAGTGCCGGCGGGAGACGCTCATGACAGCCGAAGGGCACGACGTACAGGCCGGGCTCACCACCGTCCATCTTGTCCGCCACGGCGAGGTCTTCAACCCGCAGAGGGTCCTGTACGGCCGGTTGCCGGGGTTTCGGCTGTCCACGGCAGGGGTTCGCCAGGCGCAGGTAACAGCAGAGTTCCTGGCGCGGCATGACATCGCCGCGGTGGTGGCGAGCCCGCTGGAGCGGGCCCGCCAGACCGCGGCGCCGATCGCCACGTCGTGCGGTGTCACGGTCGAGGTCGACCCACGCCTCATCGAGAGCCGCAGTTTCTTCGAGGGCAAACGGTTCGAGGCCGGGCCGGGGCTGCTGCGCGACCCGCGTATGTGGAAGGTTCTGAGTAATCCGTTCGAGCCGTCCTGGGGCGAGCCCTACACCGAGATCGCCGAGCGCATGCTTGCCGCCGTGGCCGAGTGGCGCGTCGCCTTCCCGGGTCGGGAGGTGGTACTCGTCAGCCACCAGCTGCCGGTGTGGACAACCCGGCGTGCGCTGGAGGGCCACCGGCTCTGGCACCGCCCGGACCGTCGCCAGTGCGCGCTCGCAAGCGTCACCTCGGCGGTCTACTCGGGGGACCAGCTGGTCCGGGTCGACTACACGGAGCCGAATGGTCCGAGCGTCGACCGGGCCGGCTCGGTCGGCGCCTGACGGTCGGGGTCCTGACGGCCGGGGTCACGCAGGTATGGGCCGCTGGGCATGCGCGGCGTCCGCAACCTACTCTGGGGATCGAGTTCTACAGTTGGTCGTAGGTGCGATGTCGGTTGGGCGGGCGAGGCACGTACCGGGTTCCATCCGGTTCGCCGATCGCCAGGGGAGTGAATGTGGACGAGCGGCAGAGCGTGCCGTCAGCATCCGGGGTGCCCACCGCTGCGGTCGGGCAGGTGACGGGGCGCGGTCCGCGGACCCGGGCATCGCTCGTATTCGCCGCCGCGCTGTCTGCCCTGACCCTGCTCGCGACCGCGTGCTCCGGTGGGACGGACAGCGTCGACCAGGCCGCCGGTGGCGGCTTCGGTTTCGTCCAGCAGGCATCCAATTCGGACTTCGTCCCGTTGGCGAACCGGACACCGGCGCCGGACCTCACCGGTCCGACAGTGGCCGGCCCCGATCTGGATCTCGCGGACTTCCGGGGGAAGATTCTCGTCGTGAACTTCTGGGCGTCGTGGTGCGCACCCTGTCGTGCGGAAACGCCCGGTCTGGTCAAGCTGGCCGCGGACAGTCCGGGGGTGGCCTTCGTCGGCGTGAACGAGAAGGACAACCTCTCCGCCGCGAAGGCATTCATCCAGGACAACAACGTCACCTATCCGAGCATCGTCGACCGGATCGGCACCCTTGCCGCGCGCTGGCCGGTGCCGCCAGGACTTCCATCCACCTTTGTGCTGGACAGCAAGGGTCGACTCGCGGCCCGGTTCACCGGCGGGGTCCTGCCGGGCGACCTGACGCCCGTGCTCACCCGCTTGCGGGCGGAAACATGAGCGGCTCCGTCCGGGTGCGGGAGGCCTCCCGGTGAGCGTCACGTCGTTCGTCACCGACGGGCCGCTGCTGCTCGCGGCCCCGGTGGCGGCGGCTGCCGGACTGCTGTCCTTCCTGTCCCCGTGCGTGCTGCCACTAGTACCCGGATACCTCTCGTTCGTCACCGGTTTGTCCGGCGAGGACCTCGCTGCCCGCCCGGCGGATCCTGCCGCGGCGCCCGTCACGGCGCCCGTCACGGCGACGGCCGGAGTTACCGCCGCGCCGGGAGTTACCACCGCGTTGATCATAAGCTCCGGGCCCCACTCCACACCCCGGCCCCGATCCGGGCGGCGCCTGGGCCGGGTCACGATCGGCACCGCCCTGTTCGTGGCCGGCTTCACCGCCGTCTTCGTCAGCTACGGCGCCGCGTTCGGCGGGTTGGGCCGATGGTTGACCCTGCACCAGGTCGGTGTCAGCCAGCTTCTCGGAGCGGTGACGATCGTCATGGGGCTGACGTTCGCCGGGGTGTTCGTACGGGTTCCGCTGGCCAACCGGGAATGGCGCATCCACCGGCTGCCCGCGCCCGGCCTGCTCGGCGCGCCGGTCCTCGGCGTCC
>NZ_CADDZT010000093.1:20287-28308 GCF_902812655.1 Candidatus Frankia meridionalis | reverse complement strand
CCGTGCCTCGGCCCGACGCTGACGGCGGTGCTGGGGCTGGCCGTGCAGAGCGCGACCGCCGGCCGGGGCGCCTTCCTCTCCGCCGTCTACTGTCTGGGACTGGGGATTCCGTTCCTGGTCGTGGGCCTGGCGTTCCGGCAGGCGGCCGGTGCGCTGGCTGCGGTGCGCCGGCACGCGAGGATGCTCACCATGCTCGGGGGCCTGCTCCTCGTCGCGGTCGGCCTTCTCCAGGTCACCGGTGCCTGGACCGATCTGATCGCCTCTCTCCGGCCCTATGCACCGGGATTCGCGGAGACGCCGCTGTGAACGGACCAGCAGCGCCGACGACCGTGCCCGACGAGGTGCGCGGGCAGACGCCGGCACCGTCGTTCGGACCGCCGCGGCGGGCCGGAGTAGGTGGTACCGGCGGACCCGGCCTGCCGCGCAAGGCCGCTGCCTCCGTTCGGCGGGTCTGGCACCAGCTGACCAGCATGCGCACGGCGCTGCTGCTGCTGTTCCTGCTGGCACTCGCGGCCGTTCCCGGTTCGCTGCTGCCGCAGCGGTCGTTGAACCCGTTGAAGGTGAACGAGTACTTCACCGACCATCCCTCACTCGCGCCGGTTCTCGACCGGCTGTCCGGGTTCGACGTCTTCGGCGCTCCCTGGTTCGCCGCGATCTACCTGCTGCTGTTCATCTCCCTGATCGGGTGTCTGTCATCCCGGGTCCGCTGGCATGCCAAGGCGCTGGTGGGACGACCGCCGCGGGCCCCGGCCCGGCCGAGCCGGCTGGCCGGGGGACAGTCGTGGGACAGCGCGCTCACCCCGCCGGAGGCGATCGAGGCCGCCCGTGCCGTCCTGCGGCGCAGACGGTTCCGGGTCGCTGTCGCAGCCGAGGGCACCACCCGGCCCGACGGCAGTCCCGACTTCTCCATGGCGGCGGAAAAGGGGTACCTGCGCGAGACCGGAAACCTGATTTTCCATGTCGCGTTGGTCTTCATGCTTGTCGGTGTCGGGCTGGGTTCGTGGTTCGGCTACCAGGGCACGGTGCTGGTCATCGCGGGGGACGGGTTTGCGAACACGCTGGTCTCCTATGACCAGTTCAGCCGGGGCAGGCTCGTCGACCCCGCCGGCGACCTGCATCCGTTCTCCCTGACCATGGAGCAGTTCACCGCCTCCTACCAGCCCAACGGCGAGCCTGCGGATTTCCGCGCGAAGGTTGCGTATGCCTCCGAGCTGGACGGGCCCATCCGTACGGCCGAGATAAGGGTCAACCACCCACTGGTGATCGGCAGCGCGAAGGTGTACCTGATCGGTCATGGGTATGCCCCCCACTTCGTCCTGAAGAACAGTGACGGCGGGGTCGTCTGGGAGGGCTATCAGCCATGCACCCCGCGTAACGCCATGTTCGCCTCGACCTGCACGTTGAAGATCGGGGATACCGGTCTTCCCGCGACCGGGCCTACGCGCGAGCCCCAACAACTGGCTTTCAACGGTGTGTTCACCCCGACCACCCGACTCGACCCGGCCGAGGGCTATGTCTCGACCCATCCGGCGGCGAACGCGCCCGGCCTCACGCTCACCGGCTACGTCGGCAACCTGCACATCAACGAGGGTGTCCCGCAGAACGTCTACTCGCTCGACACCCGCGACATGCACCAGCTGCGCCTGGACGGCCCGATCGGCAAGGACCGGACGGCGCAGGTGCTCGCGCTGAACAATCCCGGCCAGCGGACGGTCACCGGTCTGCCCGGTGGGATGTCCCTGGAGGCCGACGGTGTCCGTGAGTTCGCGACGTTCCAGACGAAGTCGGATCCCTTCAAGGGTTGGGTACTCGCCGCGGCGGTTGCGATCATCGCGGGTCTGCTGGTGAGTATGCGGGTACGCCGGCGCCGGGTCTGGATACGGGCGCGCCCCGAGGTCGGCCCGGATCCGGGCACCGTCGTCGATGCGGTGACCACGGTCGAGGTCGGCGGTCTGTCCCGCTCCGACATGGACGGCTTCGCCACCGAGCTGCAAGCGATCGCTGACGAGGTACGGACGGCCACGGCGGACGCCGGACGTACCCGTCCGCAAGGCTCCGATCCGGCCCCACCGAGCCTTCGGGCACTGCGGCCGACCGCTCGGCCGGCGGACTCCACCGAACAGGAGCTGTGATGCCTGTCAACTCCGGTTTTGCCTCGCTGTCCGACCATCTGCTCGGCGTGACCATGGTGGTCTACGCGCTGGCGATGCTCGGTTACGCGGCCGAGTTCGCGTTCAGCCGCTTCGGGCGGACGAGTGGTGAACTGCTGGCGGTCCAGCATCGGACGGTGGCGTCCCCGGCGGTGGGCGTCCTGGTCGCCGCACCCGACCGGGTACCGGTGACGGTCGGCGCGGATGCGACCGAGGCTGACGCGTCCGGTGGTGGCATGGTCGGGTCCGGCCCGACGGCTGATCCCGCCGCCGTGGCGCTGGCCGCGTCGAGGGCTCGCTCGGCGGAACGCGTCGCCGAACAGGCGGCGCTCGCCGCCCTGATGGCGGGGGACGGTGCGGACCCGCCGACCCCGACCCGGGCGCTGTGGGTCGGCCGGATCGCGGTCGTGCTGACCGTCCTGGGCTGGGCCGCGCACGTGGGTTCGGTGACGGCCCGTGGCCTTGCCGCCGGCCGCGTGCCGTGGGGCAACATGTACGAGTTCTCCTCCATGATCACCCTGGTCGCGGTGTCGGTCTATCTGGTGATGCTGACCCGGGCGCGGGTCCGCTGGCTGGGTGTCTTCGTGATGCTGCCGGTCGTCTTGTACCTGGGATTCGCGGGCACCGTTCTGTACGTCGCGGTCGGCCCGCTCGTCCCGGCGCTCAACTCCTACTGGCTCAAGATCCATGTTGTGGCGGCGATCGCCGCCAGCGGCGTGTTCCTGGTTTCGGCGGTCACGACCGTCCTGTACCTGTTGAAGGACCGCTGGGAGAACCGGCTTGCGGCGGTCGCCGCAGGTCGGGCGGACGCGTCCGCGGCGATGCGCACGCGCGGCGGAATCATGATGCGGCTGCCCACGGCCGCATCCCTGGACCGTCTCACCTATCGGGTGATCGGTTTCGCGTTCCCGGTCTGGACGTTCGCGGTCATCGCAGGGGCGATCTGGGCGGAGGCGGCCTGGGGCCGTTACTGGGGCTGGGATCCGAAGGAGACCTGGTCGTTCATCACCTGGGTGATCTACGCCGCCTACCTGCACGCCCGGGCGACCGCGGGTTGGAAGGGCAGGAAGGCGGCGATGATCTCCCTGTTGGGTTTCAGTGCGCTCTTTGTCGACTACTACCTGGTCAACCTGGTGATCTCGGGCCTGCACTCCTACGCCGGGGTCAAGTGAGAGCAGCCCGAGGGCGGGACCGCGCCACGACGACCGGCGGAGGTCAGCTCCGGGGTGGACCGTCGCCGTCCCCCCGGCGGATTCGTTCGGACAGCTCACGCAGGAACTCGGGGTCGTCGTCGGGGGCAATCGGCCGGGGTGCGGGAGCCCTGCGGATCCGGGGATGTACCCGCCCGGTCGGCATCTCGTCCCGGTCGCCCCAGCCGAGCCCACGGCTGCGGGCCCGCGGACGTCGGCCGCCCCATACCGGGTGATCGCTGTTCTCGGTGGGGTCGACATCGGCACGCGGATGGCCCAGTAGGAACCATGCCATGGCACCGACAACATAGAACAGAACGATGATCCCTATCCAGGCGATCTTGGGGAGTGTGCGCACCGCGACGGCCGGGGCCACGATCGCGTCAATGATGGCGCAAACCCAGAAGCTGATGAGTACCAACGTCAGTACGAACCCCAACACCGCACCGCTGCCCCCTTCCGTTCTCGTTCCGTCCGGCGCGATCCGGTATCCAGAGCGCCTGGCGATCGCGTCGCCTTGTCGTCCGACCGTACCGCCAATCACCGCCCATCGGCAGCGGTCCATCCGTTGTGGAAAAGTTGCATAACCATCCAATGTCACCGAGTAGCGACCGTTGCTTGATACCGGACGGCGCAGCGGCCACACTCGCGGCGGCGGCGGGCACCGGGGTGGGCAGTGACGGGCGCCCGGAGGCGCTGCAAGGATGGACGTCATGGCCTGGGCGGATCTACGCGAGTTCCTCGCTCATCTCGAGCGTCACGGCGACCTGCGGCACGTTCGCGTCCCGGTCGACCCGCTCCTGGAAGTCACCGAGATCGTCACGAGGGTCGTCCGTGACCATGGGCCGGCGTTGCTGTTCGATCAGCCGACCGGTGCTGACATGCCGCTGGCCATCAACGTCTTCGGCACCGAGAAACGGATGGCCGCCGCGCTGGGCGCCGGCAGCCTGGACGAGATCGGCGACCGGATCGCGGCTCTGCTCAGGCCCGAGATCCCCACCGGCTTCGGCGGGTTGCGGGAGGCGCTCGGCAAGGTCGCCTCGCTCCGGGCGATGCCACCGCGCAAGGTGCGCACCGCCCCATGCCAGGACGTCGTCCTCAAAGGTCCAGACGTCGACCTGTTCCGGTTGCCCGGGGTGCATGCCTGGCCGGACGACGGCGGTGCGTTCCTCAATCTGGGACTCACCCATACGAAGCATCCCGAGACCGGGCAGCGCAACCTGGGTCTGTACCGGTTGCAGCGTCATGACGGCCGGACGGTCGGCATGCACTGGCAGATCCACAAGGATTCCAACGCCCATCACGCCGTGGCGGAACGCCGTGGTGAGCGGCTGCCGGTGGCGATCGCGTTCGGCTGTGACCCGGCGGTGACGTACGCGGCGTCCGCGCCACTGCCGGCGGAGATCGACGAGTACCTGTTCGCCGGGTTCCTGCGCGGTGAGCGGGTGGAGATGGTCGACTGCCTGACCGTTCCCCTGCAGGTTCCGGCGAACGCCCAGGTCGTGCTGGAAGGCTGGCTGGAGCCGGGCGAGCGCCGCCCGGAAGGTCCGTTCGGTGACCACACGGGTTTCTACACTCCGGTCGAGGCGTTCCCCGCGCTGCGGGTCGACGTGATGACCATGCAACGTGACCCGGTGTTCCAGACGATCGTCGTGGGGCGTCCGCCGCAGGAGGACGGACCGCTCGGTAAGGCCACCGAGCGGATCTTCCTTCCGTTGGTCCGGATGATGATCCCGGAGATCGTCGACTACGACCTTCCGGTGGAGGGCGTCTTCCACAACTGCGTGATCGTCTCGATCGAGAAGCGTTATCCCAAGCACGCGCAGAAGGTCATGAACGCGGTCTGGGGCGCCGGGCTGCTGTCGTTGTCCAAGCTCGTTGTCGTCGTCGATGCCGACTGTGACGTCCACGACTACTCAGAGGTGGCATGGCGTGCATTCGGTAACGTCGACTACGCCCGCGACCTGGTGACCACGATCGGCCCGGTCGACCACCTCGACCATGCCTCATACGAGCAGTTCTTCGGCGGGAAGGTCGGCGTGGACGCGACCCGCAAGCTCCCGACCGAGGGATATCGTCGCGAGGGCGGTTGGCCCGCCGAAGCCGTGATGGATCAGGCGACCAGGGACCAGGTCGCTCGGCGTTGGAAAGAATACGGGCTGTAACCGGATCCAGGGCAGGTGTTTCGTGTCCGTCGCGGGAGTTGATCGCTGGTGAGTGACGTGGCATTCGCCCCGGGAATGCCAGGGCCGGCCCCCGTACCCGACGGTCCGGTTCGCGCCTTCCTGCGGGTGGTGGTGATCGAGCACTCGGTGTTCGCACTGCCGTTCGCCTACGTGGCCGCGCTTGCCGCGTCGTTCAACGCGTCCCGAACCGTGCACTGGCTGGACATCACGCTGGTGACCGTGGCGATGGTCGCCGCCCGGACCTTCGCGATGGCCGCTAACCGGATCATCGACAGGAAGATCGACGCACGCAACCCCCGCACGGCCGGACGCGAACTCGTCACCGGCGCCGTGTCCGTCCGCACGGCCGTTCTCGGCGCGACGATCGCACTGGCGATCTTCTGCGTCTCGGCCGCGGCGCTGTCCTGGCTGTGTCTGGCGCTCTCGCCGCTCGCGGTCATCCCACTGGTCGTCTACTCCTACGCCAAACGGTTCACCAACTTCCCGCACGCGGTGCTCGCCCTGGCCCAGGCGGTCGCGCCGGTCGGCGCCTGGATTGCCATCACCGGCCGCTGGTCGTGGGCGGGGGTCGTGCTCGGGCTGGCGGTCGGCACCTGGATCGGTGGTTTCGACCTGATCTACGCCTGCCAGGACGCCGAGGTCGACCGCAGGATCGGTGTGGGTTCGGTACCGGCCCGTTTCGGTGTCCGGGCGGCGCTGAACGCATCCATCATCACGCATGTCGCCACGTTCGTCCTCTTCGTCACCTTCGGGCTGATGGAGAACTTCGGCGCCTGGTGGTGGGCGGGTCTCGCGGTGACCGCCGCGGCGTTCTGCTACGAACACGCGATCGTCTCCCCGAACGACCTGTCGCGGGTGAACCGGGCGTTCCTCACCGCCAACGGGTTCGTCGGCATCGCGCTGTTCGCGTTCGCGGTCATGGACCTGGTCTCCCGCGGCCTGACCTGGTGACCGGTCGGACCAGGTGACCGGTCGGACCAGGCGCGCGAGGTCCGGTCAAGGAAGATCCGAATATAGAAGGTCGGAGTACAGGTGGAGGCGGGTCGGCCGGACGCGGGTGGAGCCGGATCCCGGCTGCCATGGGTGGTGGGGGTCAGCGGCGCGAGCGGGACCCCGTACGCCGCGGCGCTGCTGCGTGGTCTGCTGGACGCCGGACTGCCTGTTGATCTCGTGGTCTCCCGGGCTGCCCGGCTCACATTGCTGGACGAGACCGGGGTGGCCTGGCGGGACAGCGCCTGGCCGGTGGCGCTGGCCGGCTGGCTCGGCGGTGACCGATCGGTGGTCGAGTCGGCGGTGGCGGCCGACCAGGTCCGTCACTGGTCGGCCGGGGATCTCGCGGCCGGTCCGAGCAGCGGGTCCTACCGGACGCGAGGGATGATCGTCGTTCCGGCGAGCACGGCGGCGGTGGCCGGCATCGCGCTCGGACTGTCCAAGGACCTGCTGCAACGCGCCGCCGACGTCACCCTGAAGGAACGCCGCCCGCTCATCGTCGTCCCGCGGGAGATGCCGTTCACCCGCTCGACCCTGCTGCACATGCTGTCTCTGCACGAGGCGGGCGCGGTCGTCGCGGCGGCGAGCCCCGGCTTCTACGCCGGGGCGACCGACGCGCAGGCGCTGGTGGACTTCGTCGCAGGCAAGGTCCTGGACGCCGCCGGGGTGTCGAACAACCTGCTGCGCCGTTGGACGGGCGAGCTCGGCGCCGCCCGACGTTCATCCGGATGATCACTCGGACCCGCGACCATCGGGAGCCCTGCGGGTCGTACCGTGAATGCGCGGCATCCCTCCTGATGCCGGGGTGGGGATCGGGGCGGGCATGGCGCGTGGCAACGGCAAGGGCAACGGCAACGGGAACGCGGGACCGAAACGAGCACGATCGACCCGGACGCCGGTCAGGTCGGCCGGTGGTGCGCCGCCGCGGCCGAAACCGCCGGCCGGGCGGACCCGGCCCGAACCTGCCCCGGTGGATCTGCGGGTGCAGCTGCCGTACTTCGCGGTACGGATCGCGGTGCTGCTCGTGGCCCTGGCCGTCCTTCTCATCCTGGACGTGAACCCGATCCTTGCGGTGCTGTCCGGTCTCGTGATCGCGGGTGTGCTGACCTACCCCCTGGGCCGGATGCAGCGCCGGGCCGCTGACCGGGCCGCCGACCGGGCCGCTGACAGGTCGCCGGAGCGTCCGTCCGGTCGGCCGGAATAGCCCACGGCAGGACCGGTCAGTCGGTGAGCTGATCAGGTCGATCGACCTCGGTAGGAGCTGCGGCCAGCGCAGCGTCGATGGACCGAGGTGAGAGGACCTCTTCGAGAACCATGAAGGCACAGCCGATGATGCCCGCTCGCTCGTCGAGCACGCTCGGCAGGATCTGCAGATAGCGCGTCGCAAGGGTGGTGGACCGTTGGTACAGCACTTCACGCAGCCCGGCCACCAGTGGGTCGTACACGTGCGCCAGGTCACCGCCGATCACCACGAAGGCGGGATTGAGCAGATTCACGGCTGCGGC
>NZ_CADDZT010000093.1:14706-19749 GCF_902812655.1 Candidatus Frankia meridionalis | reverse complement strand
GCCGCAGCGCTTCGTGGTCGCCTGCGCGCACGAACTCGACGACGCCACGTACGCCGTCGACCGCGTGACCGGATTCAGACAGCCGTCTGGCAAGGGCCCACCCACTGGCGACCGCTTCGAGACAGTCTACGTTGCCGCATCGGCAGACCGCGCCACCGCCGTCGTAGACACGGATGTGCCCGATTTCGCCTGCTGCGCCGAGCGCGCCACGTTGCAGCCGCCCGCCGCTCATGATGCCTGCGCCGATGCCGGTCGAGGCCTTGACGAATAGCAGATCGCCGACAGGCGGCACATGCTGGGTGTCGTACTGCGTCCGGTACTCGCCGAGCGTCATCACGTTGACGTCGTTGTCGACGAGCACGGGCACCGCGAAGTGGTTGGTGAAATACGGCGGGATCGCGACCCCGTCCCATCCGGGCAGGACCAGTGGGCTGACCATGCGCCCGGTCTCGACGTCCACCGACCCGGGAACGCTGACGCCGATGCCTCGTACGGTGTCGCGAGCGTGGGCGGACCCGGCAAGCAGCTGGTCAAGGCGGCCAGCGACTTCGGGCAGCACCGCATCGGGCCCCTCGCGGCCGTCCGTCTCGAGGACGTCTTCCGCCAGGATCTTTCCCGTCAGATCGCAGACGGCGAGTTGTGTTCGGCTCGCACCCACGGAGGCGGCGAGCACGACCCCTCCCGACGCGTAGAACTCCAGCCGCGAGGGTGGCCTGCCGCCGGTGGAGGGACCATCGGTGCGCTCCACGACAAGCCCCTGTTCGAGAAGCTGGCTCACCCGCAACGCGACCGCGGTGCGAGACATGCCGGTGAGGCTCGCGATGTCGGCCCGGGTGGTGGCCTCTCCGCCGCGGATAAGACGAAAGACCTCCCCGGCTGGAGCGAGGGCGTGTCGTCTCACCATGAATCAGCAGCCAAGCACTGTCGCTTCGACACTTCAAAGACTATACATGGTATAGTTTTTAACTTAAAAGACATAAGGTATTCATTCGTGGTACATAAGTCATGTCTAGTGTGATGCTCGTCACGGCAAGCCCACTTCGAAGGGAGAGTCCATGGCGCACCTCGCGCCGGTCGCACCCTGCGACGTAGTTGTCTTCGGTGGCACCGGGGATCTTGCGATGCGCAAGCTGTTGCCTGCGCTCTACCACCGTGACTGCGACATGGCGATCACACCCGACTCGCGTGTGATCGCTGTGTCGCGGGCCGGCCTCGACGATTCCGGATACCGCGACAAGGTCGACTCCGAGCTGCGTCGATTCGTCCCGGAGGCGGCAGGCGAGGTGAACGCCCGCGCTCGGTTCCTCCGGCGCCTGCACCACATCACGGTCGACGTCGAGGAGCACGGCACCTGGGATGGTCTGCGGGCGTTGTTGGCGGACGAGCAGGAGCGGGTGCGGGTCTTCTACCTGGCCTGTGCCCCACAGCTGTTCGGGCCGATCTGTGTCGGTCTGCGGGACAACGGGCTGGTCACCGCACACTCCCGGGTCGTGCTTGAGAAACCGATCGGACATGATCTTGATTCTGCGTGTCGGATCAACGACGAGGTCGGGGCGGTGTTCGCCGAGGAGCAGATCTTCCGGATTGACCACTACCTCGGCAAGGAGACTGTGCAGAACCTGCTCGTGCTCCGCTTCGCCAACTCGCTACTCGAGCCGTTGTGGAACTCCGGCTCGATCGACCATGTACAGATCACGGTTGCCGAGGCGATCGGTGTCGGTGGACGCGGCGGTTACTACGACAGCTCCGGCGCGCTGCGCGACATGGTGCAGAACCATCTGCTACAGCTGCTGTGTCTGGTGGCGATGGAACCGCCCACCCGGCTGGACCGCGAGGCGGTCCGCGACGAGAAACTGAAGGTCCTCAAGGCATTGCGACCGGTGACAAGTGGTGACGTGGGGCGATGTGTCGTTCGGGGACAGTACACGGCGGGCCTCGTCGAGGGGGCTCCGGTGCCTTCCTACCGGGACGAGGTGGACGGGGCCGCGAGTACCACCGAGACGTTTGCGGCGCTGAAGGTCGAGGTGGCGAACTGGCGCTGGTCCGGCGTGCCCTTCTACCTTCGCACAGGCAAGCGGCTGGACCGTCACGCATCGGAGATCGTGGTGCAGTTCCGGCCGGTACCGCATTCGATCTTCCCTGGGATCGAGGACACCATCACTCCCAACCGTCTCGTGCTGCGCCTGCAACCCGACGAGGGCGTACGCCTGCACCTGATGGCGAAGGAGCCGGGCCCGGGCGGTGTGCGGCTGCGTCCGGTGCACCTCAATCTCAGTTTCGCCGAGACCTTCAAGGCCCGACTGCCCGATGCCTACGAACGGCTGCTCATGGACGTCGTCCGGGGCAACCCGACGTTGTTCATGCGACGCGACGAGGTCGAAGCCGCATGGACCTGGGTGGAGCCCATCCTGGCAGCATCAGCCGAGCCCCCCAGGCGTTACGCCGCCGGAACCGCCGGACCGGCCGCGGCCATTGCGTTGATCGAGCGCGACGGCCGCACCTGGCACGAGGAGGTAACCGCGTGAGTACGCCCACAGTCCTGCACCCTGTTGTGGCTGAGGTGACCGAGCGGATCGCGGCACGCAGCGCGGCATCCCGCGAGGCCTACCTCTCCCGGATCCGCGCCGCGGCCCAGGTGGGCCCGGCGCGCGACAGTCTCGGGTGCTCCAACCTCGCGCACGGTTTCGCCGCCTGCGCCCCGGCCGACAAGCTCGAACTGCGCGGTGCGGCCAAGCCCGGCATCGCCATCGTGTCGGCGTACAACGACATGCTCTCCGCGCATCAACCGCTGGAAACCTTCCCGGCGCTGCTCAAACAGGCGGTGAGTGAGGCCGGCGGTGTCGCGCAGTTCGCGGGCGGCGTGCCCGCGATGTGCGACGGCATCACCCAGGGCCGTGCGGGCATGCAACTGTCGCTGTTCAGCCGTGATGTGGTGGCGCTGGCCACCGCGATCGCGCTGGCCCACGACATGTTCGACGGCGCGCTGCTGCTCGGTGTGTGCGACAAGATCGTTCCTGGGTTGGTTATCGGTGCGCTGTCCTTCGGTCACCTGCCCGTCGTGCTCGTCCCCGCCGGGCCGATGACCTCCGGGCTGCCCAACACGGACAAGAGCCGCGTCCGTCAGCTGTACGCCGAGGGCAAGGCCGGCAGGGAGGAGCTCCTCGAGGTCGAAGCCGCGTCCTACCACGGCCCGGGTACGTGCACGTTTTATGGCACGGCCAACACCAACCAGCTGCTCATGGAGGTCATGGGCCTGCACCTGCCGGGTGCGAGCTTCGTCAACCCCGGCACGCCGCTGCGCGAGGCACTCACCGTCGCAGCCGGGCACCGGGTGACCGGGCTGACCGCTCTCGGCGATGCATACACACCGATCGGCGAGGTCATCGACGAGCGTGTGATCGTTAACGCCGTGGTGGGTCTGCTTGCCACCGGCGGATCCACGAACCACACCATGCACCTGGTCGCCATCGCCGCCGCCGCGGGGATAAAGCTGACCTGGGATGACTTCGCCGCCCTGTCGGCCGTGGCGCCGCTGCTCGCCCGGATCTACCCGAACGGCTCCGCCGATGTGAACCACTTCCATGCCGCCGGAGGCATCGCTTTCCTCATCGGTGAGCTGCTCGACGCCGGTCTGCTGCACGGCGACGTCCGCACCGTCGCCGGCCACGGCCTCGACCGCTACCGGCAGGAACCGATGTTGGCCGACGGCGGACTCGTTTGGCGGGCCGGGCCGGCCAAGAGCCTCGACACGGACGTGCTCCGCGCGACGACCGACCCGTTCGCACCCGATGGTGGACTGCGCATGCTCACCGGTTCCCTCGGCCGGGCGGTGATGAAGACGTCCGCGATACGGCCCGAGCACCTCCTCGTCGAGGCGCCGGTGAGGGTCTTCGACGACCAGGCTGGCTTCCTCGATGCGTTCAGTGCCGGAGAGCTCGATCATGATCTCATCATCGTCGTCCGTTACCAGGGCCCACGGGCCAACGGCATGCCCGAGCTTCACAAGCTCATCCCGGCCCTCGGCGTGCTACAGGACCGCGGCCACCGCGTCGCGCTCGTCACTGACGGCAGGATGTCCGGCGCCTCCGGCAAGGTCCCGGCCGCGATCCACCTCACGCCGGAGGCGGCGACGGGCGGGCCGCTCGCCCGCGTACATGACGGCGACGTCATCCGGCTGGACGCCGCGACCGGCTCGCTCGACGTGCTCGACATCAACCTTGATCACCGTGTGCCGACGGGTGGGCCGCCCGGCGAGGACGCCTGGGTGGGAACCGGGCGTGAACTGTTCGCCGCTTTCCGCAACACCGTCGGCCCGGCCGACCACGGGGCCAGCATGCTGGCTGTGACAGTGTGACCATGACCTCACCGCTGTCGTCGTTGTTCGAAGTCGCACCGGTCGTACCCGTCGTCGTTCTGCACGACGTCCAGGCCGCAGTGCCGCTCGCTCGCGCCCTCGTCGCAGGGGGTCTGCCCGTCATCGAGGTGACGTTGCGAACTGACGTGGCGTTGCGGTCGATCGAGCGGATCGCTGCGGAAGTGCCCGAGGCTCTTGTCGGTGCGGGCACGGTCGTCACGACGGATCAGGTGAAGCAGTGTGTCGATGCCGGGGCGCACTTCCTGGTCAGCCCCGGTTGTACCGATCGTCTACTCGCCGCGATGGACGGTTGCGGCCTGCCGTATCTGCCCGGTGTTGCCACCGTTTCCGAAATGCTTACGGTGCTCGACCGCGGGCGGACCGAGATGAAGTTCTTCCCTGCGGAGGCCGCGGGCGGGATGGCATACCTCAAGGCGGTCGCGGGACCGCTACCACAAGCGCGGTTCTGCCCTACCGGCGGCATCACCGTCGCCACGGCAGGGGACTACCTGGCCCTGCCCAACGTTGGCTGCGTCGGCGGATCCTGGTTGACCCCCGCCGACGCGGTCGCGGCAGGCAACTGGGCCCGGATTGTGCGTCTTGCCCGCGAGGCCGCCTCGCTGCGGGCCCCGATTCGGTAGTTCGTGGGTGACACTCTAATTCAACATCAGTAAGGCCGGTCGCTCTTA
>NZ_CADDZT010000093.1:11744-14386 GCF_902812655.1 Candidatus Frankia meridionalis | reverse complement strand
GGCGATGCCTTCGCTGCGCATCGCGGTCTGGTCGTGCATCCGTCCGGGCCGATCCGCCCCGGACCACAGCAGCCGGCCCTGCCCGTCGCTGATACTGGTCGTCTTCGCGGTTCTGTCCGGTCTTGTGATCGCGGGTGTGCTGACCTACCCGCTGGGCCGGATGCAGCGCCGGGCCGCGGACCGGGCCGCCGGCAGGTCACCGGAACGCCCGTCCGGTCGGCCGGAGTAGGCCGTGGCCGGAACAGACCATGGCCGGAGCGGGCCTCCGTCCACGGCATGCGACCTTGTTGTGATTTCGTCTGTTACGGCATAGGTTGTCCGGTTGTGGTCCGCCGGCTTCCGGACCCGATCAGGAACCACCTGGCATGTCACACTCGATGCATGACCGCACCTGCTGTTCCCCGCCGCTCCGGCGCCCTCCGCCGGTCCGGACAGGCTCCTGGCGACGCTGAGGGCCGGGACGTCGAAGGCCGTGATACAGAGGGCACCGACCCCGGGGGCCATGCCGTCCGCGTCACCGTCACCCTCCCGCCCGACCTCGCCGCGGAAGTCCGTGAACGTGCCGGTGACCGTGGCGTGAGCCGTTTCGTTGTAGAGGCACTACGACGACGGATCCAGCAGGAGAATCTCCGTTTTCTCGTGGCGGACCTGGCGGAGGCCAGCGGTGGTCCGTTCACTCCGGAGGAGCTCGCGGATGCAGACTCGCTATGGCCGGACGAAAACAACCGGTAATCGCGCCTTAGGCAAGGCGTGGCGGAACTGTTGTCCTCGACAGCCAGGGCCTGAGCTTGGCGGCGGGTGCGGACCGGCGGGTCGGGTACATCCTCGCCGGAGCGTCACGTCGGAATGCGGGCGTCGTGGTCAGCGCCGTCACGCTGACAGAGGTACTCCGCGGCAACCGCCGCGATACGAGCGTGCACCGTGTTCTCGCCAGGGTCCAGGTCGAATCCGTCACGCCGGAGATCGGGCGGCTCGCCGGAGAGCTGCTCGGCTCGCTGGGTATGAACAACACGGTGGACTCGCTGGTCGCGTTGACGGCGCTGCGCGCGCAGCCGCCGGTACTGGTCCTGACCAGTGATCCCGATGACCTCGGTGGATTGCTGGGAGAACGGCCCGACATCCGGGTCGTGCGGGTGTGACGCCATTCGGGCGCGAAGCCGTGTCCCGCGCAGGGGGACGGCGTCTGTGGTGCCGGATGCCACGTGACCGTGGGGCGCGCGACCATCCGGGACTACCCTCATCTTCATGGACGCCGGCCTCAAGCGTGAGATCGAAACGAAGGTTCACGGCGGCGAGCGGCTCGACCGCGCCGACGGCGAGGCCCTCTACGCCAGTGACGAGCTCGCCTGGCTGGGGGAGCTGGCCCACTCCGTCCGCGTCCGCAAGAACGGCGACGCGACGTACTTCAACGTCAACCGGCATCTGAACCTCACCAATGTGTGCGCGGCATCCTGCGCGTACTGCTCGTTCCAGCGCAAGCCCGGCGAGTCCGACGCGTACACGATGCGCATCGAGGAGGCCGTGCGCCTGGCCAGGGCGATGGAGCCCGCCGGGATCACCGAACTGCACATCGTCAACGGCCTGCACCCGACACTGCCGTGGCGTTACTACCCGCGTTCGCTGCGGGAGCTGTCGAAGGCGTTGCCGGGAGTGGCGCTGAAGGCGTTCACCGCCACCGAGATCCACTGGTTCGAGAAGATCAGCGGCCTGCCGGCGGACGAGATCCTGGACGAGCTGATCGACGCCGGGCTGGAGTCGTTGACCGGAGGCGGCGCGGAGATCTTCGACTGGGACGTCCGCCAGCACATCGTGGGCCACGAAACCCACTGGGAGGACTGGTCGCGCATTCACCGGATCGCCCACTCCAAGGGCCTGCGGACGCCGTGCACGATGCTCTACGGTCACATCGAGCAGCCGCGGCACCGGGTCGACCACGTGCTTCGCCTGCGTGAACTGCAGGATGAGACCGGCGGTTTCGTGGTGTTCATCCCGCTGCGCTTCCAGCACGACGCAGCGGGTGACCCGCGTAACCGGCTCATGAACCAGCCGATGGCGACCGGTGCCGAGGCGCTGAAGACGTTCGCGGTGTCCCGGCTGTTGTTCGACAACATCGATCACGTCAAGTGCTTCTGGGTGATGCACGGTCTGACCACCGCGCAGCTCGCGCTGAACTTCGGCGCGGACGACCTGGACGGTTCCGTCGTCGAGTACAAGATCACCCATGACGCGGACGGCTTCGGCACACCGGACACGATGACCCGCGAGGACCTGCTCGCGGTGATCCGGGATGCTGGTTTCCGGCCGGTGGAGCGGGACACGCGCTACCGCGTGATCCGCGAGTTCGACGGCCCCGACCCCGCCCGTCGGGATCTCCCGCAGTCGATCAGCGCCTAGGTCCTGCGCATGGAGACCAACCGACCGGAGCACCGACCCGCACAGACGCCAGGGGGGCAGGCCGCACCCGGGCGACCCGTCCGCCCACCGGGATCCGCCGGGATCGGCTCGATCTTCACGTTGGCGTTCCTGATGATCCTCGTGCCGGGCGTGGCCGCGTACGCGCTGCTGCGGCTCGCCGGTCTGGCGATCGGCCCGGCCGGACTACTCGGGCTTGCGGTGATGTTCATCTGCCTCGGTCTGTATCC
>NZ_CADDZT010000093.1:6167-11673 GCF_902812655.1 Candidatus Frankia meridionalis | reverse complement strand
GGCGTTGCTGCAACGCCTCGGTTGGGTACGTCGCCGGGCCCGCCGTCCGCGATGACGAGGCTCTGAACCAGTCCGTGCATGTCCGCAAACCAGGGAAGCCGGAGGACGCTATGGATCTTCGCAAGCGCGTACCTGACAGCCGGGCCGGCCAGGATCTTCGAACTGCACCAACGCCTACGGGCTCCTCGGGGGTACGGCCGTCGGGACGGGGCCTGCTCGCCATCAACGCCCGCTATTTCGCGTTGCGGTTTGTGGTCTTCTTGGTGACGCTGATCGCGGTACTGGCACTCGGGGTGCACGAATGGCTGGCGTTCGCCCTGGCGGTGGTTCTCAGCGGGCTCGTGAGTTATCCGTTGGCGCTTCGCCAGCGCCGAGCGGTGCTGGGCGCCCTCCAACAACGACGTGGCTGGCTGCGTTGACCGACGATGAGTTGACCATCCCGGTGCCGACGCAGGCCTTGACGTCGGGGTCGGGGTCGGGGTCGGGGTCGGTGCGGGTGCGCCCGCGGGTCGGCCACATCCAGTTCCTCAACTGCCTCCCGCTCTACTGGGGCCTGGTGCACTCCGGCGCTGTGCTCGACGTCGAGCTGACCAAGAACACACCCGACCGGCTCAACGAAGCCCTGGCTGCGGGCGACCTCGACATCGGGCCGATCAGTCTGGTCGAGTACCTGCGGCATGCGGACGACCTCGTGGCCCTGCCGAACCTCGCGGTCGGTTCGGACGGTCCCGTGCTGTCGGTGGTTCTCGTGAGCGCCGTGCCGTTGGAGCGGATCCGATCGGTGGCGTTGGGTTCCACCTCGCGGACGAGCGTCCTGCTGGCACAGATGCTGCTGGAAGAGCAGCTGGGGCTCGACCCGAGCTACACGACCATGCCGCCGGATCTTCCCGGGATGCTGCGGGAGGCTGACGCCGCCGTACTGATCGGCGATGTCGCGCTGCGGGCCACCTACGATGCCGAGCGGGCCGGGGATTCGCATCCACTGCGCGTGGTCGATCTGGGTGCGGCCTGGCGGGCCTGGTCGGGGTTGCCGATGGTGTTCGCGATCTGGGCGGCCCGCCGTGACTTCGCCCAGGCGCATCCAGGGGTGGTCAAGGACGTTCACGATGCTTTCCGCGCCAGTCTCGACCTCGCGCTACGCCAGGTGGACGCGGTCGCTCGGCATGCGGCGCGCTGGGAGGTGTTCGACGCCGCGACGCTGATGCGCTACTTCACGGCTCTGGACTTCTCACTGGGAGATCGCCAGATAGAGGGACTGATGACCTTCGCGCGGCGGGCGGCGGCCCGCGGAGCGGTTCCGCCTCGCGGCGGCGTGGTTTTCGCCGACGTTTAGAGCATCGGGCTGGTCGCCGGCGGGCCTCGGCCGTGTTCAGTTCGGCAGGGGCCCGCCGGGTCGCCTCACACGGGTGGTCGAAACGTCCGGGACGGGCCTGCTGGCGGGTGCGTGCGTTCGGCGGTTGCGGTCGCGAAGCGGGCGACCCGATCTTTGACGATGGCGACGAGGATCGGTGGCGTCGACAGGCCGCCTGGAGCAACCAGCAGTTCGTCCGGCGTCGGCGCCGACGGGCTCGTCATGGGCGGTTGTGCCGAATCGCCGGCATTCTCGAGAGAGATGGTGTTACCGGATGTGGCAGTCTCGGACGTGGCCGTCATTGTCTGGCTGGTTTCCGTGGTGGTCCCGTCCAACCGGGGGTATGCGCGGTCCTTTTCAACATTGCGGACAGCCGCCTCGATAAGGCTGTTCACCGCGAGCGTCCAGGCTCGTAGCCCCTCGTGGCCGGTCAGTTCGGTGAAAACGGCAGCTTCCAGGCAACAGGTGCTCGCCTTTTGGAACTCGTTGTCGTCGAGTAGGGCTACCGCCTGCAGAGCCGCGAGATGGCCGGCAAGCATGAAAAGGCGGAGCTGCTGATGGGGAAGCATCCGGGTGTCCAGAAGAACGTCGGCGAGGTGCTGCTGGTCCTGTACCCGGGTGGTGATGCCGGCGGGGGTCAGATGTTCGACTGACTCGATCAGCTCGGCCACGCCCCGGTCGAGGAAGTCCAGCTTCCGGTCGTAGAGTTCACGATCGAGAAGATCATGTATCCTGCGGCGGGATTCGACCTCCGGGTCGGGCCGGCGGCGTAGTCGTTCGGAGCGGGCTTCGGCCGCGGCATGGCGCAGCCGCACCAGAGCGCCACCGGCCGCCAGAGCGGCGTCCACGGCCTTCAGGACCGGCAGTGCCGGGATGCCACGGCTACGGTGTTCCAACTGACTGATGTACCGTCGGCTGTAGCCGGTGATCTCTGCGAGATCCTCATGGGACAGTTCACGTTCTTCACGTCTGCGACGGATCTCCAACGGCAGAAAATCCTCCGCGGTGGCCGTGCCGTCATGGCCTCGGCTCCGTTGCCGCATCTGCGCCTGCTTCCTTTCGGGAACACCGGGCAGCGTGGGCGGTCGCCGGGCGTCTCTCGATCGGTGTCACGATGCCGGCCGTCCGCGTTGCCTGTGTCGGGGTGGTCTCAGGCAAATTGCATTACCGCATGTAACTATGTTACTTCATGCCGCGCCCAAAATGACCAGAGGACAAAAGTCCCCTACGTCGAGGTTGATCTCGACTACCTTCCGTGTTCAGTGTGCGCTCTCGGTTATTGGCAACACGCCTGTGCCGGGTCGCTGCCGTCCGAGGTCGAGGTGACCCGGCGGTTGCGGGGCGGGTGTCGTGCCGGCGGCATCCCGACGATGGCCCGTTGCGGTGACCAGGCCCGCCCGAAGTTGCCGGCGGTTGCCCACAGGGTTACGCCGGCCACATCAACAACAATCCACAAACAATCGGTCCACATCGCTTAGGTCGAACTTGGGTCTCCGGTGCCACGAAAAGAACCATGATCGTGCCATCTTTGGCGGGTGTCGGAGTTGCCGGCAGATTTCGGTGACATCCTGGATACGCGTGCGGTCGGCATCGGGGGATTAGACGGGGGCTAGCTCTGGAAACCACCCCTAATGACGATGGGCGGGTGGTGCCTGCGTGGCGTAGAACGTCGGATATGGACGGGAAGCCACAGGCGCAGGCCGCCGTCCGGGTCGTTGTGGCTGACGATGCGGACGGTGTGCGTGATCTCGTCTGCCTTCTGTTGGACATGGAGCCGGACTTCGTGGTCGTCGGCCAGGCCCGGGACGGCGCCGAGGCGGTCGAGATCGTGTCACGTACCGTTCCCGACCTGGTTCTGCTTGACGTGGCCATGCCCGTCCTGGACGGACTCGCGGCCCTGCCCGCGGTACGTCGGGCCGCGCCCGGCGCGCGGGTTGTCATCTTCACCGGTTTCTCCGAGCAGGCCCTCGGCGAGCAGGCGTCGGCGCTCGGCGCACACGCCCTGATCGAGAAGGGCCTTGCCACGGACGGTCTGGTCGACCGCCTTCGAGATGTGTGCGGACGCGCCCCGGCCCGGACCGCGGCGGGCGGGTCCACTCGACGCTGAATGTCCGGGATTTTCGATTAAAATAGTGGGGTATTGTCGATTCCCGACTCTGGGTAGTCCTGCGCTGATTCTCGGTATGAACGCCCACTCGAGGGTGCTCGATGTGCGAACATGGGAACGTGACTGTGCGCCCGGAGTTCGGCCTGACCGGTTCAGGCAGGGCGGGCTTCAGCCCTCGACGCACCGGTTCCCAACACATCGGCCATGAAGGCTTTGGCCGGGTGAACGTCGGTCTGGTGGACCTCTGTCTGGTCGCGCGTCTGCACATCGACCTGCTCAGGGTCGCGAGCGCGGGCTGTCCACGCCACCCCTGACCATCCCGCGCGCCACCCATCTGGGCGTACCCCGCCCCGGCTGCGAGAGATCTTGATGACAATCCCTGCGCGTTCCCGTTCCGCACGCCCGTCCCGGCCCAAGGGGCAGGGGCAGTGGGCACTCGGGCATCTTGAGCCCCTCAACCCCAACGAGCGGATGAAGAAGGACCAGGACGGCCTGGCCGTCCGAGACCGGATCCTCAACCGCTATCCGTACACCGGGTTCGCCGGGATCGACCCGCAGGATCTGCGCGGCCGATTCCGCTGGTGGGGGCTCTACACCCAGCGCAGGGAGGGGATCGACGGCGGAAAGACGGCCGTCCTCGAGCCCGAGGAGCTCGACGCGCCCTTCTTCATGCAGCGCATCCGCCTCGACGGCGGACGGATGACCAGCGATCAGCTTCGCGTCATCGCGGGGATCTCCACCCGGTACGGACGGGACGTCGCGGACGTCACCGACCGGCAGAACATCCAGCTCCACTGGATCCGCATCGAGGACGTCCCGGCGATCTGGGGCGCGCTCGAGGGCGCCGGGCTGACAACGGCCGAATCATGCGGTGACACCCCGAGAGTCATCCTCGGGTGCCCGCTGGCCGGTGTCGACGGGGACGAGGTAATCGACGCGACCCCGGCGATCGAGGAGACCGTCCGGCTCTACCTGGGCGACACGTCCCTCAGTAACCTGCCGCGCAAGTTCAAGAGCGCGATCTCCGGCTGCGCCGACCACTGCACGCTGCATGAGATCAACGACATCGCGTTCGTCGGTGTCGTCCACCCCGAACTGGGCGCCGGTTACGACCTGTGGGTCGGCGGCGGCCTGTCGACGAACCCCAAGCTCGGGGTCCGGCTCGGCGCCTTCGTGACCCCCGACCGGGTCGCCGAGGTCTGGCATGGGGTGGCGAGCCTGTTCCGGGACCACGGCTACCGGCGGATGCGCACCCGGGCCCGGCTGAAGTTCCTGGTCGCGGACATGGGACCCGAGTGGGTCCGGGCCACCCTGGAGAAGGAGTACCTGACCGCGCCGCTGCCCGACGGCCCGCCGCCGGCACCGCCTCGCAACGAGGGGCGCGACCACATCGGTGTCCACCAGCAGACCGACGGGCGCCTCGCGGTCGGCTTCGCCCCCCGCGCCGGCAGGCTCACCGGCACCACACTCACCGCGGTCGCGGACCTCGCGGACCGCTTCGGCCAGGGCCGCGTCCGGGCGACGACCACACAGAAGCTGGTCATCCTCGACGTCGACCCGGCCGGGATCGACGAACTGGAGGCGGAGCTCGGCGTGCTCGACCTGGTCGTCCGGCCGAGCGTCTTCCGGCGCGGGACCATGGCCTGCACCGGTATCGAGTTCTGCAAGCTCGCGATCGTCGAGACCAAGGCGAAGGCCGGGTCCCTGATCGACGAGCTTGAGCGACGCCTGCCCGACTTCGACGAGCCGATCGGCATCCACGTCAACGGATGCCCCAACGCCTGCGCACGCTTCCAGGTCGCCGACATCGGGCTCAAGGGTTCCCTGGTCCCGGACGCCTCCGGGGAGCTGGTCGAAGGCTTCCAGATCCACCTTGGTGGTCATCTCGGCACCCGGTCGCGGCTGGGCCGCAAGTCCCGCGGGTTGAAGGTCACCTCGGCCGGGGTCGTCGACTATGTCGACGGGTTGCTACGCGCCTATTCGGATGGTCGGGGCGAGGGTGAGTCCTTCGCGGACTGGGTGGAGCGGGTCGACGAATCGGTGCTCGC
>NZ_CADDZT010000093.1:3126-5937 GCF_902812655.1 Candidatus Frankia meridionalis | reverse complement strand
AACGGTTCCGGAGCCTGCGATGGCTAGCGCGCATTCCGTTCCCTTCTACTGCCCGTACTGCGGCGAGGAGGATCTCGTCCCCTACCTGCCACCGGCACAGGAGGCATCCGGCGGTTCCGGCCATGGCCAGTGGTCGTGCCGAAGCTGCCGGCGGGCCTTCCGGCTGAGCCTGACCGCCATCGCGGTCGCGGCCGAGCCGGCCGGGACACACGGTACATCCGGTACATCCGGTTTCGAGCAATAACACGACGGTCACCAACCCCGTGGTCACCGCAGCGACGGAGGAGAAGGACTGATGGATGCCGCGTTGAAGTCCCGTGCCCTGCAAGCCGGTGACGAGCTGGAAGGCGCGCCGGCCCAGGAGATCCTTACCTGGGCGGTGGAGGAGTTCGGCCCGAAGCTCGCGGTTGCGGCATCCATGGCCGAAGCCGTGCTCGTCGACATGCTCGCCCGGATCCGTTCGGACGTCCCGGTGGTGTTCATCGACACCGGCTATCACTTCGCCGAGACGGTCGGCACCCGGGACGCGGTCATGCACCGTTACGACCTACCGTTGATCAGTGCTGGTGCGCAGCTCACCGTGGTCGGCCAGGACGCCGTGTACGGGCCGAACCTGTTCGAGCGGGACCCGGACCTGTGCTGCCGGATGCGCAAGGTCGTGCCACTGGACCGGGCGCTGGCGCCATACCGGGCATGGGCTGCGGGTTCCCGACGGGCCGAGACCGCCGGGCGTAAGAACCTCCCGGTCGTGGGGTGGGACGAACGGCGCGGCAAGGTGAAGATCCATCCTTTGGCGGCCTGGACGGATGAGGACGTCACCCGCTACGTCGGGGAGCACGACGTCATCGTCAACCCGTTGCTGTCGGACGGCTACGACTCGGTCGGCTGCTGGCCGTGCACCCGGCGTGGCGAGGGCCGCGCGGGCCGTTGGGCCGGCTCCACCAAGACCGAATGCGGCATCCACTGACCCCGGCGTTCCCGGCCCCTGCCGTGTCCCCATCCGATGACGACGAGCTGCCACGGACAGCGCGAAGGCCGGGTCCCGTCGTCCGGCGGTAGCGTCGCGGGGATGAACGAGGTCCGCGGCGGCGGTGGCGACGGTGCGGCAGACGGGTCGGACCCGGGCGGACCGGTGCGGGCTCCGGGGGAGGTCTGGCTGGTCGGGGCAGGGCCGGGGGATCCGGGGTTGCTGACCATCCGTGGCCGGGAACTTCTGGGCAGGGCCGACGTCGTCGTCACCGACCGCCTGGTGTCCGCTGAGGTCCTTGCGTTCGTCCGGCCCGGCGCTGAGATCATTTACAGTGGCAAGAGCGCCGGCGCGCTGACCCGGACCCAGGAGGACCTCAACGCACTGCTGGTCGATCGCGCGCTTGCTGGTCACCTTGTCGTCCGGCTCAAGGGCGGGGACCCGTTCGTCCTCGGACGCGGCGGCGAGGAGGCGGAGGCGTGCCGGCTCGCGGGGGTGGCGTGCACGGTCGTCCCGGGTGTCACCTCGGCGTTCGCCGCTCCCGCCTATGCCGGTATCCCGGTCACCCACCGTGGCATCGCGCAGGATGTGGCGGTCGTGTCCGGCCATCTGCCGCCCGGGCATCTGGAGTCCACCGTCGACTGGGCGGCGCTGGGCGCGTCCCGGATGACGGTTGTCGTACTGATGGGCATTGCGCGGCTCGCCGAGATCGCGGCCGCGCTCCTCGAAGGAGGACGGTCACCGGACACACCGGTCGCGGTGATTGAACGGGCGACCACGCCGGCACAGCGGATCGTGCGGGCCACCCTCGACGCGGTCGCGGTCGACGCGATCGCGCTCGGCGTGCGGTCACCCGCGGTGGTGGTGATCGGCGACGTCGCGGCCCGTTGCGACGCGGTGCCGCAGATCGGTCCGCCGGTGGGTCCGCCGGTGGGTCCGGACGAACGCGGATCGGCCGGTGACGGGCCGACGCCGACCGCCGGCAGTGTCACCGACCGGCCCCTGGCAGGCCTGCGGGTGCTGGTCCCGCGTACGAGACCGCGTCCCGGCCTGCTCGCCGCGCGGCTGCGCGCCCTCGGCGCGGATGCCGTGGAGACGGTGGTGTCGCGTCCCGGCCCGGTGGCCGACGTCGAGGCGGAGCCCGACCCGCGGATCGTCGAGGAGCTGCGGCACGGCGACCTGCATGCGGTCGCGTTCGCGTCGTCCACCGCGGCCCGTGCGACAGCGGCACTGTACGGTCCCCTACCGGCCGGGATCTTGGTGGCCGTCGTGGGCGGACGCACCGCCGCGGCCTGCCAGCGGGCGGACATCCGGGTGGACGCCGTGGCAAGCGAGCCCGGAATCTACCCGTTGGCTGCCGCGGTCATCGCCGCCGTCACCGCGGCCCGTTCGCGGTGACGGGCGTATCGGCGGTGACAGCGATGTCGGCCCGGTGATCACCCGCCAGGGTGTCGTCGATGCGGGCGGTGACGGCGGTCAGTACCCCCGGGTGTAGCCCGAGTGGTGCGGTCAGTCGCCAACGGGTGTCGGGGAACCGCGCCTGCGCTCTCGTGAGGGCAGCCGGAATGTCGTGCGTGGTGTGGCTGCCCTCGAACAGGAAGAAGGGGTGGGCGAGGATCTCGGTGCAGCCTGCGGCGGTCAGGATCCCGTAGCCGGCGACGATGTCGGGCTGGGCCAGTTCCAGAAACGCCGGCTCCACCGCGTCCCAGCGGGCCTGCCCGTCTCCTTGCCCGGCACGGTCGGGCCGGGCAAGGAGACGGGCGACCTCACGGACGGTCGCGTTCGCGTCGTCCCGTCGTGAGCCGTGTCCGATCACCAGTAGACCCCGCATGCCCCCAGTCTGC
>NZ_CADDZT010000093.1:0-2850 GCF_902812655.1 Candidatus Frankia meridionalis | reverse complement strand
GGTGGTGGTGGTGTGGTCGGGTTCAAGCGGGGATGGGGCCGTCGTCGGAGCTGTGGCCGGGGAAGACCTTGGCGGACGGGTCGATGACGGGGGCGGCGTTGTTCACGGCGGTGGCGACCTCGCCGAAGCCGGTTGCGATCAGGCGGACCTTGCCGGGGTATTCGGTGATGTCACCGGCGGCGAAGATCCGTTCAACGCCGGTCGCCATGGTCGAGTCGACCACGATGTGGCGTTTGTCGATCGTCAGGTTCCAGCGGGTCAGGGGGCCGAGGTCCGCGGTGAAGCCGAGTGCGGCGACGATCGCCTGAGCCGGACGGACCTGGCGCTCACCGGACTTACTGTGCGCGAGTTCCACCTTCTCGACCCGCTCGTCGCCGTGGATGGCGCTGACCTCGGTGAATGTCAACACCTCGACCCGGGAGGACTGCACCTTCTCGACGGTGTGGGCATGGGCGCGGAATTTGTCCCGCCGGTGCACCAGCGTCACCGAGCGGGCCAGTGGTTCCAGGGCGAGCGCCCAGTCGAAGGCGCTGTCACCGCCGCCGACGATGATGACGTCGGCGTCGGTGTGGACGTCGAGTTTCGGGACGAAGTACACCAGGCCACGGCCCAGATGATCGCCGCCGATGGGCAGCGGGCGGGGGGTGAACGTCCCGAGTCCGCCGGTGATGAGCACGGCCTTGGCCCGGACCCGGGTTCCCTGTGCGCTGGTGACCACGACGGCGTCGGTTTCGTGGGTCAGTTCGGCGGCCTGCTGGCCGAGCAGGTAGTTCGGGGAGAACGCCCCGGCCTGCGTGACGAGCGCGCTGACCAGATCACGGCCGCGGACGGCGGGGAACCCGGCCACGTCGTAGATTATTTTTTCTGGGTACATGGCGGTGACCTGGCCGCCTGCTTCGGGGAGTGAGTCCATCAGTGTTACGGACATTCCACGAAACCCGGCGTAGTAGGCGCCGAAGAGCCCGGCCGGCCCGGCACCGATGATCAGTATGTCGGTGGTGAGGTCGGCCGGGGCCACGCTGTCGGGACCGGCGGTGGTCGGTGCGTCCACGCGCAACTCCTGTGTGCCACGTGGCCCGGTCGGACCGGATGCGGATGGGTCGGTCGGCACCACTGGGGGGAACTCCTGCCCCATCCTGGCGCACCGGGGATCCACCCGCCGCAACTTGCATGACGAGTCCAGCGCGGCATGCCCGGAAGGCATTCGCGCGCAGGCATCATGACCCGCGGAATGACCCACGAAATGTCCCACGGACGGCAGTCACGCCGGGGACACCGCAGGCGACAGCACGGGTGTGGCGGTTACCGTCGATGCGGTCGCCTGTAACCGCGACGTGGCCGGATCGGCACCGGCGGACGCGGCCGCATCCTCGCTGGAGCGGCTGTGGTTGCTGGATGGGCAGCGGGCGGAAGGGGCAGGGAGGGCAAGGGAGGGCATGGAGGGCATGGCGAACATGGCCACACGCGTGGGACCTGGGCAGGCAGGGGACGGTCCGCGAGGCGTCATACCGCTACAGCACGACGATCCCACCGCGATCGGCCGGTACCGCCTCACCGGCCGGCTCGGGTCCGGTGGCATGGGAGTGGTCTACCTCGGTCTGGATCCCGCCCGCCGTCCCGTGGCGGTCAAGGTGATCCGTGCGGATCTGGCAGCCGATCCGGAGTTTCGGGCCCGCTTCGCCGACGAGGTCTCGGCGGCCCGCCGCGTCGCTCCGTTCTGCACCGCACAGGTTCTCGACGCCGATCCTGACGCCCGCCTTCCCTACCTGGTGACCGAGTACATCGACGGAGCGCGTCTGGACGAGATCGTCACCAGCCGCGGGCCGTTGCCGCTTTCGATGTTGCAGGGAGTCGCGGTCGGGGTGGCCTCGGCACTGACCGCCATCCACGGTGCCGGAATCGTGCACCGCGACCTGAAACCGAGCAACGTCCTGCTGTCCTACTCGGGTCCGCGGGTCATCGACTTCGGAATTGCCAGGGCACTGGACGCGGTGGTCGGGCGTACCCGCTCCGGTCTGGTACTGGGATCGGCAGGCTGGATGGCGCCCGAACAGATGGAGGGCGCGCCGGTGGGTCCGGCTGCCGACGTCTTCGCCTGGGGTCTGCTGATCGCCTACTCGGGGGTCGGTCGTCATCCCTTCGGTGATGGCCCGCCGCTCGAGGTGGCCCAGCGGATGGTCATCGATCGTCCGTCCCTGGATGGTGTACCAGTGGACATGCGTCCGCTGGTCGAGGCAGCGCTGGTGCGGGACCCGCGTGCCCGCCCGTCCGCCGAACGTCTCGTCCTGTCGCTGCTCGGTGACCGTGGTGGAGGACCCCGGCACGACACCCGCGCGGTTGTCACCGAGGTCCTGGACGGCACCTGGCCGAAGCGGCGGCGTTCCGGGGGTGCCGTGGGGGCGGCTGTTCCCGGCGCGGTTGCCGGCTATGCCGCCGGCCAGGATCTGCGTGGACAGCCGTCGCGCGGTCAGGGTTTTGCGCGGACCACCGTGGACCCGCACGAGCGGCCCGCGCCGACCCGGTTCGGCCCGCCCACCATGGCGCCCGCCGCGCGAGATGGCCGTACGAGGCCGGCGGTGCCGGACGGGACCAGCCGGCGGTATGAGCCCGGCCGCCGTTACGACGAGGACAGACGCTCCGGCGATGGCTACAACAGTAAAGATTTCAACAGATCGGTTGACTGGGGTGATGTCGAGCGTGGGGACGATGCGTATCGCGGTGGCGGTCCGGTTCGTCCCGCTCCCCGGGCTGGTCCCGCCGCCGACTCCGTCCGCGCGGACGAACGCCGTCCGGGCGACCGTCGCCTGGACGGCGTTCGTCTGGACGACCGGGGGCGGGCCGGGAGCTGGG
>NZ_CADDZT010000092.1:4887-8820 GCF_902812655.1 Candidatus Frankia meridionalis | reverse complement strand
GTCTTCCTCCCCCCAGGCACGCGGCGGGCCGGGAGCTGGGGGGCTGCCGGGCCGCCGCGTGCCTGGGGGGAGGAAGACCGGGCCCGACCTGTCGCGCCACGCCGTCGCCGGCGGCGAATGCGGATACCGGGGAAGCGTCTGATCATCCTGGTTGTTCTGATCATGCTGGTGATGTCCGGGATCGAACGGGCCGGGCGGATCTGGGACGAGCAGCGTGGTCACCTGCAGGAACAGGTCTGGACCCATATCCAGGACGGTTTCCAGCACGAGGTGGTCGACAGGGTGCGCAAGGCCGTCGACAACGTGCGCTCGGGTTCAGGCCCGTCCGGGTAGGCGACGGGTGGGCCCGCCGTACCATCGCAGGGTGACCCTTGTGGATGCCGGCAGTAGTTTTGCGTCAGATCCTTCGGACCGGTCGACTACGGTGAGTGATTCGGAGATCTCGTCCGTGCTCGCGCGCGCCGCGGACGGTGGGCGGATCAGCGCCGAGGAGGCGCTGCTGCTGTATACAAGGGCACCTCTGCATGCTCTTGGCAATGCCGCGGACGCCGTCCGTCGCGGCCGTTTTCCGGACAACATCGCGACGTACATCATCGATCGGAACATCAACTACACGAACGTCTGCGTGACCGCCTGCCGGTTCTGCGCCTTCTACCGCGCGCCCGGGCACAAGGAGGGGTGGGTCCGAGACGTCGATGACATCGTTGCCAGGTGCGGCGAGGCCGTCGAGCTGGGCGCCACCCAGATCATGCTTCAGGGCGGTCACCATCCTGACTTCGGCATCGAGTGGTATGAGGGCACCTTTGCGGCGATCAAGCGCGCGTACCCACGGCTTACCCTCCATTCGCTCGGCGCCAGCGAGGTCGTTCACATCGCCAGGACGTCCGGCCTGAGCCATGAGGATGTGATCGTCCGACTCCGCGACGCGGGGCTCGACAGCTTTGCCGGGGCGGGGGCGGAGATTCTCACCGAGCGGCCCCGGCATGCCATCGCCCCGCTCAAGGAGCCCGGGCATGTGTGGTTGTCGGTCATGCAGACCGCCCACGGCCTCGGTCTTGAATCCACCGCCACGTTCATGATGGGTACCGGCGAGACCAATGCCGAGCGCATCGAACACCTGCGGATGATCCGTGACGTCCAGGACCGTACCGGCGGTTTCCGGTCCTTCATCCCGTGGACGTACCAGCCGGAGAACAACCACCTGCGCGGGCGTACGCAGGCGTCCACGATCGAGTACCTGCGGCTGGTGGCGGTGGCTCGGCTGTTCTTCGACAATGTCGCGCACCTGCAGGGTTCGTGGCTGACGACGGGCAAGGAGGTCGGCCAGCTGACCCTGCACATGGGCGCGGACGACCTGGGCTCGGTCATGCTCGAGGAGAACGTCGTGTCCTCGGCCGGTGCTCGGCACCGCACCAACCGGACCGAGCTCATCGGTCTGATCCGCGCGGCCGACCGCGTCCCGGCGCAGCGTGACACCCTCTACCGGCATCTGGTCGTACACAGCGACCCGGCGGAGGACCCGGTGGACGACCGGGTGGCCTCCCACTTCTCCTCGACCGCCCTGCAATCCCCGCCGGTCGTGCAATCCCCGCCGGCCGGGCCGCCGCCCACCATGCTGCCTATCGTCCCCACCCGGTGACGCTGTTCAACAGCGGGAAGGCTATAGGTGGAGAGGAGCACCGGAGTCGTCTCCGGTCTGTCCGGAGTCTTCCTTCACCATTCTTCCCTGATTCGCAGAGGCTGCTGATGTTTGTGATGCGTCTGGCTATGGCTGCCGATGTTCCTTTGGTTGCGGCGATGATCCGTGCTCGTTGCGGATGGTTGGAAGAGCGTGGTTTGCCGAGTTGGCGGGCCAGTGTGGACGATGTGGCGGCGCAGGCGGAGAACACCGATGGCACGATGTGGGTGCTGGAGGATGGCGGCCGGATCGTGGGTTGTACGACGGTGCAGGATCAGACGCCTCCGTGGGGGTGGACGCCGGAGGAACTGGCTGAGCCCGCGTACTACCTGTACACGTCGGTGACCGATCCAGCGTTCCAGCGGTTCAAGCTTGGGACGTTGATGGCCTGGTGGGCGGTGGATCGGGCGGCGCGTGAGGACAGGAGTTGGGTGCGACGTGGCTGCATGTTCCCCGGACTGGTGCGTTATTACGAACGCCAGGGGTTCACGCTGTATCACGAGGTGCGGCGCACCAGGAACAGGGTGTTTCTGATGGGGCGTCGCGCCGAGCGGATCGCCGGGCTGGAGCGGATGTTCGCCGTGCCTGGGGATTTTTCCGCTGTGACGTCGGCGGCGCTATTGCGGCGCGGGCTGTGACGTCGGATTCCGTTCCGCTACAGGAACGCCGTTTCGCTACAGGAACGCCGTTGTGGCGAGGTGGAGGTCGATGACTTCGAGGAGTTGGGCGTCCTTATGTTCGTTGTAGTTGTTGTCGTGGAGGCGCAGCAGGGCCTGGCGTAGGGCGTCGGGGTTGACCAGGCCGGCGTCGAACAGGGCGGAGCCGTCGCGCAGCATCCGGGTGAACAGGAGTTGGGCGTGGGTGGTGAGGGCATGCTGGACGACTTCGGCGAAGGACTCGCGTTCCACCGGGTGGGTGACCTCGGTGTTCAGGCCGAGTGAGGCGAGCTGGCGGCGTTGGAGTTGTTTGAGCTCGCGCCAGTGCATGGGCAACCATTCCCCGAGCCGGATCATGCCGGGGTGGGTGAACGGATGCAGGGGCCAGATGCCGGCGCGGAGCAGGACGGGCGCGGTGGTTTCCAGGGACAGCAGGGTCATGGAGTTGACGACGGCCGGGGGTGCGACGGCGTCGTCGGCGTAGTCCAGGGCCTGGCGGGCGCGGGAGCCGAGCCATGGCAGTCCGTCGGCGATTTCACCGAGGGACTGGTGGGGGTGTTCCTGCTGGGACAGGGCGACCATCTCGTCGCCTCCGAGACCGGTGACGACCGTGTGGGCCCCGTGGTCGGCGAGGATTCGGGTCAGGCGGGTGAACGGGCGGTGCAGCGGCTCCTCATAGGGGCTGATCAGTTCGCCGCGGACGCGGTCGCAGTCCGGGTGCAGAGGGGCATCGTGCATGCTGTCGACAAGGTCGTCCCGGGAGCCGAACGGGAGCGCCGCGCGGATCTGGGCACGTCGGTGGATCTGTTGGGCGCGGCCGGGGCCGCCGATCAGGAGCGCGGCTGTGTGGAACTGGCCGGGATGGCGCACCGCGGCGTGGGTGGCCATGACGCCGGAGTCGAAGCCGCCGGTGAGGTGGAAGACGGTGCGGGCGGGGTCGAGGGGGCGTAGGTCCAAGGCGTCGTCCATTGCTTGGACGAACGCGCTCAGCACGTCGGCGTCGGTTGCCAGTTCCCGGGGGGTGCCGTGCAGCGCCGGTTCAGGGTAGTGGAGATGGAGATGGCCGCCATAGGAGGCGGTCGCACGTTCGGTGAGCCGGTGGACGCCGTCAAAGAACGTTTCGGTGCCGTAGCGGGGGCGGTAGAGGAGCAGCCGCGCGGCTTCCCGGGCACGCAGGCCGGTGATATGGGGCCGTAGGTCAGCCATGTCCCAGGAGCCGTACAGGCTGTTCCGGTCGTGAGCGAGGTAGATCGGGGCGATGCCGCAGGCGCCCGCGGTGACGCGTACCGGTATCCGCGGGGCGGTCTCCACCAGCAGGTAGTCGGTCGGCCATGCGGCGGTGAGGGTCCGGGTGTGGTCGTAGTCGGCAACCGACAGCGGGCGCGGGGCCGGATTGCAGGCAGGGTGGCCCGCGACCCGTTCCCGGATGAGGAGCAGGGTTCGCCGGCCGTCGGTGACGGCCAGGTGTTCTAGCATTGGATGCCGGAACGGGATGATCTCGTTGGTGCGGTCGGCGGTGATGTACCGAGTGCCGTCCCAGTGCCAGGTGGTGTCCGTGTACGGAGTCAGACGTAGCGTAAGCATGGAGGTCTCCGGGTA
>NZ_CADDZT010000092.1:0-4655 GCF_902812655.1 Candidatus Frankia meridionalis | reverse complement strand
CGCCTTGTGTGACAAGCCGTACCGGGATCATGACAGGAGGGTGGGGGGTGAACCAGATCACGGTCTCGTCGGTGACTGTTCACCGGTATGTCACGACCATTGGTGACAAGGCGCCGAGCGCACAGTGGAAGGACGAGGAGGGGTCAGCGCAGCAGGGTCAGTACGGCGGCGTGGTAGGCGGCCTGTACCGGGGGGATCGTGTCGAGGCGGATGCGTTCGTCGGCGGCGTGCATGCCCTCGTAGGCCACGCCGAAGCCGGCGGTTGCCGGGATCCCCAGGCCGGCCAGGTAGTTGCCGATATTGGACGGTCCCGCGACCTTCGGCAGGGTCGGCAGGCCGACGCACCGGGCGGCGGTCAGCAGCGCGGCGGGGAGCGCCGCGTCGATATCCAGTGCGTACGGCGGCCAGTGCGTCTCGACCTGGATCCGGGTTGGGTGGGTGTCCGGCCAGACCGTGTCGAGATCCGCTGCGGTGGCCCTCAGCAGGTCTGTGGCGACTGCGGCGTCGAAGGCCGGGGTGAGACGCAGATCCACGCAGACAGTGCACAGGTCGGGGGTCAGCGACCAGCTCTGCCCGCCGATGATCTCAGTGACGGTCAGCTTTCCCCCGGCGGGAAAGCGTCCCTGACCGGCAGGGAGAGGGGCCGCAACCAGCCGACCGACCAGCTCGGCGGCCTTCACGACCGCGTTCGCCGTGGGTCGCGAGCCGCCGGAGTGGCTGGCCACGCCGTGGACGTGCAGCCGGGCGCGCAGCAGGCCGCGACCTCCGACGACCAGATGCTCCATCCCCGGATAGCCGATCATGACCCCGGTGATGGTGGTGGGGGCGTCGGGCCCGGCGAAGTAGGCGCGGGCACCACCGAAGCCACCGGTGTGCTCGTCGGCGTCGAGCAGCAGGCTGACCCCGCCCCGCAGCTCGCCCAGGTGTGGGGCAAGGCGGACCAGCAGGTGGCAGAAGATGGCCGCACCGGTCTTGGAGTCCGCCGCTCCCCGTCCCCACAGCCAGCCGTCCCGCACCGTGGCGCTGGTCGGTGGATGCGTCCAGGCGTTCTCGTCGCCGAACGGCGCGGTGTCCACGCAGGCGTCGAGCACCAGCCGCGGCCCGGGACGGCCGGCGTCCAGCTCGCACACCAGCCCGACCGGCGTGCCCGCCGGATCGTGCAGCTGCCGGACGGGTAGGCGGTGGGCGGCCAGCCACGCCGCCAGCCGGTCCAGCACCGGCCCGTAGGGGTCGATTCCGCCCCGGCTCGGGATCCGGATCAGCTCGGCGGCCAACGCCGTCACCGACGCCCGGTCGGTTTCGGTCACTGCGAGCAGCTCCCGCGCTCCCGTCATCCGCATCGTCCGATCATTCCTGACCTCCCGGCCGTCGGACCGGCAGCGCCCGCACCGCCGCGGCCGTCTCGACCTTCACCGCGGCGGCGTAGCACTGCCGGGCATGGTCCACCAGCCGCGCCGCCGGGCTGGCCCCGAGCAGCACCCCGGAATCGAACGCCTCCGCCGAGGTCAACGACGGGATCGGGACGACCGCGGCTTTCTCCGACACACACAGGAACCGCTCCGGATGCGCGATCTGATCCTCGACCAGGCCGATGTGCAGCGTCTTGTATCCATGGGTCCGGTCGTCGGGGTCACGGATCGCCAGCAGCCGCAGGAGATGGTCCTTGAGGATCTGGCGATGCGGAGCACCGAACAGCACCCGGTAATGCGCCAGTGCGGGACGGTGGGCCAGCACGGTCTCCATGGCGTCGAGGTAGGCCGGATCCCGGGACCGGGAACCGGTCACCATCAGAATCTCCTCCGCATCCTCGACCACCCGCAGCATCGCCGCACGCAGATCGCGGTGCCCCACCAGCAGCACCACACCGTCCGCCGTGGCCAGTTCCTCGTCCTGATGAGCGAACAGGACGTCGGGCGTCTGCCCGTAAAGATCACACAACATCTTCCGGTACCGGACACTCGTGACATGCTTTCCCAGCTCCCAGCCGCTGAGCATGCTCGCGGTCACCCCGGACGAACCCGAAAGAGAGACGGTATCCAGCTCGGCGACGATCTCCTCCTGCGTCGCGTTCCGCGCGAGCCGAGCCGCCCGTAACGGCGACACCGTCCGACCGCCCCGCCTGGACATCTACGCTCCTTCCCCTTCCCTCGCAGAGTCCCGCCCGGTCTCTTTTCCGGCCCGGCCGGCGCCCGCCACCGCACCAACCGGAGCGAGCTCATCGGTCTGATCCGCGCGGCCGACCGCGTCCCGGCGCAGCGTGACACCCTTTACCGGCACCTGGTCGTGCACCGCGACCCGGCGGAGGATCCCGTGGACGACCGGGTGGCCTCGCACTTCTCCTCGACCGCCCTGCAATCCCCGCCGGTCGTGCAATCCCCGCCGGTAGGGCCGCCGCCCACCATGCTGCCTATCGTCCCCACCCGGTGACGCATACAAGATCGTTGCCGGAACGTTACGGGGTTTGCGTCGTCATGGTGCCGACGAACCTCCGGCAGCTCGACCAGCAGCCAGCGACGACCGGCGCGCGGGTTCACACCGCCGACGGCCCGGCACGGCAGATCTCCCGGACCCATGCACGGAGCGAGCAGGGCCTGCCTGCCGCCGTATCTGAGCGTATGCCAGCCTCCTTAGTTTCAGTTAGAGCATAAGTGAAGCTAGAATCCAGCCATGGTTTCAGGTCTGGCAGGTGGCGGGATGGTCGGCCGTGGCTGGGCCAAGGACAGTTCCGCCTGGCCGAGCCTGGGCTGGGAGGAGCGCGACTGGGTCTCGACGATCCCGGATGACCTCGTCTCCGCGCGGGTACGCATCCGCTACCAAGGTCCCTATCGGGCCGCCGTCGTGCCCACGATCGCGGACCGGGCGCCTTCGCTTCCCGTCCACGTGGCATCCCTGGCGGACGATGCTTCGGTCGAGATCGCCCGTTTCGACGCGGAACTCGGCCTAGAGGTGGCACCCTTCGCATCTGTCCTGCTCCGCTCCGAGTCCGCATCGTCGTCCAGGATCGAGAACCTCACCTCGGGAGCCAAGGCGATCGCCCTCGCCGAACTCGGCAGCACGCAGATGCGTAACGCGGCCGAAATCGTCGGCAACGTCGCCGCGATGAAAGCGGCTTTGGACCTGGCCGACCGCTTGGACGAGTCCGCTGTCCTTGCCATGCACGCGGCCCTGATGGCAAGACACGCGCCAGGGATCGGTGGACGGTGGCGGCAGGAGCAGGTGTGGATCGGCGGAGACTTCTACGGGCCACAAGGAGCGACCTTTATCCCCCCGGACCACCGCCAGGTCCCAGCGCTGATGAAGGACCTCCTTCGCTTCGCCGGCAGGGTCGATCTGCCGGCTCTGAGCCAGGCCGCCATCGCGCACGCCCAGTTCGAGACGATCCACCCGTTTCCGGACGGCAACGGCCGGACCGGACGGGCGCTGGTGCACGCGATGCTGCGCGGCCATGCGCTGACCAGGAATGTCACCGTACCGATCTCAGCTGGCCTGCTGACCGATACCGTCGCCTACTTCGACGCTCTTGGCGCCTACCGCAGCGGTGACGTGGCTCCGATCGTCGAGAGGTTCGCGACCGCGTCGGTCACCGCAATCACGAACGGGCGCGAGCTGGCCAGCGAGCTGCGGGTGATCCGGGCGGGATGGGATGACCGACTGAAGATCCGGCGCGACGCCCGTGGGTGGCGACTCGCGGACCTGCTCCTGCGGCAGCCTGTCGTCGACGCCCGGGTCGTGGCGTCCGAGTTGGGAGTCTCTTCGCAGAATGCCCAGCGCGTGATCACGCCGCTTGCTGAGGCCGGAATACTCGTGGAATTTACCGGATTCGCCCGCAACCGTCTGTGGCAGGCGACCGAAGTGCTCACCGCCTTGGACGCGTTTGCGGCACGCGCCGGCCGCCGTGTCGCGCGGTAGGCGTCTGGAACCTGATTG
The DNA here is from genome assembly GCF_902812655.1 of Candidatus Frankia meridionalis. Classification (GTDB taxonomy): domain Bacteria; phylum Actinomycetota; class Actinomycetes; order Frankiales; family Frankiaceae; genus Protofrankia; species Protofrankia meridionalis. The sequence continues at coordinate 728 of NZ_CADDZT010000092.1, read as the reverse complement.
CTTGCAACGGGTTCGTTCGCGAAGTCGTTGCGTCAGTCCGCCGTGGCCGCGAGCCAGGCGTGTAGTTCGGTCGGGCCGCCGTCGGCGTCAAAGTGAACCCCGAGACGATCGTGGTGGAAACCTTAGTCGAACACATGTTCCGCAATCCTGGTAGGACCCGTGTGCTCGAGCTGAAATTTCGTAGCCGCCACCTCCGATGCCTCTCTCAGCCGAGGACCACCCGACGATCACCGAAGTCAGCAATGATCTCGATCTTTCCGCCGAGCGCCTCCACGTAGGCCCGGATGGTCGACAGCCCGGCGCGATCGAGCGCGCCACGCTCGAGATCGGACACGGACGGCTGCTTGACGTGCATCCGCTCCGCGAGTTCGACCTGGGTAAGGCCCTGTTCCTCTCGGATTTCCCGCAGATGATAGGCGCGAATCTCGGCGTCGATTCGGGCGCGATGTTCCGCGACCCTGTCCTCTCGCGGAGGCCGCTTGGCCCGAACCTCGCTCCAGGTGCTAGTCATGACCTTGCCTCCCGTCGCCTCAGTGGTCATAGTCACCACGCAGCCAGCCGTCATACCGGTCGTCCGCGAGTCAAGTGCCCACGTTCCATCGATCCGCGCCGAGCAATTCCTGCGCTCTGTAAAAGCGTGCACGGGAGGTGTCAGACATGATCTCCGCCGAATCAAGGACGTCCGCGCGAGGGTCACGGACACGAAGTAGTCAGGGCCTGTGCATTGT
>NZ_CADDZT010000091.1:70799-73007 GCF_902812655.1 Candidatus Frankia meridionalis | reverse complement strand
CAGGGTCCCGAAATCACCATCCGTCCGGTCGCCGCACGACTACTGACCAGGGACGATTCCCAGTGACCATCCTACCGGCAACATCGACAACCGGTTCGAACATGCGTTCCGCCAACCTGGCGGTTTGGAGGCCCTAGCCCATCTGGTAACGGTCATCGTTGGGATCGTCGTCGCTTTGACGTGCGTTCCGCAGACCTGGTAGTTCCTGGCACTTCCGCCCGTCTGGTGACCGTCGCTGCGGGGGGTTGTGGTGGGGCGAGCGCCCAGACATGCGCTGAGCGCGGGCCACGTCGCTACGGAGCCGGTCTTGCCGTCTGATCGAGTGCAACGAGAAGGCGTTCGCCGAATGCTGGGGCGCCGCGGGCACGCAAATAGGTAGCGATGTCGTAGGCGGTCAGCGTGGGGCCGGATCTGCCGGTCCTGGCGGCGATGGCACGAACGGCCTGGACGACGAGGTCTGGGTGGAGGTCGAGTTCGTCGAGGAGGAAGTCGTCGAGGGACTGGCGGGTCAGGGGCGCGGGCAGCGCAGCGGGTGGGAAGTCCGCGAGGTTGTCGGTGACGATCACGTCGGCTCGGCCGGCCATGGCGGCCGCGACCACGTATCGGTCGTCGGGGTCGGGGAGTTCGATGGTCGGCACGAGCCGTTCCCAGCCGGTCACGGGCGCGTCCGGGAAGGCGGTCCTCATCTGCCGGACGCAGGGGTCCCCGGGCGGCGCGAAGCGGCGTCTGGGGGTAGCGGGGTGAGGTAGGCGTCGGATTCTTCTGGTGAGGTTCCGCGTTTGCCGAGCAGTGTGCGCAGGGTCCGGTCGAGTTCGTCCAGGATCTCGCTCGACCAGAGCGGCCGGTAGGCACCGGTGCTGGCGATCTCGAGCAGCATGTCGCGGGCCCTGCTGGGCACGAGGACGCAGGTGTCGAGCAGCGCGGAGAACATCTTGCTCAGCCTTCGGCCTTCGTGCGGGCGGCTTTCAGCGCCGCCCGGGTCTCGTCGGGGCTGATGTCATAGAGGCCGAGACGCTCGGTGTCGGCGACCATGTCAGCGAAGGCGAGATCGGCGGCGTGGCGTTGGCGTCGGCGGTACTCAAGGAGGTCGTCGAGACGGACCTTACGGTGACGGCTGGGCTTCTCGAACGGGATGGCGCCGCTCTCCAGCAGCCGAACCAGGGTGGTGCGGGAGATACGGAGCAGGTCCGCGGCTTCCTGGGTGGACATGGTCAGATGGTGCGGAGCCACCGTGACAGCCAGGCCCGCCTTCATCGCCGCGGCGACCTGCAGAAGGACGTTGAACATCGGCTCGGGAAGCTCGACGCTGCGCCCGTCCGGGCCGGTGAGCCGAGGCCGCGGCCCGGCGGCCTGCCGGCCACGGTCGCGAAGCGCGGCCAGGAAGTCAATGATCTCGCCGGTGTCCTCGTCCGGCAGGTACGTCTCGTCGTGGAGCGGTTCGGGTCGGGCGGGCGAGGTCATGAACGGCCTCCAAGACGATCGGAGCGATCGGTATGCTCGTTTCGCTCGATTCTACGCTGGCCGCTTGCTGCTGGCTATCCGCCGACGGACACCATCCATCCTCGACTCGAACGGGGCACTCGACATCCGCACACCATCGGATCAGTGCGCCGGGACGCTCAGGCCCGTAGTCCAAGCATGGGTGCATAGTCGCGGCGGCGGCTCGGTTGAGTGAGGATCTCGGCGCTGTCTACGGCCTGGTCGATCGCGCCGTGAGCTTGGCCCCTGAGCACAGACACCTCACCTGAGGCGGCCCTGGGCCGGGGCAAGGTCACCCGCAACGTCTGCACCCTGGTAGACGCCCCCTCCGTCCACCGGGACGAGGTGCAACCGCTGACCGCCGGACAGGCACGTGCGGTGCTCACCCTCGCGGTCACCCGGCCGAACGGCGCGCGCTGGTCGGTCGCACTGGCACTCGGGCTACGTCAGGGTGAGGCGCTCGGCCTGCCGTGGGACGCGGTCGACCTGGACGCCGGGACGTTGACCGTCCGCCAGGCGCTGCAACGCCGACCCTGGCAACACGGCTGCGACGACGACCCGTGCGGCCGCAAACGGGGCGGGAACTGCCCGAAGCGGCACAGCGGCGGGTTCCTCATCGTCCGGCCCAAGAGCCGCGCCGGCCGGCGCACGATCACCCTTCCGGCTCCGCTGGTAACCGCGCTGCGCGCCCACCGGAAACATCAGGACGCCGACCGGACCACCGCCGGG
>NZ_CADDZT010000091.1:68815-70270 GCF_902812655.1 Candidatus Frankia meridionalis | reverse complement strand
CTCGCCCAGGGCGTGCCGGCCCGGGTCGCCATGGAGATTCTCGGCCATTCACAGATCGGCCTGACGCTCGGAACCTACAGCCACGTCGCGCCGGAACTGCGCACCGACGCGGCAGCCCGCATGGGAGAGGCCCTGTGGGGCTCCGATGACAAGCCGACCGGCAACAAGCCCACCGGCGGCAAGCCGGCCGACGGCGGACCCGCGAACGGCGATCAGGAAGACGACCGGAAGGCCGACGAAGAAGACCAGAACCCGACGTGACACTCTGGCTGCCAGCGTGGCTGCCAGGGTAGATCAAGTCGCCGAGCGAAGCTCGGCACCGGGGGTCCGGGGGTCGTCCCCCGGGCAGGCATAACGGCTGGTGGCGAAGCTGATCGTCAGATCAGCGAGCAGCAGAGGAGAGTGTGGGGCGGGTGGGGCTCGAACCCACGACCGGAGGATTATGAGGACTATTCGGCTTAGCGGTGTGCTGAGCTGCATAGATGCAGCTCGCGCGGCACAGTCGGTGGCCGAGTACTCCGCTGTAAGGAGATCGGTTGATCCGCGCTCCTGTGCGGGACGTCACAGCGCTTGGTGGTGATCGCCGGCGGTGCCGTCAGGCTCGGTCCGGGTGGGCGCTGCCTAGGGCCGGCTGAACGGGCGCGGCACTGCGAGGCTGTGTCCCTGATGCGGTGCGCGCACGCGGCCGTGCGCCTGGGATCTACGCTGGGACGAGTGGACCGCGGTCCACCGACGTCGTGGACGTCCGACGATCAAACCTGGCCGGGAGGCGATGGTGACGACGGCCCTGCCGGAGGACAGCTGGCTGCGTGACCTGCGCCCGCAGCCCGCGCGCGTGACAGCCGCGGAGTATGAGGCGCTATCGGAGGAACTCGCACGGGCAATCGAGATCGTCGACGGCTACATCGTGTTCTGCGAGGCCCCCACCCCGGATCACCAGACCGCCGGCCGGCGGCTGGCCAACCTCCTGGAGCGGCACGCCCGGGACGCGGTGAAGTCAGGCCGGTTCGGCTGCCTGACGGTCAACAACGACGTGGACCTGCGGCTCCGCGACATCCCACTGCTCAACCGCCGGCCCGACGTCATCCTCTACCGCTGCCTCGACCGCGACCGCGGCGAACGGCTCCGCGCCGAGCACGCCCTGCTCGTCATCGAGATCGTCTCGCCCGGCTCGGAGACTCAGGACACCACCGACAAGCTCGGCGAGTACGCCCGCGCGGGTATCCCGCACTACTGGATCACCAGGCTCGACAACGACGGCGTCACCAGCATCGAACGCTACGCACTCGACCGCGCCAGCATGCTCTACAAACACCTCGGCACCTTCATGAAGGACGAGGCCAGCGGCCCTCCCGAGATCACCAACCCCATCCCGATCACCATCACCTGGGACGACCTGACCTTCTGACCTACATCCGTCAGTAGCGCTGTCGAAGATCGTTGACGGCTCAGGAT
>NZ_CADDZT010000091.1:53886-68624 GCF_902812655.1 Candidatus Frankia meridionalis | reverse complement strand
GCCCAGCTGACCAGCAACGGCCGGCCGGCCCTCTTCCCGTCGTGGGTATAGGCGACACCGCGCTTCTGACGGCCGTAGACCTCCACGTCGGCCGAGTCGCAGTCCAGCGTCGGACGGTGCGCGACAAGCTCCGCGCGCCGCTGCGCCGGCAGGAAGCCCATCATCCGCTCGGCGACCTCGGCCAGGCCGACCTCGATCCCGGCGAGCTGGACAGGGCCGAACCGCCCGGCGAGCCGGGCCGCGGTCCCCGACGGGGCGAACGGCACCGGCGCAAGCCACGCCCCCGCCGCATCCGCCCGCGACCGGTCCAGCCCGGCCAGCGACGACTCACCCTCCAGCTGGCTGGTCGCCATCCCGACAACCAGCTCGGCGCCGCTCAATCCCCGGTCCCGCTGCTTGATCGGTCCAATCCCGCCATCCAGCGCCCCGACGAGGTCGAGCCGGTCGACGACCTCGGCGACCGCGACCAGCCCCGCCGACCCCGTCACCGTCGGGTCCGGCGTCCCGATCCGCACCCGCTCCCGCCGGCGCCGCACCCGGCCCGGCACCCGCGACAGCCCTGCGGCCGGCTTCCGTGACGACGCGGCGCCGCGTATCGTGTCCACCTGACGGGTGCCTTTCGCCTGGGATCCTCGGTTGGCTTCGCAACCCCGATTTTCCCTGTGCGACAGGCACCCGATCACTTTCTGCGGCCAACGTCCGACCAACCCCACGCCGTTACTGGCGAATCTAGGTCTGAGATCAAGTGCCGCAGGTAGGAACAGGGTCGCCCACGTAGCGCCACCAGTTCCCGCTTGTCCCAGGATGCGCGGCGGAAACCGTGGTCACCCACCTCGATGATGTTCGTCGCCAGCTTCGACGAGGTCTTCGCTGACGAGGGCATTAGGATCATTAGGACACCGGTTCAGGCGCCGCGCGCGAACGCCTTCGCCGAACGCTGGGTGCGCACCGTCCGCGCCGAGTGCCTGGACTGGACCTTGATCTGGAATCGGCGCCACGCGGAACAGGTCCTGTCGATCTACGTCAAGCACTACAACACCGCTCGGCCCCACCACGGCCTCGCCCTCGACATGCCCGATCGGCCGGCCTCAGCCGGCGATCCGAGCGGCCCGATCAGACGCGTCGACCGCCTCGGCGGCCTCCTCCACGAATATCAACGAGCCGCCTGATCAAGCACCTGACCAGCGAGATCGCATACTTGCACCCTTCAGGGTACGGGCAGGTAGCTTGCCGTCCCGGCGCACCCCAGAATCGGCGGCCAGGACGCGGTCGGCACGGGCCGGGTCGACGCCGCAGGGCCGTGGTCTCGTGACGGTGCCACGACCGTCGACGAGGCACCTACATCAGCTCAAGATGGTAACAACTCGGGCATCGATGTAGACATGCGCTAAAGGTTGTCATTAGGGTCGAAACGGCTGGGGGCCCGACCCGCGCGACCTCGCGGTCGCGTAGACACGACAACGGAGAGCTCATGCCCCTGTCCGCCCCCAGCGCCACGTTCGCGCGACCACGCCGTGCCACAGCTCGACCATCGCAGCCCCCGCGTCCCCGGCGGCCCGCCGCGGTCCTGCTCGGAATTGGCATGACGCTCTGCGTGGCCACCGCGTGTAACCCGATCAAGGCGCCCGCATCCGCGGCTGGCCCTTCGCCGACGCCGACGGTTTCGTCGGTAACCACGCAGCCCGTTACCACACCATCGGCCTCCTCATCGGCCTCATCGGCTGCCAGTAGCACCCCGGGCGAGGCGTCGCCCACCGGTGGCGGCGGCTCGACCAAGACCTTCATGGGCAGCAGCACGGTGCTGGTCGGCGGCTCGATGTCCGACGCCTCGATGTCCGCCGCTCCGTTCGACCTGCAGTACAGCTACGTGCACAGCCGGCCCGCACCTACGCCGGCCGCGTACACGGCGGCGCGCTGCGATCCGGCATGGTCGAACTGGTGGGGGTGCTGGACCGGCCCCACCACCGCACCCGGTACTCAGATCGCCGTGCGCGAGAACTCCGTGGCCAAGGCGACCTACCAGGGCAAGGCGCACCCGCAGAGGATGGTCTGGGACTGGTACTCCTTGATCGACGTCGCAGGTATGGCCGGCCTGAGTGAGGGCCCGGACGAGGTCAAGGTCATCAACAACGCCGACCTGCTCGGCCAGTACCTGAACGACTACCGGTTCTTCCTGCAGAAGATCGGCACGTCGCAGGACCTGATCGACCTTGAGCCGGACTTCTGGGGCTTCGCCCGATCGCTGGGCAATCTGCACCAGGTTCCGGCGCAGGTGAGGTCGGCGAACCCGACCGATTGCGGCTCCCAGGAGAACAGCGCCTCCGGCCTGGCCAAGTGCATGATCGCGATGACCCGCAAGTACGCGCCGAACGCCGGCGTGGGCCTGCACATGTCCTGCTTCGACTGGCAGAGCAACATCAAGAAGTGCCAGAGCGACTACGTCGACCTCGGCGCCAACGCCGGCGACTTCCTGGTCACCGACATCTCCGACCGGGACGCGGGCTGGTACGCCCAGCCGGCGCACGGGGGCAAGGACACCTTCTGGACCGACCAGAAGGCCGCCACCGCCCTGAGCTTCTACAAGACGATGGCCGAGACGGTCGGCAAGCCGGTGGTGCTGTGGCAGATCCCGGTGGGAAACATGACGCAGAACAACACGCCCAGCCACTACCAGGACGACAAGGTGGACTGGCTGTTCTCGCACATGACCCAGGTGGCCGATGCCCATGTCGCAGCCCTGCTGTTCGGCGCGGGATGGTCCGAACAGACCACGCCCGAGACCGACGGCGGCAACCTGATCAACAAGACGATCGCCTACCGCAACTCCGGAGGCGTCGCCCTCAAGTAGCCAGCGCTAGGTAGGCGCTCACCTGCGGCCGGACCCGGCCCCCAACCCCTGTCGGGACCGGGTTCGGCCGCGTTCGTCTCGACCCCGACCGTGTGGGGTCTCACAACCCCGATCCGCCCGGTGACCTGCTGGTTTGCCAGCGGAAGTCACCAGGTGGTGGGCAAACTCGATGGGCATGATCTGGTCATTGATGTACGCGTTGACCCGGCGTGCGGTGGATCTGACCTAGATTCGCCAGTAGTGGCTGACGTTGGGGGTTCGTAGATCGTCGGAACGTGAGCGGGTGCCTGCCGTGCAGGGAGAATCGGGGTTACCACACCTACCGATGAAGCCCTGACGAGAGGCACCCGCCGGGTAAACAGACTACGCAGGTCGACCGTGTCGAGGAAGCGGGCCCCGAGGGTCCGGATCGGGCGGCCGGATCCGACGTTGACGGGGATGGCGGGACTGGCCGCGGTCACCGAGTTGGTCGACCGGCTTGGCCTGGTCGAGGCGCTGGATGCGGGGATCGGGCCGCTCAAGCGGCGGGTCCGGGGCCTGACTGGTGGACAGTTGCTGGTCGGGATGGCGGTCAGTCAGCTGCGGGGTGAGTCGTCGCTGGCGGGGCTGGACCGGTCGCGGGCGGACGTGGCGGGTGGCTGCTGGCGCCGGTGGGGTTCGCGTCGTCGCGGACCGCGGCGCGGCTCGCCGAGCGGTTCGGCCGCGCGGCCGCCGAAGCCGTCGCCCGCCTCGTCCCCCGCAAACTCCCACCCACACCGAAACCCGACGCCACGGCGCCACCCGACCCGGCCGAACCCCCGCCGGCCGACATCACACCCACCGACCCGGCGACACCCACCGAGACCGGGCCAACCGAACCCCCGACACCACCACAGACCACGCCGCCGCCAGAACCACCGACCTACGACTTCGGACTCTGAACCACAGCGGCCACCAGCCCGACGACTGACCTTCGGCGGCGAGCGAACCAGCCGGCCGTCGTGGTACGGCGGTTGGCAATGCCGAACAAGCCATGCCCACTGCTTCTCGGCCGACTTCCCGTCGCCGTCCCGGTCATGCCCAGATCAGCGGCCAAGCCCGCCTCGGTGCACCGCCTGGGCACCGGCGGAGGCGGCAATGGAATCTCGCGCGACGGTACGGCCGGAACAGGACACGGACCGAACCGTCGACCGACGCGCCCGATTCCTCAATCTGGACGCCGCGAGGGCGGCCAGCACCGAGGCCGACGACCACGGGGCGTCACCAACCTTGATCGGTTACGCCCGGACACGCTCGACGCGTCCGGACACGAACCGCAACCGCCAAGAATGGTTGCCGTCGCAACGGCATCAGAATGGCATCAGAACGACCTACAGCAAGTCCGCGGCGATGCATCGCAGCAGGTCAGCCTGGGTGGGGCGGGTGGGGCTCGAACCCCCGACCGAGGGACTATGGGCCGGTCATCCGTCCGGAACGGGCGGGTGAGGATGCTGTCACCTGGGGGAGATCTTTCGGGGGTAATGCGCCGACCCGGTGCGGGAGACGTCCGGCTAGCCTGACGGGGTGACCGTGGCCACCGGACCGAAGATCGAACTGCATGTCCACCTGGAGGGCACCGTTCGCCCGGCGACGCTGCTCGCGATGGCCCGGCGCAACGGGGAACCACTGCCGGCGACAACGGTCGAGGGTCTCACCGAGCTCTACCGGTTCCGGGACTTCGACCACTTCATCGAGATCTGGATCCTCACCACGCACGTGATGCGCACCGCCGAGGACTTCCGCCAGGTTGTCGTCGACTACGCGGCCGAGGCGTCCGCACACGGCGCTGTCTACATCGAGGGGATCTTCTCTCCGTGGTTTCGGGTACAGCGCGGGATCTCCTGGGAGGAGATCTTCCACGGGTATGCCGACGGCGTGGCCGAGGCCCGCGAACGGTACGGCCTGGAAATGCGCCTCACCCCGGACGTCGACCGCATCCTGCCACCGGAGGCGGCCTGCGAGGTGGCACGCCAGGCGGTACGGTTCCGTGACCGGGGGATCGTCGGCCTCGGCCTCGGTGGACCGGAAGTCAACCATCCGCCCGAGCCGTACGCGCGGGCGTTCGCCATCGCCGCCGACGGTGGCCTTGCAGCCGTCCCCCACGCCGGGGAGACCAGCGGGCCGGACTCGATCCGCGGCGCTTTGGACGCTTTGGGTGCCCGTCGCATCCGCCACGGAATCCGTGCCGTGGACGATCCTGATCTCGTGGTCGAACTCGTCGAGCGTGGCATCGTCCTGGATGTGTGCCCCGTGTCCAACCTGCGGACCTCCTCGGTGGAGTCGCTCGCGGCGCATCCCCTGCCGGCCCTCGTCGCCGCGGGGGTGCGCTGTTCGCTCGCCACCGACGACCCGGCCATGTTCGATACCGACCTCGGGCGTGAACACACGGTGGCCGCGGCACTGGGCGTGCGCGCCCGCGACCTCTACGAGGCCGGAGTCGCCGGGGCGCTGTGCGACACACCGACACGGGAGCGGCTTGCGGCGATCGGGGCCGGCGCCGACTGGGACGGCACGCAGGCCGCGCTCGACCGTGCCGCCGGGACCGACTCGCCGGCCGCCGGTGTCATCGCGATGGCTTCCGCCGACGGCATCGGCACCGGCACGGTGTTCCAATGAGCGGTGTTCCCGCGAGCGGTGTTCCCGCAGGCAGGGCCGGGTTGGAGAAACGACCGGACGAGGTCGCGGCCATGTTCGACGGCGTCGCGCGCCGATACGATCTGACCAACACGGTGCTGTCCGCCGGCCTGGACAGGTCCTGGCGCAGTGCGACCGCGGACGCACTGGACCTGAGCCCGGGGCTTCGGGTACTTGATCTTGCTGCTGGTACCGGTACATCGTCACTGGCATTCGCCGCCCGCGGAGCCGGCGTCGTGGCCTGCGACTTCTCCCTTGGCATGCTGAGGGTCGGGCACCGGCGTCTCGCCGAACGGGCAGACCCGGCGGACAGGGTCGCCCAGGCCGGCAGGGTGACCGCGGGCACCGGCGGCCGTGTCACCCTGGTCGCGGGGGACGGGCTGACGCTGCCGTTCGCGGGCGCATCCTTCGACCGGGTGACGATCTCGTTCGGCCTGCGCAACGTCGTCGACGTTGATGCCTGTCTCGCGGAGCTGCTGAGGGTGACCCGACCCGGGGGACGCCTGGTGGTCTGCGAGTTCAGCCGGCCCACCTGGAGGCCGTGGCGCACGGTCTACACGGAGTACCTGATGCGGGCGCTGCCCGGGCTCGCCCGAGCGGTCAGCAGCAGCCCCGACTCGTACGTCTACCTGGCCGAGTCGATCCGGGCCTGGCCGGACCAGGCGACCCTTGCCGCACGCATCGCCGGCACAGGCTGGACGGGGGTGGGCTGGCGTAACCTCACCGGCGGCATCGTGGCTCTGCATCGAGCCACCCGGTAACCCGCCCGGGGCCGGTCCAGGTAAAAGATCGGCAGGGGCGGCGATCAGACTGGAACGTGGGTGTCAAGCCAGGCCAGTGCGCGGACCCAGGCGTCCTCGGCAGCCTTCGCGTTGTACGCCGAGGGCCGGGCATCGCAGTGGAATCCGTGGCCGGCGTCCGGATAGCGGATGATCTCTGTGGGCACGGCCGCGTTCTTGACGGCTGATCGCATCGCTTCGACCTGCTCCACCGGAATACCCGGGTCCAGGTCACCGAACAGGCCAAGCCACGGGGCCTGAAGTCGGGCCGCCACATCGACCAGGGGTGCTTCACCGAATCTGCCTTCGGCGATGCCCCCGCCGTAGAAGCTGACAGCAGCCCCGAGCGGACGATGGGCAGCCGCGATCGTCGCGACCGTTCCGCCTATGCAGAAGCCGACCGCCGCGATGCGGTCGACCGCGGTTCCCTCGTCGGCGAGCAGAGCCATGCTCGCGTCGATGTCCTCAAGAATGTCGAGGGTGTTCAGCGCCTGCATGGCAGGCCGGATCGCGGTGAAATCCCCGTCATAGGAGAACACCGGGGAGCCCTGACGATGGAAGAGCGCGGGTGCGATGGCACGCCAGCCGGCTGCGGCGAACCGGTCGCACACACCCGTGAGGTACGCGGTCAGTCCGAACGCCTCCTGGACGACGATGGTCCCGCCTCGGGGGACGCCGGCCGGATGGGCGACGAACGCTTCCATGGGCCCGTCCGCGGTGGACAGTGTCACGGTCTCGCGGCTCATCCCTGCTCCTGTCTGGTTTCTTCCGCGGCCGTCGACGACACCAAAAATCACCATCGTGTCGTTTTGGCCGGTTCTCGCTTCTGGAGCCTCCGGCGACACGAGGAGAGCCATGAGCGTGTCGCCTTTGGCCGGTTGTGGGCCGAGGGGATCGCATGAGATTTCCGCGACTCGTGTGTTGCCGTACCCGCCTGCGGGATCGTCACCCGTTTCGGCGCGTAATCCCTGGTTGATCTTACCGTCCAGGTGAACCGCCCGGTCGGCGGCGGCGAGATCCTGACCGGCCCTCGATGGCGTTCAGGCCAAACGTAGATCATATTATCGGATGCGTACGGTTATTGGTTGCTTCCCATCGGTGGGTTTCGTTGATGGGTGGGTTCCTCTTCGCGCGACGCGTGCACCTTCGGGTCCCCACACCTGTGCCAACGGTCGGCGCAAGGCCTAGACTCGCCGTTGCGCTCGTGAAAACGTTCACGAGCGGCAGTGTGGACGAGTAGGAACAGACCGGCGATCCGGAGCGGTGTGTGATCATGACAGCGGCCCAGGCCGAGCACGCCGATGTCATCGTTGTGGGTGCCGGACCCGGCGGTTCGGCGGCCGCGTATCACCTGGCCCGGACCGGTCTTGACGTCGTCCTGCTGGAAAAGACCAGCTTCCCGCGGGAGAAGGTCTGTGGTGACGGGCTGACGCCACGAGCCGTTCGCAGCCTCATCGAGATGGGTATCGACACCGGTTCCGATCCGGCAGGCGAGCCGGGTGGGCATCTGGATGAGCGGGCGACCGGTGACGGTTCCGGGTGGGCTCGAAACCGTGGTCTGCGTATCGTCGGCGGCCGGGTGCGGCTCGAACTGCCGTGGCCGGAACTCGCGAACTGGCCGGATTACGGCCTCGTCCGGCCCCGTCTCGACTTCGACGAGTTGCTGGCCCGCCATGCCGAGAAGGCCGGTGCCCGGTTGCGGGAGCAGACCGCCGTCACCGGTCCGATCCTCGACGAACGTACCGGCCGTGTGATCGGCGTCCGGGCGAAGACCGGACGCGGTGGGGATCCGCTGCGGTTCCACGCTCCGTTGGTGATCGCGGCGGATGGCAACAGCGCGCGGATGGCCCTGTCGGTCGGCATCCGGCGCCGCGAGGACCGCCCGCTCGGCGTTGCGGTGCGTCGGTACTACCGCAGCCCCCGCACGCACGACGACTTCCTCGAATCCCATCTGGAGCTGTGGGAGGGCGCGCCCGGCGCAAGCCGGCTACTCCCCGGCTACGGATGGATCTTCGGTGTGGGGGATGGTACGAGCAACGTCGGGCTCGGTCTGCTCAACACCACCACCGCCTTCCAGAACACCGACTACAAGGACCTGCTGCGACGGTGGCTCGGCGGGCTCCCGCCGGACTGGGGCTACACCGAGGAGAACGCGACCGGCCCGGTTCGCGGTGGCGCGTTGCCGATGGCCTTCAACCGCGCACCGCACTACCGCGATGGTCTCCTGCTCGTCGGGGACGCGGGTGGAGTGGTCAATCCGTTCAACGGCGAGGGAATCGCCTACGCGATGGAGTCGGGACGGCTCGCTGCCGAGGTGGCCGTGCAGGCACTGGCCCGTTCTCACGGCCTGTCGCGTGAACGGGCGTTGCAGGCATACCCACATGTTCTTCGCCAGCGGTATGGCGGTTACTACACGCTTGGCCGGGTGTTCGTCCAACTGATCGGAAACCCGACCGTGATGCGGACGGCAACCCGGTACGGGCTGCCGCGGCCGACGCTCATGCGCTTCACCCTGAAGCTGCTGGCGAACCTCACCGATCCGCGGGGAGGTGATGCGCTGGACCGGCTGATCAATGCGATGTCCCGTCTCGCGCCCGCGGCCTGAGTGCCTGCGCCGATGCCGGGCGCCGGTGGGCGATTTCTCAGTTGAACCCGCCGCCGGATCGTCCGGGTAGCGATGTTCGTATCCTGTTCGGCACAGGTGCGACACGCGTCCGCTGATATGCGTGTCTTTCTGCGGGACCGGGTGGTCGACGCGGCCCGGCCGGCGGCGAACTGTCTGCTGGTGGTTCGAGCCTGCGTAGGCGAGCGCGGCAGCGCGCCCGAGGGACATCACCCGTCGCGGGAGTGGCGAAACCGGCCTGAACCTCCGGATCGGGCGTCGCGTAGGCTCCCTGGCGCTACCCGCCCGCTGGATTCGATATACACGGTGAGTGGGGGTGGGCACCTACAGCGCCATCCGACCACTCACCTTGCGCCACCTGCGAACTGCCCGCCACCTGCGAACTGCCGTCGGCACGTCCCGCACCAGACCTGGAGAGAGAGGAGCCCGGCATGCTGTCGAACTACGTGCCGATCCTCGTACTTTTAGTGATCGCGGCAGCGTTCGCGATCGGATCTGTGATCATAGGTTCGCTGGTCGGCCCAAAGCGGTACAACCGCGCCAAGCTCGACGCCTACGAGTGCGGGATCGAGCCGTCGCCCGAGCCTGCTGGTCCACACCGGATTCCGGTGAAGTTCTACCTGACCGCGATGCTGTTCATCGTCTTCGACATCGAGATCATTTTTCTGTATCCGTGGGCGGTTGCCTTCGGTAGCCTGGGGATCTTCGGCCTCGTCGAGATGGTGCTGTTCATCGCCACCGTTTTCGTCGCCTATGCGTATGTGTGGCGACGTGGAGGCCTGGAATGGGACTAGAAGAGAAGCTGCCCGGCGGCTTGCTGCTGACCACCGTCGAGAAGATGGCCAACTGGTCGCGGCGGTCCTCGCTGTGGCCGGCGACCTTCGGTCTGGCCTGCTGCGCGATCGAGATGATGTCGACCGGAGCCGGCCGCTACGACCTCGCCCGGTTCGGGATGGAGGTGTTTCGGGCCAGCCCCAGACAGGCCGACCTGATGATCGTTGCTGGTCGGGTGAGCCAGAAGATGGCCCCGGTGCTGCGCCAAATCTACGACCAGATGCCCGAGCCCAAATGGGTCCTGTCCATGGGCGTGTGCGCGAGCAGCGGTGGGATGTTCAACAACTACGCCATCGTGCAGGGCGTCGACCACATCGTCCCGGTGGACATGTACCTGCCGGGCTGTCCACCGCGTCCGGAGATGCTCATGGACGCCATCCTGAAGCTGCACGAGAAGATCCTCGCCGGCACGGTGACGGGCAAGCTCGAGTACACGAAGATCGGCCAGTCGCCGTACCCGAAGCCGATCGAGGTCGCCACCGCCCGGGCCGGCCTGCCGGCCGGCGCGGTGGACACCGAAACGCTGTCGGTCAACGACCGCAAGCGGTTCCGGCTCCCGGTCGGCGCCCCGCTTCCGACCGGAGCCGGCGCGGTCGAGCCGTTGCTGGACGCCCGCCGACCCGCCGCGATCCCACCCGGTTCGGTGTTCGGCCGGACGAAGCGGCAGCCACCGGCCGACACCGCGGCCGACACCGCGGCGCCCGACCGCGAGGCACGGCCATGAGCGGGATCGTGGCGGCTCCGGGCACGGGCGAACCGCGTCGGCATGACGCCTTCGGGGCGTCCGGGTCCGGGGACACCTCCGGTTTCGGTGGCCTCGCCGAGCATCCGCCGGTCCTGCACTCGACTCCGCGGCCCTTCGGTGACACCAACGCCGATACCGTCTACGACACCTTGGAGCGCTCCTTCCCACAGCTCGCCGACGCGCTGGAGCGGGTGGTCGTCGATCGTGGTGAGCTGACCCTGCACGTGCGGCGCGACTATCTGCTCGCGGTCGCGCAGAGCCTGCGTGACGACCCGGGCCTGCGCTTCGAGCTGCTGTCCGGGGTCTCCGGCGTCGACTATCCCGACGATCCGACCGGACGCCGGCTGCACGCCGTCTACCACCTGCTGTCGATGACCTGGCGCCGCCGTATCCGCGTCGAGGTCGCCGTCGCCGACGCCGACCCGGTGGTCCCGAGTGTCATGGGCGTCTGGCCGACGGCGGACTGGCACGAGCGGGAGACCTTCGACTTCTTCGGCATCGTCTTCTCCGGCCGCGACGGCCTGACAAGGATCATGATGCCGGACGACTGGGTCGGCCACCCGCAGCGTAAGGACTATCCGCTCGGTGGCGTGCCCGTCGACTACAAGGGTGCGCAGGTGCCGGCACCGGATGCTCGGCGGAGCTATTCATGACCGGCCGTTCCGACCAGCCCGGTCGTCCTTACCAACGAGGTGCGTTATGACCACCCACGCGTCCGAGAAGTTCACGGCATCCGCGACGGTCGGAGAATCGGCAGCCGGCGGTGTTCCTGGATCCGGCGGTGTTCCTGGATCCGGCGATGACGCGCCCGGCAACGGCGGCGTTCCTGAGTACGGCGACGCCTATGACGCCTATGAGGCCGGTTTCACCGAGTCGGCAAGCGGCCGGGTCTACACGGTCACCGGCGGTGACTGGGAGCAGGTACTCGGCGGCGGTGAGGACTACAACGAGCGCCTCACCGTCAACATGGGCCCGCAGCACCCGTCCACGCACGGGGTGCTGCGTCTCGTCCTGGAGATCGAGGGCGAGACGGTCATCCAGACCAGGGTGGTGATCGGCTACCTGCACACCGGGATCGAGAAGAGCTGCGAGTTCCGTACCTGGACGCAGGCGGTCACCTTCCTCACCCGGGCCGACTACCTGTCGCCGTTGTTCAACGAGACGGCGTACTGCCTGGCGGTGGAAAAGCTGCTCGGTGTCACCGAGGAGATTCCCGAGCGGGCCACCGTCATCCGCGTGCTGGTGATGGAACTGCAGCGGATCGCCTCGCACCTGGTGTGGCTCGCCACCGGAGCGATGGAGATCGGCGCCACCACGGGAATGATCTTCGGGTTCCGGGAGCGAGAGAAGATCCTCGACCTTCTGGAGACGATTACCGGCCTGCGGATGAACCACGCCTACGTCCGCCCCGGAGGGCTGGCCCAGGATCTTCCCGACGGGATTGTCCGCGACATCCAGGACTTCCTCGCCGACATGCCCAAACGGATCAAGGAGTACCACGCTCTGCTGTCCGGGCAGCCGATCTGGAAGGGCCGCATGGTCGACGTCAACTACATCGACGCGGCCAGCTGCATCGCACTCGGGGTGACCGGGCCGGTGCTGCGCGCGGCCGGGCTTGCGTGGGATCTGCGCAAGACCATGCCGTACTGCGGCTACGAAACCTACGAGTTCGACGTTCCGACCTCGTTGGACGCCGACTCCTACGCCCGTTACCTCGTCCGGTTGGACGAGATGGGCGAGTCGTTGAAGATAGTGGAGCAGTGTCTGGACCGGTTGAAGCCCGGTCCGGTGATGATTGCCGACAAGAAGATCGCCTGGCCGGCGCAGTTGTCCATCGGCACCGACGGGATGGGCAACTCCCTCGACCACATCCGCAAGATCATGGGTACCTCGATGGAGGCCCTGATCCATCACTTCAAGCTGGTCACCGAAGGCTTCCGGGTGCCCCCCGGGCAGGTGTACACCTCCGTGGAGTCGCCTCGCGGAGAGCTGTCCTACCACGTAGTCAGCGATGGCGGCACCAGGCCGTACCGCGTCCACGTCCGGGAACCCAGCTTCGTCAACCTGCAGGCGGCCCCCGCGATGACCGAGGGCGGGCAGGTCGCGGATGTGATCGTCGGCGTGGCGTCCATCGACCCTGTCCTGGGGGGAGTTGACCGGTAGTGCCGCTCACCGAGGAGACCCGCGTCGCCGCGCGGGACATCATCGCCCGATACCCGCAGGGCCGGTCCCGATCCGCGCTGCTGCCGATGCTGCATCTCGTGCAGGCCGAGGACGGCTGTGTCACGTCCGAGGGCGTCGAGTTCTGCGCCACCGAACTCGGCATCACCCAGGCGGAGGTCAGCGCGGTCGCGACCTTCTACACGATGTACAAACGCCGGCCGGTCGGCGACTGGCTGGTATCGGTCTGCACCAATCTGTCCTGTGCGCTGCTCGGCGGGGAGGACGTCTACGCCCGGATCTCGGCTGATCTCGGGGTCGGCCACGACCAGACCACGCCGGACGGCGCGATCACACTGGAACACGCCGAGTGTCTGGCGGCCTGCGACTACGCGCCCGTGATGACCGTCAACTACGAGTTCTTCGACCAGGTGGACGCGGACTCCGCGAGCGAGATCGTGGACGCGCTGCGCCGCGGCGAGCGCCCGACCCCGACCCGCGGCGCACCTCTGTGCACCTTTGCCGAGGCGTCCCGCCAGCTCGCCGGTTTCCCGGACCCGCGTCCGGGCGCGGTGGCCGGTCCGGGTGTGGGCGAGCCATCCGTGGCGGGTCTGCTGGTCGCCGACGCGGAAGCGGTCGCGCAGGCCGGCGGCACGCAGGTTGACCCTCCAACGAAGGGGAGCTGACCATGCCGGTCACCCCGGTCCTCACCGGACGCTGGAACACCCCCAGGTCCTGGACGCTCGCCACCTACGAACGCACCGACGGCTACCGGGCGCTTCGCCGCGCGCTGGAGATGAGCCCGGACGAGATCATCGGGATCGTCAAGGACTCCGGACTGCGTGGCCGCGGCGGCGCGGGCTTCCCCACCGGCATGAAGTGGAGCTTCATCCCACAGGGCGACGGCAAGCCGCACTACCTGGTCATCAACGCCGACGAGGGCGAGCCCGGCACCTGCAAGGACGCGCCGCTGATGATGGCCGACCCGCACTCGCTGGTCGAAGGCATCATCATCGCGTCCTATGCGGTCCGGGCGAACCACGCCTTCATCTACCTGCGCGGGGAGCTGGTGCACTGCGGGCGCCGGCTGCGGGCCGCGGTCGCCGAGGCCTATCGGGCCGGCTACCTGGGTCGTGACATCCTCGGCAGCGGGTTCGATCTGGACCTGGTCGTCCACTCGGGTGCCGGCGCCTACATCTGTGGCGAGGAGACGGCCCTGCTCGACTCGCTGGAGGGCTGCCGCGGCCAACCCCGGCTGCGCCCGCCCTTCCCCGCGACGCACGGGCTCTACTCGTCCCCGACAGTGGTCAACAACGTCGAGACCATCGCCAGCGTCCCCTACATCATCCGCCATGGTGTCGAGTGGTTCCGGTCGATGGGCCGTGAACGCTCGCCTGGGCCGAAGATCTACAGCCTGTCCGGGCACGTGACCCGCCCGGGTCAGTACGAGGCGCCGATGGGAACCACCCTTGCCGAGCTGCTGGAGATGGCCGGTGGTATCCGCGGCGGGCGGCGGCTGAAGGCGTGGACTCCCGGTGGGTCCTCGACGCCGATGCTGACCGCGGACCATCTCGACGTCCCGCTGGACTTCGAGGGCGTGGCCGAGGCCGGTTCCCTGTTGGGCACGGCCGCCATCATGATCATGGACGAGACCGTCGACATGCTCAAGGTCGTCCGGCGCCTCACCCAGTTCTATGCGCACGAGTCCTGCGGCAAGTGCACACCGTGCCGCGAGGGGACCACGTGGATGGTGCAGATCCTCACCCGCCTGGAACGGGGAGCCGGTGACGCGGAGGATGTCGACACTCTCGTCGACGTCTGCGACAACATCTTCGGCCGGGCCTTCTGTGCGCTCGCCGATGGCGCGACCTCGCCGATCGTCTCCGGGATCAAGTTCTTCCGGGACGAGTTCATCTCGTCCACAACCGCGGCCGCATCCGGCGGTTCCGCGTCGGCGGGCCACAACGCCACCGGCTCGGCCGCGACCGACTCCGCCGCCACTGCCAGCGTCGCCGGCAAGCCGGACGCCCTCGCGGGAGCTCACTGATCACTATGACAACCGTCCCGAAGAGCGGCGCCTCGCCGCAACCGGCCACG
>NZ_CADDZT010000091.1:39986-53861 GCF_902812655.1 Candidatus Frankia meridionalis | reverse complement strand
CGCGCCGCCGGACCTCGTTACCCTGACCATCGACGACCTGGCGGTCAGCGTCCCCAAGGGCACCCTGATCATCCGTGCGGCCGAGCTGCTCGGAATCGAGATCCCGCGGTTCTGCGACCATCCGCTGCTTGATCCCGTCGGCGCCTGTCGGCAGTGCATCGTCGAGGTCGAGGGCCAGCGCAAGCCGGTCGCCTCCTGCACGACGACGGTGTCCACCGACATGGTCGTACGCACCCAGCTCACCTCGCCTGTCGCGAAGAAGGCGCAGGAAGGGACGCTGGAGTTCCTGCTGCTCAACCATCCGCTGGACTGCCCGATCTGCGACAAGGGCGGTGAATGCCCGCTGCAGAACCAGTCGATGGCGAACGGCAAGGCCGTCTCCCGGTTCAAGGAACCGAAGCGGACGTATCCGAAGCCGTTGGCGATCTCCACCGAGATCCTGCTCGACCGGGAACGCTGCGTGTTGTGCGCCCGGTGCACGCGGTTCTCCGCGCAGATCGCCGGCGACGCCTTCATCGAACTGTTCGAGCGGGGTGCCAACGAGCAGGTCGCGGTCAGCGAGAGCGAGCCGTTCGCGTCCTACTTCTCCGGCAACACCGTGCAGATCTGTCCGGTGGGAGCGCTGACCAGCGCGGCCTACCGCTTCCGCGCCCGGCCGTTCGACCTCGTCTCCACGCCGACCACCTGCGAGCACTGCGCCGACGGATGCGCGCTGCGGACCGACCACCGCCGTGGCAGGGTGATGCGCCGGCTCGCCGCGGACGACCCGGCCGTCAACGAGGAGTGGAACTGCGACAAGGGCCGGTTCGCCTTCACCTACGCCGGCGGCGCCGACCGGCTGCGGACCCCACTGGTCCGCGACGACTCCACCGGTGAGCTCGTCGAGGCCTCCTGGACCGAGGCACTCGCCTTCGCCGCCCGGGGGCTCGCGGAGTGCCGGGACCGCCATGGCGTTGCCGTCCTCACCGGCGGCCGGCTCACCCGTGAGGACGCCTACGCCTACGCGAAGTTCACCCGGCTCGCCCTGCGGACCAACGACATCGACTTCCGGGCCCGGCCCCACTCGGTGGAGGAGGAGGAGTTCCTCGCCCACGCCGTCGCCGGCACCGGCATCGGCGTGACCCACGCCGATCTCGAGGCTGCGCCGGCCGTGCTGCTGGTCTGCCTGGAGCCGGAGGACGAGGCGCCGATCACCTTCCTGCGGCTGCGCAAGGCCGCGACCAGGCGGGGCACGGCGGTCTTCTCGGTCGCGCCGCTGGCCACCCGGGGCCTGGCGAAGATGGCCGGGACACTGCTGCCGGTCGTCCCCGGTGGGGAGGCCGCGCTGCTCACGGCGCTCGCGGACGGTGGGGACTCTCCGGCCGGCGGGGCGCTGCGGGCTCCCGGTGCCGTGATCCTGGTGGGGGAGCGTGCCGGGGAGTCCTCCGGGACGCTCACCGCGGCGCTGCGTCTGGCCGAGGTGACCGGGGCCCGGCTCGCGTGGGTACCACGGCGGGCCGGCGAGCGTGGCGCGCTCGCGGCCGGAGCCCTGCCCTCCCTCCTTCCCGGTGGCCGGCCGGTCGTGGACGCGGCGGCGCGGGCCGAGGTCGAGGCTGTCTGGGGTGCGGCCGTTCCGGCCGGGCCGGGACGGGACACCGCCGGCATCCTCGCGGCCGTGGCCGCCGGTGAGCTCGACGGGCTCGTCATCGCCGGCGTCGACGTCGAGGATCTGCCCGACCCGGCCGCCGCGCTGGAGGCGATCGCGTCCGTGCCGTTCTGCGTGTCGCTGGAGGTACGCCGGTCCGCGGTCGCGGAGATCGCGGACGTGGTCTTCCCGGTCGCGCCGGTGGCGGAGAAGGCCGGGTCCTTCGTCAACTGGGAGGGACGCCTGCGTGCCTTCCAACGGGCTCTGGACACTCCGGCCGTCGCCGACCTGCGGGTGCTGCACATGCTGGCCGCCGAGATGGGCGTCGCTCTCGGTGTCGGTGATCCCGGTTCGACCGCCCGTGAACTCAGCCGGCTCGGCCGGGCGGGCGCCGAGGTCGGCCGGGCTCCCGCGCCGGGCGCCGCATCCTGCCCGCCACCCCGACCGGCCGCCGGTCAGGCGGTGCTGGCGAGCTGGCATCAGCTGATCGACGACGGCCGGATGCAGGACGGTGAACCGTACCTCGCGGGTACGGCCCACCCACCGAAGGCCAGGCTGTCGGCCGCTACGGCCGCCGAGATCGGCGTGGCCGCCGGCGACCCGGTCGCGATCACCAGTGGTCGGGGAACGGTCGTTCTTCCCTTGGAGATCACACCGATGCCAGACCGGGTGGTGTGGATTCCGACCTTTTCGCCCGGGTCGCACGTCCGTCGGTCGCTTGCGGGGAGTACCGGCGAGGTGGTGGGTGTCGGTGCGGGCGTCTTCGCCGCGACCAACGGCCACGGTGCGGTTGACGGCCACTTCGACGGCCATCTCGCCGTTGAGGTCGCCGTTGAGGTCGATGTCGTTGTCGGCGGGCGGACTTCCGGAGGTCGGTCATGAGCTTCGCCGCATCATCGTTCCCGCCGGCGCTGGCCGCCGCCGGCGATCCGGACCTGTCGGTCTTCGGTGGCGACCCGTTCTGGTTGATCCTCCTCAAGGCCGTCGCCGTGTTCGCGTTCCTGCTGCTGATGACGCTGTTCGCGATCGTTTTCGAGCGCAAGGTCGTCGCCCGGATGCAGCAGCGGATCGGCCCGAACCGTCATGGTCCCAAGGGTTGGCTGCAGAGCCTCGCCGACGGCGTGAAGCTCATGCTGAAAGAGGACATCATCCCGGTTCTCGCGGACCGGCCGGTTTTCATCCTCGCGCCCATCGTCTCCGCGATCCCGGCATTCCTCGCGTTCGCGGTGATCCCGTTCGGGCCCGAAGTATCGATCTTCGGTCACCACACCGCCCTGCAACTCGCGGACCTGCCGGTCGCGGTCCTGTTCGTGCTGGCCGCGTCCTCGCTGGGCGTGTACGGGCTCATCCTCTCGGGATGGGCAAGTGGGTCCACCTATCCGTTGCTGGGGTCGTTGCGGTCGGCAGCCCAGATCATCTCCTACGAGGTGGCAATGGGATTGTCCTTCGTCGCGGTGTTCCTCAACTCGGGGACGCTGTCGACGTCGGGCATCGTCGCGGGCCAGCGTCACTGGTGGAACGTGGTGCTGGTGCCGTCCTTCATCATCTACTGCATCGCGATGGTCGGCGAGACCAACCGGACGCCGTTCGACCTTCCCGAGGCCGAAGGCGAACTGGTCGGCGGTTTCCACACCGAGTACAGCTCGATCAAGTTCGCGTTCTTCTTCCTCGCCGAGTACATCAACACGGTCACCGTGTCCGCGGTGGCGACAACGCTGTTCCTCGGCGGATGGCAGCCACCACCGATCCCGTTCCTCTCGCACTTCGACACCGGCTGGTTCCCGGTGATCTGGTTCGTGCTGAAGCTGCTGGCGTTCCTGTTCCTCTTCATCTGGCTGCGTGGCACGCTGCCCCGGCTGCGGTACGACCAGTTCATGGCGTTCGGCTGGAAGGTGCTCATCCCGACCGGGCTGGTCTGGCTGCTCGCCGTGGCAACGTTCAAGACCTACCGGGAGAACGTGACCGACCGGACGCCGTGGCTGATCGGCTTCGGGATCGTCGTGGGCGTTCTGCTTGTCATCACGATTGCCGATCCTGGTGCGCGTAAACATCAGGAGCGTCTCGACGCCGCCGAGCGGGAGCGTACGGCGAACGCCCCCAGCCTGGACCGCATTCCGTGGCCCCCGCCGGCCGCCGCCAGCCCGAACCGACCGTCGTCCGTCATCACCGCGGGTGGACCGCGTCAGGAGAGCTGAGCCATGGGGATCCTCGACCCCTACAAGGGATTCGGTGTCACCTTCTCGACAATGTTCAAGAAGCCGACGACCGAGCAGTATCCGGAGGAGAAGAAGCCGACCGCGCCTCGCTTCCACGGACGACACCAGCTCAACCGGCATCCCGACGGGTTGGAGAAGTGCGTCGGATGCGAACTGTGCGCATGGGCCTGCCCGGCGGACGCGATCTATGTGGAAGGCGCGGACAACACCGACGAGGAGCGCTACTCCCCGGGGGAGCGTTACGGACGCGTTTATCAGATCAACTATCTGCGCTGCATCCTGTGCGGGTTGTGTATCGAGGCGTGCCCGACCCGGGCGCTGACCATGTCGAACGACTACGAGCTCGCCGACGACAGCCGTTCCGATCTCATCTTTACCAAGGAGCAGCTGCTCGCCCCGTTGCGCGAGGGGATGACAGCACCGCCGCATCCGATGTTCCTCGGTGACAGCGAGACGGACTACTACACATTCGACCCGAACCGCACGGGTCCCTTCGATGCTTCCGCGGCTGCGGTACCCGGGTCCGCCTACCCGGACGAGGCCCGCGCCGAGGGTTCGGAGCTGGCCCGATGAACGGACAGATCCTCATCTCCGCGGCCGGGGAGTTCACCCGGACGTCCACCGGCGAGGCCGCAACATTCTGGATTCTCGCACCGGTCGCGGTCCTCGCGGCACTGGGTATGGTGCTTGCCCGTAACGCCGTGCACGGGGCGCTGCTGCTGGTCGCGAATCTTTTCTGCCTGGCCGTGTTCTACATGCTGCAGGATGCCCCGTTCCTCGGTTTTGTGCAGATCATCGTGTACACCGGGGCAATCATGGTGTTGTTCCTGTTCGTCCTCATGCTCGTGGGCGTGGACTCCTCGGACTCCCTGGTGGAGAACCTGCGCGGTCAGCGGATAGCGGCAATCATTCTCGGGGCCGGGTTCGCCGGACTACTGGTCTTCCCGATCGGCGGGGTGATCGAGGGAACCCGCGCCGCCGGGCTCACCGCAGCCAACGACGGCGGCAACATCCAGGCGATTGCCCGGCTTCTGTTCACCGACTACGTGTTTGCCTTCGAGATCGTGTCCGCGCTGCTCATCATTGCCGCGGTCGGCGCCATGGTGCTCGGCCACCGCGAGCGTGTCGGCGGAAAGGTCACGCAGAAGGAAATGCTCAGGCGACGGTTTGCCACCGGCGGCCCGGTCACCCCCGTCGCCGGGCCCGAGGTGTACGCGCGCCCCGACGCACCGAGGGCGCCATCGGTGCTGCCCGGACCGCCCGCAGATCTCCCGGCGTTGCCGCCGGAGAGTTCTCATGGCCTGTCTGCGCGTGGTAACGGCAACGACTCGCGTCCGGTCGGAGCCGGGAAGGGGACGAACCGGTGAATCCCGCGAACTACCTGATCCTGTCCGGCCTGCTGTTCAGCATCGGCGCGGTCGGCGTCCTGCTGCGGCGTAACGCCATCGTGGTGTTCATGTGTATCGAACTGATGCTCAACGCGGCGAACCTGACCCTGGTCACGTTCTCCAGAATCAACGGAACACTGGACGGGCAGATCATCGCCTTCTTCGTGATGGTGGTTGCCGCCGCTGAGGTGGTGGTCGGGTTGGCGATCATTCTTGCGATTTTCCGAACCCGCAGGTCCGCGTCCGTGGACGACGTGAACCTGCTTAAGTACTAGCCGGCCGATCGACGGCTGTGGTGCCAGGCGCAGTGACGAAATGGTGGCCGGAACTCCGGTTACGGCAGAACGGACGATGAGTGCAGTGACGCATATACACCATGGCCGTGCACGCGGTCGCGGCCATGCGGCCGGTTGCCATGCACACGGTTGCGAGGTATGCCATGCCGCATGAGGCCCAGTACGCGGCCGCCAGCGGCTCGTTCTCGGTGATGTGGCTGCTGCTGGTGCTGCCACTGGCGGGGGCGGCGATCCTGCTCCTGGGGGGACGCCGCACGGACCGGTGGGGCCATCTGCTGGGAACCGGGGCCTCCGCCGCGAGTTTTGTCGTCGGGCTGGTGCTGTTCTTCGGGCTGCTGGGCCGTAGCGGTGACAACCGGGCAGTCTCCCAGCACCTGTACTCGTGGATTCCGGTCAATGGCTTCCAGGTGGACGCCGGGCTGCTGTTCGACCAGTTGTCCGCGGTGTTCGTGTTGCTGATCACCGGGGTGGGGACGCTCATCCACATCTACTCGGTCGGCTACATGGCACATGATCTCGAGCGGCGGAAGTTCTTCGCCTACATGAACCTGTTCCTTGCGTCCATGTTGCTGCTCGTGCTCGGTAACAACTTCCTCGTCCTCTACGCGGGCTGGGAACTGGTCGGGCTCTCGTCCTACCTGCTCATCAAGTTCTGGGAGTACAAGCCTGCCGCGGCGACCGCCGCGAACAAGGCCTTCTACATGAACCGGGTCGGCGACGTGGGGCTGGCGCTGGCAATCATGCTGATGTTCGCCACGGTGGGAAGCACGAACTACGACACCGTGTTCGGCGCGGCGGCCGCAGGTGTCATCGGTTACGGGACGCTGACCGCGATCGCCCTGTTGCTGTTGCTGGGCGCCTGCGGAAAGTCCGGTCAGTTCCCGTTGCAGGCGTGGTTGCCGGACGCGATGGAGGGCCCGACCCCGATCTCGGCGCTCATTCACGCCGCCACCATGGTGACGGCTGGGGTGTATCTCATCGCCCGGGCCAACCCGGTCTTCACGGGCAGCCAGGCGGCCCGGACCGTTGTGGTCGTCATCGGCGCCGGCACGATTCTGATCGGCTGTGTCATCGGATGCGCCTACGACGACATCAAGAAGGTGCTGGCCTACTCGACGGTGAGCCAGATCGGGTACATGTTCCTGGCGGTCGGACTCGGCCCGGCAGGTTACGCGCTCGGCATCATGCATCTGCTGGCGCACGGATTCTTCAAGGCGGGACTCTTCCTCGGGTCGGGCTCGGTCATCCACGCGATGAACGACGAGCAGGACATGCGAAAATACGGTGGTCTGTGGCGACTGATGCCGGTCACCTGGGTGACGTTCGGCCTGGGCTATCTAGCCATCATCGGTTTCCCCGGTCTGTCCGGGTTCTTCACCAAGGACAAGATTATTGAGGCGGCCTTCGACAAGGGGGGTACCAGCGGGTACCTGCTGGGAACGGCTGCGCTGCTCGGCGCGGGTATCACCGCCTTCTACATGACGCGGCTGTTCCTCATGACCTTCCACGGTGAGCGTCGCTGGTCGCACGACGGACCCGAGGCGAAGCATCCCCACGAGTCCCCGACCGTCATGACCGGGCCGATGGGGGTGCTGGCCGTCGGCTCGGTGTTCGCCGGCGGGCTGTTCGTCCTCGGCGGCTCCCTGCAGAACTGGCTGGCACCCGTGGTCGGGGAGAGCGTCGAGACCGGCGCCCACACGATGTCCCCGGCGGTTTTGACCGCCCTCACCCTGGTCGTCGCCGCCGGCGGCTTCGCCGGTGCCTACCTGCGCTATCAGCTTCGCCCGGTCGAGGCGGTCGCCCGGCCCGACTCCGACGTCGGCCTGGTCACTGTCGCCGCTCGACATGATCTATATGCGAACACGTTCAACGAGGCCGTGTTCATGCGCCCGGGTCAGTACTTCACCCGGTTCCTGGTCTGGCTGGACACGGTCGGGGTGGACGGCGTGGTCCGGGGCACCGCCGCTGCGGTCGGCGGGCTGTCCGGACGGCTGCGCCGCACCCAGACCGGGTTCGTCCGCTCCTACGCGTTGTCGATGTTGGGAGGTGCCGTCCTCGTGGTCGGCGCGCTTTACCTGGTAAAGGCCGGATGACGTGAGCACCTTTCCCTGGCTGACGGTCCTGCTGGTTGTCCCGGCCGTGGCGGCGGTGGTCGTCGCGGCCGTACCGCGGAGGTTCTCCACCGCGGCCAAGCAGATCACCCTTGCGGTCACGCTCGTGGAGTTCGTGGTGGCGCTGCTCGCGACCATCACGTACGAGCCGTCGCGGGCCGGTTTCCAGTTCGCCCAGAAGTACTGGTGGATCAAGCAGTTCGGTGTCTCCTACTCGGTGGGCGCCGACGGGATCTCGCTGGTGCTCATCCTGCTCGCGACGCTGCTGGTACCGGTTGTCGTCCTGGCCTCCTGGGACGAGGTGCAGGCTCCGGGTGCGCAGGCTGCGGGCACGGGGGTTGCGGGTGCCGGCGCATCGACGGCGAGTCGGCGCAGCGTCCCCGCCTTCTTCGCGCTGCTGCTCGTCCTGGAAGCGGGGATGGTCGGTGTCTTCGCGGCAACCGACGTCTTCCTCTTCTATGTCTTCTTCGAGGCCATGCTGATCCCGATGTACTTCCTGATCGGCAGTTACGGCCCGGTCAAGGAGCAGGCGCAGCGGTCCTACGCGGCAGTGAAGTTCCTGCTGTACAGCCTGTTCGGTGGGCTGCTGATGCTCGCCGCGGTGATCGGCCTGTATGTGATCTCAGCCGATCAGCTCGGTACCGGGACCTTCGACTTCGCCACTCTTCGCCAGCTTGAGATCACCCCGGGCGTCCAGAAGCTGCTGTTCCTGGGCTTCTTCGTCGCGTTCGCCATCAAGGCGCCGCTGTTCCCGTTCCACACGTGGTTGCCGGACGCGGGCGCGCAGTCGCCGACCGGCGGCGCGATCCTGCTGGTGGGCGTTCTGGACAAGGTCGGAACCTTCGGGCTGATCCGGTACTGCATCCCGCTGTTCCCGAAGGCCTCGTCGTACTTCGCGCCCATGGTTCTCGCGCTGGCAGTGATCGGAATCTTCTACGGCGCTCTGCTGGCCATCGGCCAGCGAGATATGAAACGCCTGGTTGCCTACACATCGTTGGCGCACTTCGGCTTCATCGCGCTGGGAACCTTCGCGTTGACGTCACAGGGTGGGACCGGCGCGGTCCTTTACATGGTTAACCACGGCCTGTCGACAGGCCTGCTCTTCCTCGTCGTCGGGTTCCTCGTGGCCCGTCGCGGCAGCCGAGATGTCGGTGCCTACGGCGGGATGGCGCAGGTGACGCCGGTGCTGGCCGGGGTCTTCCTCATCGCTGGTCTGTCGTCGTTGGCGCTGCCCGGCCTGAACAGCTTCGTGAGCGAGTTCCTCGTGCTGGTCGGGACGTTCACCCGGTACCGGGCGCTGGCGATCGTGGCGACCTGCGGGATGGTGCTCGCCGCGATCTATATCCTGTACCTCTACCAGCGGACGATGACCGGTCCACTGGTGCACGAGGAGGCCCGAGGCGTGCTCGATCTGAGCGTCCGGGAGAAGATCGTGGTCGCACCGATGGTCGTTCTGATCATTGCGCTGGGTGTGTATCCGAAGCCACTGATCGATATCATCCGGCCGACCGTCACGGCCACCTTCGTCGATGTGGGGCACACCGATCCCGCACCCACCGCCCCCGTGAACGCAAGCCAGGCCGGAGGCCACTCGTGAGCGCCGCACCAACCACCGCCCTGGCCCGGCAACTGCTGGCCGCGGGTCCGCAGGGGCCGATCGACGTCCCCACGATCCAGTATGCGGCGCTGAGCCCGGTTCTCATCGTCTTCGCTGTCGCGTTGGCGGGTGTTCTCGTCGAAGCGTTCGCGCCGGCCAGGGCACGACGGGGTATCCAGCCGTTGCTGGCGGCGGGCGGATTCGTGGCGGCGTTCGTCGCGGTGGTGCTGCTGCACGCGCGGCGGCAGGTGCTTGCGGCCGGGGCGGTGGCCATCGACGGCCCGACGCTCTTCCTGGAGGGCGCGATCCTGCTGTTCGCGGCCCTCGCGGTGCTGCTTGTCGCCGAACGCCGGCTGGATTCCTCCGGTGGCGCGATCGTGGCGTCCGCGGCGATCACCCCTGGCTCGCCGGGAGCGACCGCTCAGCGGACGTCCGTGGGGGTACAGACCGAGGCATACCCGCTGATGGCGTTCTCGGTTGCGGGGATGCTGCTGTTCGTCTCCTCGAACACGCTCCTGATCATGTTTGTGGCTCTGGAGATCCTGTCCCTGCCGCTCTACCTGCTCGCCGGTCTCGCCCGTCGGCGCCGGCTGCTGTCACAGGAAGCGGCGATGAAGTACTTCCTCCTCGGCGCGTTCTCCTCGGCGTTCTTCATCTATGGCGTTGCCTTCCTCTACGGCTACGCGGGCAGTGTCAACCTCGGCCGGATCGCCGATGCGGCGGGGACGGTCGGTGCGAACGACACCTATCTCTATCTCGGCATGGCGTTGCTCGGCGTCGGGCTTTTCTTCAAGATCGGTGCGGCGCCGTTCCACTCGTGGACGCCCGACGTCTACCAGGGCTCGCCGACCCCGATCACGGCGTTCATGGCTGCCGGTACGAAGGTGGCTGCGTTCGGCGCGCTGCTGCGGGTTTTCTACGTCGCCTTCGGTGGACTGCGCTGGGACTGGCGACCGACGGTCTGGGCCGTCGCGATCCTGACCATGGTCGTCGGCGCGGTGCTGGCCCTGACCCAGCGCGACATCAAGCGGATGCTCGCCTACTCAGCAATCGCGCATGCCGGTTTCCTGCTCACCGGGGTGGCCGCCGCGAACAGCGACGGGCTGCGTGGCTCCCTGTTCTACCTGGTCGCCTACGGTTTCACGACGATTGCCGCGTTCGGTCTCGTCACCATGGTGCGGACCGCGGACGGCGAAGCCAGCGACCTGTCCCAGTGGCAGGGGCTCGGGCGGCGGGCTCCGGTTCTCGCGGGCATCTTCGCCTTTCTTCTCCTTGCTCTTGCCGGCATCCCGCTGACCAGTGGATTCACCGGAAAGTTCGCGGTCTTCCAGGCGGCGGTCGCCGGTAACGCGATTCCGCTGGTGGTGGTCGCGCTGGTCACCAGCGCGATCGCCGCGTTCTTCTACGTCCGGGTGATCGTGTTGATGTTCTTCCAGGAGCCGACCATGGAGGGTCCCATCGTCGTCACTCGTCCAACCCTCACCTATGCGGCGGTCGGTGTCGGTGCGATCATGACACTGCTGCTGGGAGTGGTGCCACAGCCTCTGCTCGACCTTGCCGGTACCGCGGCAACGTCCGGTTTCGTACGCTGACGCCTATATGAGCGCAACCGGGCTGGATCTCACGGGGATCAGGGCAGACCCTGATCTCGAACAGGCTGTTCGCCGTGGCCTCGACGAGGTCGAACGGATGCTGCGCCACGCCGTCCGCAGTGACGTCCCGTTCGTCACCGAGACATCACGCCATCTCGTGGACGCCGGCGGTAAACGGTTCCGGCCGATGGTGGTGCTGCTTGCCGCTCAGTTCGCGGACCCGACCGCGGCCGGGGTGGTCCCGGCCGCGGTCGCAATCGAGCTCACCCACCTGTCGACGCTCTACCACGACGACGTCATGGACGAGGCGCCGCTACGTCGGGGAGCGGCATCGGCGAACGTCCGTTGGACCAACACGATCGCCATCCTCACGGGTGACTTCCTGTTCGCGAAGGCCTCGGACATCACCGCGGACCTGGGCCCCGCAGCCACCCGCATTCTGGCCCGCACGATCGCCACGCTGTGCGAGGGACAGATCCGGGAGACTGTCGGGCCGGAGCCGGGCCAGGATCCCGTCGACCACTATCTTCGCGTGGTCAGTGAGAAGACCGCGTCGCTGATTGCCGCGTCCGGTCGCCTCGGCGCCATGCTCTCCGGCGCGGATCCCTTCACCGCGGACACCCTTGCCGCGTTCGGGGAGCGGTTCGGGGTGGCTTTCCAACTTTCGGACGATCTTATTGATGTCGCCTCGGAGGAGGCGGATTCCGGCAAGACTCCGGGAACCGACCTGCGGGAGGGGATTCCCACTCTCCCCGTGCTCTATGCCCTGCAGGAGGAGGACGCGGCCGCGGTCAAGCTCCGCCAGCTCATGGGGGATGGGTTTGCCGGGGACGGGGCGCTCGCCGAGGCTTTGGACCTGCTGCGCGGCCACCCGGCCATGCGGCGGGCACGCGTCGAGGTGGCGCGCTGGGCGCGCGAGGCACGTGACTGTCTCGCGTCCCTGGAGAAGGGCCCGGCCAGGACGGCTCTGGAGACGCTCGCCGACTACGTCGTCGACCGCACCGGGTGATCCGCCGATCGACCTCTCACTCGAAGGCCCCAGCACGGTTCGAGTGGAGGTCGATCGGGCTGATCCCTGCAAAAAATGATCATAATGGTGACCGGGGATAGGGCTGTCCGTCTCGGGAAGCCCTATCCCCGGTGCTTTTACCGGCAGAGTTCCTGGACCGGCAGTGCTCCCTACCGGCTGTGAGGCCACACCGGCGGGACGTCGCGGAGTTCGATCACAGTGTCGGATGGGGGCGGAGGCGGGGAAGCCGCCGGGGGTGAAACTGTCGCATCCGGTACTACCGGCGGTTGTCCGGCCGGGGTCTGCCCGCCGGACGACGTGCCGGACACCGCCGACTGTGCGGTGGTGGCCGTACCGTCCGCGGGCGCTGTTGCACCGGCGGGTGCGTCGGTCGGCAGTCCGGTCGAGGGCGTTGGGCTGGTCACGAGCGTGGTCGGCGCCTGCGACATGCCCGCGGATGGCTCGGCTACCGGCCCGTTGTCGACTGACCCGGTGGTTGCCTGGCCGGTCGATGGCTGATCGACGCCGAGTTCGGCCGCCGGCGGGAGCGGGTTGCCCCCCGCGTCGATGCCGGGGGCGCCGGGGGCGCCGGGGACAACGTCGACGGAGTCGGAAGCTGTGGGGAACCCGCCTTGCGGCTGGTTCGCCTCCGGCCCGCTCAGGCCGCCGGCTGCCGTAGCCGGATCACTCCCGTCTACCCGGCCACCCGAGTCGTTCGACCTCGGGTGGCCGGCGGCCGGAATCAGCCCCGTCAGCGGCGTGCGGTTGATGCTCCGGGACGCGCTCGTGACCAGTGGGCCCGGCACCTGCTGGGACCTGTCTGCGGCCCCGGTGGACGGCGCGGCACCGGTCGTCCCGATCTCGCTGGCCTGGCTGTCGTGCCCGCCGGACAGAGCCATACCTGTCACCAGCGCGGAGATGCTGGCCAGGGAAGCGGTCCCGGCGATGACCAGGCGGCCATGACCCTGCTTGGTAGCGGCTCCCCGCTGAGCTGCACGATGTGTGCCGCGCGGGCGGGCAGTACCTGAGCGGGCAGCACTCGACCGGGTGGTACCCGAGCTCGAAGCACGTGCGTCTAACGCCGACGCCGGCTTCGACCCGCCCGTGGAGCTGGTCGCCCGCGTCCCACGCGGATCCACGTCGGAGGAGCCGCGGACCTCGATCTGACCGGGTCGTACTGCCCGACTGCGCCGCACCGAGGTACTGGCAGAGATCGGCCCGGTCACCGTGTCCAGACCGACCGGGTCCGACAGTTGTTGGCGGGGGGTGAACATCGATCCGGGTTGCGCCGACACCCGGTTGATCGATGTGCTGGTGGCCTGACGGGCGCGGTCGGTATCGGTCTGGCGTGGGCTACCCGCCGCCTGTCGTGAATGCCGGCCAGCGGAATGATTACCCACGGCTGACCTCGAAGGTCACCTGGAGTGTCGTTCGGGAAGAAAACAAGGGAATCTGTAGCGGTCGGGACTGCTGGTGACGGGACGGTTCGTCCTGCACTGCTCCTCCGGATCGGTAGCTGTTGGTAGCCCCCCGAGCCCCACCACCCGCCGGTTCGGCTCACAAAGATCCAGACCGATGGATTCGGGATGCCAGATGAGTTATGACCCTACCTGACCAGCTATGGACATTTATCAGGGGAGTCGGACAATAGCGCATCAAAGTAGCGATCCGGATGACCTGCGACGGGAAGGTTCGGGATCTACGACGAACACGCCCGGCCTATCGGATACCGACGGGCCGGGCGTGTCAGGTGGCTACTCGTGTACCGGTCGCCGGCCGGTCGCCGGCGCCAGGTCTCCTGGAGCCTCCGGCCGCACGAGAAGAACCATGATCGCGCGGCCTTTGGTCAACTACGAAACCGTCCAGGTGTCTCCACTGCCCAGGAGCTTCATCAGGTCGCCTTTGCCCTTGCGGGTCTGCTCGTCCGCGATCTGACTGTTGAGCTGCTCGTCGTAGGTGGGGAGATCCACGTCCCGGAAAACCCCGATCGGGGTGACTTCCGAGGAGCTTCCGGTGAGCCGGGACAGCGCGAACGCCTGGCT
>NZ_CADDZT010000091.1:35196-39663 GCF_902812655.1 Candidatus Frankia meridionalis | reverse complement strand
CGCCGGATGCCCTTGTCGTGTTCCGCACCGAAGATCATCGGTTCGCCGTGGATCAGGCGCAGGGTTGCGTCATCCTTGGACGAACGGTCCTTGAGGGTGTCGAAGGCACCGTCGTTGAAGATGTTGCAGTTCTGGAAGATCTCCACGAAGGCGGAGCCCGGGTGGGCGGCGGCCGCGCGCAGCACCGAGGTCAGATGCGCCCGCTCCGAGTCGATCGACCGGGCGACGAAGGAGGCTTCGGCGCCGAGTACGAGCGAAAGCGGGTTGTAGGGCCGGTCGAGTGAGCCGTAGGGGGTCGATTTTGTGATCTTCCCCACTTCCGATGTCGGCGAGTACTGCCCCTTGGTCAACCCGTAGATCCGGTTGTTGAACATCAGAATCTTGATGTTCACGTTGCGTCGCAACGCATGGAGCAGATGGTTGCCCCCGATGGACAGCGCGTCACCATCCCCGGTGACAACCCATACGGACAGGTCCGGCCGGGAGACGGCGAGACCGGTCGCGATAGCTGGTGCCCGACCATGGATGGAATGCATCCCGTAGGTCTTCAGGTAGTACGGGAAGCGGGAGGAACAGCCGATACCCGAGATGAAGGCGATGTTCTCGCGGGCTATCCCGAGCTCGGGCAGAAACCCCTGGACGGTGGCCAGAATCGCGTAGTCGCCGCAGCCGGGGCACCAGCGGATCTCCTGGTCGGACGTGAAGTCCTTGCGGGTCTGCGGGCGGTCGGTGAGCGGTACGAGATCGAGTAGTCGGTTGGTGATACCGGTCTGGTTCGTGGTGACGGTCACTGGTTGATCACGTCCTCCAAGACGCCCGCCAGTTCGGCGGCCTTGAACGGAAGCCCGCGGACCTGGTTGTAGCCGATGGCGTCGACCAGGAACTGCGCCCGGACCATGGACCTGAGCTGACCGAGGTTCATCTCGGGGACCAGAACCCTGTCGTAGGCGCGCAGCACCTCGCCGGTGTTGTCGGGAAACGGAAACAGGTGGCGCAGATGTGCGTGGGCGACATGCAGGCCCTTCGCCCGGACACGTCGGCATCCGGCGGCAATGGGTCCATAGGTCGAACCCCAGCCGAGGACGAGCACCCGGGCCTGCCCGGACGGGTCGTCCACCTCGAGCGGGGGGATGTCGCGCGCGATGCCCTCGATCTTCGCCTGGCGCAGGCGCACCATGCGGTCGTGGTTCGACGGGTCATAGGAGATCGAGCCCGAACCGTCGGCCTTTTCCAGACCGCCGATGCGGTGCTCCAGACCAGGGGTTCCAGGGACGGCCCACGGCCGGGCGAGTGTCTCGCTGTCGCGAAGGTACGGCCAGAACTCGGGACCCTTGTCGCCGGCGTGGTTCGGCTCGGTCGCGAACGCCACCCGCAGGTCGGGGAGATCCGCACGGTTGGGCAGCAGCCACGGTTCCGACCCGTTGGCGAGGTAACCGTCGGACAGCAGGATGACGGGCGTCCGGTACTTCGTCGCCAGGCGCGCCGCCTCGATGGCGGCGTCGAAGCAGTCGGCCGGCGAGCGGGGAGCGATGACAGGCAGCGGCGCCTCACCGTTACGACCGTTCACCGCCATGCTGAGGTCGGCCTGTTCGGTCTTGGTCGGCAGCCCTGTGGACGGCCCGCCGCGCTGGATGTCGACGACGACCAGCGGTAGCTCCAGAGCTACCGCAAGACCGATCGTCTCGGTCTTCAGCGCCAGACCGGGTCCGGACGTGGTAGTCACGCCGAGTGAGCCGCCGAACGAGGCACCCAGGGCGGCCCCGACACCCGCGATCTCGTCCTCG
This sequence comes from Candidatus Frankia meridionalis, assembly GCF_902812655.1. Lineage (GTDB taxonomy): Bacteria > Actinomycetota > Actinomycetes > Frankiales > Frankiaceae > Protofrankia > Protofrankia meridionalis. The sequence continues at coordinate 37,879 of NZ_CADDZT010000091.1, read as the reverse complement.
GCCTGGAAGGTCCGTACCCCGAAGCGCTTGTGCTTGCTCAGCTCGTGCAGGATGTCGGAGGCCGGCGTGATCGGATAGGAGCCCAGGAACAGGGGCAACCCGGTGAGCTCGGCAGCGGCGACCAGGCCGTAGGACAGGGCGAGGTTCCCGGAGACACGCCGGTAGTGGCCCGGTTTCATCCGGGCCGGTGCGACCTCGTAGGTCACGGCGAATGTCTCGGTCGTCTCACCGTAGTTGTAGCCGGCCCGCAGCGCGGCGATGTTCGCGGCCGCAATTTCGGGCCGCTTTGCGAACTTCTTCTCAAGAAATGCGACGACGCCGTCGGTGGGGCGTTGGTAGAGCCAGCTCATGAGGCCGAGAGCGAACATGTTCTTCGCTCGTTCGGCCTCCTTCTTGTTGACCGTTCCAGCGCTGCTCTCGAGGGCGTTCACGGCTTCGATGGTCATCGACGAGAGAGGCACCCGATGTACCCGGTATTCGTCGAGTGTGCCATCGGTGAGCGGGTCGGAGGAATATCCGGCCTTCTTCAGGTTTGCGCCGGTGAATGCGTCGGTGTTGACGACGAGGTCAGCGCCGTTCGGCAGGTCCTTCAGATTGGACTTCAGGGCTGCCGGGTTCATGGCCACCAGCATGTTCGGGGCGTCGCCGGGCGTCAGAATGTCATGATCTGAGAAATGGAGCTGAAACCCGGAAACTCCGGCCGGGGTACCGGCTGGCGCACGGATCTCCGCGGGAAAGTCCGGAAGGGTAGACAAGTCGTTGCCGAACGCCGCTGTCTCGCTGGTGAACTGTTCCCCAGTGAGCTGCATCCCATCACCTGAGTCACCGGCGAAGCGGATGACGACTCGGTCGAGTCGATGGATTTGGCGGTCCCTGACCTGGCCTGACACGTTGTGTGACCTCCTCGGGTACCGCTCGAGCCTACCGGTCGGACTATTGAGTCGGGGCTCAACGTCCCGGCGGGGTCATCTCACTGTGATGACTGTGACACATACTGGTGAGAGCGGTCACCGGCGTCCGTGCGGTCGACCGGACCACGGTGCCGTGAATCGGACAGCAGGCCGCTCCTGGGCATGGTCGGCCGGCTGTGACTCATGCCGCGACGCCTGATTTCGATCAGATGTCCGATCGATTTCGCAACCGGCTGCTTCATCCGACTCCCAGCGTCCCGCCGTCCCCTGTCGGTGGCGCCCGGCGGATGCGGCGAAGGGCCGGTCGGCCGGTTCCCGGCAGCGGATGGCGGGGAATATGGCCTGGTGGCACAGGACGGCGGTAGCAGCGAAGTCAGGACCGTAGCGCCCGCGGTGCCGGAATTTCGCATCGGGATCGTTGGCGTCGGGCGGGTGGGGACCGCGCTCGGTACGGCGCTGTCGGACGCAGGTTACCCGGTTGTAGCGTTTCATGCGCGTTCCGTCGCGGCACTGGATCGGGCGCGGACCCGATTTCCGGGCGCGTTTCCCGAGACGCCGGCCAAGGTGGCCGAGGCATCCGATGTGCTATTTCTCACAGTTTCCGACGACATGATTCCGGGCGTCGTCGAGAGCGTCGTGAGCGCCGGTGTCCTACGGGCGGGGCATATTGTCGCGCATGCGAGTGGGCGATACGGAGTAGGCATCCTGCAGGCCGTTCTCGACTGCGGAGCGTTCCGGGCGGCAATGCATCCGATCATGACCCTGAGCGGGTCGGACGACGACCCGCGCCTGCTTTCGGGAGCCGCCTTCGGGGTGACCGCCGACCCGGCTGCCGAGCCGGTCGCGAACATGCTTGTCACCGCCGTCGGTGGTCGGGTCATCGCCGTACCCGAGGAAGCGCGGACGGCCTACCACGCCGCTGTCGTTCTCGGGGCGAACTACCTGGGAACACTGGTCACGGCCATGCTTGGTCTGCTGGAGACCCTGGGTGTGGACGCTGCGGCGGATGCTGTCGCGCCGCTGCTACGGCAGTCGCTGCGAGGCGCCCTCGAGCGTGGGCCCGCCGCGTTGACCGGGCCTGTCCGGCGCGGGGACGCAGGAACCGTACAGGCGCATCTGGAAGCGCTCGCAGTGCTCGACCATGAGGTGATGTCGACATACGCAGCCCTGGCATCCCTCACCGTGGACCAGCTCGAGCGGGCCGGCCTGGCCGGTGGCGAACGAAGTCAGGCCGTTCGGGATGTACTGAAGGCCGTACCCGTGAGCACAGCCGAGTGAGCACAGCGAGGAGCGACGATTCGTAGCGGTGAGGCGGCCGGCACACATGGTGAGAATCTGGGCATGACCTCCGTCGGGCAGGGCACTTCCCCCGACGTGACCCAAGTGGCATACCCAAAACCGTGCGTGGCCGGGAACGTCCCCGGTCGACCCGGGCGTTGACCAGGTCGCAACCTTCGAGACGACAGGACACCCGACCGCCATGTCCCACCGCTACCTCAACGGGCTCAAGACCGCCGTCCTGCTGGGCGTACTGTCCGCGGTGATTCTGCTTGTCGGTTCCCTGTTCGGGAGCCGAGGCCTGGTAATCGCCCTGGTGCTCGCCCTGGGCGTCAACGGGGTCTCGTATTTCTTTTCGGACAAGCTGGCCCTGCGTGCGATGCGGGCATATCCCGTGAGCCAGGTCGAACAGCCTCGGCTGTATGCGATCGTCCAGGAACTCGCGACCCGGGCTCGTATGCCGATGCCGCGCCTCTACATCAGCCCGACCGCGG